>NZ_JAYVPL010000116.1:0-53919 GCF_043757465.1 Armatimonas sp.
GTTCCGATGGGTAATGTGCGGCAGAGTTGGCAAATGAGAAGGGCTGTTTGATAAACTGTAGTTGGCATGGTCAAAGGTCTTTCCTGTGTTGTGATAAGCTCTTGTATCGTCTTTGGCCATGCCATGCAAACTACCCCCAATTAGCGGAAACTAAAGTCTAATAAAAAAACAGAGAGAAAAGAACCATGAGAATCACCACCTGGATCACCCACCAGCAGCGCCTCGCTAGCCTTCAGAACAACCAGGCACGCCTCAACAAGGCACAAGGTCAGGTCAGCTCCGGGCTGAAGCTAGAGCGCGCCTCCGACAATCCCGCAGGAACGGTGGAGCTACTGACAATCCAGTCTCGCCTGGCAGAGCGCCAGCAGCAGACGGAGAGTATCAGCGGTGCTCTGCCCCTGATGAAGTCCACCGAGTCGGTACTGGGAGAGCTCTCCACCGCCCTTCAGGCAGCCAAGATCGCCGGGCTGCGCGCCGCCAACACTGCTACCGGCAGTGATGCCGACCGGGCTGCACTCGCGGCCCAGATTCGAAGCTCGGCAGTGTCTGTGCTCAACCTGGCCAATACTCGCGTGGACCAGCGCTATCTCTTCAGTGGCACCAAAAGTGATGTCCGCCCCTTTGTGGCAGGCGAGTCCGTGACCTACGCGGGCAATGTCAGTACGCTGAAGCTGGATCCCACCGACGGACAACCGCTGGCGATCAGTATCACCGGAGAGCAGCTTCAGCGAGGGCAGGAAGGCAGCGATCTTTTCGCGAACTTAAAGGGACTGGAGCAAGCCGTTCTCTCGGGCAACAGTGAGGCGATTCGCACGAGCATGACCAAAGTGGATGCCGACTGGAACCGGGTGGTGAGCCTTCGAGGAGATATGGGTGCGCGCCTGAACTACCTGGATATGGCCCAGCGGGGGATCGAAAAGGAAGTCGGTCTCCTAGAAGTTCGGCAGTCGGAGCTGCGCGACGTGGATTTCACCGAGGCAATTGTGAAGGAGAAATCGGCGGAAAACTCCCAGCAAGCGGCTCTGGCGATGGCGGGTTAAGATAGGCAGTATGTCCCTTCTGGATTATCTGCGGTAAAGTGAAATTAGTTGAGGTAATGGGCTAAAAAGCCGAAATCCTGGTATTTCACGCAGGGCTTTCAGGAGAGAGGCAGGCGCTTTTTGAGACGCACCAAGGTCTGCCCCTCCCCCACGAAGTACTCCACGCTATCGGTGAGGGCTTCCATGAGCGCACGGCCACGCCCCCCTTCAGCACTGGCATCCGGCATTGCGGCAGGAGAGCTAGGCAGTGCTCCCTCTCCCGCATTACTCACTTCCACAATCAGAAACTCGTAGTCATGCAGGCAGCGCAGAGTCAGCATCCCTCGCTCATCGCCGTGCTCCACTGTATTGTTGCACGCCTCGCCCACCGCCAGCCGGAGCGCCTCACGCTCCGCCTCGGGAAAGCGAAGCTTGCGTGCCACAGAGACGACCGCCTCCCGTGCGACACTCACAAAGGCGTTGTCGGTGGGCAGACGAAGGCGCAGCAGCTCGGTCATTACTCGTCAGTGAGCTTTTGACCGGCATCAAGCAAGATCGCGACAAGCATGTCGCTCATGACATTGACCCCGGAGCGGGCGCGGGCGATGATCCAGTCTACGGGAATGAGCAGCGGCAGCGCGACGGCGATAGTCTCGGCGGAGAGCCCAGCTGTGCTGAGTACGAGCGGCAGGACAATCAGGCCCGCTTCGGGGATTCCGGCGATACCGGCTCCGGCCATGATGGAGGCAAGCACTACCTGAAACTGTGCCACGAGCGAGAGATCTTTGCCCAGTGCCTGCGCCAGAAAGAGCGCCGCCATCGCCTCGTAGAGCGTGATGCCGTCGTTGTTGAGGTTGGTGCCCACGCACGCCGCGAGGCGCGCAGATGCCGTCGAGACCCCCATCTTCTCCAAACACTTGAGTGTGATAGGCACCGACGCCAAACTGGAGTTGGTGGAGAGCCCCGTGAGAATCGCATCCGCGCCTTGCCCGAGATAGACCTTCGGGGATTTCTTGCCCCAGAAATAAGCAATTGCCGGGTAGTACACTAAGCTATGGAGCGCCAGCCCGGTGAGCGCGACGAGCAAAAAGACCCAGAGTAGGGCAAATACCCCAACCCCCGACGCCCCCACCACCTTTGCCACGGTACCAAAGACGGCGTAGGGCACGGTGCGAACAATCCACTCAAGCATCACCAGCATCACTTGGTACGCGGCAGCGATAAAGCTCTCGATGGTCCGAATGCTCTGCTCTGTTGATTCGCTAAGCGCTTCTTGCTCCGCGCGTACTTTTCGGATCGCCGCCCCGATCAGCAGCGCCAGCAGCACCACGGAAATTAAGTTATTGTAGACAAAAGGCCGCACCAGCGACGAGGGAACGTAGTAGCTGACATTGGGCAGAAGCTCCAGAGTCGCGCCGGGCGCCTCGGGATCCTCAACTTTTTTTGCCTCCGGGGCTTTTGCGTGTGTCTGCGCAATGAGTGTCTCCAGCTTGCCGCGCCAGAGCTTGCCGGGCTGAAAAACATTGAGCAGTGTCAGCCCAATTGCCATCGCTACGGAAACATTGACCAGGCAGATGAGCATCAGCCGCCCGAACTTCCTCGCTTCGATCCGTGTCTTAACAAACGCATCGAGAATCGCGAAGAACACCAGCGGCACCGCGAGCGCCCGTAGTGCCTTGATCGAGAGGATCCCAATCGCCCCGAGAGTCTCGGTCAGCTCGCCTTTGCCAGCAGTCACTCCAAGCACGATCCCCAGAGCCACCCCGATGAGCACTTGTAGCGCGAGCGGTACACGACGTTTCATCCTCCCAGCTCCGCAACTCTCGTCACCACCGTGATCTCCGGCTTGAGCGTGTCGGCGACGGAGCAGTACTTGCGTACGGCGAGCTCGGCGGCGCGGGAAAGTGCTACAGGGTCTACGGGGCCACGAACGGTGAATGTCAGGATGATATGGGTGTAGGGCGCGGGCGTGGCGTCGGCGCGGGTACCGTCCGCAACGATAGTGAGCCCACGGACATCTTGCCGTTGCCGCGCTAGAATCAGGCCCAGATCCAGTGCGCTACAGCCCGCCAGCGAGATCAAGAGAAGCGCCATGGGCCGAAAGCCTGGGCCAGAGTTCTCCAGAAGCGGCAACGTCTCAGGGAAGACACTTGCATCGGGGAGGCGCTCGCGAATCTGCTGATCCAGCTCGGCAGAGCCCGCCAGGCGCATTGTATTGCCCAGCGCATCGGTGGCGTCGTAGGCACACGGCCCGACACGCTCCAGTGTGACGCGTACCGTGCTCATGAAATTATCTCCAGCGCACCCAGCTCCGGGTGGCCATCGGCAAATAAGTCCGACGAGAGGTAGCGGTCGCCCCGGTCACAGAGAATCGTCACGATCAGGCCCTTTTTGCCCTCTTTAGCCAGCTCGCTCGCCACTTGTTGCGCGGCCCAGAGCGCCCCTGCCGCTGAGACACCCGTGAAGATCCCCGTGGTCGCGGCGAGCTTTCGGGCCGTGGATTCGGCGATTCCTTGCTCAATGTCAATCACACGATCAACACGCTCGCGCTCGAAGATTTTGGGCAGGTACTCCAGTGCCCAGCGCCGAATCCCAGGAATACGCGAGCCGGGCGTGGGCTGGCAGCCGACGATTTGAACCGCGGGGCTCTGCTCTTTCAAGTAGCGCGAGACCCCCATGATGGTTCCCGTGGTGCCCATCGCCGAGACAAAGTGCGTGATTCTTCGCTCCGTGTCCTGCCAAATCTCGGGGCCTGTGGTCTCGTAGTGCGCACGCCAGTTATCCGGATTGGCGAACTGATTGAGCATCAAGTAGCTCCCCGGATTCGCTTTGAGCCGTGCATGGGCAAAGTCAATTGTGCCCTCCATGCCCCCTGTCGCCGGAGTAAGGACAACTTTTGCCCCCAGTGCCCGCATGGTCTGCACTCGCTCCGCCGTACTATTGGCGGGCATGACCAGCTCCAATTTATAGCCACGGGCGGCGGCGATCATCGCCAGTGCGATTCCCGTGTTGCCGCTGGTAGGCTCGATCAATGTCACGCCGGGCTTCAGCTCACCTCGCTCCTCGGCGCGGCGGATCATGGACCACGCGGGCCGATCTTTCACGCTTCCCCCGGGGTTGTTGCCCTCCATCTTCCCGAGAATAGGGATGTCGGGGTTGGGTGAGGGCAGTAATACCAGCGGCGTCGCGCCAATTCGATCCGTGAGTGTTGGCAGATTCATGGCTTGATTGTACCTACTGATTAATGTTACAATGAACCGAATTTCAGAGTAGAGGACAAAACACCATGGCGGAACCAACAGACCCGAACGCGTGTACGGAATACAACGCACTCTCTCGACGTAGTTTCCTCAGCACCGGCCTCAAAGCCGGAGCCCTGCTGGGTCTCAGCATGACCGATCTGTTTGAGGCTGAAGAAGCCCAGGCAGCGGGTCTGCAAGGCGCGACGGCGCAGTCTGCTGTGATTATCTGGCTGGGGGGTGGCGCGAGCCACTTAGACACCTTCGATCTCAAGCCCGATGCCCCCGTGGAGATTCGCGGTCAGTTCAACCCGATCAACACCAAGGCCGACGGGATGCAGCTCTCGGAGCACCTGCCGCTGCTTGCCGCGCAGGCTGATAAGTTCTCGCTGATCCGCTCCATGACCACGGGCGAAGCGGCCCACGAGCGCGGCACCCACTACATGCTGACGGGGTTCCAGCCCCTACCCGGCTTCGGGGTTCCCAGCTACGGCTCGGTGGCGGCCAAGTTCCTGCCCACGAAATCCGCGCTTCCACCTTATATCGCGGTTCCCGGCCAGATTCAGTACGGCGGTGCGGGCTTTCTCGGTGCGGCTCTCGATCCGTTCGCGCCGGGCGGCGATCCCAACAACGGCGGCTTCCGCGTGCGCGATTTAGACTTACCACAGGGCATGACACTGGAGCGCATGGACCGCCGCAAGACCCTGCGCGAGTCCGTGGACTCGGCGTTTTCGCGTTTCGAGAAGGGTTCGGATCGCGCCAAGGCTGTCAACTCTTTCTATAACCGAGCGTATGGCCTGCTCTCGTCGGCAGAGGCGCGCGCATCGTTTGATGTCAGTAAGGAGCCTGCGAAAGTGCGCGATGCCTACGGACGCACGCAGCTCGGGCAGAGTTTGCTACTGGCGCGGCGCTTGGTGGAGGGTGGCGTGCGCTTTGTGACGGTCTCGTCGGGCGGCTGGGACACACACAACAACGCCTTCAACAACCTCTCGCGCAATTTGCTACCCACTTTTGATAAAGGCGTCGCCGCGTTTATTGAGGACTTGCAACAGCGCGGCCTGCTCAAGACCACCATGGTGATTGTGATGAGCGAGTTTGGGCGCACCCCGATTGTGAACCGCGACGGGGGCCGTGATCACCACGCCCGCTGTTTCTCGGTACTTGTCGCCGGAGGGGGCGTGAAGGGCGGTGTGGTCGTCGGCTCTTCGGACACCAAAGGCTTTGAGCCCGCCGAGCGCCCCGTCAAGCCCGAAGACTTAGCGGCAACAATCTACCAGTGCCTCGGCATTGACTACACGCAGTCCATCACGTCCCCCGAAGGCGTCCGCATCACTCTCTCGCGCGGCGGTCGCCACATCGGCGAGCTGGTCTAATATCATGATTCGTTCCATTCACATTGCCCCGACATCCTGGGCACCTGTAGATTCTGTCGCGTCGGCGCGGCTTGTCAAAGACAGCGGCATTGCGGGCGACCGCCAGACCACCAATATCACGCTCATCGAGGCGGAGGCTGTGGACACAGAGGGTTTTGCCCCCGGTGAGTCGCGGCGTAATATCACCGTGACGGGCGTCTCGCTCAATGAACTCGTCGGCAAGCGCTTCCGCGTGGGCAGCGTGCTCTGCGAGGGCACGGAGCTCTGTCAGCCGTGCGCCAAGCTGGAGGCACACACACAGCGCCCCGGCCTGGCTCGGCGTCTGGTGAACCAAGCTGGGATTCGAGCGCGGGTGCTGGAGGAAGGCGAAATTCATGTGGGCGACACGATCACAGAAGAAAACGACGGGTAAAGTCCCCGTAAAAGCTCCCCCGCCCGGCGGGGGCGGGGGGGGCCTTCCCGTCGCGACCAAACTGCCGCCGTGCTGGGCAGTGGCGTTCTCACCCGATGGCGTGCGCCTCGCGGTGGGGACTTATCGGCGCGTGGTGATCTACGATGTCGCGAGCGGCAATAAGCTCTCGGACTGGAGCGTCTCCACAGATGCCATTCGCACCCTCGCGTTCTCCCCCGATGGCGGCGTGATTGCCGCTGGAACGGGCGTGCCCGGCATGAGCGGCGTGATCTTGCTACTAAACGCCACCAGTGGGCAAGTGATAAAAACTCTCAAGCCTCACTACGATACCGTGGAATCGGTGGCATTTCTGGGCAACCAGATCCTCTCCGCCGCCAATGATGAGAAAGTCTGCGTAACGGATGCCATGAGTGGTCAGACTATCGGCACCCTCTCTGAGCACGTGGGGCGCTGTCTGAGTGTCACCGTGCCGAGCCGCACCACACCCCAAGACGGCGGGGCGCTCTTTGCCACGGGGGGCGCGGACAAGATGTTCAAGGTCTGGGATGCCGACAAACGCCGCGTCGTGGTGAACTTTGACCAGTGCGGCAGCGTGGTCTGGTGCGTCGCCGCGCTCCCGCAGCCCGGGCGTTTTCTCGTGGGCAGCGGCGATGGTGCTCTGCGCATCTTCGGGGTGCGCTCCGATGGCAAGGCCCGCGACCCTAAGGAGCCCGATCCGCGCACGGGCTTCACCGGCCAGACTTTTGGCGGTGCCCACCCCGATGGAGTCTATGCCATCGCCGTGGCTCCCAACGGCCAGACAGTCGCCTCAGGGGGTGCGGATAAGAAAGTGAAGGTCTGGAACCTGGGCCGCAATCGCTTGGAAAAAGAGTTCACGGAGGCCCTAGGAGATATCTGGGGTCTCGCGCTCTCGCCCAACAGCCAGCTTCTCGCCGCCGCTTCACTGGATGGCCGTGTCCGTCTCTACGATGTGATCCAGAACAAGCTGGTGCGCGAGCTTCCCCCCGCACCGAATACACCCGCCGCACCAGGAGTGCCCCAATGAAACGCACCATCGGTTTGTTGACAGCGCTTGCGCTCATGAGTGCCGCGCTTGCCCAGAACCCGCGCATCGCCGCGCTCTACCCCGCGGGTGCACAGGCAGGACAGAGTGTCGAGATCGCGATTCGTGGCGGTGGCCTAGCAGGAGCCAAGCGTGTGGTCGTCAATGGTGGGCCGGGTGTCAAGGCGGAGCTCCGTGCGGCAGGAGGCCCAGTGGACGACACGATTCGGCCCCTCTTCAACGCCAAGTGCGTTACCTGCCACGAGTCGCGCTCCCCGGATAACCGCACTCTGTCGCCCGAGCAGTGGGCCGCTACGGCAGACCGAATGATCACGGCACGTGGCGCAGATATCAAGAAAGAGGACCGGGATAAGAT
The DNA here is from genome assembly GCF_043757465.1 of Armatimonas sp. Taxonomy (GTDB): domain Bacteria; phylum Armatimonadota; class Armatimonadia; order Armatimonadales; family Armatimonadaceae; genus Armatimonas. Next base: position 7,462 of record NZ_JAYVPL010000116.1, read on the forward strand.
TGTTAGCTGGCTCCAGGCACGGGCACGCGCAGGGCAGATCACGGCCAAGCTGAGTATCGCCGCCGATGCCCCTCCCGGTTTGCGCGAGGTGCGCCTCGTCACTGAGCAGGGCATCTCATCCCCCTTTACCTTTGAGATTGGCAACCTGCCAGAGACACTGGCGCTCCCCAATACGAGCCTCACAATCGCTCTCCCCGCCATCATCAACGGTGCTCTTACGCTGTCGGGCCAGCGGGATAAGTTTCTTTTTTCTGCCAAAAAAGGCGAACCACTCACGTTCAACTTGAAAGCCTATCGAATCAATGAGCAGTGCCCCCAGTTCTTCAACCCGGTGCTCTATCTCTATGATAGCAAGGGTAAAGAGCTTGCCAAGAGCCTAGGGCGCATTGATATTGACCCTATTTTAGAGTGGATCTGCCCCAACGACGGTGAGTACACACTTTTGGTGCGCGATTTACTCTGGAAAGGCAATCCAGCCTCAATCTACCGTCTAGCAATAGGTAACTTGCCCGCAGACACCACTCTTTCAAACTTAGTCGCACGGCCTGGTGCCAACTTCTCCGCCAGTATGGGCAATGTATCTATTGAGGCATTGCTGGCGCGCGATGCGGCGGGGGTGACGATGCTCCACACGGCGATGGGAGACACTCCCGTGCTGGTGAGGGATCTGCCCGATGGGGGCGGCCCGGTGGAGACAATCGGCCTCGCCACTGCCGTGACACTACCTGCGATGTTCTCGGGGAAACTGACGGGTGCCAACCAGGTGGATCGTTTTAAAGTGCAAGCACTCAAACCCGGCATGGGCCTGGAGCTCTACACCAAGCGCTTGGGCTCGCAGCTCCGCCCCCGCGTGACAATTAGAGACGAAAAAAATGCCGTCGTCCAGACCCGGCTGATGGATGGCGAGGAGGAGCTACGGATGCCCGCCTGCTTCCCCAAAGCGGGTGAGTACGTGGTGGAGATCACAGACTCGCTCTCGTCGGGGGGGAGCTACTGCTGGGAGACAATCGGAGCGGGAATCCCTGACTTCTCCCTCAATGTCACACCCGATGGGGCCAACCTGGCCCCAGGGCGACGTGCGGCGCTGCTCGTGCGCGTCACCCGCCGTGAGGCACTCAAAGGACCGATCAAGCTTACCATTAAGGGGCTTCCCCTGGGAATCAAAGCGGAAGCGGGAGTCATCCCGCCCGACGATGACAAAGCGCTTCTGCTCATCACAGTAGACGATAAAGCGGCCCTGGGAGGCGGGACAATCACCATCGAGGGAACGACAGAACTGACGGACGACCAGGGTAATGTCCGTTTGCTGAGGCGCTTCGCCCAGCCCATTGAGCTCTACCGCACACAGAACAACAACCTTCGCCCCATTGAGCGCAGCGCCGCGTTTATCGGTGTGGCGAAAGAGGAGCCCCCTTTCGGACTCTCGGTTCAGGGAATTGAGAGCCTGAACCTCGGGCCCGGTCAGAGCGCGACTGTGGTCGTGAAAGTCGTGCGCCCCACCAATGGCCGCAGCGATGTGGTGATATCCGCCCTGGGTCTCCCCCCAGGAATCACGATCAGCCAGGGCGCACTCTATATTCCAGGAAATAAAGACGAAGCAACGTTTACGCTACGCGGCTCCGAGGCCTCTCGCTACTTGAGTACACGTGATCCCAAACTTCCGCCCCTGCGCTTTGTCTTCGTGGGCACCACGGGAGGCCGCAACGCCGATGCGCCCACAGACAGCACCGCGCCTATTATCATCACTGCGCCCCGTGAGGGTGGCATCAAGATCGGAAGATAGCTCTCTTGGATACCCATCTTCACCACGAAACTCATTTTAAGTCCTCAGAGAGTGTACGGGATGTGGTTATCGGGATGGCGGATGGGCTGACGGTTCCCTTCGCGCTGGCAGCGGGCCTCTCCGGCGCAGTTTTCGGCACTCATATCGTCGTCACCGCAGGGCTGGCGGAGATTGCAGCGGGCTCGATTGCAATGGGACTGGGCGGCTATCTGGCGGCTCGGAGCGAGGCGGAGCACTATATCAGTGAGAAAAAGCGCGAAGCCTGGGAAGTTGTCCACAAGCCCGAGGCGGAGGCGGCGGAGATCCGGGAAGTCTTCGAGGGCTACGGCCTGACAGAAGCCGAGATTACCCCTATTATTGCCGCGCTGGAGCGCAACCCGGAAAGCTACGTGCAGTTCATGATGCGCTTCGAGTTGGGTCTGGAAGAGCCCAATCCCAAACGTGCCCTCCAGAGCGCAATCACGATCGGCATTTCCTATATCATTGGCGGCCTGATTCCTCTTGCTCCCTACATTTTTCTGACGCAGCACACTGCCGCCTTCCAGCTCTCATGTGTCGTGACCCTCCTCGCGCTTTGTATTTTTGGTTTCGTCAAGGGCCGCTTCACCGGCAGCAATCCCTGGCGCAGCGCTTTTGAGACGGCAAGTATCGGGGGGATCGCCGCCGCTGTCGCTTACGCACTGGCAAAAGCATTTAGCTGAACCAGAAAAAAATCGTCGCAAAGCACAACTGTAGCCTTAAACTTTGCTACAATACAACCAGAGGTGATTGTCTCATGGAAGAACAGTTTATTTGCCCTTTTCCCTGGAAGTGGTCTATGATTTATGAAAAGCTCCACCGTGAGTGGGCGGAGCGCGCGGAGGACGAAGTGCCCGAGCCTCCCCATCTCCTGCCCTCTATGACAAGTGATGCGCACCGGCAGGATCGCTGGCAGGAGACTGTGGAGTGGGCGGAGCAGTACGGTTTTGAGATCCCCGCAATGAGTGAGGACGAGAAATACTATAAGATGTAGGTGTTAGCGCCGATGAAACCAGCCTTGCCGCCGGCCCTTCTGGTGGGGCTGGTTTTATTTTTTTATGGTTCCTTGATCGCATTCGACGAGCGCCAAGTGCGCCTGGGCGAAGACATCGCTCTTTTCTACTACCCCTGGAGAGTATTCGCACAGGAAAGCCTTAATGCGGGGGTATGGCCCCTCTGGAAACCCTACAGCTTCGCAGGCATCCCATTTCTGGCGAGCCTGGAGGCAGGGCTCTTTTACCCCGCCTTCTGGCTGGCTATTTTCCTCCCTGTCGGGTGTGGGCTCGTGTGGGATCAGCTCCTGCATCTCTGCCTGGGGGCACTGGGAATGTATTTTCTGCTGCTGCACTACACACGCTCCGTTCCCGCAGCGCTTTTTTCGGGACTGGCCTTTCCTCTAGGGACATTTTTCGCCACACGAGTCGCCTTTGGGCATGTCCCCGTCATTGAGGCGGCAGTGGGGCTTCCCTGGTTCTTGCTCCTCACCGAGAAGGTGCTCGCGGAGCCGAAGGGCTGGCGCTGGCCCGTGCTTCTAGGGAGCGCCTACGGCATGAACTTGCTGGTAGGTTTCCCTGAGATCAGCTTTATGGCGGGAGCGGTCTTCACTTTGCGCTGGCTGACGGCGCTGCGCACGCAGCCAGTGGCATTGGCACTTGCTCTGCGCTACGGGGTCGTGGTGTTAGTCAGTTTGGGGGTCAGCGCGGTTCAGCTTGCTCCGGCTCTAACGGTTCTGGAGCGCAGCGCACGCACCGCACTCCCAATGCGCTTCGTGCGTGAGCAATCTCTTCCTCCTCTAGCCCTACCCACTCTAGCCGTCCCCGCGCTACTTGGTAGCGCAGCGACTCACAATGCACTGCTCAAGGGGCCCAGTGTGGAGATGCCAGGCTATGTGGGGGTGCTGACCCTGCACTTTGCGCTGGCGGCGCTCATTCTTGCACGACGGCGACGGACAGGGTTCTTCGTGGGGCTGTTGTTAGGCGGCCTGTTGCTTGCAATGGGGCCTTATAACCCGCTCTACTCACTTCTTGCCCGGCTCCCCGGCCTGAGCTTCATCGCGCGTCCAGTCCGCTGGATGTTCCTGGTCGCCTTCACGCTCCCGGTTCTCGGGGGGCTAGGGCTGGCTGCAATCCTAGAGAGCACCACCTCTGCAACACGACGTCGGCTACAGCAGGTGCGTCTTCTCTCCGTCGCAGTGGTAGCCCTTGGTCTGGGCGCACTGCTTGCGACGCTAGGGGGGCGCTCCAAGCTTACCGCGCTGGGTCAGGCACGGATTTTAGCAAGCTATCCGGAGAACCCGGAGCGCCAGCTCACAAAACTAGCGGGGCTGCTGACGGGGCAGCGCCAGGGAATCGGGCTCTTTGTGGTTTTCTCGGCTGTCGCGCTCGGATTTCTGTGGGGCCGCCGCCGACACCCCGCACTTGCCTACCTGCCCTCTGTGGTTCTCTATTTGGATCTCGGGCTTGCCAACGCCCCCTCCCTAGGACTGCCCAAAGCTCTGTTGGCTCCTCCGGTGGACACGTTCCAGAGTGATCTTCCTGAAGATGCCCGAGCCTTTCGATTTCTGCCTCTAGAGGATAGCAAGATCTGGCCAGAGTCCGGGGCGCTCACCAAGCAGTACAGCGCGGTCGGTTATGACTCTCTGACCAGCAAGGAGCTGTTTGCCTATCTTGCCGCTGCTCTTGGCAAACCCGCCGCCGACCTTGATCCGCTTAGCCCTACAACGACGGCAGCCGACTGGCCTCAAACGCGCAACGGCCTGCTGGATCGGCTGGGGGTACGCTATGTTGCCAGCAAAGAAGAGCTGCCCTTGCCCCGTGTCGCCCCTGGTCTCTACCTTCGCGACTCCGCCCTGCCCCTCGCGCGGGTTGTGCACACCGTCTTGGTGGAGCAAAATAAAGAGTACGCTCTGGAACGCCTCAAGACACTTGCCCCCGCTGCGGCGTTGATAGAACAAAAGGTGCTCGTTTCTCCCACCACTGCACCCGAAATCTGCAAGACGCAACGCCCTACGCCTAGCTCGATTCGGACGGAGACCACCCTCACAGCTCCCGGCCTGCTGGTTGTCCACGAAGCCTACTACGACGGCTGGGAGGCACGCATTGATGGCAAGCCAAGCCCGGTTCTCCGAGCCGACTATCTCTTTATGGGAGTCCCTCTGGAAGCGGGCAGGCACACCATTGAGCTGACCTACCAGGCCCCCTACTCTGCCATGGGGCGTCGTATCACCGCGCTCACCACAGGCGGATTAGTGATCTTCTTTGTTTTAGGGTTGACAAAGCGTCGAAAAATCCGGTAAAGTCTCAGTGTAATGCTTGAGCTATTTTTCACAAAGTTTCCGTGGCAGCTTCGCGCCCTCTGTGCCTGGTTCGGTACCCTTGCGGGTATCCTGCTCCTGCTAACCATCGGTAAGCAAGACTTCGTCGCGGCCCATCCGGTGGAGCAGCAGTTTCTGACCTTTGCAGGCTGGGGAATGGCCTTCTGGGGGCCGATCATCCTGGTGACGATGGAAGGCATACGCGCCGACGACTAGTGTCGCTAGAGCACAACAACAATTACCGCGATTTGAAGATTGTTCCTCTGCTCAAGAGCAGTGCGAGGCGGCTCCGGGCGGCGGTAGGTAAGGAGCTGGCGTAGACGGGCAAGATGACGGAGCACAGACTACCGCCGCCGCCGCCGACTCTCGCGTTGTACTTTCTCATGGCGAAGCGCCTCAATCCGTAGCTGCGCCGCCTGCTCACGCTTGTCGCGCTCTCGCCACCAGCGCTTCTCGGCCTCGTCGCGCCGATCGGAGCGCCAGCGATGGACTCGGTGCGCCACCGAAGGCTGGAGATAGAGAACTATGACGAAAGCAACTCCAATCAGAGGAAGCGACCACTTGCCCCCTTGCTGGTGGCGTAGCTGAGGCAATAAGAGGAGGCAGATAAACAAAACACCGACAAGTAACAGTATAAGAAACCATCCAACCTCAGTGTTCTTAGATTTTCTCATCTGTCTCATTTCGTCGTTGAAAATTCCTTAGCTACTATTCTATCTTAAAGTTCGTCATTTTGAAAGAATTCCCAAGTTTCTCCCTCAGGTCCCAGAAAAAATCCCACACGAATCGTCTTCCCATTGACTTCAACGCTTTTAGGTTCAATAGTAATGGGACAACCGAGTAGACGAACTTTGCCAATATCAGAGTCAACATCTAGGGAGCGGAGTGCTAGGTGGAAAAACTGGTTCCCTCCCACAATTTCAGTCGCTTGCGGACAGGCAAAAAGCTCCAAGTAGTTACCATCGCCTAAGTCAAGAAGAGCGATTCGTTTATCACCCTCCCCCCAGGAGTGTGCCACAGGAAAGCCCATTCCTTCGGTGTAAAAGGCCAGCGAGGCATCAAAATCTCGTGCACGGAGAGCCATGTGATGAAAACCCGACTGGCTAAAACGAGTGTTGGTCGAAGTGCGCATACAAAAAATCCTATTCTATGGGTTCCAGGTGCACCAGAGTCGTCTGGTTGCGAATGGGTTTAAAGAGGTCGGTGGGCAAGACGAAGGGGATCTTGGCTCCCCCCGGCCAGGCGAGTGTCTGACGGATACCGCGATCTCGGATCCGCTTCCCGTTCCCCGTCTCCGTAATTTCGATGATGAAGGCAAGACGTCCTTCCAGAGGTTTTCCTGGGGTCGTGGTGGCGGTGGCACAAAGTAGGCCCGCATTCCCCCAGCGAATGTCGCTGATTGTGATGCGCTTCAGGTCGTCGCGTGTGAGAAGTGGGGCACGAGGTTCAACAATAAACGGTGCTTTCCAGTGGTCATCGCGCTTGATCTCGACCACGCCGCGCACCAGGTGCCGCCGGACTTGGCTCTCCCCAATCTGTTGGTACTCCCAGGCATTGACCGCCCAGAATATCCCCCCGACAACGGTCATAACAGCGGCAATGCTTCCCAGAATAACTCCGTGCTTCACGCGACCACTCCATTGCCAAAGGCACCAACCGTGACCTGTGTCCCCGGCGCGGCGTGCTCATTTCGTAGATAGCCCAGCGCCACCGGGACACTGCACGTTGGCCCGAGCGCCGCCGACGTAATCCAGCCGACATCTTTGCCGTCCACCGTCAGCCGCGTCCCAGGCTCGACCACTTGCTCCGTTGTTAGCGTCACCAGGCTCCGGTTGGTATGGCCCCGCGCATCAATGCGCGCCACGATCTCCTGCCCGATATAGCAGCCTTTCTTATAGTGAATCGCTCGGCCCGCCTGCCCTGTCTCCGGCGCGAGTGTCTTCTCGTCGAAGTCCACACGCCCACGCGGAATGCCCGCCTCAATCCGAAGCGCCTCATAGATCGCTTCGCCGCACACGGGCAGCTCTGGCGGAGAGGTAGCGTCGTAGAGCGCCCGCCACTTGCCTTCCTCGTAAATAAAATAAACGATCTCCGTGGTCAGGCGAATCTTGACACGCTCCATGACCAAATGATGCTCCAGCGAAGCGGCAAGCGGCTCGCCCCAGCCGGGCTCGGTGTCCAGAAGGAGACAGTCGTCTAAGCAAAGTACGCTCATGTCCGCGAGGATCTGGCCTTTGCTGGTGAGATGAAACGCATAACAGCCCTGCCCAGGCGTGAGCGAGGCAATGTCGTTGGTGAGCATGCCCTGCAAAAAACTCTGGCGGTCACGGCCCGTCAGGCGCAGGAGATCGCGCTCCAGAGGTACGTAGAAACTTTTGGGGAGAGTCATCGGTTTTCGGCCTTGTGGCGCTGCACGGGAACGCTCACTTTCTGTGGATCAAGCCGCCGGGCACCCACATAGCTTGGAGAGTAGCGCCGGTCACCCCACTCGGTAACAATCGTCCCCGCTCCGCCTGCGGCATGAATAAAGAGATTTTCTTTATAGTGAAGCCCGACGTGCGTGATCTTGTCGGGCTTGCCAAAGAACACCAGATCGCCCGGCGCAAGCGCCTCTTTTTCGACCGCAACAAAGCGCGGGTCGGAGCGCTGGATATCGGCATCGCGGCGCAAGAGCACGCCTGCCAGTCGGTAGCAGAGCTGCGCCAGCCCGGAGCAGTCCAGGCCAAACGCCGACGACCCGCCCCAGAGATACGGTGTCCCGAGAAACTCCGTCGCCCATACTTCCGGGGATTTTCGGGGAAGGGGTGCCAGTGCAGAAACCGGCAGCCAGCCGCGCGTGCCGCCCGGCAGTGTCACGGGGCACCAGTCGCCCACGGGTGGTTGCGCCGTAAGCTTACTCAAGATCGAGAGCCGCGCCACCAGCGATGCATCGGTGTGCGCCTCGGCACGAACATCAGCAAACGGCACGGAGACAGTCATCTCAGGCGAACTTTCAGAAGCGAGAAACCGCGTCTCCGCCCAGCCACGGTAGGTATCATCGGCCTGGACACGCACCCACTCACCATCTGGAGAAGAGGTGACGACAGCCACGGAGCTTCCCAAAAGCACCTGGGAAACCCGGTCATTCTCCCGCCGCCGTGGCTCCTGCCAAAGATGGCAAACCGGCTGCGTCACGATCCGTTGTTGCTGCACGAGGCTATTCTACCGCTTCCAGCTCTCGTCGAAGAAGCCCACTTCGGTCACTGCGCCATCGGTGATGCGCACCGTGGCCCAGTCAGGGAGCTTTGGGGTGTGGTGTGCATTGGAGCCAGACATGTAATCATGCCAAGTAAACCCGGAGTTCACTACCACGTACTTTCTCTCGTTCAGCGGGTTCGGGTAGATAAACACCGGCGCAGTCTCACTTGTCCAGCCCAGGGGCAGCTTGCTTGCCATATTGCCCAGAACACGATTAGACGCCGGGTCGCCCCAGAGAATCAGATTGGCATTGCGCAGCTGCTCTCCGGAGAGCTTTTCATCGTCCACCACCACCACCTCGCCTCGGAAGAATGTCTTCCAGTCACTCAGCGCCTGCTCCATAGCTTTCTTGGCCCAGGCTCCATGCTCAGCGGACTTGGCGATTCCTGTGGGCCGGACAAAGACAAAGCGCTCCATAAACGCGTCATCAATCGGCCCCTGCAAGCCGGGCTTCTTACGCAGAGTTTTGCCACGTGGCTCGCCGGATTTCCAGCTCTTGCCCTCTTTGTAGAACTTCGCCCCGGAGAGCAGCTGCCCATCCAGGTTGACCGTGCGAAAGCCCGAGTCCAGCGCCAGCGCGCTCACGCCGCTTGTCTTGATCGTGACGCTCTTGCCATCACCGCTGCGCTCGGCTTCGGCGCGGGCACGCTCCCAGTGCTTTTCCAATCCGGTTATGTGCAGCCAGTTGGACTTCGCGTAGCGCAGTGTCCAGGTCGTCAGGCGAATCTTGTTTGGGCTCTTCTCTCGCCCACGCACCACAAACTTATCTAGTTCTGCATTGATAAGCGGCTTACTGTCCTTATGATACGAATGCCCCGTGTTCGGCCCAATAATATGGGTCATGGGCAAACCCTCAGCCTGAAGCGCCACTGCCATGTCGTCGGCGGCAAGCTTCTGGCCATCCATCTCGCCCGAGTAGACCACCAGCGGACACTGCGCTAGGTTTACCGCCCAGTCCACCGGGTCGTAGAGGCGAAGCAGCTTGCGTTGCCAGCCCGGGATCTGCGCCTCCTTCAAGTTCGAAAAGCGAATCGTGTCCGCAAAGCCCGCCCCCGGCGCGGCGGCGCACCAGAAGTCCGGGTAGTGGACGGCTAGGTGCCAGGTGGCTCCTCCACCCATCGAGAACCCCCGCAGAACAATCCGCTCACTGTCTATTTTGTACTGGCCCTGCACATGAACAATCGCCTCGAAGACATCTACTTCCCCCGCGATATGATTGGCATTGCAAAAACGCCCGTAGGGATGGAGCACCAGTGCGCCCGGCGGCGTGAACTCGCCCGCGCTCTTGCGCCGCTGCTCCAGAAACGAGAGCTCCGTGAGACTTTCGCCACGCCCATGCATAAACAGATCGAGCCGGTGCTTTTGGCCATCAAACGCATTCTCGGGAACCAACAAACCATACGGCTGCACCGAGCTATCGAGCTTACTGATATAGCCGCGCACCACTAAGCCGGTCTGCTTGATCCACGGAGCCGTGCCTCGTGCGAGGGCATCTGCCCGAGCACCTCCCTCAATCAGAAGCTCTTTTGCCGTTTGCAGCTCACGAGCACTATAGATCGTATTTAGCTCCAGGCTCCACGCGACCGCTTTCCGGTAGATCTCAAGATCAGGCCAGAGCGGATTTTTTTTCAACGCCTCGGTCTTGGCACTCAGTGCAGCCAGCCCCTCGGTGAGAAACATCTTGTCGGCAGGCGCAAGTGCCATTCCTGGTGGTGGAATGTTCCTTCCAGCAGGCTGTAGCGGAATTCCATTGCGCATCGTTGGAGGTTGTATAAAAGCGAGTAGGTTCATAAGGCGATTGTACCTCTCCCGCCGCTTTTCTACGGTCATGCCCTTATCATGCTGCTGCTGGCGAGTTCACGCGGGGGTCGGAACCGCGGTAAAATCGGGGGAATCTAACCTTGGAATCCAGCCATGTCCCTCAAAGCATCGGAGCTACCACCCATCCTAGAACAGACACAGCGCAGCGCAAAGGCAGTTTTTAAGAAGAACAATCTCTACATCAAGATGAGAGATGCCTTCGAGGTTTTTCTCAAGGACGAGCAATTCGCACCCGTTGGGGGCAAGTGGCAGCCTCATTTTACAGCGTCACGAGATTTGCGACAGGAGGGAGAATTTTCTTAGAGCTTACCCTGGTAAATCTAAATGTGGTGCCCGTGGTGCGCCCCGCGCGAGGCGGCGAGCTTCTCGGTGTCCCGGCGACGCTGGCGCATGGTTTGGATAGGGCGCTGGTCGGCGCAGATGGTCTGCACGCGGTAGCCCGCGCTTTCGAGTGCCCTCACAACTTGCGGGACGTACTCAAACTCCAGCAAGTCCGCCCAGCGCTCGTCCGACGTGCCATCTCCGAAGCCTTCGCACGTGTCGAAGCCGATGATGCGCTTGACGGCGGGATAGATAAAGACCTTGGGGCCGTAGGTGACGCACCACTCCACGACCACACGGTTCATTCCGACGGGTGCGGGGAGCGTCTTCCACTCCCGCATCCGCCACAGGGTTTTCTCCGTATCAAAAACCGGCTTGTTGGTTAGTGCCTTGTGCATTACAGAAGCAACTCCAGGGGATTTTCGATGGCTTTCTTGAGTGCGCCCAGAAACGCCGCAGCATCGGCACCATCTACCACGCGGTGGTCTGCGGAGAGCGTGACTTTCATGCGCTTGCGCGGCACGACCTGCCCGTTCACGACGGCGGCGACCGTGCGCGTGCTGGAGACGGCTAAGATCGCGCCCTCACCAGGATTCACAATCGCGGCGAAGTTCTCCACTTCGGCGACCGCTCCTAGATTCGAGATCGTAAACGTCCCGCCCGTGTAGTCCGCAGGCTGTAGCTTTCCGGCACGTGCCTTCTCGATCAGCGGCTTACTCGCCGCCGTGATCTGGCGCAGGCTCAGGCTCTGGACATTGCGCACCACCGGAACAATCAAGCCATCGTCAAGAGCGACTCCAAAGCCGATATGATGGTTCTTGCTCACCAGACGCTTGTTGTCGTCGAACTTGGAGTTCACATTGGGCGCAGTGAGCATCGCCACCGAGACGGCCTTGAGCAAGCAGTCGTTGACGGAGACTTTCACATTGCCGCCGCTTGCATTCACCTGCTCACGCAGTCCAAGAAGCGCTTCCATGTCCACCTCGACCGTGACATAGAAGTGCGGAATCTGCTGCTTGCTCTCGGTGAGGCGCCGCGCGATGGTCTTGCGCATCCCGTTGTAGGACTGCACCTCGACAACATCCGCAAGAACTCCCCCGTCGCTTGCCGGAGGGGGTTGGGGGGAGGCTGCCGCCGCTTCGACATCCGCCGCGGTGATGGTTCCTGCCGCGCTGATGCTCGCCAGGTTCACGCCCTTGGCCGCCGCGATTGCGCGCGCTAAGGGGGAAGCCTTAACACGCACATCGCCACCAGAGAGGGAGGAGCCTTCCAGCTCAATGGGATCACTGAGCACGGATGCCGAGCCACCAAGTCCCTCAGGAAGCTGACAGACGTAGCTCTCTCCGTAGGGCTTCGCGGGGTTTGTCGCCACCACAACGGGTGCTGCCGCCGCAGCCGCGGGAGCGGCGACGGGTGCCGCAGTCGGTGCAACGGCGGCTTGTACGGATTCCCCCGCCGGGCGGGGGCTAGGGGGTTGGCTGCCCTCGGGCGGTGTCCCCTGCCCAATGACAAGCACGGGGTCGCCGACCTTGACTTCGGCACCGGCGGCAACAAGAATGGCGTGAACAACGCCTGCTTCCCCTGCGGGAACCTCAACATTGGACTTATCGGTCTCGATCTCGAATACCGCATCGTCTGCGGTTACCGTGTCGCCGACTTTTTTGAGGAACTGGACAATGACGCCCGCTTCCATTGCATCGCCCATCTTGGGCATGATGATCGCTGCCATCTTACTTGCCTCCCAGAGCACGTTTTGCCGCCGCGACAATATCAACTTCCGTGGGGAAGGCGAGGTTCTCTAAGTTCTTGGCGTAGGGCATCGGGACAAACGCACCGGTCACCCGCAGCACAGGGGAATCAAGATCGTAGAATGCGCGCTCGCCGATCTGGGCGGAGATTTCCGCGGCACAGCCATAGAGCGGCCACTGCTCCTGCACCACCACGGCACGGTGTGTCTTCTTGATCGAGGCCAGTACTGTGTTCATGTCGAGCGGCAGGAGCGAGCGCAGGTCAATCACCTCGGCGAAGATACCGTCTTTTGCCAGAATATTAGCCGCCTTGAGCGCCTGGATTGTCATCCAGGAATAGGCGACAATGGTCACATCCTTGCCCTCGCGCAGCACATTAGCCTGGCCGAGTGGCACGGAGAAATCGGGGCCATCGGGCACTTCGGAGAGGCCCGGCTGGATCGCCTCCAGCTCGTCGGGCTTGGTGAAGTACATGCGTAGCGACTCTAAAAACATCACGGGGTTGTTGTCCCGGATCGCCGTGAGCAGCATTCCCTTGGCGTCGGCAGGGGTCGCGGGCACGGCCACTTTCAGACCGGGCACGTGTGCAAAGAGAACTTCAATTGCCTGGGAGTGCTGCGCCGAGAGCTGCAACCCGACGCCACTGGGGCCACGGATTACCATCGGCACCTGGAACTGACCGCCAAACATGTAGCGGATCTTGGCAGCGTGCTGGACAATCTGGTCGTAGGCGGGAGTCGCGAAGTCCATTCGCATCATCTCACAGACCGGACGCAAGCCCGCCATTGCCGCGCCAATTCCCAGGCCGATAATCCCGACCTCGGAGATGGGCGTGTCAATCACGCGGCGCGGGCCAAACTCCTCTAAGAAGCCCTTGGAGAGCTCCAGAGTTCCCTGGTACTGTGCCACTTCCTCACCGACCAGAAACACGTCCGGGTCGCGGCGCATCTCCTCACGCAGGGCGAGCGCGAGGGCGTCTATGTAGCGTAGCTTTGCCATTATGCGTTTGCTTCTTTCATAATGCGTACACGTCCTTTAGCAGCTCATCGGCAGGTGGCACCGGGGAATCGTCGGAGAACTTTACCGCAGCTTTGGCCGCGACCACAGCCTCGTCGTGGAACCTCACAATGTCTTCGTCCGTGATGATCTTCGCTTCCAGGAGAAGCTCTGCAGCAATCGCAATGGGGTCGCGGTTGGCCTTGGCGGCCTCGATCTCCGCTCGGGTGCGGTAGACCACGGTTTGCTTCGCCTCGTCGGCAGCTCCGTGCCCGTGGAAGCGGTAGGTATCGCACTCCAAGAAGAACGGGGCAGGATTTTTCTTCATGTCCGCAATGATCTGACTGACCTCTTCGTGCACCGTGACAATGCTCTGGCCGTCTATTTTCTTGCGGTTCATGGCGAAGCTACTCACACGGTCCGTCAGATCGGTGTTGGCGTGGGAGCGCTCGATACTGGTGCCCATCGCGTAGCCGTTGTTCTCCAGAACAAAAAGCACGGGGACCTTGTAGAGCTGCGCCATGTTCAAGGTCTCGTGAAACGCGCCCTGGTTCATGGAACCATCGCCAAAGAAGCAGACCGCGACCCCCGCTTGCGCACGGTACTTGAGCGCAAAGCCCAGCCCGAGCGCAATCGGCACGTTGCCACCAACAATACCGTAGCCGCCGTAAAAGCCGCGCTCCGCATCGCAGATATGCATCGAACCGCCCTTGCCTTTCGAGCAGCCGTCGTACTTGCCACAGATCTCCGCCATCACGGGACCGGGGGGTGAGCCGACCGCAAGCGCGTAGGCGTGGTCACGGTAGTGTCCGATTAAGCAGTCTCCTGCTGCGAGGTCGAGTGCGCCGATGATGCCGACAGCGATAGCTTCCTCACCCGAGTAGAGGTGCAGGTAGCCGCCGATGCCGTGTCCGCCGCGCTGGAATGCCCGCAGACACTCCTCTTCAAACTCGCGGATATGCACCATTTGCTCATAGAACCGGCGGTACTTGGCCGCGTCTAGCGCAGCCTTCTGGCCCTTTGCCATCTTATAAAACAGTCTCCTTGCCAGGGGGCGAGGTCTCGCCCGGCACATTATACCCCACAGATATTCGGTACAATAACGCCATGTCCGCAGTTCCCGTTCCGAGATTCACTCCCGAGGAGTATCTGTGCCTTGAGCGTGCCGCCGCGAATAAGAGTGAGCTCATCAATAGTGAGATCTACGCGATGGCAGGCGTCTCCCGCGAGCACAGCCTGATCGTCACTAATTTAGGCCGTGAGCTCAGCAATCGCCTCCGGGGCCGCCCGTGTGAGACGCATCTCACCGACCTGCGCCTGAGCGTCCCGGACACCCGCCTCTACACCTACCCCGATGCCCTCGTGATATGCGACGACCCCACGTTCGTAGACGAGACCTTCGACACGGTTACCAACCCCATCGCTCTCTTTGAAGTCCTCTCCCCCAGCACGGAAGCCTACGACAGGGGCGCAAAGTTCGCCCACTACCGCAGGCTCGCCTCGCTGAAATACTACGTCCTGATCTCCCAGAGCGAGCCCTTGGTAGAGCGCTACGAGCGCCAGGAAAACAACGACTGGCTCCTCACCGAGCTACGCGGCCTAGATGCCATGCTCGACCTTCCCGCACTTCAAGTCAGCATCCCCCTCAGCGATCTCTACGAGCGCATCGTCTTCACGGAGCTACCGCTATGACTTCCAAGTTTCTGGCCCGATTCTTTCTCATGCCCCCGCTTCTCATCGGGGCAGGCCTCCTTGTTCTCCGGGCAAAAAATGTCGAGACCAGCCTGGTTCCCTGGCGTGAGTGGCGAGTCGCAACGGACAGTCACGGTTTTGCTGGGTGTGGTCCCTGTGGAGCCCATATCGAACCAGAGCGGCTTTTCGTTTCGTTCGGCCCCCTCAAGCTCTGTTTTCCTCCCAAACCTGAAGAACAAAAAGAGGCAGATCGACACAATGCGACTGTGGATACCTGCAACGCCGCTGCCAAGGCACGAAAACATTATGAGGTGGGTCAGCGAACACCCGAGGGCAAGCTGATCATCTATGTTTTCAAGGAGACTTGCGCGGATATTCCTGAGATTCTCAAGACCGACTACGGGCTTATGGTTGACCACAGCACCAGCCCACGCCAGATGATCTACACGCTCGCGGAGCAACGCACCGGGCGCATCCAGTATTTCTTCACGCTCACCGATGCCCAAAAAGCGATTCGAGCGCTTCCCCAAGGAGCAACTTTCGCGCACTACGATAAGTGCTCTGTCCCGATGGCCTACGGCTTCACCGAGCACACGGAGCATCTACTGAGCACGGCCCGCAAACACGGGATCAAGGTATTGCACGATCACGTGCGAGTCTGTACTTGCGAAGGAATGGAAGGCTGCAAGTAGGATACTTAGCCTGTGGTTTCCAGGGCCTTGAGACAGTCCTGCGCCGCCTCACGCACCCGCTCGTAGGGGCTGTGGCGAAAGAGCCGAGTCGCGATTCGCTTCGCTTTCTGATCACGCGCCGTTCCCAGTGCCAGGAGAATCGCCACGTGCAGGTCTTCGTGTGCCCTGTTGGTTGTTAGGAGTTTACGCAATGTCCGGCACTCGTCGGGGCCAAGCTCACCGGGTAGCATTCGAGGGAGCCAGCGTACCAAAATGGGATAGGTCTCGTTCCACCACCATAAACGCAACTGATCGTCACGCAGCAAGTTCGTCTGCTCGATCAGAGCAAGCAAAGCGAGAAGTGCCTGCGGCCACTCCGCATATGTCACAAGCTGAGTCTGCCAGAGGTGACTGAGAAGGCGATTGATCTGGCGGTTCTTCTCGTGGCCCAACCATCCCACCATCAGCCAAAGAAGAGTGGCTCCCGCACCAAAAACAACCAAAAGTACCATGAGAAGATTAAAGCGAGAAGATTCATCATCCGTATGCGTGAGTAGCTCACCAACACCAATAAAAGTCAGTAAGCACGCTCCCATTAGCATTAAGACTTGCTTTTGAAACCGTCTCACGCGACGTAGGAGTTCCGCAAAGAGAGCAAGCCTCTCCGCAGGTTCTAGCCCGGAGAGCTGTGCCGTGAGAGCCTTCTCCGAAAACAGCAAGCACAGTGACAACTTTTGGAAGCGCTGTGATGGCCTCGGCTGCAGTTGCACTTAGCTGGCTCTCAGCTCTGTAAAAATCCGCTTCTCAGCTTCTTTGGCGACGGCGCGAATCTCGGCGCGGCGGGCGGCTTTGTAGGCGGCGAGTCTGTCTCCCAAGTTGATCGGCTCGGGGAGGGCGACGCGGGCGCGGCGAGGGCCGGTGAGCAGTGACTTGCCGAAGCACTCGCGCTCCAGGCGGATGAGAAGATCAAAGAGGCGCTCAGGGGTGGGGTCTTCTCTTACGTAGCCATCGTAGACAGCGATCCAGTTGGCGATGCGATCCAGATCACGCAAGAGGGGCCGCGCACGCTCGCGTTGCTGACGGCGCAGCTCGGTGTCGTAGGGTGTTTTCGCCAAGAGATTAGTTTCGTCGCGCGTGACGGTCTCGATGGCATGGATCAGTGTCCGCATGCGCTCAGGAAGCGTCTCGCCACGTGGGTCGGGGATGCCAACAGCCAGCGCGACACGCTGGAGAATTGCTTCTTTGATAGCGTCTAAGCGCGGCGTGAAATCCGACTCCAGATCCTCGTCTTTTTCTTTAGGCGAGGGCAAACGGTACTCTTTCTCTAGCGAGCGCAACATCGCAAACCCAACCCCACGCAGGCGCTCGTAGGTGCTGGCGGTGTGCGGGATCGGGGAGCCGGTGAAGTGCTCCAGCCGCGTGAGCGAGAAGAGAATCGGCAGGCGCATGTCCGACGTGAACTTGTACTTCAGTGCGACCGGCTGGATAAAGAGATTCGCCGATGGGTCTTCTTTTCGGGCATCTTCCAGCGCCCAGAACGCGAGCTGAAAAACCCCATCATGAAACGGCAGGAGCGTGTCATTTTGCGAATACACCTCGCCCTCAGGAAAGATCACCAGCTTGGCGGCGGGCTGGGCGAGCAGCTCCCGCGTTGCCCGAAAGCTCGCTCGGTCTGCTGTTCCTCGAATCACCGAGTGCGCCCCGATGCGTTTGATGACATGGCCCCAGATCCCCAGGCAGGTGTCAAACGCCTCACGGCAGGCCAGGTAGCGGAAGCGCTGATTCACCTGCGCGGAGAGATGAAAAACTAGCGCCGGGTCGGTGTTAGTGGGGTGATTGGGCGTCAGTAAAACCCGCTCCCCCGCCAGCGCCCGCAACCGCTCCAGCTCGTTGGGCTCGTAGTCTACACCGCTGATGCCCAGCACCCCAATAATAGCATTGCTGCATCTCTGCGCCACACGGATGACAGACGGTGTGGGCTTGGCGGCGATAAAATCCGCGCGACCTGGGACGATAATCTCGGAGGACTGGGAGGACATGGGTTATTATAGAGTATGTTTTCCCAGCAAACCGAAGACGACATCCGCGAGGCTGTTTTTCGCTTCCATATGGCAAAGCTCCCTCCCCAGTTTAGCTTCATTACCCGAATCAAGTTCCCCGAAATCTACTTTCTCTCCGTGAATCGCGCCGATCCGTCTTCCTCTTTTATGGCACGCTTCCGTAATAATAAGCCCGCCGTCAAGCCGTGCTCGGCAGTCAAGCCACGCAGGTTCGAGGTCTTCGATAAGGCAACGGGGCAAGAGGGCGTGATTCTCTCTGCCAATAATGTGCGCTGGATCGCGGCGAACCAAGCCAAGGTGGAGACGGGCTGGCGCACATCGGGGCGTGGAGGTACGTTTGGGACGTGCCTGGTGCAAAGAGAAAAAAACGGCTGGGTGGTAGTCTACTACGCCATCCGGGGAATCTCCTGACACGATATAACAATCCTATGCTTCGTGAGTTTTTCGCCTATTACCGCCCCCACCGCCGCTTGTTTCTGATTGATTTTTCGTGTGCCGTTATCTCGGGGCTGCTGGAGCTGGCCTTCCCACTAGCCGTGATGACGTTTCTGGGCTCGTTTGGGCTGATGTTCACGCTGAACCCGACGCTCGCGCTGATCACGGGGCTTGTCGTACCGCCGATGACGTGGGTCTCGACACGCTACGGGCGGGCGATGACGCTCAACATGCGGGCGCTCTTTGGCCGTATCGGGGACTTCAACGCGCGCATTGAAGAGAATGTCGGCGGGATGCGGGTGGTGCAGGCTTTTGCCAACGAGGACCACGAGCGCAAGCTCTTTGCCAAGGACAACGAAGCCTATCGTGACACGAAGCTCGATGCCTATCGTCTAATGTCCAAGAGCATGTCGCTGAGCTACATGACCATGCGTATTGTCCAGCTCTTTGTGATGATCGCCGGAGCGTTCTATGTTCTTCGCGGCGAGCTGACGGTCGGCGGTTTTATGGGTTTTCTGCTACTGGTCAATGTGTTCTTCCGCCCCGTGGAGAAGATCAACGCCGTGCTCGATAACATCAACCTCACGATCTATCCCGGCGAGACGGTCGCCTTTGTCGGGCCGAGCGGTGCGGGCAAGACCACGATCTGCTCACTCGTGCCGCGGTTCTACGAGCCGCTCTCGGGCGGTCAGAAGTAGCGCCTCGCGATTGCGCGGATGTTTCTTAAAAATCCCCCCATTCTGATCCTTGACGAAGCCACGTCTGCGCTAGACACCGAGACCGAGCGTGCTATTCAAGCGTCACTGGCCGAGCTCTCCGTAGGCCACACCACTCTGGTGATCGCCCACCGCCTTGCCACGATCCAGAACGCCGATAGAATCGTGGTCGTGGACGAGACGGGTGTCGCCGAGCAAGGCTGCCACCAGGAGCTTGTCACTTCCGGCGGCATCTACCAGCGCCTCCACGAAGCCCAGTTCCGCCCGCAGCAGGAACCCACTCGCGCTCTGGCGAACCTAGCCGCATGAGCAAGAAGGAAGTTCGGATTGGCATTATCGGCTGCGGACAGATCGCCCAGCAGCACCTCAAGACGTATCAAGAAATCCCCGAGGCCAATGTGGTCGCCTGTGCGGATATTTTGCCGTCGGCGGCGGACACGAGCGCCAAGACATTTGGGATTCCGAATGTGTATTATTCCGCCCACGAAATGCTAAAGCGCGACGACTTAGACGCCGTGGATGTGTGTCTGCACAATAATTTTCACCGCGCGGGCGTCGAGACGGTTTTAGCGTCGGGGCGGCACTGTTACTGCGAGAAACCGATGGCCGGAGCCTATGCCGATGCCCTGGCGATGAAGGCGGCAGCAGAGGCATCTGGCAAGATGCTGCATATCCAGCTCGCGGGGATTTATTCGAACGAAGTGCGCTCGGTCAAGGAGCTGATTGAGGACGGTGCGCTCGGCGAGGTTTACTATGCCCGCACCAACGGCCACCGGCGGCGCGGTCGGCCCTACGTGGATGGCTACGGCAAGCCAACTTTCGTGCAGAAAGAGAACTCCGGCGGCGGCGCGCTCTACGACATGGGGGTGTACCATATTTCTGAGCTGCTCTGGCTGCTGGGCAACCCGACTCCCACGCGCATCTGTGGCCGCACGTTTCAGAAAGTAGCGATGGATCCCAAGCGCCAAGCACTCTCGGGCTACTCAGTGGAGGAGCTAGGAACCGGGCTCGTTAATTTCTCCAATGGGATTGCGCTAGACATTCTCGAAGCCTGGGCGATGCACTTAGACACGCTGGAGGGCTCGTTCATTCTCGGCAGCGACGGTGGGGCACGCTTACGTCCCTTTGGCTATTTCACGTCGCAGGGCGATCTGGACATAGACGGTGGCGCGTCTATGGGCGCGGCGGCCTACCGGCGGCGCAAGCTGCGCACGGAAGACGGCGACACGGACACGCGCGACAATAGCCAGCGCCACTGGGTCAGTGTACTTTTGGGTAACGACACGCTCCTGCCCACTATGGATCTGGCCCTCAACACCATGCTGATCTCCGAGGGAATCTACCTCTCCGAAAAGCTAGGCCATGAAGTAACCGCAGACGAGGTGCGGGAGCTCTCCGTCAGCACGGCAAAGGGGATCTAATCTAGCCCCCTGTTTTAGAACCCGGCGCGCCAAGAGAAGCCGCGCACGCCTCCCTCGGGGCTCTCGGCATGCCTACCGTAGCGGCCCAGAGCCGACAGTCCCTCGGCGGAAAGATCGCCGGAGACGATGATATCGCCGGAGGATGCGGATTTTTGCAGGGCAGCGGCGCGGTCAATCACGGCGCTCTGGAGATGCCCGATAGGTGCCCCCGGCATGAGGGCGACCTCGCCCGCATTGATGCCACACCGAACCTGAAACGGACGGGGCAGGCGGTTGTGCTCCGCGTTGAAGCTCGCCATCTTCTCCTGAAGCCGCAGCGCCGCCCGCACCGCTGCCGCATCGGACGCAAACATCGCCATTGTCCCGTCGCCTGCCGTGGACTGCACCTGCCCGCCCTCGGCCAGAACAATTTCCTCGACGAAGCGCCGGTACTGATTGAATGAATATTCGACGAGAAGCTCATCGGCGGAGCGCTTCAGCTCGTTGGAGCTAACGACATCAATGCTCAAAAATGCCTGGCGCACTCGTCCACCTTCTAAGCGCTTCTGAATCTGAATCATCTGGGCTAGAAGCTCATCGCGCGAGACGCCGCTTGTCTCTACGGAGTAGCGTGGCGGCGGCGTGATTTCTACCGGTGCGGGAGTAACCGACGCTTTCGCCATCAGCTTTGCCTCAATTTGTTTGACTTGCAGGCGTTTGCCCAGATAGATACCAAACCCAACATAGGTAGCCACCGCAGCAGGGACAAAAACATCATCAAGTGCACCGGAGAGTTTGCCTGCAATGGGCATCAGTGCCCACGCGGTTGCCCACCAAGTTCCCACATAGTTCTTCATCTGCGGCACATCCGCCGCATCCAAGCGCTGCGCTACGACCTGGATGAAGTTTTTAGCAGTTCCCCGCATTTCCTGGCCTGCCTGCCGCATGGCCTGATTAACTTGCACAGTGACGACCGGGATCGCGGGCTTTTTCACCGCCTCCGTTTTCTGCTGCGCGTCGTGCTTGTCCTCGATCTCATTGAGCGCTTTTTGGACGAACTCCGGTTGCACCCCAATCTCAGCAGCGATCTTCTCGATATCGTCGGCGGAGTAGCGCTCTTTGTGCTCGGTCTGGAGGCGATCCGCGAACTGGATTACCTGACGGAGTGTCTGCTCGTCGTAGCGCTGAGGTTCAGGGGTAAGTTGTTGTTGCTGTGCCATAGGAGAACTGTGCCATAGGAGAATCTGATCTATTGTACCGACTCTAAGACAACTTGGGAAAGCAATTGGTTAACATCCTCGGGATGCACCACTCCTGATGTCAGGGTGAGGCAGTTCGCGGCAGCGCACGCGGTCCCAAAGCGCACGGAGTTCAGGAGTGTTTCTTGCTGCACAAAGTGGCTAAAGAGCAAGCCCGCCATGAGCGCGTCCCCTGAGCCAATGGGATTGAGCGGGGTGATCTCGGGCGGCAGAATCCGCCACGCCACACCCTCGCCCGTCAGTAAGACGGCTCCCGCCTTGCCCTCCGAGACCAGGGCGTTCTGTGCCCCGGCGGCACACAGAGCCTGTGCGCAGCCTAAGGCATCCGTGCTTTCGGGCAGCCCAAGCGCTGCGACAGCCTCCTGGCGATTGGGCTTGACGAGATAGGGCTGCGCACACAGTGCAAGGCGCAGGGGCGCTTTCTGCGCATCCACGACCACAGGAACGGAAGCGGCGGTACAGAGATGGGCATAGAAATCAGAAGCCACACCGGGCGGCAGAGAACCCGAGAGCGCCAGCACTGTCGCGGCGGGGAGTTTGGCAAGTACAGCAGCAATGATGCGTTCCGTATCGGCCTCCGAGAGATGCGAGGCTTCCTCGACAAGCTCGGTAGCTCTGTCATCACTGAGCAGTGTGCAGCACGTCCGTGTTGGGGCATTGTCTTGGGCCCAGATAATTTCTTGCTCAAATGGGAGGTTTTCGTGAACAAAGTGTCCCGAGCCGCCGCCCAAAGGCTGGATGAGAGAGACCGGCGCACCGAGTGTGTGCAGCACCCGCGCCACATTCACCGCCTTCCCTGAGGCCGTTGTGGTGGTCTCCGTGGCCCGGTTGACCTCGCCCAGCATCAAGTGTGCAAAGCGCTGCGTGCGCTGCACCGTCGGGGTAAGGCCGACACAAAGTATCACAGGGGCTAACTTCGACATACAGACAACAAAACCCTCTGCCGGGACTCCCGGCAGAGGGTAGGTGAAGGAAGGTTTGCGCTTACTTGCGGCGACGACGCAGAGCCAGCCCAGCCAGTCCTAAACCAGCCAGCACCAGCGTACCTGGTTCAGGGATCTGTGGCAGACGACCACGGAACTTAATATCATTGCCATAGTTATCTCGCTGATTGAACTGTCCCACGGAAGGATCGTTCTGAGTCCCGAGCTGCCCCACAACAACACTGCCGTAGATCACGCCATAGTCAAAATCAAGAGCCGCCTTGGGTGCCAGAATCGAGCCCCCCATCGCGTCCACATGGAGATTGGTTGCCTCGTGGAAATTATAAAGAACATTGCCCGCTCCAGGACCATCCGGGTAGCTCACCCAGTTGTAGAGGTAGTTGCCATTGGGAGCCGTGACATTAGTGCCCGCGACATTTACCAGAACCGTGGTATCGGGTGCAGCATTGTCGAAGTTGATAAACCAGCTATTCTCGAAGGCACTCTCAGAAAAATTGAAGACCTTCAGCCCGCCCCCGGACGCATCCAGGTTGACGTAGCCACCCGTGCCTGAGACATCGGTGATACTGACGCCGCTCAAGCCCCCTAGATAGGCCGACTGCGACAATAAAAACGAGTTGGTCGCGCCAAAATCTACCGGAGCGCTGCTAAAACCACTGCTCGTCGGGAAGGTCTCGGTGCCGGTGTAGCCGAAGCTGCCACCGTGCTTGACACTGCTGGGCTGCCCGCCCGCAATAAAGACATTACCGTTGGCCTGTACCCCACCGTTCGAGGTGAGAGTTTGTGCGTAGTTTAGGTTGCCGCCCGCAAAGACACCATCAGGATGGACACTATGACCCTGGTTATTCAGATCACCACCCACGACCAGCTTGCCGCCGCCGTTCCAGCCCGTGGTGAAGCCCCAGTCGCCCACGTTCAGGTTGCCACCCACAGCGACACCGCCCTCAGCGTCAGCGCCCTGCTGCCAGGCACTGCCCAAAACATAAACATTGTAGGGCTGCGCTGCTCCCAGTCCCTGAGCCTGTGCCACGGTTGCGATCAAAGCCGAGCCTAATGCAATCGTAGATTTTAGAATGATCCGCTTCATATTCAAGATTCCTTCAGGGCAGTGTAGCGCAAGAAGCAGACCGACGGTAAGGGAAAACCCAAAAATCAGGTATTCTTACTTAGAAATAAGATGCTAACCGCTACGTTTTGTCATGCACAAGGGCTGGGCACTACCAGCGAGCAGCGCCTCTGGGAGGAGGGAATCCTGAGCTGGGAGGCGGCCCTGAGCACACCAGCCCGGCTCCCCCTCTCTGAAACAAAGAAAAACCTGCTCCTCCCCACCCTCGAAGCGTCGGTTGCTGCCCTAGAGCGCCAGGACTCCCGCTGGTTTCAGAAGAACCTCCCCCCTGTCGCCCTCTGGCGTGGGGCAGAGGTATTTGGAAAGAGTGTCGCCTACGTGGATATAGAAACCGACGGTGGCTACGATGCCAACGCAATAACAGTGATTGGGCTCTTCGATGGCTTCGAGACACGGTTGTATGTTAAAGGGCAAAATTTAGAGGATTTTGTGGGTGACATTAAAGACTATAAGCTGCTCGTGAGCTTTTTTGGCACGAGCTTCGACCTGCCGTTTCTGCGACGCCGCTTCCCCGAGTTGGCACTCGATCAGCTCCACATTGATCTGTGCCCCGCGCTGCGCCGCCTAGGCCAGACGGGCGGTCTGAAGGCCATCGAGCACCGGCTAGGCATCCAGCGCACGGACGATGTGGAGGGCATGAGCGGAATGGACGCGGTCTATCTCTGGAGCCGCTGGGAGCGCCGCCGCGATAAAGAAGCGCTCGCCCGATTATTGGCCTACAACCGCGCTGATATCGAGAATCTCAAGCTGCTTTTGGAGTGGGCCTACCCACGCCTTATCGAGCACGCAGGGTTTCCTCGCCTCGCCTCGTGAACAGGTACCATAGTGCCATGCGACGAGAAATTGTTTTTCTGGCCGATGCGGGCACGGTGACACTGCCTGGGATGACGGTCACCAGCCAGCTTGAGTACGGCACCATCACGCTGGTCGCACTCGATGGACAGCCTCTTACAACGTCCAAAAAGCTACTCCTTCAAGTGATGTCCGAGGATAAAAACTGGGGCTGGAAGACCGTGCCCGCAGAGAAAGGCTTGCAGCGCATCGAGAGCCTGGGCGGTGCTCCGATTCTCGTCAAAAACCTCAACGGCACGGTCATCCTCACTCGCCCCGATGCTGCGTCGCTCACCGTCACCGCGCTGGACACCAACGGCTACCCCGTCGCCAAAGTAGGCAACGCCAAGATCATTCTGCTCCGCCCCGACACGCTTTACTACTTGATTGAGAAGTAACATGCCACACATCAAATCGCTCGCTCTACTCAGCCTCATCGCTCTCGCAGCCCTTCCGCTCTCTGCACAGGTAACCCCGCCGTGGAAGCCGCTTTTCGATGGCAAGACTCTTATGAACTGGAAGAGTACCCCGTTTGGCGATGAGGGTGCCGTCACGGTCAAGGACGGCAGGATAGTGCTGGCAAAGGGTGATGAAATGACCGGAATCACCTGGTCAGGCGACACCGCGATGCTCCCTAAGCTCAACTACGAGATTTCCCTCCAAGCCCAGCGCATCGAGGGCAACGACTTTTTCTGCGGCCTGACGTTTCCTGTCAAAGACGCCCCCTGTAGCTTTATCGTCGGCGGCTGGAATGGCGGCGTCGTGGGGCTCTCCAGCCTGGATGGCAAAGACGCTGCCCGTAACGAGACGGCGCGTTTTATGGCTTTTGAGAACAAGCGCTGGTACAAGATCCGGGTTCGGGTAAGTGAAAGAGGCATCACGGCCTGGATTGACGACAAGCAAGTAGTCGGTGTCAAGACCGAGGGACGTAAGATCGGCATCCGCTCCGAAGTCGAAGTGTCACGCCCCCTGGGAATCGCCTGCTACAACACCGTCGCAGGTCTCAAGGACATCCAAATCCGCGAGCTCACGGCGGACGAAGCCAAAGCCTCCATCAATCCGCCGCCTGTGCCTAGCCCCCTAGCCCCCACACGTGGGGGAAGATAAGAGGAATCAGATTCCTTATGGTTCCCCTGCCCGGCGGGGGTCAGGGGGCAACCAAACTCGCCTCACACTGGGCGAAGAGATGATCAAGGATGCCTAAGATGATCTCGATACTCGCAATGGACGAGGGAAGGGTGCCGTAGAACTCGCCGTTTTGCAGGCGCTGGTAAAACTGCCACGTGGTGCCGTTGGTAACGATGCCGTAGACATCGGCCTTGTGATTGGCAGCGGCATTGAGCTGGGCGGCGGCGTGCATGGTCACTAAACACTGCGCCAGCCCTTTATCGAAATCGTCCTTCTTGGCCTCGGCGATGCAGGCGATGGGAAGGGTCACGACACCAGCACGGGGCGCAACCACGTAGTCCACCAGCCCTCCCGCAAGCTCAGAGCGAAGCGTCGCTTCTTTGAAAACGCGGAGCTTGTGATACGGCTGAATCGCCTCCTGAAGAATGGCATCTACCAGCAATAGCCGCGCCCCCTCGGAGCGGAGCGTGTCAAACGCCTCCAAGCGACGCATGTTCTCGTCGAAGTAGCTCCCCGGTGCTTTTGGGGCGACGGAAAGCTGCCAGCGCTGAGGCTCGGTGATGCCGACGGCCTCAAACGCCTCAGCCAATGTGTACTCGGAAAAGCTCTTTCGCCTCTGTGCCATATCGCTATTCTATCGCTTGAAACCGCCCCATTCCCCGTAGGCGTTTGGCACGACGGTTGAGGAGCGCATCGGTGGTGAGTGGAGTGAGCTGCGCGAGGGCGTTGCTGATGGCATCTCGCAGGGACTCAGCCGTGGCGGCGGGGTCGCGGTGAGCACCGCCGAGCGGCTCTTTGATCACGCCGTCAATCAAGCCCAGAGCGAGCGCATCGTGCGCTGTCACTTTCATCCAGCGGGCGGCGTCGGAGCCCCTGGTGGCATCTCTTGCGATAATGGCAGCGCAGCCCTCGGGGGCGATTACGGAGTAGAAGCTGTGCTCCAGCATGAGAACGATGTCTGCCACGGCGATGCCCAGAGCGCCGCCGGAGCCGCCCTCGCCGATCACAATCGCAATGGTCGGGGTGGGGAGAATCGCAAGCTCTCTGAGATTACGGGCGATGGCCTCGGAGATACCACGTTCTTCAGAGGGGACATTGGGGTCAGCACCAGGAGTGTCCACAAACGAGACGACGGGCTTGTTGAACTTCCCGGCGAGCTGCATCAGTCGTAATGCCTTACGGTAGCCCTCCGGCTTCATGTAGCCGAAGTTGCGCCGCTGACGCTCTTTTAAGTCGCGGCCTTTTTGCTGCCCAAGCACCATCACGCTGTGCCCGACCAAGCGTGCGAAACCACCCACTAAGGCGCCATCATCGCCAAAAAGCCTATCGCCGTGTAGCTCGACAAAGTCATCACAGAGCGCGTTGATGTAGTCGAGCGCGTAGGGGCGCTGGGCATGGCGTGCCAGCAGGACATTGTCCCAGGGTGTCAGTTTAGCAAAAAAACGTTCCACGTAGCTATCTCGTTGCATACGCAACTTCTGCGCCTCAGCCGAAGCCGTTGTATTTGCCGTCCGCTGAGCCGCTTGGTCCAGCTTCGCTATATTGTCGTCAAGTTCGGCAAGAAATTGCTCAAACTCTTGGATACTCATGTTTTCCAATTCGTTTCAGGACCCTAAAAAAGCAAGCGTCTTTGCCAGCGTCGTTGTTAAATCTTTACGAGCGATGATCTTGTCGAGCTGCCCATGCTCTTCCATAAACTCGGCGGTGCGGTAGTTGGCGGGCGGCTTGGCTGTCTGTGCCTGCGCGGCGACCCGCTCGCCAGAAAGCCCGACGGTCGCGCCCGGCTCCGCGTAGATCACATCCCCGAGGCTGGCGTACGAAGCCACGGCTCCGCCCGTTGAGGGGTTGGTGAGCACGACAATATAGGGCACTTTCGCGCGGTCTAGCTGCGCCACGGAGAGGCTGGTCTTGGCCATCTGCATCAGGCTGGTGAGGCCCTCCTGCATCCGTGCGCCCCCTGAGGCGCAGAACGTGATGAGTGCACTTTCCTCGTCGAGAGCGCGGTCGGCGGCGCGGGCGAACTTCTCGCCAAAGACGCTTCCCATGGTTCCCGCGAGGCGTCCCCACTCAAAATCAGAGATCGCCAAGACGCAGGGCTGCCCACTCAGAGTTGCCACGCCGGTAACTAGGCCATCAGTGCGGGGATCGTCCCCGTCTTCCCCCGCGATCAGCTTGTCCGCATAGCCAGGGAACTGTAGGAAATCCTCACTCCGAAGCTCGCGCCGTCCGAACTCGACAAAGCTCCCTTCGTCGGCAGTGATAGCGATGCGCTCATCTGCGGTGAGGCGATGGTGGTAGCCACACTTAATACAGACCTTGAAATCACGTTCAAAATCTTTGGTGTAGAGAATCGCTCCGCACGTGGTGCACTTGGTGAAAGCTCCCTCCGGTGCAACGGCAGGGGCGGGGCGGCGAAACCAGTCAGGCATAAAATTGCATACCTTGATATAATCCTGGACACGTATGTCGCTTCAAGAACTCCGGCGTCAGATTGACGCCCTCGATGCCCAGATTCTCGACCTTCTCTCCCAGCGGGCGCATGTCGTCCAGGAGGTCGGTCACTCTAAAACACGCACCCAGACCAAGTTTTTCTCGCCTGAGCGTGAGCGCCAGATCTTCGAGCGTCTCGAAGAGGCCAACCAGGGACCGCTTCCGCCCACGGCGGTTCGTGCGATCTTCCGGGAGATCCTCTCTGGGATGCGGGCACTGGAGGCACAGATCCGTGTCGCGCACCTTGGCCCAGCAGGGACATTTTCCCACCAAGCGGCACTCGACAAGTTCGGCACTTCCTCCGAGCTAAAGGCCGCTGACACTATACCCGATGTTTTTGCACTCGTCGAACGCGGCGAGGCAGACTATGGGGTCGTCCCCGTGGAGAATAGTACCGAGGGAATCGTCCCCTACACTCTGGACATGTTCCACGAGAAGGGCACGCGCCTCAAGATTTGCGCGGAGGTCTATGTTCCCGTGGTGCACAATCTGGCGAGCAAGGCCGAGACGCTCTCCGAGATCCAGCGGCTCTATGCCCACCCGCAGGCCTATGCCCAGAGCCGTAACTGGATTCGCGATACTCTGGGAACTGGCATCGAGGTCATTGATGCCACGTCAAACTCCAAAGCCGCCACGCTCGCCGCTGCCGACCCGACCAGCGCCGCCATCACCACGAGTATCGCCAGCGAGCTCTACGGCATCCCCCTGCTCGCCCAGCATATTGAAGACTCGCCGCACAACCGCACGCGCTTTCTGGTGATTGGGGAGAACACCCCCCAACCGTCGGGCAAGGACAAGACCAGTATCTTCTTTTCCGTGCAGCACCGGGCGGGATCACTCATGCGCGCCATGGCCGCTTTCGATGCCCACGACATCAACCTCACGATGATCGAGAGCCGCCCCACCAAGCAGCTCCCGTGGGAGTACGTCTTTTTTATAGACATCCAGGGCCACCACAAAGAGCCCCAGGTCAGCCGCGCCCTAAAGCTCTTAGAGGAACACAGCCTCTTCGTCACAATCCTGGGATCGTACCCGGAAGCGAACTAAAACAAAACCTCCCCGGTAGCATGCATACCGAGGAGGTTTTTGGTTCGTTAAGCCAGAGGCTTTGTGAGCCTAGTGCTTGCGGCGGCGGATTGCCAGACCCGCGATTCCCAGACCCGCCAGAACCAGCGTCCCCGGCTCGGGTGCAACGCCACCTGAAGGAGTAGTGGTGATTACATTAGCATTGGTATTAGCTGAAACACCACCACCGAGCACTGCCGCCCCTCCATTAGTAACAATATCTCCTGTTGTGCCCGCCATGCGCAGGAGAAAAATGGAGCCATTCTGGTTTTGAGTGAGCGCAGCCGTGGTACCAAAGGTTACGCTTGATCCCTGATCACCTGCATTGGAGCGCTGATCCGTATCTGGAGTTGATGTAATCGCGTTCGTCAGCAGACCAGCCCCGTCGAGATCTGTATCGCTCGTCGCACCAAACGTCAGCGTCCGTCCACCAAAACCCGCAACGGAGAAGTTAGCGACAGCAGCATTACCCGTAGATGTCCGAAGTTGGTACGCAAAAATCAGCTCGGTGCCATTACTGAAGGCCGCGGAGATGAGGTTGCCAGAGATATTAAGTCCCCCATTGATCCCCGAATACGCAGCAGTCTGTGTTGCCCCAAACTGAGAAAATCCCCCGGGAATCCCTCCCGTAGTAGTCAAGAGTGAGTAGTTATTTAAACTACCCACAGGGAGGCTACCAAAAGTAACCTGAGCCTGAGCCGAGGTCGCTCCCAGGAGTGCTCCTACGGCCAAGACACCTGGCACGATTCTCCTAAGATTTGTTCGATTTAAAACCATGGTTTATGTTTCCTTTTCTCTAGCGCTATTTAGAGAGGGCGAGATGTTGAGAGATGTTGAGTAACTCGCCCGCATTGATTATTGGAAACAAACGAACTATTCCACACCTATCGAGCTGCTTTTTCTTACAAAAAATGTAAATAAAAATGCCCCGCTCACCCTGTAGGGCGAGCGGGGCATTTGCAATTGCCTAGACTCTCTTACACACGCATGACGGAGGTCAGGATCACCGGGCGGCGGCCCGTGCGCTTCTCAATGAACTTCTTGAGAGCCATCCGGATATCGCCCTGGAGCGCTTCCGGCTCGCGGGGGGATTCTTCCTCGTTGTCTTCGTCTTCCAGAAGCTTCTCCACCACCGTGGCAGCCTCGGCGAGAAGTTCATCGGCGCTGTCCATGTAGAAACAGCCACGTGAGAGAAACTCCGGCCCTCCAATCAGCTCGCCGCTCTCGGAGTCGAGAACGACCACAACATTGAGGAAACCATCGTTGGCGAGGAACTGCCGGTCGCGAAGAACCAGCTCGTGAATCTCCTGGCCCGTGTCGCCATCAATGAGCACCGCACCCGAAGGTATCCGGTCCACGATCTCGCCCTTACTGGTGTCTAGCTCCAGCACATCGCCCAGCTCCAGCACGAAGACATCCTCGGGAAGCCAGCCCATGTCCCGGGCGTGCCGGGCGTAGAGAGCGAGCATCCGCCGCTCACCGTGCACGGGAATGACGTACTGTGGGTTGGTGATATTCAGAACCAGCTTTAGCTCCTCGGAGTAGCCGTGCCCGCTGACGTGCACCGGCATGAGGGCATCGTAGATCACATTGGCCCCCAGTGCGAAGAGCTTGTTGACCACCCGCCAGACCGCCGACTCATTGCCGGGAATTGGCGACGATGACAGTACGATCGTATCGCCTTTCTGGATGGTCACTTGCCGGTGGTCGCCCGCCGCCATTCGTGAGAGGCCCGCGAGCGGCTCGCCCTGGCTACCGGTGGTAAGAATGGTGATCTGATTGGGCTTACAGTTACTGATATCATCAGCGCGCATCCGGATTCCCTCCGGCACCGAGAGGTAGCCCAGCGCGGCGGCCATGTCCATATTCTGTGCCATGGAACGCCCCAGCGCGGCGACTTTGCGGCCGTACTTCTTGCTGGAGTCTACTGCCATCTGCATCCGGTGGATTTGACTGGCGAAGCTGGCGATAATCACCCGGCCCGGTGCCTCACTGATCACCCGATCAAATGCCTGGCCGACAATGCGCTCCGAGGGGACGTAGCCGCTCCGCTCGACATTGGTAGTGTCGGAGACAATGGCGAGCACTCCCTCTTCGGCGATTCGGGAGAGCTTGGGGATATCAAAGAGCAAGCCATCCACAGGCGTCTGATCCAGCTTGAAGTCTCCGGTATGGAGCACGATACCCGCGTGGGTGCGGATCGCCAGACCAAAGGAGTCCGGGATAGAGTGAGCCACACGCACGGGCTCGACCACGAAGTGCCCAAGCTGCAACACATCGTCGGGGCCGTACTCAATGAGCTTGACTTTATCGAGGAGCCGCTTCTCTCCCAGCCGGTTCTTAGCCAGCCCCAGCGCCAGCGCCGGGCCATAGACGGGCACCGAGTTACCGAGCTGTGGCAGCACAAACGAGAGCGCCCCAATATGGTCTTCGTGGCCGTGGGTGATGACAATAGCCTGAATGGCGGCTTTGTTTTCAACCAGCCAGCGCACATCGGGCAGAACCAGATCCACTCCAAACATCTTCTCATCGGGGAACTTCAGCCCACAGTCCACAATCAGAAGCTGATCCAGGACATGATAGACATAGAGATTTTTACCGATCTCACCAACTCCCCCAAGGGGGATAAAACGCAGCTTGCCGGGAGGCAGAGTTTCCAAAAAGCGACTCCTTAAGTCATAAAATAACTAATTACAGTATACCGCCTCTAAAGATTTTTGCTTTTCCTCCAAAAATTGCCGGGGAAATAAACCATTATGAAACTTTTACTGCCCGATTTTTTCTCATTCCAGATAGTTTCGTGCCAATGCCACATCTTCGGGGTGGTCTACATCGGCTCCCACTCCGGCGTGGTTCGAGACAATCGCGCGGGCCGTCGCTCCACCGAGCAGGCGGCTGACAGCGGCTTCAAGCTGCGGTAGCGTCAGCAGCGAGGGCGCGACACGAGAGGCCAGTAGGCGCAAGATAGTGCTGGGGCCGAGCAGGGCGGCGAGGCCGGGGACGTTCTTGCGCAGCGCGTAGGCGTGGCGGACGGCGGCCTCACGGGTTCGCAGAAACTCCGGGTTTAAGATGACGAGATTTCCCCCCGTGAACTCTCCCTCAGATAATTTCAGGGTCGTGCGGCGCATCTCCGGAAAGGCATCATAGCAGACTTTGGCGGGAATGATCGAGTACACAAAGTCCGTACTCTCCGGGGCATCGGCGAGTAGATCCGTCACGGCCTGAGCGGTAAGAAAAGGAATGTCGGCGGTGGCAACTAAGAAACGCGTCTCGGAGGAATCTAGGGCGGTAACGCCATTGAGAAGTGTGTCCACCATGGACTCCCCACCAGGCACGGGCGTGCAGCCGGGCAGAAGCGGCACATCGCCCGCGAGCAAAATCCGACTGATTCCGGGGGTCGCTTGC
Source organism: Armatimonas sp. (assembly GCF_043757465.1). GTDB lineage: Bacteria > Armatimonadota > Armatimonadia > Armatimonadales > Armatimonadaceae > Armatimonas. The sequence continues at coordinate 39,921 of NZ_JAYVPL010000116.1, forward strand.
AAGGTCTCCACGACATGCTGGTACATGGGTTTGCCGTTTAACTCCAGCAGTGCCCGGTTGCGCACTCCTGGCGGTAGCAATGGCTCCCAGGAGGCAGCGTGTTTGTCTTTTACGACTCCCCCCGCCAGCACGAGAGCGGCGATATTCTGGGTACTCATAAGCTCTCCACCAGCTTCAGCCAGGCTACTTTTCCGGCGAGTGTTTTCACCAGCTCCCGCGCGTGCGCCCGATCTCGCGCCAGCCCAAACACCGACGAGCCCGAGCCACAGAGCAGCGCCCGCAGCGCCCCGGCATCGGTGAGGGCGGTGTGAACGGCGGCGACTGCGGGATACGCAGGCAAGACGGCGGCCTCAAAGTCGTTGGAGAGCGCACTTAATAAGCTCTCTCCGGCAAGCAGCCGCTCCGTGGCGTTGCCGGGTGTGCGCCCTGCAAGCGCATCGAGAAGTGCGTAGGCGGGGCCGGTAGGAACGCCGATAGCGGGCCGTGCAAGGACACCGTACAGCTTGGGAAGCGTGAGAGCAACGGGTTCAATCCTCTCGCCGCGCCCGCGCAGACGCACAAGCCCTCCTCCCCCAGCCGATAACGGAAGGAGGGGAGCGAGAAACAGTGCCACATCGGAGCCGAGCTGCGCGCCGAGCGGCAGAAGTGCCTCGGGTGAGCTGCCCAGTGCCTCTCCGACGGCTCTAAGCACCGTGGCGGCGTTGCAGCTGCCCGCACCCAGCCCCGCCTGCACCGGCAGGCGCTTGGCGAGCGTGATCCAGACCTGGATCTCTTTCCCAGGTGCGAGTGTGTCTAGGGCGAGCTGCGCGGCTTTGTGCGCCAGGTTCTCCACCCCCTTGGGCACGGGTTCGATGGCTACCGCGTCCGGGCGACGGTCTTTTAGAATCAGCTTCACCAGGCGCGGCCCTGGCTTAACCGTGACCGTGAGCTCGTCGCTAGGCGAGAGAAGCACCACTAGTGAGTCTATTTCGTGAAAGTCGTCACGGCGCGGCGTCCCCACATCCAGTGTCAAGTTGAGTTTACACGGCGACGCCAGCGTGGCCTTGTACGGCGTCATTTTTTGGGCGCACCCCGACGCAGTAATACAGAGGGAATAGCCCCTGAGACGGCTTTGATGCGCTTGTAACCTGGCGCAGCCACTTTGAAGGGCACCGGCTTCGACGGATCCAGGGGGCGGACATCGAGCATCACTTTTCCTGCGGGGCCACTCACGGCGTAGGTATCTGGCGCAAGAGGCACCCAGGCGGGGAGCTTGACACGCAGCTCGGTCTGGAGAAAGACTGCATTGCGGACAGCGTTCACCAGTGCACCCGGTGTCGTGTTTTCCAGGTGATACAGCGCGAACCCAAGCACTTTAGAGCCAAAAACGTCATCGGTGTCTAGTGCCATCCCGATGTAGTAGTCCATCCCTTCCGTGTTAAGCTGACTAAGCCGCTTATCGGCAGGCCCGGCGGCATTGTAGCGGGCCATGAGGGGAGCAAGCTGCCGGTCGTAGTAGAGCTGCAAGCCCTCGCGCTCGCAGAAATCGTCTGTCTTGCGTAGCAGTGCCAGCGCATCCTCACGCAGCCACTTCAGAAACAAGCGCTCGCCTAAAAAACCCGCCGCATCGTTCTCCGGGTCTTTGTAGCCACGCGCGGCGAGGAGAACCAGATGCCCCCACTCGTGCGCAATTGTCCGTGCCCACTCGATTTCTTTACGCGGCTCCGCCACTTCGAAGAGGTAGACATTGTTTACCTGGGTCTCTGCCGCTGCCTTGGCCTTGTGCGGTGCCTTCACCCGTGCCAGCCACACCTGGGCCACTTCCTCATCCTGCTGGTAGCTGGCCTCCTGCCCCATCTTTTCTTTGTGGAGCCGAAGCAGTCGCCCTGCCAGTCGAGCCACTTTCAGCGCAAACGCACGGTCGCTGGAGTCGTGGCGCACGGCCACAACCTGCTTGAAGCCGCCGCCCGTCACCGGGGCATAGACCGCAATCTGCCGCGAGAGTTTCAGTCCAAAATTTGGATCAAGCTTCGTCTCCCCCAGCATCGTCGTGGAGGGAGCCACCACCAGAAACCCACCCGCCAGTGCCTCCAGCTCCATCCCCGTCGAGAGCTCACTGAGCGCTTCTTTGGTAGCGGGGGCCAGCGGCAAGCTCTGGGCATGGACTAGGGGATTGCCGAGGAACAGTGCCATAGAGAGTAGAGGTAGTAAATAAGAGGATTTCACAAAGGTATTGTACCGCGCAGACAGCAATCGGGTACAAAGAGAAGTAATGACACCTGAGCTTCTTACCGATCTGGACTCCCGGCAGCAAGCCTGGCGCTCCTGGTTCCCGCCCCACTTAAAGACGCGCCCCGTGCTGTGCGAAGCCGTCGCGCAGCCGGGTAGCGGCGAGGAAGTGGCAGTACTCGTAGCATGGGCAGCGGCCAATAACAAAACACTCCGGGCAGTGGGCGGCGGGAGTGGCACGGGTGAGCTTGCGCCAGTAGATATTGCCGTAAACACGTCGCGGCTGACAGAGCTCTCGTGGAGCGAGGAAGACCTCACCGTCACGGCGGGTGCGGGCCTGACGGTCGCGGCTATTGAGGAGCAGCTCTCTGGCCACGGCTACACGCTCGGACAGATTTTGGGCAGTGCGAACCTGGCAACGGTCGGCGGCTGCATCGCCACCGATGCCCACGGGCTCTTTTCCGGGCGCTACGGCAGTTTTCAGGAGATCACGCTCTCGCAAACTTCACACGGTGGGATTATCGTCGCCGCCACACTGAAGATGCGCCCCCAGCCTGAGGCCCGCGCCTGGGCCGTCTTTGATTTTGGAGATTTTAGCGACGCCTGCGATGCCCTGCGCCTGATCCACCGCTGCGACGCAAGGCCGGCACTAGCGCGCCTCATCGCGCCCCAGCGTCTTGTGCTTGCCTTCGAGGGCGATGAGCTGATCCAGACCGGGCACTTTCAGCTCGCCTACGCCGTCTGCCAGCAGCTCGGCGGTACGCCCGGCGATCCCGACGACGGCGAGCGCTGGCTGGAGAGCCGCCAGAAAAGCGACCTCTGGAGTGCCAATGCCCAACCCGAGACCTTCGCCGATTTCGTGCGTATTCGTGCCCCATGGTCTACGCTTGGCGAGACCTGCCAGAGACTAAAAAGCACTTTAGAAGGCCGCGTTGCACAGTTCAGCCTGGAGGTCGCGCACCCGACACCACACGGCGCGGCGATTGAGTTGAGCTTCGTCGTCCAGGGCGACGAGCGCCGCTACCGGGAGCTACGGGCGACGTTGCTCACTGGGTAAAGAGCACGCAATTCCCCCAAACCTTCCCCCAACCTGCACATGAAACGTCGCGTCCGTCCACCGAGAGCCAGCATCGTCACCTTTTGCAAGGGTTTATGATACCTGCCTACGCAGGAACGCCAGGGGGGAGGGTGAATCTAAGGTCAGAATGCCAATGTCTGCCATACCTATCTCTCTGGGGGTCTGTGTCTTGCCTGCGCCCCACCCCAACGCCGCCCGCGTCGTGCGCTACCCCGAGTACATCCACGAGATTCTCGGCCACGTCGGCCTGTGCTACGCCCCCATCCCGTACAGTGAACTAGAAACCCGGCTACCGGAGCTGAAAATTCTCGTCACGGTGGGTGAGGGCAAGCTCCCTGACGCCGTGCGCGATTGGGTCGAGAACGGCGGCGCGTGGCTCTCGCTCTCCGGACTCTGCGGCCTCGGCGAGTTGCTCGGCGCGACTCCCCTCCCCGCCACCTACAGCCTCTGGGCCAGTGGCCTACGCTCGCTCGGTGAAGGCTATATGGACGGGAGGCACTTCTTCGGCGGCATCGCCGCGCACGCAAGCAACGGTACAACAGTTCTTGCGACCTGCACCGACTCCCACGGGCGGCCCACGGAGCTCCCTGGAATTCTTGCCCACGGCAAGTGCCGCCTGATCGCCCCCGATCTTGTCGGCTCGATTGTTCACATTCAGCAGGGCCGCGCCATTACCCGCGATGGCATCCCCAGCAGCGATGGCACCGGCCCCACACACGACGGCGTGCTCAAGAGCGACGACGGCCAAGTGCTGGATTGGCACCTCGACCGAGCACCCGTTCCCGGTATCCCTGGCCTGAGCGGTTTTCTCACGCCCGTCGCCGATGCCGGGGTGGAGCTGCTCCTCAAAAACATCTTCGAGCTAGCCAGCCTTCAGGAAATCACGCTCTCCCTGCTCTGGTACCACCCCGACGGCGCGATTGCCCAGGGCCACCTCTCGCACGACACCGACGGCAACAACCCGCTCGATGCCGAGGCACTGCTCGCTGCTTTGGAGGAAGCCGACGCGCCGGGCACGTGGTGCGTGATCCTCCCCGGCTACGATGACGCGCTGATGGCGAAGATCGCCGACGCAGGCCACGAGCTCGCCACGCACTACGATGCCCTCGACCACCCGTGGAGCGAGGAGGAGTTCCGCAGCCAGTACGAGCGGCTGGTGGCACTGTTTGGCGCAGTGCCCGTCACTAATAAGAACCACTACCTGCGCTGGGAAGGCGACACCGAGTTCTACGGCTGGCTGGAGCGCGTCGGGATCGTGCTGGACCAGTCCAAGGGCGCATCGAAAACCGGCGAGGTTGGCTTCAACTTTGGGACGTGCCACTTGTACCGCCCGGTCGCCCCGGATGGCACCGTGCTTCCCGTCTGGGAGCTGTCCACCCCGACGCAAGACCTGTGTATCTTCGCTCCGCTGGAAGTGGCAACGCCGATTTTGGACGCCGCAACGCGCTTCTACGGAGTCGCCCACTTTCTCTTCCACCCGGCGCACATGCGAAAACCCGGAGTCGCCGAAGCGCTCAAAGCCGTGGTCGCCGAGGGCAAGCGGCGCGGTATCGTCTGGCGCACGGGCCGAGAGCTAGTAACGTGGGAGCGCGCCCGCCGCAAAGCCTACTGGGTAAGCCCCGAGGAACTTGCGTTTCCCGAGCCACTGCCCGGTGCGACGGTTCTGACGCTCGACCCGGACGGCGCGGTGGAGCGGTGGGGGTGGCGGTTTGTGGCCAGCCCCCTAGCCCCCGCCCAGCGGGGGGACAAATCAGAAAGAGATTCCTTATATTCCCCCCGCTGGGCGGGGGCTAGGGGGTAACCATGAAACCAGCACTTTTTGGTGGCGAGAAAGCGAAACAAACGCCCTACGGGATGGGCGAGCCACGCTACGGCGACGATGAATTGCGTGAGCTTCAAGAGGCCTTAGAGCAAGGGACGCTGTTCTATGCCCAGGGCAAGAAAGTCAAGCGGCTGGAGGCGGAGTTTGCCCAGAAGTACGGTGCCAAGCACGCGGTCACCTGCACCAGCGGGACGGCGGCGATCCACACGGCGCTGATGGCACTGGGCATCTCCCCTGGCGATGAGGTGATTGTCTCGCCCATCACGGACATGGGGACGATCAGCCCGGTGCTCTTTCAGGGGGCGATCCCGGTCTTTGCCGATCTGACGGCGCATGGCTACACGCTTGATCCCGAGTCCGTGGCGGCGCGAATCACCCCCAAAACGCGGGCGATTATTGCCGTGCACCTCTGGGGCAACACCTGCGATCTCGACGCGCTCCAAGCCCTCTGCGACCAGCACGGTCTGGCGCTGATCGAGGACGCCGCCCAGGCGTTTGGTGCGACCTACAAGGGCTGCCCGGTCGGGACGCGCGGCGTAGTGGGGTGCTTCTCCTTCAATGAGTTCAAGCACATCTCCTGCGGTGACGGCGGGCTGGTTCTCACCGACGACGACGCGCTCGCGGAGAAGCTCCGCCTCGCCACGGATAAGGGCTACAACCGCCGCCCCGATGCCCTCGTGCGCCAACCGACGTTCCTTGCTAACAACTACCGCATGACCGAGTTGCAGGGCGCGGTCGCACGGGCGCAGCTCCGCAAGCTGGACGGGATTGTCGCCAAGCGCCGCGCCTGGTGCACTCGGCTGACGGCAAAGCTGGCCGGGGTTCCGGGCATCACACTCCCCAAGGCAACGCAGGGCGTCAATCCCTCGTGGTGGTTCTACCTCCTAAGGGTCGTCCCCGAAACGCTGGGAACCGATGCCGATGGCCTGACCAAAGCCCTTGCCGCGGAGGGTGTCCGTGCCGGAGCCCACTATATCGGCGACCCGATCTACCGCTACCCGATCTTCACCGGCAAGAGCGCCTTCGCCCACGCCCCCCACGCCTGCGACAGCGTGGACTACACCACCCAGCGCTGCCCGGTCGCAGAGCAGATTCTCGAAACCGGCGTCATGATCCCTGTCAACGAAGCCAACACCGAGACCGACGCCGACGAAGTGGCAGAGGCGATCCAGAAGATCGTAGCGTGGTACGGAAAGGGCGGGGCCTGAAAGTCCCCGCCTCAGGCCGCCTTCGGCGAAGCGGGCCGAGCCCGCAAAGAGAGGCTGTAGAATGGTGCTGGAGTAATCCCTATGGATAGCTTGCTCAAAAACGCAGTACGGGTCTACACGCCGCCCCAGCAGGGTCGGCACGTCCGTTTCCTCGGCTGGCGAACCGATACCACACAGCTCGCAGTAGAGTGGCCTACGAAGCTCGCAAAGGGACGCTATGTTTTTCGCACTATTGAGATGGAGCTTCCTAGCGGTAAACGTCGGCCACTTGGTGAAAATATCGACATCGCCTTGTTCTCCCGCACCTCAGGAGTGCCTTCGCCCAACGGCAAGTGGGTACTCTCAAGCCCTCTAAGTAATCCCGAAGTGACCGATCTCACAGCAGTGACCTTGGATGGTAAGCAAAAACGACACTGGGCTGTTGATAAACACAAGATAAGCGACTCTGATCGCTGGCTCCTCGTGGGTTCAAAACCGCTCTGGGTCGCTAACGGCACTGCCTGGGTCATGCTTGCCTTCCAAGACAAAAAACTCTACGCCCTCACCGGTAGCCTCCTTGGAGATCCGTTGGCGCGAATCATTCCTTTAGGAACCTCCAACAATGCGACGGGGGCTTATAGTCTATGGCCCGATACGATCACTTCAGGGCACTTGATCGAGAGCCCCGATGGTGACCTGATCCGTGGTGTCGGCAGAGTCAATGACTACTCAGAAAGACTCAAGACAAGATCGGCTCTATTCTGGCGCTGGGAGTTCCGGCTCTCGCAAGGCCAGCGCTCCCGCCGTGAGACTCCCTTTGAGGTTCCCTTTCCCAAGAGTGAGACAGTGTTAGACATCGCCTACTCGCCTCAAAGCCAGCGCCTCGCAGCTTTTACCTTCGCGGAGAGTGATCGAGAACGCTGGTCCATTCACACGATGCGCCTCGATGGTAGCCAGCGCCTCTGCCTGGGAACCGTCACGTCACCCTATCCGCTTGAGGAACTTGACTGGCTCCCGAGCGGCAAGAAGCTCAGCTTTCGGTACGACAACGCACTCTGGGTGGTACCTGATGCACCGCCCAAACAACCACAAATCATGTAAACAAGAACAGCTCCCCCTTCCTTCGCCCCGACGAAGTCGGGTTTCAGGCGAAGTCGGGTTTCAGGCGAAGGAAGGGGGCCGGGGGGATGGATGCCATGAAACTAACACTTTTAGGACAGCCGTGCCAGGCACGCAATGTACACGCTGGGGTGATTGTCAACGACAAGGGCCGCGAGTGGTTTGTCATCACCAACATGAACGAGGCTTCCAACATGGAGCTGATCCTGATCGATGCCCAGCGCGATGTGGCCGAGGTGCACCGGGCTCCGGCGGGCTCGGGGGCATGGGCTTTAGAAAAACTCTCGGAGACGCTGCTTGCTGTCGGGACGTATTTTGATGGCATGTTCATGCTCTTTGACATGAGCAAGCGCCAGTGGGTCAAGACGGCCAAGTTCCCCGGTGAGGACTACATCTGGAACTTTGGGATTGGCAAGGACGGGCGGCTCTACGGCGGGACCTACCCCGGCGGCAAGCTGGGGGCGCTGACCGTGGAGACGGGCGCTGTGGAGGACCTGGGGGCACCGACCAAGGCAAACGGAAACCTCTACCTGCGCTATGTCTCCGCCCTCCCCGACGGGCGGCTCTTCTGCCAGTTTGGCTTTGGCAAGCCCGAGACAATGGTCTTCGACCCGGCAACCAAGGCATTTGTGAAAGCCCCGGATGCGCTCCAGGGCGCAAGTATCGGGGTGGCGTGGAACGGGTATTTTCTGGTCGGGGCGCAGGCGTTTCGGATGCCGGACTTAGCGGAGGTGACCCCACTACCGTTCCCAGAGCCCGATCCAAAAGACGGTGCCTGGACCGTGGACACGCGCCTCACCGATGCAAAAACGCTGATCCTGCGGCAGGGGCAGAAAGTCTGGCGGTTTGTGGCGGGAGAAAAGACGCTCACGCTTGCACTGGCGCTTCCCGACAACGCTGGCGGCCTGCTCGCGCGCAACGATAAGGGGACGTTCTTCGGGGTGCGTGGTCAAGACTATTTTTCTCTTGGGGGGCGCAAGCGCAAGCTGGATCTAAAGCGCATCCCCGGCCCCGCCGCGCCGCGCCCGACGCATTTTTTGCGTGTGGATGACGGAGGCCGTCTCTGGGGTGGCCCCACGTTTGGGCAGACACTGTTCTACCTCGACACCAAGACGGGCAAGCTCACCAATACCCGCACGGTCTCCGATCACGGCGGTGAGGTCTACGATGCGGCGATTCTTGATGGTATCTCCTACGCCGTGGCCTATGTCGGCGGCGAGGTGATCCGCTTCGACCCCGAGGCAAGATGGAACCAGGTGGAGCATATCAACCCTAAGACGATCTTTCGGGTGGGGCCGGGCTACATCCGTCCCAGCGCGGGTGTGAGTGTCGGTGAGGACGGGCGGCTCTACGCGGGCTGGCTGGCCAAGTACGGCGAGTATGGCGGGGCCGTGAGCATCACCGACCCCAAAACGGGAAAGTCCGAGGTGCTGAAAAACCCGCTCGGGCCGCAGGGGATCAGCGGGGTCGCGCCGGTGGGAGTGGAGCAGGTGCTGATCGGCACCAGCACCGAGGCCAACGGGCTCTCTGCGCAGAAAGGCGTCCCCGTGAAAGTGGGTCTGTGGGACTTAGCTACCGGACGCGCCCTCTGGACCCACGAGTTCTCCGATGTCGCCTCGGTCTACAGCCTCGTCTATGACTCCCAGACCAAACTCGCGGCCTGCGCCTACCGCAACAAGCTCTATGTCTTCGATCCCCAAAAAGGCGAGATCCGCACGCCTGCTCTCGAAAAAATCAGCAGCCGCCCCATCCTCGGCGGCGACGGCACGATCCTCTACGCCGACGGCAACACGCTCTTGTCCTACTCGCTCGTCACCAAAGAGAGCCAGGAGATCGCAAAGCTCCCCACCAAGATCGGCCCTATGGCCTACGGCGGCCCGGAGAAGAAAATATTTGTCGCTTGCGGTGTGGATGTCTACCGAGTTGACTAGGCTAGGGCGACAGGCCAGATAGCCTTTAAAATAAAAATGAACTTGATGGCTCCGCCAACTGTAAACTAAGCATGAAAATAGGCACCCTATGAAACCACCGAGTCGGTTCTGGATCGGAATGTGGCTCGTCCTTGCGGTGGGCATTCCCTGCGCCCTCTTTGCGCGTGCTCGCCTGCAACCCACTGGTGAGGCAGAGCATGTTCATGGAGGTGATCCTAAGCTTGAAGCGGATCTTGCTCACCTCTCAGGGGTAGCGCGCGTCACACGTCTGCGACAAGCGGCTCAGGATGCACTACCCGCTCGTCGCCTGGCAGTGGCAGAAGCCCTGGCAAGTGAGCGTAGCGCGGAAGGACTGGCACTTGCCAAAGACCTCCTCACAGATAACGACTCCGAGGTGAGGCTTAAGGCCGCATTCGCACTGGCACAGGTAGGCTCCGAGCAAGAGCGCCCGTTTCTTCGTGCCGCGCTCCGGGATGACGATCTCTGGCTTCGTCAAGAGGTGCTCCAGTGGGCCTCGTCCGGTGCAGGACGCGCAAAAACGACAGTAGGAAGCTGGCTTGTGCCGGACCTCATCGCCTGCCTCAACGAGCCGTCTGAGACGCAGCGTACCTTCGCCGCAAGCGCTCTAGTCAAGCTCACAAACAAGCCCTGGCGCTACACCACCCGGCTGTCGAGCCAAGGGAAAGTCGCAGCTCTTCAGCACTGGAAAGATTGGTGGCAGACCGAAAGACGCAAGTATGCCGCCCTGGAGCCCTTGCCGGATATCAGGCCACGCCGAACGGATCCCGCCCCAACAGTCACGATCCAGACCATTGACGGACGCACAGTCTCGCCTGCCACGAGCGGGAAAGTGACACTCCTCAACTTCTGGGGAACCTGGTGTGTCCCCTGCCGCCAGGAAGTTCCCACCCTCCAGAAGCTCCATGTGCGCTACGCGGCTCAGGGGCTTGAGCTGGTCGGGAGCGCCCTCTCGGAGGAGGACGGAGCGGTGGGCGTGAGGGCGTGGTGCCAGAAAAACGGCCTGACCTACCCACAGGCTCTGGCCACCGAAGACGTACGGGAAGCCTACGGCGATATGCACGAAGTCCCGATCTCGGTTCTCATAGATAAGCGAGGCCGTATCCGCTACCGCTGGCAAGGCGAGCGCGACTATGCCTCGTTCGCCCCACAGATCGAACGACTCCTGAAGGAGTAGCATAGCCTAGTCATGCTCGCACAGAAGCTCCCAATCAGGCAACCGTGCGGCTCTATGCCCCCAGACCCGCGCCGCTGGCACGGGCGGGCTCGACTTGGCGACGGGCGCGGCGCTCTTTGACGATTTCATCACTGGCGAGGGCCTTAAGCGGGTCGGCGGGGCGGCCTATTTCTTCACGCGCGGCGGCAAGAATCGGGCGGACATCGGTCTCGTAGGCATCGCGCAGGATCGCGTGGGCTCCCATGACATCGCCTGCCACCTGCATCTCGGCGAGGGCGGCACGGTCTACCAAGAGCGCCTTGGCGTAGGCGGTCTGGACATTGAGAACTGAGAGCACCATCGCCTCAATTTTCTTCTCGACCGTGTGGCTCTGGTCTAACATGTAGGCTGTCTGGAACGCGGTTTTACCGTCGTTGCCGTTAATCAGCTCATGGAAGATACAGAACAGCGCGTAGGGGTTGGCGCTCCCCACGATTAGATCATCGTCGGCGTAGCGGCGGTCATTGAAGTGGAAGCCCCCGAGACGGCCCTCAGAAATCAGTGTGGAGACAATAAACTCAATATTGGTGTAGTGGCCGTGGTGCCCCGTGTCCACCAGCACTTTAGCCCGATCCCCGAGCTTCTGGCAGACCGTGTAGCTCGTGCCCCAGTCGGCCAGATCCGTGTGGTAGAACGCGGGCTCGAAGAGCTTGTACTCTACCAGCATCTCGCCGTCGTCTGGCATCGCGGCGTAGCCCTCGGCCAGTGAGTCAATGAGCCGCTGGCGGCGGGATTTAATATCGTCCTGGCCCGGGTAGTTCGTCCCATCGGCCAGCCAGATGCTCAGGAGCTTGCTGCCCGTCACTTCCATGATCTCAGCGCACTCTTTCAGATGCGCGACGGCTTTCTTACGCACCGCCAGGTCAGGATTACATACCGAGCCTAGCTTATAGTCGTGGTCTTGAAACAAATTGGGATTGATCGCCCCAATCGCCACTCCTTCGCTCTTGGCAAACTCCGCAATATCGGCCCAGGTCTTGCCCACGGGCGGCAAGTCCCACGGAATATGGACAGCCACTGTCGGGCAGACACCCGTCAAGCGATGCACCGTCGCTGCGTCCTCGATCTTCTCGTAGATATCGCGTGCCACTCCCGGCTCGGGGAAAGCACCAAAACGGGTGCCCGCATTGGCAAAGCCCCAGGAGGGCAGCTCGATAGGAAGGGCGCGCAGTGCGGCGCGAATAGACTCTTGGTTCATGCAGGGATTCTACCCTTCTTCGAGCAGTTTTTTGAGTGCAAGAAGCTCATAAAGATGCGCCTGGTCTTTCGGACGGTTCGCAGCCCGCTTCATGGCGATCAGATCATCCACCGATGCGACATGAACAGGAACTCCAAAGACTTCCATTTCCACAGCGCGAGAGACGAGCCCCTCATAGGAATCTAGCCCCTCAGGAACAGCGAGCAAGTCCAGATCGCCAAAGTCGGTTTCTAGGGTCAGGTTTAGTGTGTTCCGAAATGTCTGTGCATCCAGAGGAAATGGCAGGTCAGGCGGCACACCGCGCAAACGGGCATGAATAGACTGGATTACCTTTGCCAGTGCTACAAAATTTTCGGAGTCGCGGGCATAGGCCACGTCTACATCTACCGTCACATGGGCACTCCCATGCGACATCATCGCCAGACCACCGATCAGAACAAAACGCGCTCCAGCTTCATGAAGACGCTGAAGCAATGCGGCGAAGTCGAGTTCTTTCTCCGGCACGTTTCACCTCCAAAATGGTTCGTAGAGCACGCTGATGCTTGAGCCAGCGTTGCTCAGGCGTAAGCTTCAGGTTCGCTCGCAGCAGGGAAAGATCCACCCCGTTTTCGTCCTGCTCGCCATACGGGTGCGCCGCAAGCCAAGCAAGAACTTCCTCTTGGTTCATGGGATGTATTTTACCCCCTACCCCCCGCCCGGCGGGGGGAATGCAAGGAAAATTCCTTATTGTCCCCCCGCTCGGCTGGGGTTATGGGGTTGGCGGGTAGAATCCCTGCATGAGTTTTGCAAGTTCGTCTAGTTTCAAAGAGTTTCAGGATGTCAAGCCCCGTGTCGCGCTGATTGGCAGCGGCTGGTACGGCAAGTGCGATCTGCTTCGATTGCTGCAAGTCGCCCCCAACGCCGAGGTCGTCGCGCTGTGCGATGTGGACAAAAAGATGCTCGGTGAGGCGGCGGACTTAGTGGCCACCAAGCAAGCGTCGAAGAGGCGTCCGGTGGCGTTTGCGGATTATAGGACGCTGCTTAAGGAGACCAAGCCCGAGCTGGTGCTAATCGGGACGCCCGACCACTGGCACGCGCTCCAGGCGATTGCGGCGATGGAGGCAGGGGCGGATGTCTACTGCCAGAAGCCGATCTCGGTGGATATTGCGGAGGGCCAAGCGATGCTGGCGGCGGCGCGCAAGCATAAGCGCGTGGTGCAGATCGGGACGCAGCGCCGGAGCACGCCGCATCTGGTCGAGGCGCGGGAGATTTTGCGAGAGGGCAAGCTGGGCAAGATCGGGCTAGTGGAGACGTGTTGTTACTACCACATGCGCAACAACAGCCACGCTGCTAACACTACCCCGCCGGAGCATCTGGACTGGGAATTGTGGACAGGGCCAGCGCCGCTACGGCCCTACAACCCGGTTGCTCACCCACGCGGCTGGCGGGCGTTTATGGAGTACGGCAATGGGATTGTCGGGGATATGTGCGTGCACATGCTGGACATGACCCGATGGATGCTCGGGCTTGGGTGGCCTAAGAGCGTGTCGTCAAATGGCGGGATTTTTATGGACAAGGCCAGTATCGCCAACATCACCGATACCCAGACAGCGAGCTTTGATTTCGGCGAGACGCAAGTGCTCTGGCAACATAGAAGCTGGGGTGAGGCGCCCGATCCGAAGTATCCGTGGTCGGCGATCTTCTACGGCGAGAAGGGTGTGCTCAAAGCCAGCGTCAACGGCTACGACTTTATCCCCAGCCGCGGCCTCGCGGTCCATAAAGACGTGACGCTAGAGCTAGACAAGTTCCCTGAGGACGCCACGGAGCGGGACTTGGAGAAGCATGTCGCTCCGGCCATTCGCTACCACATGGCCGACTGGCTCAAAGCCGTCCACGCGCGCAGCAAGCCCGTTGCGGATATTGAGGAGGGCCATCTCTCCACGGCAAGCTGCATCCTCGCCAACCTCGCGCAACAAACCGGACGGACACTCACCTGGGACGTGCAACAGCAGCGCATTGTCGGAGATGTCGCCGCCAACCAGCTCCTGCACCGACCGTACCGAAAGCCTTGGGTGCACCCGTAGCCCCCCAGCCCCCGTCCAACGGGGGAGAAAGTAGGAATTTTCTTTATTGTCCCCCCGCTCAGCGCTAATCTTGTCCCATATCTTTTCCCGACAGGGCTGACATCGCCATTTGCCAGCCCTCTTCCAAACCATCTAAACGACGAAGCCCAAGCCACAAAC
>NZ_JAYVPL010000117.1:0-17184 GCF_043757465.1 Armatimonas sp.
AATAGAGCGCCGGATAATCCTTCGGGGCTTCGTTCACAAGGTGGTGGTTATATCCACCAAGCCTCTCGCGCTGGAGGCAGAAATCTACAGCGATTTCGGAGTTTTTAGAGGGAGTAAATTTGAGGTGCTCCCCTCTACGGGTTCGCAGGAAACTACACGAAAGGGCGGATGACCGGGATTGAACCGGCTACCTCCAGAGCCACAACCTGGCGCTCTAACCAAATGAGCTACACCCGCCATGAATGCAGAGAGAATTGTATCGTGCTCTGTGGAGCTTCGCAAGGTTTCTCAGCCTCGCAAGTGTTCGCAGAACTCGACAACCACGCCATCGGGGTCGTGGCAGTAGCAGAGGCGTTTTTGGATGCCCTCGACAATCCGAAAGGGCACGGTGATGGGTGGTGAGACGAAGCGGACACCGGCTGCGCTGAGTTTCTGATGCCACCCGTCGAGATCCGTGACTTCCAGTGCAAAGTGGCGCAGACCCTGAGTGTGAGGCAGTGCATTGGGTGCGAGTGCGGTGCCTTGTGGACTCAGGTACTGCAAGATCTCCAGGCGACAGCCGCCGCCATCGGGCACCACAAAGACGCAGTGGGCGCGGGCGTCGTCGCAGCCCGTCACTTCTTCCAGCCACCTGTCCTGAAGCGTGACCTCGAAGGTTTGGCGCATTGCGAGCAGGCCAATGTAGAAATCTAAGCTGCGCTGCATGTCGGCAACGACGATATTTAAGTGGTTGATGGTCATGCGCATCTAGACGAGCTTACGAAGCACTTTCACGAAGAGAGCGGCCTGGCGCGACATGCCCAGATCCGTGGGGTGGACACCATCCACCGTGCCCTCACCATCATCGCCCCACGCCCCGCGCATTGGCAGGTACTGCAGATTCGGAATCCCTGAGCGGGTGAGCTTCTCGACAGCCTCACGGGTGAGTTTGCTGCGAGTGGGCTCTGCCAGGTTGTCCAAAAAGGCGTCCCCTGCGCACAAAATCGGCGTGGTGGGGCGCTTCTCACGCAGGCGGCGCATAAACGGCTCCATGCGCTCGCGCACTAAGTCCTCGCTCATGTTGCGGAGGCAGTCCAGCACAAACACCGATGCATCCAGCTCTCCAAGAAGCTCCGCCAAAGCAAGCTCCATCTTGCCATTGCCGGAGAACCCTAAGTTGATGTGCGCACGCTCCAGGGTGCGCGCCGTGATCGCAGTGAACGCCATACCGGGTCGGGAGGCGCACCCACCCTGCGTAATAGATGTCCCGTAGAAGACAATCGGTTTCGTGGTGCGGGGGGATGGCGGCAACAGAGCCGTGCCTACTGCGGTTCCCATTTCGATTCGTGTGGTGCTGTTATAGAGTGGGAAGTAGAGCATAAACTCGCGTGGCCCTCCACTTGCACCCGGAAAGACCACCTGGTTGCCCACTTGCTGGCGTGGCTGCCCGACCCCAATAAAGCGCCAGCGGCTCTTCGTATCACGCCCGTACAAGTCCACGCCGGAAACCCCACTTGCGGGCATGTGCGGCATCGCGAGCTCGCCGCCCACCGACCAGCGCACCCCTATCTGGGCACTTGCCGTGACAAATCGAAAGCACATCCCCGCGCTATGGTGCGCAAGATTCCACACCGACGGTGGGACGCTCGCCTGAGCGTGCGTGGGCAGGCGATCAAAAGGGGCGGCTGTCGCGGCCCAGCCCTTGCCCTCAGTGTCCTCACTGCGCACGCTGCGCCACTCCAAGCCTTGTTGCTCCATACACCCTGCCTCCAGAAACACCAGCCCCAGAAGAAATCTCCGTCGCTGCATTCGTTACGCCTCTCTTCACCAAATCATCGGGAAAATCCTGGAAAATCTTGTATATTGAAGTTGAGATGGACGAAGAGGAAAAACTGCCACCGCTCCCCACGACTGTGCGGCTGAGTGCCCGCTACCGGGGGGCTCCCAAAGCGAGCCAGAACATGAGCCTGCGCCTGTTCATCCTCCTGATACTTCTAGTCTCCGCCATGGGCTGGCACGGCATCCGTACCATCGGGCAGTTTCTGTATCTGATGGATCAGCGCTATGCCCACCCATCGCCGTCGCCCACCCCGGGGATTGAGATCCGCTTCGAGCCGTCGGGGGCGAGCCAGTGACTCTCACCTACGAGGCGAGCGAATCTGCGAATTTTGAGGGGGCGGAGTTTCGGTAGCCGGGCGCTCTGGTATAGTACAACCATGCGAATCTCCCTCCAGCTCGGCATGATTCCGGGCACGACAACGGCGGACAAGGCGAAGTGGGCACGAGATCATGGGGCAGATGGACTGGAGCTTGGCGTCTGGGGCGGGGGCTTGCAAAAGTGCCAGCGCGATGCCGAGGCCATCAATGGAATCTTGCCCGTCTCCAGTGTCTGTGGCAACGCGGACCCTGATGGCAACCCGTGCTTTGACTTCCTCGACCCCGACAAAGAGAAGCGCCGTAAGGCTATCGAAGGCAGTAAGGCGCTACTGACGTTCTGCGGTGAAGTGGGTGCGGCAGGGCAGATCGTCCCGCCGATCTTTGGTGGCCCCAAAGTCCCCGATCTCTCGCCCTTTAAAACGGCAATCGAACTCGAAGACGGCCTGATGATCGCCGCGCTTGGGGAGCTCGCGCCCCACGCTGCGACGCACAACACGCTCTTTCTTTTAGAGCCTCTCAACCGCTACGAGCAGCACTATCTACGAAGGCTCGGCGATGCCCAGCGCGTGATTGAGCTTGCGGGCGCTCCGGCGGGTGTCGGGATTCTGGCCGATCTCTTTCACATGCACATCGAGGAGACAGACTCTCCACAAGCGCTTCGTGACGCCTCACACTACGTCAAGCATCTGCACCTCGCCGACAACACGCGCCACGAGCCGGGGACAGGAGATATTGACTTTGTCGCTGCATTTCGTGTGCTGAAAGAGCTAAACTTCACCGGCTGGCTCGCCTACGAGTGTAGTATGAGCGGTGCCATCGCGGAGGAAAAGGCCGCCAATCTGGCAAAGAGCCTCGCGTTCGTGCGGGAGTGTTTGGGGAAATCCGGAACCTGAAACCGGGTATCCTTGTTGGGAGACTTTGACAAAGCCGCAGTGCCGCGGTAGTATGACTGCGAAGAGCTTTGCCTGGCAAAGTGGAATGTGAAAACTATGGACGAATTCCCGATTCTCGACAAGCTCACTGGTCCCGCTGACCTCAAGGGCATGGACTCCGCACAGCTCAAGGCGCTGTGCAACGAAGTACGCCAGGGGCTGATTCAGACCATCTCGCGGGTCGGGGGGCACTTTGCACCCAACTTAGGTGTGGTTGAGCTGACCGTGGCGCTCTATAAAGTTTTCGAGCTGCCCAAAGATAAAGTGATCTGGGATGTCGGCCATCAGTGCTACCCGCACAAGATGCTCACCGGGCGCTGGAAACAGCTCCACACCATTAAACAATACCAGGGAATCTCCGGGTTTCTGCGCCGCGACGAGAGCGAGTATGATCTCTTTGGCGCGGGCCACGCCAGCACCAGTCTCTCGGCGGCGCTCGGGTTTGCCAAGGCGCGCGACCTGCGCGGCTCCACGGAGAGTGTGATTGGAGTCATCGGCGACGGCTCGCTCACGGGAGGAATGGCTCTTGAAGCGCTACTCAATATCGGCGACCAAAAAACTAAGATGCTGGTGGTGCTCAACGATAATGAGATGAGTATCGCCGAGAATGTCGGGGCATTGGCGACGTACTTAGCGAAACTTCGCCTCATGCCGATGTACCAGCGAGTGGAGAGCACGGTCAAGCGCACGCTCAATAAAGATGGCCTTCTGTACCGAACTGCCGCAGGAGCCAAGCACGCTGCCACGCACTTTGCTGCCCCGGCTAACACGGGGATTTTCTTTGAGGAGCTGGGCTTTCAGTACATCGGCCCCATTGACGGCCACGACACGGACTTTCTCGTTCAGGTGTTCGAGCACGCCAAGCATCTCGACGGCCCCGTGTTGCTTCATATCCTGACCACCAAGGGCAAGGGCTACGAGCCCGCCGAGAAAGACCAGCGCACGTGGCACGCGACCACGGGCTTCTCCATTGAAGACGGCAAGATGGAGAAGAAGTCCAGCGGGGTCACCTACACCCAGGCCTTTGTCGAGAGCCTCAACGAGGTGGCGGTGAACAACGATAAAGTGGTCGCTATCACCGCCGCCATGCCCGATGGCACGGGCCTCGCCAAGTTCGCCGATAAGTTCCCCAAGCGCTTCTTCGATGTGGGGATCGCCGAGCAGCACGCCGTGACGTTCGCCGCAGGACTCGCTGCCGAGGGCTTCACGCCGGTCTGTGCGATCTACTCCACTTTTTTGCAGCGGGCCTACGATCAGATTGTCCATGATGTCTGTATCCAGAACCTGCCCGTGGTCTTCATGATTGATCGTGCCGGTCTTGTGGGCGACGATGGCGCGACCCACCACGGAACGATGGATATTGCGTATCTGCGCTCCATCCCGAACCTCGTCCTGCTCTCGCCCAAAGATCCGCAGGAGCTGCGCGAGATGGTCAAGTTCGCGCTGGCCTATCGCAAAGGCCCTATCGCCCTGCGCTACCCGCGTGGCGGCGGTGAGAACCTCACGGACACGGTGATGCCGATCCAGCTTGGGCAGTCCGAGACCCTGCGGCGCGGCGATGATCTGGGGATTCTCACCTACGGCCCGATTGTCAGCGAGGCACTAGTCGCCGCCAACACGCTGGAGTCGCAAGGAATCTCGGTCGAGGTACTCAACGCCCGCTGGGTCAAGCCGCTCGATGAAGTGGCCATTCTGGCGCTCGCCCGTCGCACCAAACGCCTCATCACGCTCGAAGACGGCATTCTGGCCGGCGGCTTTGGCAGCGCGATTGTCGAGCTGCTCGCCGACCGTGGCCTCACGGATGTGCAAGTGACCCGTATGGGCCTCCCGAATCACTTCGTCGAGCACGGCCCCATCCCCAAGCTCCGCGAACTAGTCGGAATGGACGCCGTCGGAATCGTCAAAGCCGCCGAAGAGCTGCGGAAAGTGCCCGCGCTCCGCTAACCGCCATGCGCCGCACCAAGCTCATCGCTGCTGGAGGAGTGCTCGCTCTGGGGATTCTGGGGCTTGCTCAGTTTCAGTTCGGCCCCACGACCGACGGCCCGCGTCTCTGGTGGTATCTTCGAGGAAGCCAGGTCGAGCGCGTGACCCTTCGCTGGGGGGCGCAGCGCCTGGAAATCACCGACCCTGCCGAAGTCACTCAGTTCTATGAGGCCGTAAAAGCCGCCCCGCCCGAGCTGCCCTACGAGACAAAGTGCATCCCCGACAAGCACCCGGAGAAGTGGAGCATCACGCTCACCCGTCGCGGCCAGCCGGATTTTCAAGTGTATATCGGGGTGGACGGCTGCTGCTCACTCTATCCCCCAGAGATTGGCTCCACCTACTCCTGCCAAACTGTCGCCCCGCTCTTGAAACAAAAACTGCGCCTGCACTCCTTCACGGTCACCGAGGCATTCCGGTGAAGGTCTTGCGTTGGTTTGGCATCAACCTAGGGATCTAGCTGGGACGAAAAAGAAGAGTGCAAACCCAAGAACGATCAAAATGCCCAGAAGCCAGCGGGTCATAGTGAAGTGTATCTTGAAAGAGCATTCCGTGGTGGTGCTCAGCGCGGTATACTCAAGGCCAGGTAAACAATCCAATGGCATACAGCGAGTTCAATCTTCAAACTGTCCGTGATCGCCTGGGGCTGACGATTGAGCACAAGCCTCATTATTTTGCCCACGTGCCTCCCGTCGGGGTGAGTGCGCTGCTCCAGACTCTTCTGGAGATACAGGTTCCCATTGCCGTGGCGATCAACACCGAAAAGGCCCGCTCTGAGCTGATCGTGATGAATGTCTTGATGGAGCTGGTTCGCCAGCTTCCTGGTGGAGTGAGCCTCTTCTCCGGGATTGATTTGGATGTGGAAAAATCCGATGGCCTCAACGGATACTGCGACTTTCTCATCAGCCTCTCGCCGCAGCAACTCATGGTAGATGCTCCCATTATCGCGCTTGTCGAGGCAAAGAACGCCGATTTGCCTGCCGCTTGGGGCCAGTGCGCCTCGGAGATGGTGGCGGCGCAGCGCTTCAATGAGAGGCGCGGCAACACCATTCCCAAGCTCTACGGCGTGGTGACATCTGGGACGGGCTGGATGTTCGGGTTTCTCGAAGGAAAGCATGTCGTCGTGGACCTGCAAGAGTACAATATTGATGAGCCCGAACGTCTTGTGGGGATACTGCTGGCGATGGTACAACAGAGAATCTAGCGAGAATCTTATGGGCTATGAGAGCAACCTGCCTGCGCCCTACGGCCCGATTCCCAGCCCTCGCCAGCTTAAGTGGCACACGCTGGAGACCTACGCGTTTCTGCACTTCACGACCAACACGTTTACGGATAAAGAGTGGGGCTATGGCGACGAAGACCCGGCGATCTTTAACCCGACGCAGTTCAGCGCCAAGCAGATCGTGAGTTCATTGAAAGCCGCCGGTCTGAAGGCCGCGATCTTAACGTGTAAGCACCACGATGGTTTCTGCCTCTGGCCGACGAAAACTACGAAGCATAACATCAGCGCCAGTCCGTATAAAAACGGCAAGGGCGATATTGTGGGAGAGCTGGCGCGCGAGTGCCAGAAGCAGGGACTGAAGTTTGGGGTCTATCTCTCGCCGTGGGATCGCAACAGTGCGCTTTATGGCAGCCCGGAGTATGTCACAAAGATCTACTGCGAGCAGCTTCGGGAGCTGCTCACCGACTACGGCCCGATCTTTGAGACCTGGCACGATGGCGCAAACGGCGGCGATGGCTACTACGGCGGTAAGCGCGAGTCCCGGCAGATTGATCGGACAACCTACTACGACTGGCCAACTACCTGGCAAATGATCCGTGAGCTCCAGCCTGAGGCGTGTATCTGGAGCGATATCGGCTGGGACGCCCGCTGGGTCGGTACCGAGCGCGGCTTTGCGGGCGATCCCTGCTGGCACACCATTACCATCGGCCCCAATGAGGGGGTCGGGCAGATAGACTCGAAAAAGCTACTCTCGGGGGCACGCGACGGCAAGAGCTGGATTCCTGCCGAGGTGGACTTCTCGATTCGCCCCGGCTGGTTCTGGCACGAAAAAGAAAATCAATCGGTCAAGAGCCCCGAACAGCTCATGAAGCACTACTTAGAGTCGGTCGGTCGGGGGGCCTCGATGCTGCTCAACGTCCCACCAGACCGCCGGGGGCTTATCCACGAGAGTGATGCCAGTAGCCTGAAAATCTTCGGGGCGCACCTGAAGAAAACTTTCTCGAAGAACCTAGCCGTCGGCGCAAAGCTTACCGCGTCGAACACCCGCCCCGGCTCCGACCCGAAGCACCTGCTCGATGGAAGCTGGGAGACAGCTTGGTACACAGAAGACCGTGTGCTGACACCTGAGCTGACTTTAGAACTGGGCCGCCCGAAGACGTTTAATATCATCCGGCTCCGCGAGGCTGTTGCGCTGGGGCAGCGCATTGATGAAGCGGCAATAGACATCTGGCAAAATAACGCCTGGATTGAAGTGGCAAAAGCGCAGTCCATCGGCTCGTGTCGGCTCTGGCGCATCCCGCAAACCACAACCACCCGCGTCCGACTGCGTGTTACCAGAGCCGCCACCTGCCCGGCACTTTCCAGCTTCGAGCTCTTCCTTGAACCACTCATGCCAACCTGGCCGTAACAGATGTGGGCTACACTGTCTTTATTGAATCGAGAGGAAACCACCACGATGTTTTTTACACCCTGTTTCGCGCTTCTGGCGCTGATGCCGTCTCAAGATCCTGCTATCACGAAGCCAAAAGCTGATCCCTTTGAGACAGTGATGAAGGCAACCCAGTACGGCTATAAAATTGATAAAGACGGCGACTATAGTGTTGAGATCAACTGGGAAGATGAGAAGCGCTCGCAGCTTATCTTTATCCGAGGAATCCTTGAGAAAATTACGGAGCCCAAGACCACGGAAGTCTCAACGCGTGAAGTCTGGTCGGTCTGTTGGAAGGGTAAAGAAAGGCCCACCGCTGAGGCTCTGGAGAAGCTACTCATCAAGCACTACAAGTTCGGTGCCTTTCAAGTCGAGAAGGGGGAGAGCGGAGCCTGGAGCGCCTACTACCGCGTGGACATCCCTGACAACGCCTCATCTGCCTACCTAAGACAAGCTATTCGTATTACTGGGGAAGCTGCTGACAATATGGAAAAAGAGCTTCTAGGCACTGACGACTACTAGGGCGATCGCGCCAGTACTAGGGCAATCGCGCCAGCCGCGCGACTGTTCCCTGGAGGATCTCGCTGGTCTGCTGGAAAAGCGTGTAGAACATCGCCTCGCGCATTCGGCGCTGGGCGGGGTGATCCAGACTATTGGCTCCCCCCGATGCTGCCGCGACTCCGGTATGCGCCGCCCGTACTCCCAGCTCGATGGCCCAAGCGCGTGCCTCTAGTGCCTGCTCACGCCAGGCAGCGGCAGATTTATCTCCATCACCGAGGGTAAAGCAAGTCTGGCGGCACTGAGTAAGCTCACTCTCCAGCGCGTCGGCAGCTTGGGAGAGCACGGGGAAGGGTTTCTTGGTGGCGAGCTGGCGCAGCATTCGGATGCTTCCTTGCGTCACGCCAAACATCGGGGCGACATTGTTGCACAAGTTCGCCGTATCGCTAGCGGCGAGCTGCTCTGGCGATGAGTCTCGCACCCAGTCGGACTCAGGGACGAATAGATCCGTGAGGGTGGCTTCGACGGTCTCGGTAGCTCCCATCGCACACAGAGGCAGCGGCGCAGAAACCCGCTGCTGGTCGCTCTCCACTGCGGGAGCATAGAGGTAGATATGGCTGCCATCGGGCAGGTGCGCTCCGTAGATGGTCGCGGAGAGAGCTGGCCAGCCCGTCACCCACGGCGCGACTCCGTTCAGAATCCAGCCACCGGGTACGGGCGTGGCGCGGAGCATGGGCTGGGGGCGGCGCAGGTGGCCAAACCCGACTCCTACATAGTGCTTTCCGGCGACCATCTCCGCCAGAAACCGCTCCCTCAGAGTTGTGTTGGCGCTGCCCGCAATCTGTCCACACGAGCCAAGATGCTGCGTGATCACAAAATAGGTCGTCCCACAGGCAGCGCAGAGGAGCTCCACAAACGCCCTGCGAAACGCATCGCCGCCAAACGTCCCATCGGCCAGCCCTGCGGCGGCGAGGGCTTCCAAGTTCTCACGCGGCACCTGCCCGCTGCGGTCCACGCGCTCGGCGTTGGGCTCTAGCTGCTCCTCACAAATACGCTGGGCCTCTGCGAGGCGGACATGTTCTTGGTCTGTCACGGCTAGAGTGTACCCAGCAGGGGGCGCACTTGCTCGGCGAGGCGCTGGATCGTGCCGCAAATCTGCTCGGGAGTGAGGTCGGCCCAGTTGGGCTCTAAGTTGATCACATCGAAGTCCGTCTCTGCCCTAAGCGCGGCGATCTGCGTGGCCACGCTTTCCGGGCCACCGACCAGGAAGTTGATGGGGTGTCCACAGAGTTGTCTGGGATCGTCGGGCTCTGGCGTCTCGGTAGGAATCTTGCCCTCCGAGCGGAAGCGCCGCCAGAGCGTTCGTAGAGCGGGCTCAAGCTCTTGGATTGCTGTGGTATCATCGGCGCCGACATAGACCGGGCGATTGGCGGCGATCAGGCCCGTGCCGCCGGAGTCTAAGTACGCCTGGCGGTAGAGCTTATACTGCTCTGAAGTGCGCAGGTGGGAGTACATCATATTCATTCCGAGCCGTCCTGCGATCTGGGCGCTGCCCACACTATTAACCGCCTGCCAGCTCCGGGCGTGCAGAGTCGGGTGAGCCTGCGGGAGGCTCTCCGGGTTGCGCCAGGTCGCCAGAATCTGTTCGAGGGCTTCGGCAAAGTGCTCATGGCGCTCCTGTTCCGACACGAGGGCACGACCAAAGAGTGTAGACTCAGCGGGCGAGCTCCCGCTGCCAAAGCCCGGTGCGAGCCGCCCCTGCATCAGCAAATCCGCAACCACTGCCTGCTCCGCGATTGCGAGCGGGTGGTGCAGGTTCAGGCAGATAATCGCCGTCCCAAGCTGGATGCGCTTCGTCTGTGAGACGAGATGCAGTGCTAAAAGCTGCGGCCAGGGCAGGTGCCCGTAGTGGACATGGCTGTGGTGCTCACTGAACCAGTAGTAGTCAAAGCCAAGTGCATCCGCGAGGCGAACGTAGCCTACCACTTCCTCGTAGACCTCCCCCGAGGGGCGCTCACGCGGGGCTTCGATATGGTCGAGGAGGGCGAAGCGCAAAGGCGTGGTGGTCATGGTCTACGAAAAGGGATAGGGGGCATAGACACGCGCAGTCTCCAAGCGGGCTTTTTCCTCGCGCTCCACCTGATCGGAGCCACCCCGAACGGCCTTGACGATAATATCGCGCACTTCTTCGGGAGAGTCCACCAGATAAAAAAGATCCAGATCCTCCGCGCTGATCTTTCCCTGTACCAGTACGGAGTTTTTAAGCCACGCGACTAGCCCGCCCCAGAACTCCGTGCCAACGAGAATCACGGGGAAGTTGTGAATCTTGCCGGTTTGAATCAGCGTGAGAGATTCCATCAGCTCATCGAGCGTGCCAAAGCCGCCAGGGAAGATCACAAATGCCTGAGCGTAGCGCACCAGCATGGTTTTACGCACAAAAAAGTAGTGGAAGTCAATGGTCTCCGTGCAGTAGGGGTTTACGTGTTGCTCAAAAGGCAGCTCGATATTCAGGCCCACGCTCTGAACTTTTGCTTCCATTGCGCCTTTATTGCCCGCCTCCATGATCCCCGGGCCGCCGCCTGTGATGATACTAAAGCCCGCCTCGCCGATTAAGCGTGCTGTCTCGACCGTGGCAAGGTACTGAGGATCATCGGGCTTGGTGCGTGCGGAGCCAAAAATCGTCACAGCAGGGCCAAGATCGCCTAGGGCATCGAAGCCCTGCACAAACTCGCTCTGGATGCGTAAGACGCGCCAGGAATCAGTGGGCCAGGCCTCGCCTCGGTGCTGGCGCTGGGGAGTGAGCAGGTGCTCATCACGGGTAGATTTAGGTTTTATCATAATCAGTTACTTAGGCAACAGGGCACTGCGCTCAGGTGCAGAACTACTCCGCTATTCTACCTGCCCCGGTTCGAGAAAAACGCTGCTAGTTCGGCATGACCATGTAGCCGACATTGGTGGCGTAGCCGAGTCCCACCCAGATCACGGAATTGATGACATCGCCCAGCACTAGACCTAGGAAGAAGGGTAGGAAAAGCTGGTAGCCCTTCATCCCGCCGTAGCGCTGGATGAGCGATTTAGCAAACCAGCCGATAAAGAGCGAGAGCCAGAGCATCTTGATCGCCCAGACTCCCGCGCAGAGAATCCCGATGGGATGCACGCCAAAATTAAACTGCGCTCTGAGAATCAGCAGACCGAGAAAGACGACGAAGCCCGTTAATAAGTGCAGGCCATTGGTGAGATCGCCCTTAAACGGCACCGAGGCCGCGCCGCCCAGGAAGTTAAGAGGCTTCTCCGGGCTCCACTTGTAGGTGAACAGGTTGTTGAGCGAGTTGCCGCCGCCGTTGTAGTAGGGAAGCGCCAGGCTGGCATAGAGCGAGACCGCAAAGGCGAGGAGCACGGTGACGACCATGGCAACCATGAGCGGCCGAGCCCCTTTTTTCATGCCTTCGGTGGTCTTGGCCCCCATCATCATCGACGGAAGAAGCATCTCGCGCGGGTCGAAGAGAAACATCGTCTCCCACCGGGTCATCGTGAAGAGCTCGCTGGTCTTAAAGGGCGCGGTGCCAAACAAAAACGCGAAGATATCAATCGAGCCGTAGGGCTGCGCCATAAAGACAAGACCCGCCTGACAGACCGCCCAGGAGATGACGATCAGCCCAAGGGTCATGGTGACCAGAGAGACCAGAATCAGCAGAACCGAGACCCCAGCCATTGTCAGCCACAGTGCGATCCCTCCGTAGGCGATCCCAAGGCAGAGCAGAGCCGCTCGGTAGGAGAGCAGCTCGCCGGAGTCATCAATGTCTTTGGCACGGGGGCCGTCCAGCGCTTTCTCGACAATATCGGCAAAGTGCCGCCGCCCGGTCCAGAGGATCCACAGCACGAGCGCAATCCCGCCCCCGTAGGCTTGTAGCGCTGAGAAATTGGTGTCGCTGTAGCCCTGTGGCCCGGGCATGAGCCAGTTATAGAAACCGCAGAGCATCACTTGTGCTTTAAAGACTAGAAAGAAGAACCAGAGCGAAAAACAGACCTCGGCGGGCAGGAGATAGGCGATCCCCACCACCATCAAGAGGATACGTGCCGGAAACCACCCAATTAAGTTCCAAGGGCGCACGGTCAGGAAGTCGTTGAACGACCACTCCAAATTGATATCGGGGATAGAGGGGTAGAGCAGATGCACGCCCTTGACCGTGTGGATCACCGTGCTGAAACCCACCCCCGCCCAGAGCAGGGGGTTACGGAAAAACGCGTTGACCTTCCGGCCCGGCTCCGGATCCTCTGCGATCAGAAGCGGGAGTGTCACTAAGGGGAAGGAGAATTTCTCGTTCTCCACCCACTGGCGGCGCAGAAGAGCGCAGATCGCGAAGGTGGCCAGTAGAAAGAGCATTGCCAGCATGCCCCAGAAGAAGAGCGGCCCGCGCCATGCCTCCCAGGGAATGCGCTCCTCGCCTTTATGGTAGCCATTGAAGAACGCGTCTGCGGCGGCCTTGTCCTGAAACTTGGTCCACTCGGGAAGCTGGTTGAGAAACTTCTGATCCCAGTTATTGGTGTCGTCGGCGAAGGCTTTGTGGGCGACAATCTCCGGGATAAAATAGCGCATCATCCCCGACGACGGAATCCCAGAGGCCACTAGGATCAGTGTCCAGATGGTCAATAGCTCCCCACGCTGAAACACCGCCTTGGGTGCAATGCCCCGCAGGAGCGCGTTGACGGCAAAGGCAAAGAAAAAAAGCACAAAAAGCGCTCCGATGGGAAACTGCGTCCCGGCGATATAGGTTGCGGCGATCTTGAAGTCGTTGTAGGGAGTCACTGCCGAGAAGAAGAGCGCGAAGGCGATTCCGATAAACAGAGCACGCGGCGTCACTGCACGTTGATTCACGGCGCTATTATACAGGATGCCCGCTCAGAGCCGAAAGCCAACACTGATACTCGCCCGAGTATGCTTGGCGACGGAGGGGACGGTGAGAGTGAGCTCGGTGAAGTACAGACCGCCTCCCGTTCCGACAAAGGCTTTGGCTCCCAGCCCTGCACGGCTTCTGTCCCGAGTGCCGCACTCCGAAAAATGCGTCGCGTATCTTCCCAACCCCGCGCCCACCCAGCCACTGCGCCTGGATTGCCGCAGGGAGAAGCCGACACCCTCAAATCCGGCGTAGGTGTTCGAAGGCGGTGCGTTGAGATTGATCGAGGCACCACAACCGCCGCCCAGACCAAATGCGCTATCCGCGTAGAGGCTCAAAGTGCGATGATTAGCGAGCCGCTTTGCATCCAGAGAAAGGCCAATCCAGAGTGTGTCCGCCGCAGGAGCAACCGCCCCGCCCAGTGTCAGGCGAAACGGGCGTGGCTGGGCAAGTGCGGGTGACGTTAGAATCGTACAACTAATAGTGGTGAGGAGGGCATTTTTCATTCACTAGTGAGACTCACGGTTTCCCCTGAGCCTTCAAACGAGGGTGTTGGGCAGAATCTTCAGCCGCCGCCGTGGCTCGACGCCAAGAGACTCACTGCCGAGCTCGGCGCGCTCGACGAGCTGATGCTGGAGACGCCTCACGTAGGCATTTTGTGGAGCTAGCTCAACCGCCTCGCCGGTCTCCTGAACATGCTCAATGGCATCCGAGGCTTCCGAGATGGCAGCCTCTTCATCGGTCGGGAGCACCGTGGGCTGAAGCCCGAAGACCTCGCGCAGGGCGCTCTCGATCTGGATGTAGGTATTGCTGCGTACCACGAACGTGGGGATGTGCTTGCCACGCGCCTCATGGATCTTGGCAGGCTCACGGCGGAACGTGGCCTTGAGCGCGATGATCAGATCCGCATCTTTCATGTCCCGCGCCACAACCCCCGGCACCCGCAGGTTGGCCATCGCCCGCTCTAAACGAGACCGAGAGACGCCGTAGGGGAACAGGTGCACGGTTTTCCCACTCTGCCCAAAGCTCTTGCGCTCACTCTGTCCAAATCCCCCCCGCTCGGCGGGGGCTGGGGCGGCGGCAGACTCGGGCTCAAACGTCATCCCGTAGGTTCCACCACTCTTCTCCCCCGGACGGTCCGGCGGCAGCTCGGCTTTCTGCACCACTTCAACCACGCCCCCCGTGTTGCGAACCCGGATCTCCGGGCGGGGGAGCTGGCCGCGCAGCATCTTATCCACCACTTTGGCCACATCGTGATGGATGGCGAGCTTGTCCACTTCCATGATCTCAATGATCACATCGAACGTCGGAGGGGCCTTGCGCTCCAGCACGGTTTTCTGTGTCCCGCGCCGCTTGGCCTCCTCATCGCCCAGCGTGACGGACTGAATCCCGCCCACGAGGTCCGAGAGTGTCGGGTTGAGCAGCAGATTTTCCAGGGAGTTTCCGTGCGCCGTGCCCACAAGCTGGACGCCACGCTCAGCAATCGTGCGCGCCGCGAAGGCCTCTTGCTCGGTGCCGATCTCATCAATGATAATCACCTGGGGCATGTGGTTCTCCACCGCCTCGATCATCACCGCGTGCTGCTCCTCAGGCCGCTTGACCTGCATACGCCGCGAGCGCCCAATCGCCGGGTGGGGAATATCACCATCGCCCGCGATCTCATTGGACGTGTCCACGATCACGACCCGCTTGCGAAACTCCGCCGACAGAATACGCGCCACTTCGCGCAGCTTGGTGGTCTTGCCTACGCCGGGGCGCCCCAGCATGAGAAGAGACTTCCCGCTCTCGACAATATCGCGGATAATGTCCACCGTGCCGTAGACAGCGCGGCCAATGCGTAGCGTCAGCCCGATCACACGCCCCGACCGGTTGCGGATGCAGGAGATACGGTGGAGTGTGCGCTCGATCCCGGCGCGGTTGTCGAAGCCAAAGTCCGAGATACGACTGGTGACATGGTCAATATCATCCAGTGTCACTTCATTGGCAGTGTCCGTGGGATCGTCGCTGGCAGGCCGCAGATCCACGTGGAGGTTGTTGCCAAAGCGGGCCTCAGCAGGCCGTCCCAGGTCAAGAACGAGTTCCAAAAGATCGGAGTGCTCTTCCAAATAGGGCGCAAGTGCCGTCTGCACCCGCTCGGGGAGAACGGTCAGAATCTGATCCAGGTTATCGGTGATCTGACGCTTGGCGAGAATAATTTCTTCGTGCAATGCTATTTCGGTCTCTTTCGTGGGCGAGACCAGACCTCTTTCAGTAGTCACGGATATTATACCGTCTGGCACAAGCCGAATGTTAAAGATTCTGGATTAGACTCCATACCAATTTAAATCCCTCCCGGCTCTGGAAGCGAAAGCCACGGATCTAGCCTAACGCGAAAATTGTGAAGTCCACAACATATCTCCATTACTAAATCTTCTACACCTTCTAATTCTAGTCGAATCGTATCTTGAACAGCTCGACAACGTTTAACACTACAAATAACATGTTCCACACCTACACGAACACGACTAATAAGACGATTCCATTTTTTTTGATAAGGAGTTAAATCTTTACCTTTCTGTTTTTTGAAAGGACGAAGAATTTCGCAGTTCTCAGGCGTGTGTCCTTGGAAACCAGAGTCATCCATGAGATCACTTTCTCTTGGATATTCTAATTCACAAATATCAGCCAGCTTTTTATCGTGGACTGTGCCATCAACTGTTGGACTCAAATATTCAATGCGTTTAGATTGTTGAATGACAATAAGATTCTTTTTTGTATGGCATTTTTTCTTGCCACTATAAAGCTTCTTCTGTTCTTCGTCATTCACAGGGCGCATCATGAGTCTTTCAACCCCATCTTGACAAAAAGGGGGATTGCATCTTCAGTAATGGCTTTTAACAAAGCATCTTTATCTCTACATGGTGCATCTCCAGAATTAATTAAAGCATCTTTAAGCGTATGAAGCATTGTATATAGCCATTCATGAATCCTTGGTTGTGGCATGTCGAAAATAGACGCCATCAAATCTTGAGTTATATTGTGTTTTAAAAATAAAAGCACGAACAGTAATCTGTCATTTGCTGTGGGAAGTGATGAGTTTTTGTATACGGAAAACTTTCTATTATTTCTTTCCTTTCCTTGTATTGTCTGCATTTTCATTCTATGTATCAGAGCTTTGTCTGCTAGTGCTGAAAGAATTGCAAATTCTTCTTCCGTTAGACTGGTAAGACTCAATAATCTTCCTTTTGTCTTTATAACTGCCTCATAAGTTAAACCTTTCATGGTCACATTATACCAAACTCAAAATTTGTATATATTTATCATATGTTCATCTGAACAAATTGGTATGGAGTCTATTGACTTACTTTTCGATACGGAACGGGGTTCGCCAGATCAAGAGGTCGCCTGAGTGCCTGTCTATCCAGGCAAGGTACTCTTTATTAGGAGAGATCGTGGCCTCATAGGCACCAATCTCCCAACGGAGCAGAACTTGCTTTTGGGAGTTAAGATCACCCAGATACGACTCCTCACGAAGAGAGCGGCTATCTTGTAGCCAGCTCCGATTCAGGTGGTAGGCTCCCGTCCAGAAGAACGCCATGGTTTCGTCTGTACGTGAACCAGAGATGGGGGCTACGGGATGAGCGCGCTGGAAAACTTTATAATGGCCCTTACCGGTTGTATCAAGTGCTCTGGAGAACCAGGTGTTTGCCCGTGCTGGCTTGAGTGACACCGTCCCCTCCACAATAATAAACTCTCGATCTTGGGTGATTCCCAAGCGGCTAAAGCTTCGGATCTCGGTTGGATAGGTCTTTTCTTGCTTATGGAACCGTTTTACGGACTTAGTCTTCTCCCGTTCCCTCGTGGGATTATGCAGTGCAATCCGTATGAAAATGCTTCACTACACGCTTTGCAAGGCGGGGATTTTGCCCCTGCTCAACCCTGCTTGACTCCTGATCCCCCTCAGTTACTGGAAACTAGAGTTTCACGGCGCACGACTTTTATGACCTCAAGAATCACTAAGGGCTCGTAAAAAAATAATCTCCCTCCTCTGGTAAAATAGAAAATATCGAGATTTCTATGTCCAACGTAATTTCTATGTCCAACGTAATATTC
>NZ_JAYVPL010000118.1:0-50997 GCF_043757465.1 Armatimonas sp.
CTCACGAGCACGGATAAAGTTCGGGACAGCAATCGCGACCAAGATACCGATGATCAGGACGACGATCATAATTTCCACAAGTGTAAACGCACGACGAAGAGATTTCATAGTCTAAATGTGATCCTTTCAGAATCGAAGAGGAGAGTTTGGTGTTCTCCCCTATACATTCTCTAATTATGGCACTCCCTCTCATCTCGCATTAGGTCTGATTATTACCAGTTTTTTTTAGCGTCCCTCCCCGGACGACGAGGTGGGTTCCCCAGAGGCCTAGGCACTCGCATCCGAAGAGAGTGCATCAGCTCTGTCTCACGGCCCCGGTTCAGATGAAGCAGGCCTGGGGCATTTTGTTGGGTCCACGCCCCTTCCCGGTAAAGGGCACGCCACATATTCCGGTGCTGCGGGGCCTGAGAGTGGGGGGCCTGAAGCGCACGCTTGCGAACAGCACGCAACATCATGCCCTGGAGCACCGGGACAGGAGATTCCAGAGCGCGCCCGGCCGCATCGAAAGACTGTACCTCGACACTGCCTTCGGCTGTGCTCACTACCATTTCGTTGGTCTCTTCGTCCACCCCAACTCCAAATACAGTACCTGTCACCCCCGCCACTCCACTCGATGTCTCCACAGTGAACTTAGTGGGGTGATTGGCCTTTTTCACCAGTGCCCAGACTTGCCCGCTCAGTACCTTGAGCGCAAACTGCTTATCCGCGCCAATCTGGTTGAGAATCACAGTGGTATTGGCCCCGACCCGCACCACATGGTTGTCGGGTAGCTCGACCAGAAGCGCAGCATCGGTACCTGTCCGTAGTGTTGTCGCAGCGGGCAGACGGTCTCCCACCGAAAGCGCACGAAATGCATCGTTTCCGGGTAGCTTCTTCTCCACTTTTCCAAAGGCATCGGCAATGCGTGCCACCGTCGTTTTTTGCATCTAAAGCTCCTGAGTGCGCACGGGCCGGAAGACCTGCACGGGTATCTGTTTTCCTCTGACGGTAATCTCACCCAGGGGTTCAGCCGCTATTGCTTCTGTAAGCTGTAAAAAACTGCCTTCACTAAGCAAAATCGGGGTTTCGAGAGTCTTGGTCGCGTCTTGCAAGCGTGAGGCAAGGTTGACAATATCGCCAATCACGGTGCGCTGCATCCGCCCCGCCGTGCCGATAAAGCCCTCCCGCGCCACCCCCGAGGCGATCCCGATCCCCATCTGGATCCCCATCTGCTCGCCCACACGCTGCATCTCCCACGCCCAGCGCACTGCGCGCACCGCGCCGGGCTCCAGCCTCGGAAACTCGAAGAAGTAAAGCAAGATCGCATCCCCCATGAACTTATCCAGCTCCGAGCCGAAGCGCTTTGCGGCACCATTGCCTGCCTCAAAGTAGCTCTGGAGCATTTTTTCGACTTCATCGGCACTATGTGTCTCACAGAAGCTGGTGAAGCCACGGATATCGCAGAAGACCACGGTGACATAGACCTCGCGTGTGCCTAGCTGCATCCCCCGACCAGTGACTGCGCTCCGCGCAGCAGATGCGGAGACCTGTGTCTTGAAAGCACGGTGCGCCCGAAGTATTTCGTAGGGGGTGGCCAGTCCCGCCGCGAGCCCGAGCATTGTCAGTGGAGTCGCACTCTCCCACCAGACCCCTGTCCGAAGAAACGCGGCGTGCACCAGAAACACCCACCCCGTTCCTAGAACCAGTGGGGCGATGAGTGCAGGAGCCAGCGTGAAGCGCCAGACCAGCCAGAGAAAGACCACGGTTAGCAGCAAGCCAATCCAGAGACTCCATGCCTCCGCGGTTCGAATGCCCCTGTTCCTAGTGGCCATGGTGACGATGTTCGCAAGAATCTCCACACCGGTCATCTCTCCCAGCGGAGTCATATGCCGATCTTCCAGTGTACTCTGGCGTCCCACGAGCACTAGCTTATCTTTTAGGAGTACAGATGGTTTCTCAGACAGAAGCACCTCCTCGTAGTCGAGGATGGGAAAGGTGCCTTCGGGGCCAAGGTAGCGAACCAGAGCAGCACTGTCACCAAGACTAGTGGCCAGAGGAAGGGTCAGTCCCCCCCAGCGTAGATGCCCTCCCGTTAGTTGTGCCGCCTGTGTGAGTGCCCCGTTTCCAGCAGCCCCAAGCGCCACCCCGAGGTGAGGCACGTGCATATCGAGCGCCACACCGTCTTGAACCAGAGGCCGGATAAAGCGCACGCTCCGCCCTGTCGAGCGTAGCACCTCCACTGAGGCAGGCACCAGACCAAACAGGCTCCCAGTCAGCGGAACGAATGTGCTCTGGCCCTGCTCATTAACCTCAGGACGCGTCGCCGCAATCGTTCCCGGATATGCCTTGAGTGCCGCCGCAAAGCTAGCATCATGATCACTCGCCTCCGTAAAAAAGATATCGAAGGCAACGGCCCGCGCACCAGAGCGCTTGAGATGTGCCAGGAGATCTGCATGGCAAAAACGTGGCAGAGGGTAGAAGGGGTCTTCCAGGATCTGGGCAACGGCCAGCTTAATCGGGGTTTCGTCGGTCATGGCGATGATGACCACAGGTGATTCTTCAAGGGTGAGTGGCTTCGTCCGGGCAGTTGCCTCTAGGTGCCAGTCGTAGAAAAACCACTCCATGTCTCCCAGCGCAGGCAGAAGTGTGCTGGGCCGCCAGACCAGAACGGCCACAACAACAAATGCAACCGCTCCTATAAAAGCCAGGACTCTTCCACGGTAATCCATCTGAAAGGATAGTACCCGAAGCACGCAGTTGTTTGCTAAAACGAAGAATTTCGGCAATACTGTCCCGTTATGACTTTTCGTACCGCACTCTTGCTGGCCTGCCTTATTTTCCCACTCCCTCACGTGAGTGCGGATGAGCCCGCCCCCCGTACAAGCCGCCCGCTTGCCGCCGTCAAACGCAGTATTACAGTTGCGCCCGTGCTAGACGGCGATCTTGCCGACCCTCTCTGGAAAGAGGTGCCTCCCGCTACCGAGTTCACGGACTTGCAGACGGGTAAGCTCACGGCTGACCCCACTGTGGCTCGCATCACGTACGACGACGACGCAATCTACGT
Source organism: Armatimonas sp. (assembly GCF_043757465.1). Classification (GTDB taxonomy): domain Bacteria; phylum Armatimonadota; class Armatimonadia; order Armatimonadales; family Armatimonadaceae; genus Armatimonas. The sequence continues at coordinate 3,044 of NZ_JAYVPL010000118.1, forward strand.
CGCTTTTGAGTGCCGTGATAGCCAGCCAGAGGGAATTGTCGGGCGTGAGCTGGAGCGCGATACGCTCTACCGACGCCGGGGAGACGATGCTGGTGGAGGCACCGAGGACTGGGTAGAAGTTTCCTTTGACACGTTTCTTTCTTTTAAAGAAAACGATCAGGCGAAGTTTGCGGTGAATCCCCTAGGCACACGCTCCGCGCGCTTTGGCGGCGGACGGGCGAACAAGGCTGAGTGGAGTGGTGCCTGGGACGCTGCTGTCAAACGCACCCCGACGGGCTGGAGCGCGGAGCTGCGTATCCCCTGGAAAGTGCTCAACTACCCCACGGCGAGGAGCATCCAGAAACGGGACTTCGGGCTGAACTTCACCCGTTTTCAGTACCGTACCCGAATCCGCTCCCAGTGGAGCAACACCGGCTTGCAGAACTTCGGCAACTTGATCGGGCGCTGGAAAGGCGTGGACGTGCCGCGTGGTGCGTTCCATCCCACTCTTTCCCTGCTTCCCTATACCCTGACCTTTGCCGGTGACGGCCCTATCGTGGAGCGTATGGGGGTAGATGCCCGCTACCAGGCCACCCCGGATCTCACCGCCGTGGTGAGCGTGAACCCGGACTTCGCGACTGTGGAGAACGCCGTCCAGAGCATTGGTTTCTCTCGCTCAGAACGCTTCGTCGAGGAGCGCCGCCCTTTCTTTTTAGAAGGCGGCGACTACTTCCGCACCGGGCAGTTTTTCGGCCTTGGCCCCCTGTTCTACTCCAATCGTATTGAGAAATTCGATGTTGGCGCCAAAATCTTTGGTAAGCTCACTCCTCAAGACACGATCGGTGTCTTGCTCACCGAAGACTTTGGCAACCGCAGCGACTTCGTGGCTCGCTACCGCCACGATCTCTCGCCCACCGCGCAGGCAGGCTTTTTCGTGAACCAAAAAGATGCCAAGGCGGGCGACCATAATAGTGTGGGAGGGCTTTTTGCCAATAACCGCTGGGGCAAATTCGGCTTTGATACCGAGCAGTACATCTCGGGGGGGCGAGTAGACAAGACCAAGGCGGGGGGGTACGCCTCCTCCAATAACTTCCAGTATCTTGATGGAAACCACTTCACGAGCCTTCGGTATTTAACGGCTTCGCCCCACTTTCAGGATGCCAATGGCCTTGTCTTCTTCAACGACTTCAAGGGCTTCTCCGGCTACCACAACTGGAACCGTGAGTGGCGCAAGGGAGCCTGGCGCTCGTTCAGTGTGGACTTCGGGCCACAGTACTGGTGGCACCAAGACGGTCGCCCGTACCAGCGTGGAGTGTTTATGGGGGCGAATTTCCAGACCCGCTCCGACTGGAGCCTCGGGATCAATGTTAACCATAATCGCTTCGACGACCAGACCGACCGAACCGTAGGATTCCGCATTACATCCGGAGTAAGCAACCGGTTCCGTAGCTACGGGTTGCGCCTTGACACAGGGACACAGGGCGGCGCACCGACGCGCTTTTTTGGCCCGCAGGTCTCCGTACGGATGCTCAAACGCCTCGATGTGATCTATCAAGGTGGCATTCAGGAGCAGAAGGGCTGGAACCGCCAGCATATCGCGACATTCAACTACCAGTTCTCGGGCACACGGACGGTGGGTGGTCGGGTGGTGAGCCTGACGGAGCCAGGGAAACCGGCCTCGACCAACTGGTATGTCTCGTACAGAAACGCGGGCGGGGCGGGCACGGAGATCTACTTCCTCTTTGGCGATCCCAATGCAGTGAAGTTCACCCCGCGTGCTGCCGTCAAGCTCGTGTTTGCACGGTAGCCCCCCCTGTTTCCCTCCCCCGGCTACGGCTGGACGTTGGTATTGACAACGGGCTGAACGGAGTGCTCGGAGCACAGAACCGTCATGAGGTTGGCGACCATCGCGGCTTTTTGCGCCTCGCTCATCTCAACAATCTTACGCTCCTGAATACGCTGGAGAGCCATCTCCACCATTCCGACCGCGCCCTCGACAATGCGCTGGCGGGCGGAGATGACGGCGGCGGCTTGCTGGCGGCGCAGCATGGCTCCGGCGATCTCCGGCGCGTAGGCGAGATGCGAGAGGCTCGCGTCGGTCACGGTCACACCCGCTGGGGCGAGGCGAAGCTGGATCTCTTTGACCAGATCATCACAGACATCGCTGGCATTGCGCCGTAGCGAGATTGCTTTATCATCGTCAGAGTCGTAGGGGTGCGTGGCCGCAATGTGCCGGATCGCCGTCTCAGACTGCATCCCCACAAACGACTCATAGTTCTGCACCTCGAAAGTGGCGCGGTAGGTATCGGTCACTTTCCAGACAATCACACAGGCAATCTCAATCGGGTTGCCAATCGAGTCGTTCACTTTGAGCTGCTGGCCGTTGAGCGTACGAGTTCGCAAGCTAATGCGCTGCTTGCTTGCCCAGGGAAGCGCCCAAAAAATCCCGTTCTTCTTGACGGTGCCGACGTACTTACCAAACGTCATTAAGACGAAGCTCTCGCCGGGTGCCACGGTGAAGTAGCCCCCCAGCGTGAAGAGCAGTACAAACGAAAGAAGTGCGGCCATGAAGATCATCCCCGACGTGAAGCCGTAGAGAATCGCCGCCACCATCAGTAGGTGAATGACAATAGCAATCCCGCCCGGTAGCCCCACCGCGTCTTTCTCCTTCGACCACGACGACGATGTCTCCTCTTTGGGATGTTGTTGTTGATTTTGATACATTTGTTTTGTCCTCCTCGGGTTTTGACCCGCAGCGCCCTGTTCTGGTTGCGATTGTACAGTATAATTGCGACGTGTCTTCCCCCGCTGAGAAAATTCGTTTGCTCCATTTTGCCGATGTCCACCTGGGAGTCGAGACGCACGGCAAGTTCAACCCCGAAACAGGCCTCAACACGCGGCTCGAAGACTTCAAGAACTCCCTGGATCAGGGCATCTCACTGGCGCTGGAGGCCGATGTGGATCTGGCGATCTTTGCCGGCGATGCCTACAAAGCCCGCGACCCCAGCCAGACCCATCAAAAGCTCTTTGCGGGGAGCCTCCAGCGGCTGACGAAGGCAAATATTCCCGTGGTGATGCTGGTAGGCAACCACGATATTCCCAACACACGGGGCCGGGCACATGCTCTGGAGATCTACGACGTGCTGGGCGGAGCGGGTGTGCAGATTCTCTCACGGCCAGAGCTGGTCAGCGTTTCCACGCGGCGTGGCGATGTGCTTGTCGGCGGGATGCCCTACCTGCCACGTGCCCGCGTGCTCACCCAAGACGAGACCAAAAATAAGACGGTCGAGGAGATCGCCCAGCTCATCCGCGATAGATATATCGAGTACATCGCCACCCTCGCTCGGCAGTGCGCCGAGCAGCCCGAGCATATCGCCATTCTCACAGCCCACTTCACCGTCGCCGACTCCCGAGTCGGGGTGCAGGGCCTGCTCCTCAACGCCGCCGAGCCCCAGGTGCCCGTGAGCGCTCTGGCTCTGCCGCAGTTTGATTATGTGGCGCTGGGCCATATCCACAAACGTCAGGACTGCAACAATCGCCGCCAGCCGCCCGTGGTCTACTGCGGCTCGATTGATCGGCTCGATTTTGGGGAAAAAGATGAGAACAAAGGTATCGTGCTCGCCGATATCTCCAAACAAAATGCGGAGTACAGGTATGTGGATATCGCGGTTCGCAATTTTCTGGAGATCGCCATTGATGCCAGCGATGCCGAAGATCCGACGGAGAAGATTCTTACGGAGCTGGCCAAACGCCCCCTCAAAGACGCCGTAGTGAAGCTGAGCTATAAAGTTCCGCGTGAGAAAGCGCCTCTCGTGCGGGAAGACGAGCTACGAAAAGCGCTTCTTGAGGCGCATAGTGTCGTCGCGATCTCCCGCGATCTCCCCGGCCAGACCCTCACCACCCGCGCCGAGGGCATGACGGAGCAGCTCACCCCCGAGCAGGCCCTGACGCTCTATCTGGACACCCGCCGCCCCGATCTTGCGCCGCTACGTGAGGACTTCATGGCCGCCGCCCGCCGCCTGATGGACGAGCTACGCCAGGAGGCGCTGGCGTGATCCCCCTCAAGCTCCAGCTCGAAAACTTCATGTCGTATGGCAAAGGCGTCGCGCCACTGCCCTTCACGGACATGCGCCTAGCCTGCCTCTCCGGCGATAATGGCAACGGTAAGAGCGCCCTCCTCGACGCCATCACCTGGGTGCTCTTTGGGGAGACCCGTGCCCCCCGTGAGGACGATGTGATCCGCCTTGGAGCCGCAAGCTGCCGCGTCATGCTGGACTTTCAGCTTGGGGAGGCGAAGTACCGTATTATCAAGCAGCGGGATCGAAAAGGCACGTCGCCCGTCTGGACACTGCAAGCCTGGCAGGACGATGACACGCTCCGCAATATCAGCGACGGGCGTGAGACCAAGCTGCACTTAGAGCGCCTACTGCGGCTCAATTACGACATGTTCCTCGCAACTGCGTACCTGGCTCAGGGCCGTGCCGATATCTTTGCACGCGCTAAGCCCGCCGAGCGCAAGCAGATTGTCGCCGATATTCTGGACTTATCCCGGTACGACGACCTGGAAAAACGTGCCCGTGAGACCCAGCGCGAGGCGCGCGAGCGCCGCAACAGTGCCGAGAGCCAGCTTTCGCAGATAGACACCGAGCTAGAGGAAAAAGACCGGATTGATGCCGAGCTGGAGGCGGCGGAGGCCCTTCTCGCTGCTGCTGCTGCCCAGCTCACCCAGCTCCAGGCTGCTCGTGATGCCGCCCATGTTCTCTTTGAGCAGTGCCAGGGCTTTGCGGACCAGGCACGCGAGTGGGACGAGAAACTGCGCGAGCTGGAGTTGGATGAGGCGGCGGCCCTACGCGAGGCCGAAAGCTTGCGTCGCCGCATCGCTGCCGCACAGAGTATTCTGGCAAACCGCCCCGCGCTGGAGAAGCAGGAGCGCGAGGCCGCCACCCTGGAGCAACGCATCCAAAATCTACAGAACCAGGTGGAGGGGGCAACGGCGCTCTACCGTGAGCGGGAGCAGCTCATGGAGACAATACAGCAGCGGCGAACGGCGCTTGACCGTGAGCTCTACCGAGTCACCCGTGAAGTTCAGGATCTCTATGAGGAAGCCAAGGAGCTGGAGCGCTACGATGCCGAGCGTGTGACCAGCGACGCGGAGATTGCGGCCTACGGCGACCCGGAGGCGCGGCGCAAAGAAGCCGAGGGGGAGCGCAGCCAGGCCGACGAAGCCTTTACGGAGCTCAAGGCACGGCGCAACAGCGCAAAAACCGAGCTGGAGCGCCTTGAGAAGCGGCTCGCCGCGCTCACCGGCTCCTCAGCATCGCAGTGCGAGTTCTGCGGCCAACCCCTCACCCCAAAAGCACGGCAGGACGCCGTGCTAGAGACAGAGGCGGCTCTGGAGGCCAACGGTGAGCAGCAGAGCGTACTGGCGGCGCAGGGCAGGGAGGCCAAGCGCATCGCCGAGGAGTGGAAAGCGGTCTCCGAACGGGCACTCTCGGACGCACGCTTGGTTGCGCAGCTTATTAACCGGAGCGCCCATGCCCAGCAAGAGGCGCTCCGACTCCGCACACGCCAGGCAGAGCGCCCAGAGCGAGAGCGCCACCTGTCGGAGCTTACCCGAGAGCTGGAGTCCGGAGAGTTTGCGCGGCAGGAGCAAGAGCGGATGATGGTGCTCGCCGCCCGGGTCGAAAAAATCGAGCGCTTCAATGAGGAGTTACGTCCGTTGTTGATGAAGCGGACGACCTATCGCGACCTTCCCAATGAGCGGGCGAAGCTCTCTCAGGCCGAAGCCATTCTGGTAGACGAACCCCAGAAGCTCACAGAGACGCAAGCCAAGGCGACGCGCCTTGCGGAGCGAGCCGAGAAGGGCCGCCCCAAAGTGGAGGAGATGCGCCAGCGCACCGCAAACCTAGTAGCGCTGCGACAGACACTCACAGACGCCGAGTATGCCCTGCGCCGCCAGAGCGACGAGTCCAACCAGGCGCACAGCCGGATCGGGCGCTTGAAAGCTGAGCAGGATCGCCTGAAGGCACGTGAGGCGGAGCGAGCAAAGACCGAGGAGCAGCGGGTGGCAGCGGCGCGTGATGAGCTACTCTATGCGGAGCTGACGGCGGCATTTGGCAAGAAAGGTGTCCAGGCGCTGATTATCGAAAACGCGCTCCCGGAGATTCAGGAAGAGACCAACCGGCTGCTTGGCCGCATGACCAGCGGCGCGATGCGGGTCGCCTTTGAGACACACCGGGAGGCGCGCACCAAATCGGCCAGCCCTATCGAGACCCTGGATATCGTGATTGAGGATGATCTTGGGACGCGTGCCTACGAGATGTACTCTGGCGGGGAGGCGTTTCGCATCAACCTCGCGCTGCGTGTCGCGCTCTCCAAGATGCTGGCACGTCGTGCCGGAGCGCCGCTCCAGACCCTGATCCTGGATGAGGGCTTTGGCACGCAGGACCCCCGGGGCCGGGAAGCCATCGCCGAGGCACTGGAAGCCATCGCCGAGGAGTTTGCCCTCATTCTGGTAATTACCCATGTGGAGGAGCTCAAGGATCGCTTTCCCAACCGAATCGAGATTACTAAAGGCCCCGAAGGCTCACGATTCTCGATGGGCTAGTGGCACTTAAAACCAGCTCTTTTTATTTTTCACGTAGGTCTCAACAAACTCCTCATCGGACTTGGTCAAGTAGATAATCCCCTCGACAAACCCAATGATGCCAAAGATTGGGGAGGCGAGTCCGCAGGTCAGGAGCGTCCCCAGGAGCATGATCAGCCCCTCGGTGTTGTAGCCAAGGATAAACTTATGCACCCCCAGGCAGTTCAGAAGAATCCCACAGATTCCTGCGGGGAGCTTGTTGGCGGCAGCAGCCTGAGCCGTCGAGTAGGTCGGAGCTTGCTGCCGCTGCGCCTGCCCGCCTCCAACTTCGCGAGTGACGCTCGGCGGAGGCAGGGTGACTGTGGAGGCAAGCTGTGGCAGGCGAACCCGAAGCTCAGGATGCTCGGACACCGTAAACTTTATCCCTGTGCCCGTGTCAGTGATCACGGTGCCGGGGGTAAGCCGCCCTTCTGATGTCCACTGCGCGAGTGTCTCGATTGTATCCGCCTCGTAGGCCACGCCATCCAAAGTGACGGTATATATTGCCATCCAATCCTCCAGCCTTCACTATACAAGAAAAAAAGCCCTCTGCATGGAAAACACCATGCAGAGGGCTTTTGAATGACTCTACTGACCGAATCCTGAGAAGCTTGGTGCCTCGAACTTTGGTGCAATAGTCTGGTAGAACAGCTCGAAGCCATTGGGGATGGGCACGAGGTTTCCTCCAAGAGGCCACAGTCCGGTTCGGGGCCGCGAGCTGGTCCAGAACATCCAGAGCTTGCCCGGCTGTAGGTTGGGATCTCCCTGGTAGCTCGGAATGCGGGTATTGCTGTACTGCCGCAGTAGATCCGCCTGCGAGGGATCGTAGTTGTACAAGTCAACAAAGATGCTTGACTGCCCCTCGTTGATGGTCTGCTGCATGGGTACTTGGAGACCCATCGAGTACGTATCCGTGGGTGCCAGCTCCTCAATATAGCTGAGCCGACCCGTTGCCCGGCGGTTCGTGCTGGTCGCTCCCTGCGATGCGATGTAGGTCACTTGGACATCAAGACCTTCGTAGAGAGGATCCACAAAGACCCGGCCCGTGGCGAAGTCAACGTCGTAGCTCACAGAACCGACGCCCCCCACGATCACACTACTCACCAGCGGGAACTGGTTCCCAAAGGTCAGCCCCGGAGTCAGGTCGCGTGCTCCCAGGGCGATGGACTCAGCCCGTGCCAAGCCGTTGGTGACAACGACGGAGCGCAGGTCAATTCCCATGCGCCGTGCAGTGAAGTACAGGCGAGCAGGGCGGTTCGGCTGAGCTGCCTTACTCCAGGTAAACCACTGCCGCCCGAGACCGGAAGCCAGCGGGTTCGTTTCCCGGGAAGGAATCACCGTGGCCGCACCGTTCACCAGGTGCCGATAGACCTGCGAGACAGCACCTGCCGTGAGAGCCCGGTTGTCTTCCGTCAAGACGGCTCCCGTGTCACCCGCAGCATCCGGTGTCAGGCGGTAGGTCGTCGGCTGGTAGTTCACCAGCACGGTGTCGCCCGACTGCGGCTCGTCCGCGCCACGGAAGCGCACCTCGCCTGTGTCAGCGTCCACGTAGATGTAGACAACTCCACCCGGACGGCCACTGATCACTTGTACCCAGCGACGGCTGTTATTGTCGTACTGCCAGGCTTTGTTCGAGGTTGCATAAACAGGAACGCCGTTTCGAACCACTCGGATATCTAGGTTCTCTGTTGTGAACTTATTGTCTGCAGGGTCCACCTGCCCACGGACATACCAGGCGATGTGCCGTGAGCGCCACGCCAGCTCTCGCCCGACCTGAACCAGCCGCTCGCCGTTGATCTGTGGCAGGGCGGTGAGTGCCAGACGTGTGTTCCGTCCGCTAACACTCGCAAGACTACTCAGGTCATAGACACCATTTAGAACCGGTGTTAAGAACCGATAGCGGCTCAGGAAGATATCCGGTGTCTGGGTATTTTGTAGCACTCCCGTGTAGACGACGTCTAACACAGGCACGTCTGTATTCACCGTCGGAGTGAAGACCCCAGCCGCATAGGTTCCGACGCTGTGGTCAGGAATCACTAAACGCCGTGCGGTGGCACTGGGCTCGGAAGCCGTGGTGATGCCCGGTGGCACTGCCAGCGCCACCTCGCCCGAACCACGTCGTCCGCCCACAACCTGAGGCTCCCCATTCGGATCGCCAGAGTACGGGATGTAGTAGAGTCCGAGTTTGCCGGGTGCACCACCGTAGTAGCTCACAATTCCCGTACGGGTTGTGGGATCGAAGGCAGCACGTGGCCCATAGCGACGGATCGTCGGATCGGGGCGTGAGTTTGCACTGAAGGTGCTCAAGAGGGAGCGAGGTGTGCCTACGGGTTCCCCATTCTGATCCAAGCGACTGTAGTAGATCGTATCCGTGGGGAGCGAGCCCGCGTTGCGCTGCGAGTTCACCCAGAAGAGGGTAGCCTCGGGAGTGAGCACTCCGGTAAGCGCCATGGGTGCGACCTGGAGCACCGACGGATAGAGGTTTGAGTCTCCTGCATTGGTCGCAATTGCAGCCGCTTGCGTGAACAGACGCCCTGCATTACTGTTGGGATCGAGCAGAGGAACACCCGGTGCATTTGCCCGGAACGCGCCCACCGTGGCATCCCAGTCCAGGTGGCTATGGAACAAGCCGAAGGGTGCTCCTGCCGCCGTGCTGCTCGCATTGCGAGTGTAGTAGACATTGAGCCTCCCGTTCGCACCACGATAGGCCGATGGCGTGGTCACGGAGGCGGGACGCCAGTTCGGGTACGCGCCCTCCATCAGGGGCATCGTGTCAATTCCGGGTAAGAGCCCCGAGAAAATCCCGTCGTAGGCCACCGCCAGCGCGGCATCTGCAATCTGACCGGTGAGTGCCGAGGTCTCAGACACGGTCAGCTTGACATCAATGGCCGGGTTGGTGTGTGGCTGGAACTCCACCCCGATCCGCTGGCCAAGCCCGTTGACCGCAAAGTTACGGACTCGAAGAGTGGCAGGTATAGGCAGCGTTGCAGGAAGGATCGTCCCTAGCCCCGGCGGCTGGTCGTTTCGTCCTGCGTAGAGCGGCCCTGCCGGAGTGATAGAACCCGCCCCGGCTCCCAGTGTGCTCAGGGGGCCACCAATCAGTGTGGGAACGCCCATGTAGCCCAGGAGGCCGCTCGATGTGGGAGTTGCGTTCGGGTGCACCGTGTCGTGATCTTCAAAAACCGCCAGCGCAGGAGGCGCGGTCGCCCCCGCCGTAGACAGAGAGCGGTAGACTCCGACAGGCGTTCCAATCGGAACCGCCACTCCCAGAGCAGGAAGCGTGACCTGCGGCTGCGGGATGCCAGGGAGATTGGGTACCAGTGCTGTACCTGGCGGCAGATCCGGGTCACTCAGAACAGCAGGCATCGCTCCACCTACTTGTGGTTTATGGAGAGGGTGTCGCCCGGCCATCATGGCGTAGTACTTCAGATACGCCGTCGTAAACCCACCATTGCCATCATCCACATTCAGTTGGTGCATCCAGGCCGTTGTTGGAAGCGCCGGATTTGCCAAATAAGCAACCCATGCGGCATCGAACGCGCGATCCAGCGATGTCACGACCTGTGGCATCACCTGTGCCGGGGTGTAGCCTGGATTCACTGTCAGGGCCGGGTCCGCCGCCACGGCCATGATTCCGTAGCGAGAGTCCACGGTCTCCGAGGTCAGACCGAAGTAGTTCCACCGGAAGTTATTCGTATCCGTGACATCGTTGGTCGTCAGCTGCTGCGTGGTCTGCGCGGCACGCAGGTTGTACAGGTTGACGTTGCCGATGTTCTGGATCGTCATCTTCTTGAAGAACTTATCGTAGGGCGCTGCAACTGTCGGTGCGAGCCGCCCGATGGGATCTGGCAGGAGGCCCGGGTTGCTGGCCGAGCCGTACTGATAGCCCATCAGGCCATTCTGAATGCCAAAGCCCGCCGGGAGTGCGCCCAGATCGAGCGGGGTCTCCGAGGACTTCAGGCCCATGTCCACCGGCACGCCCGTCCACACTTCCACGAAGCGGAACGGTTCACCGTCGTCCCAGCGCCCATTATTATTGTTCTGAGCGTTGCCGCTTCCATTGTCCACAAACATACGAAGCCGGGAGCTGTAGCCGAACGGGGTAATTCCGTAGCCCCCCGTAAAGACATTGCTCGCCTGGTTGTACTGCCGTAGATCACGGCCTGCCAGACCACGCGGAAGCTGGGTCTTGCCATCACCTACGTAGGGCTGGGCACCATCGGAGGTGCTCGGAGCCTCGTAGGTGGAGGTCAGGCTGTGGGTTGCCACCAGGTTGGCGGGCTGGTACTGCGGAACGCGGACATTGACGGTCGCCGCAAAGAGCGGATTTGTATCGTAGGGTCGTGTTGCCAGGGTTCCATTTACGGGGTTGATGAGCTGAGCACTGGGAAGAGTGACTGGCCCCTGCACTGCATCGGTACCCGCAATCAGAACGCTTACTGCCTGTCGCCCTTGCTGTGCAGCGGAGGCAGCAATGATGTCCGGGTAGTCCGGGCTCAGGTTACCTCCCAGCACGGCGACCGTGTTATCCGGGCGGCGCTTCCAGGGCTGTGCCTGAGGAACATTTTGCTCCCAGGGCAGCGGGTTGATCCTGCCATCGGGACGCATCCCCGCCGGGGTAATCGTCGGGTTGGCAGAGGGGTCAACATCCGCGTTGGGAATCCGCCCCGGCCACCAGCGCCAGATCAGATCGTCCGCCACCTCTGCCCGCACTCCCGTCAGCGCCAGGGTACCCGGCGTGCGATTGACAACGCGCAGATTACGCTGACGTGTGGAGAGATCGGTCGAACCCGTTCGGCCATGCGAGATGTAGCCAGTGCTTGTGGCAACTGGCACAAAGAAGCTTGGATCATCGGAGCCGTTGGTGCGTAGCCGACGGCTGAAGTTATTGTTGATCCGTAGCCGCCCCATGGCGTCTGCCGTGTAGCGAACAAAGTCGTAGCGAGTAATCGTGTTTCCGTTCGACAGCGCCTGGCTATACTCATAGCCCGCGAGGTCGGGATCCATTGCCAGTGTCGGATTGTTGCTGGCCACACGCTGCCGAACCGTATGCAGAGCATCGTTGATCGCGGGGGTTACAAAGGGCCCGATGCCACCCGCAACCGGCGCACCAACAGCCTTGTTTGCAAGCAAAGGAAGGTTGGTTCGAGTATCCGCCAGGAAGCCCTGGACAGCCAGCGGGTTCGCGACGGCAATAATTGGCTTCAGGAACAGGCTCTGCTCGGCAGTGGTTCCACCGGACACGGTGCTGAGGCGAGCGTTCCCTGGATAGCCTAGCGGCGTCCCCTGCTCAATGTCCACTTCAAACTGCATCCCCGGTGTCAGGGGCAGGCCAGAGCTGGTATCAAGCCTGAACTCGTAGAAAGCCAGACCGAGCTGAGCAGGCCGGGCCCCAGGAGGCGTCGGATCACCCGTTGCACTGTAGCGTCCCACGTAGGGATAGACAGACACTCTTCCAGCTCCTGGACCCATTGTGGCCCGCTCCAGCCGTACATTACGGGCAGGAATAGTGACATTACTATTGAGCGCACGAATCCGAATACTCGCGGTTGCCTCGCCAGGGATAGCACTAAAGCTTGGGCCAAGCTCGGAGGTGACCACCGTCAGATCCCAAGCGACAATATAGATAGTCTCGCCCCACTCGTAGAGGTTCTTGCTTCCCTGAGCCGCGACGGATCTTTTGGTGGCATCCGTGACGGGACGCCCTGCACCCTGGCCCATGGGGAAGAGCGGCGTGTTCTCCTGGGTATTGACCCAGGCCGCATCATTACCATCGCGATCCGGACGGATGGGGGCGCCACTGCGAGCCGCGTTGCGCAGTGTGGTGTAGGTGTTAATGTCGAACGTATCAACACGGGCTTGTGCTGTCATCCCAGGGGTGTACTGGGAGTTGTCACGTCCGCCGGCGTATCCGCTGGCAACGCCCCCGAGGTCAGCCCGGAAGACGGGAGTGTAGGCATAGAAGAGGCCATCCTCACCACCGACGAAGATCCAGGCGACGTTCTGTCCCGCGGGGTTATCGTTGGTGTCCGTGGTGGAAAGCACCACATGGCTGGCCCGTTCCAGGTTTGTCTCAGGAACTCCCGTCAGGGCAGGCGGGGTTGTGCTAAAAATGCCCTGTTGGTCGTAGGCGGGGAGCTTGAGCTTGCCGTCCACGTTGTGGTTGGTGGCAGTTGCCGTGGCGTGACGCTTGTCGTAGAACAGGCCGTGAAGGTCCAGGGGGAAGCCGGTCTGTCCCGTATTCCAGTCGGGGTCTACGAGAGCCGTCGGTGGCGTGGTCGTCCCATCCGCGGGATTGCCCGAGTAGAGGGGCCGAGCTTGGAAGCCCGGGCGTGGCCCATCGCCGTAAAGGGAGGTGAGTGCCTGCGGCTCTTTGGTCGGGTAGGCCACGTACTTTCCGCTGGGATCCGCCATCGGAGCGGTCTGCTTGGTCAGCCGGTCTTTACGACGAGCATAGCCAGAGTCGAGCGACGGGAAGTAGGCATTGGTGACCACCGAGATGCCCGTCCCTGCGCCGCCGGGCCCGTCTTTGGAGAATAGCAGAACATGGTCGTGCGTGTTGTAGCGGTCAATATTGCCTTCCGTGAGCGACCAGCCCAGCGCTGCAAAGTTATCCTTGTAAATTGGGTTTACGTTGGGGTCGGTCGCCGCCGACGGATCTTCCCCTTCAATATTGGTGCTGAGCTGATGGAGCGCACCGAGCGCTGTGGTCACCAGCAAGCTAGGATACTGATACGCCAGGTTCTGATCGTCGGTACCAATAACGGGCGGAGCCACGCCGTCCCACGTTCCCCGTGTGGTCGTCAGCGGATCGCCGATGTCCTGATTGACAAAGCGCCCCGTCAGATCCACGATAGGCAGGAAGATCGCTGCGGGGAATAGTGCCGCTGGTGCGAGCGAGAAGGTCAGATCCAGATCGAAACCAAAGGGATTCAGATCGTAGATAATCGGTCCGATAGGGTCAACGATAACTTGCGGCTCGAAGGTCAGGATCGGCTTAGTGATCGGCGCATCCAGTGTCGGGATGAGCGGGACAGTCGGATCGGTTCCTGCCACCAGAGGAGCGGGCCGACTGTTAGGCAGCGCGTTTGCCGCCGTGATCGCCGTCGAGTTGTTGCGGTTTTGTAGCGGGCCACCCGTCACGACGAGCTGACCATCCACCGCGCTACCGTCGCCACGGAGCTTAACGGTGCGTGCCATGACGCGTTTAGTCCGAAGCCCGAGCGTATCCTGAGCTCCCACATTAAAGATAGGGCTGAACGGGTTGTTGATGTCCGACGGATTTAGGTAGTCGCTGGCGAGAGTCAGGTCTGCCGGAATCGGGACACTGCCATCCAGCGGGATCGGTGACTGCTGAGGATCGCCGGACTTGCGCCAGCGGAGAAGTAGCCCCGTCTCATCATCCAGATCCACAGCAAAGAGTCGCCCCTGGCCACCCCAGAAGATCGTCGGCAACGTGCGCCGCCCTGGCTCACCCGCCACTGGGGCAGGGAGAAGTGTCACCGGCTCAGAAGCAACGCCCGGAGTGGGACGGTTACGGCGCGAGATAATCGGCTTGTTGGTTATCGCATCGTAGGTATCGTAGACAAAGCGATACGTCCAGACCGGCGACGCCTTACCAAACGGCGCGTCTTTCCAGACGAACTGATCGAGGGCCTGCCCCATGATGCGCGCAGCGGCAGTTGGAATGGGCTTAGCCGTCGGCCCGCTAGGGCGCGCTGTATTGACAGCGGGAGCACTAGGGATAAACTTGACGCTGGCAACGCTGGGCATCGGATTAGAAAGGAAGTCGTTGCGATCCCCTTCCTGATCCAGCAAAATCAGGCGGCCCTGCTTCGGGCTGGCCGGTGTGTCTGCATCGTAGTCGTTGGTCGAGATCACCAAATAGCGGCGAATCCCCGTCAGCCCTGTCACCGCGCTATCCGTGTCGCGAATAGCGAAATCCATTACCACGGGGGCACTGTAGATCGGCGCAATATTGGTAGAAGCACTAGCAAGCTTTGTTCCCGGATAGGCCCGACTGTAGTCCGTGTTGTTCGGATCGTCAAGAACATTATCAACGGGCCCACCACCATCATCGGCAATATCAGCATAGCGGTTCGGGAAGGCCCAGACGGGGCGAATCGTCCCTTCCGTTTTATCAGGACGCGCACCCGGACGGGCAGGCACTTGATTGTGGAAGCGGACATTGTCATTGAGCGCCGCCGCCGAACCGATCAGCGGACGTGTGGACGGAACGGGCGGATTGCTCGGCCCTAGAATGGACTCGACTCCACTGGTGCCATCCCAGACCATGTTTTTCTCATGGTCCATCTTGGTCACCGGGCCATCCCAGTCGAGGGAGTAGATGCGGCCCTCGGTCGTGGTCGCGAAAACACGGCGACTCGCGGTCACAGGGGCCGCAGCAAGATTACGTGCGAAGGCAACATCCGAGACAGCCAGCGTCGAGGGTACGACCCCTAAAGTCTCAAACCACCACTTCAGATCCGTTCGGTAGTTAAAGTCCGTGCGCAAGTAACCTGGCGTGTTGTACTGGGCAATCGTGTGTGCAACCTGCTCCCCTTTGCGAATCGGCAGCGGCATAGGGTTGTTCGCAAGGTCCGCACCCGCATCGGCACGAGGATCAAGCGCATAGATTGCATTGTTCTGATTGCCAATAAAGAGCCGGGGCTCCTCCGTCAAGCGATTGAGCGAGGCATCATCATCTTGCTTGGCCCAGGTAACAACCGGCGACGAAGCCCCGAAGCTTCCGGGTACGGGGATCTCTCCTTTAAGACGGAAGTAATACTTATCGAGGGGCTCCGTGGAAGACCCCATGGTCACCCGTGGTGCCGAAGTGGGACTGAATGTCCAGAGCAAGTTGGTGGTTCCCGGCCGGAACTCACCCAAGCTATTGGTAGTGGCTCGCTCGATATATTGATTGTCGTTGTTCCCAAACGGATCAATGGCGTAGAGAACTCCATTGCTCCCCCCAATAAAGGCAAGCGGCATGCGAACCGGCAGACGCAGCGCTGGGTTTATGGGATCAGGCAGTACGTAGCGACCAAGCGGTGCTGAGACCACGGTGGTTACATTGAAGCGCCCCCCGCCCGCACTCGTGTAGACCGGCAGCTTCACATCGCCAAACACCTTCATGTTCGGGACAATAGTCGGTGCGCCTTCGACGGCCCCACTAGGATTCACCCCTTGGCCAACCAGGTACACCTCGTCGTCGTCGTAGCGGCCATTACCGTTCGCATCGTAGGCACCGATCCCAGGAATCAGGTTGATCCCGGACACACCATCGTAGGCATTTCGCAGGCCCGCACCAACGACCAGGGTGTTATCGGGATGCCGCCAAGACGCGCCCCCCGCGAGCTGCGGCAAATAGGTTGCATCCGGGAAGCGCCAGAGAACCGTCCCCGTGGCCCAGTCCAAACCAAAGATCGAGCCGACCTCAATGGTCTTCGTGCCGTCTTTATCCACATTCGGGACGCCCGTCTCGGGGTCGAGCACGTAGTTGGTACGGTTCACCAGCACCTGCATGTGCGAGAAAAACGGAACCGCGTTCCCCATGGCGTCTTTGTACTGCTGCAGATTGACCGCGTTCACCGGAGCAGTGGGAAGATTTGCGGCATTCCGAGGATCAATCAGCGACGCGGGTCCACGGAAAAGGGTGGACGGATTGGCCGGATCGAACTTCCCAAAGAGCGGGTCGGCAGGATTGCTGTAGACAGGATCACGTGGGTTGTTGATAAAAGCGAACGAGTCGTTAAGAAGCGCGAAGCCCGCACCAGGTACCCAGGTATCGAGATTATAGTTCGTTCCTGCGGCAGGCTGATCGAAGGGGTTCGGGTCCGCGATAACGGGCTTGGGCTGTGTCGTGTCCACCTTGCGACCGCCGTGCGGCGGGGTGACCACGGGGGTGCTCTTGACACTGGCGACGCGTTGCTCAAAGGAAATCTGGTCCGCCAGCACAAACTGACTGCCCGTCAGCTCATCCTCAGTGGATCTATCAAGCTCGACACGGGCGCGGGACAGAGGATTGCCAAACTGGAGCGGGCTATTGCTGAACGTGCGGGTCCGCCAGGTCGGATCGCTGTAGGTCGCTTCGCTGAAGAAAGGGAAAAGAGCAGGCTTGCCATCGTCTCCCAAAAGCCAGTTGTCGCCCGCAGCGTCCTGACCTAAAAAACAGATCTTACGCTTGCGGACAAAGCTTCCATCGGCCTGGGGAACCACGTAGTAGACCGCGTAGCGTGCGTCCGTGATGCGCTGCTCCGCTCCACCCGGGTCAACCTCAGGAACGTGTATCCGAACCCCGTAGCGCGTGACGGTTCCCGCCACACCGGGCACGGACGGGTACCAGATGAACTTATCGGGATCGTTTGGATTACCAGGATCGGGCAGGGCATTGGCGGAGCGAGCAGCAGCGGCGATGCGCTGGTAGGTGGCGTTGAAGTACCCGGCTCCTCCCCCGGGTGTCGGGCCATTGACAGATCCCCAGTTCGTCCCAATAAAAAATCCCCCCACAGTGCCGGTTGTGGTCACCGGCTGGGTCACTGCAATGACTTGGGCGCCGTTGATTTCATCGTCAAAACGGCGCGACGGATAGAGCAGATCGGAGGTTAGCCCCGCGCCAGATGTGCCCTGGCGACGGTAGATAGGCGAGGCGAGGGTGCCGATATTCTCAACGGGATAGGGAACCGTATAGCCATCTAGCTGGAGCGGTGCTGCCAGTGTCTGGTCAGGGACGCGGCTGAAGGCGGGGGTACGGTAGATGCGGTTCGCGTTGGTGACGCCCCAGAGAAAATCCGCGCTCATTCGCCCACGGTTTGTAGTGTCACCGTGCATTTTCCCCGCGGGATTGAGCTGGGACTGCCGCTCCGTGGTTCGGGGCTTGACGAGAGTGGGGCTAACCCTCTCCTGCCCCTTGGGAAGCGGATCCCCCGGCGGCGTCTGCGCCGCAGCGGGGAGCGTGGCTCCCAGCATCGCGACCGCTCCAACTAGCGTACGCAGAGAAGTCGTAGTGACTCCCTGGAGGCTGGTTAATGTCGAACTGAACAAAGAGGATTTCATTGTTAGGCTAAATCGCACTGAGAGTTATTGCTCCTATCCCAATCTCAGGGATAGGAGCGGTTGGTTTTACAGACGGTCTCCAAAGAGAGGATGTTCCAGTAGATTCGTGTTACTACTGTTCGTCCCCATTTTTTGCTCCCACCGAAGACCGCTCGGCGCGAGAACGATATTGGGCGAGGAGAACCCACTGAAGTGGGGCCAGGGTTGTGGCAGGACAGGATCCGTCTGGTTACCGGTCACGGCATCAAAGCGGCGGTTCCCTTCCACTTGGAAGACCTCCCCCACAAATTGCCCGCTGGTAAAGAGAGAACTCTGACCGATCCAGGAGTTGGTGATGAGATAGTCCCCATTAGCAAGGCGCTTGACGGCGCTGGGTAGGAACCCCAGAGTTGATGTCCCTGCTAAGCGGTACTCCGTCATATCCTTATAGTCTTTGGAGTTGAAGTACCAGGTCACGTACCAACGATTGTCCGTACCCAGCTCTGTCTGGTAGACACCGCTGGAGTCACAGATCAGGAAGACGGATTTCTGTCCGCCAAGCCCGTTGGGAAGACTGAACTGCTGGATGTAGGTAGGCCTTGCAATACGGCGCACGTGGCGCTGTCCACCCACAAGCGGCATGACCAGCTCATTCATCGTACGATCAACGAGACCGTTGCGGGCGGGTTCCATACCGATCGGCCAGGAAGTGATCGTCGCGGCTTGGGCTCCCATATTGTTGAACAGCGGAATGGTGGTGTTGATCGGGTTGTAGAGCAGTGAGACGAGCGAGCCGCCGGTAAAGTCGCTACGGGTATCGCCACCCGAGTCTCCGGCTGTGCTCGCGTTGCCCACCGCCGTCAGGATGGTCGGGTAACCGTAGAGCGCCGCGTTCTGTCCCAGTCGGGTATCCCCAAAGGTTAGTACGCGCTGGAGGCTCTGGAATCTCAGGAGGCGGCCTTCCTTCTGCGTGGTTCGGCTCACCCAGACCACTAGCTGCTCCCCACGCTGCGGGCCGCTAGGTGTCGGTACATTGGTTCGCAGGATGCCGTTTGTATCGAAGTAGTCCGCCACTTCGATAATGCGGTTGTTTCCCGCATCCGCAATCAAATAGTGGATCTCATAGCCCACGCCGCCCGGACTGAACACCGTGTAGAGCTGAACATCCGTGGGTTCATTGAGGGTAATGGGATCTACGGAGGTCAGCACGCCGTAGGCATTGTTAAGTTGTGTCAGCTCCCAGCGTACCTGGCCGCTTCGATCCACGCGAACCACACGGTTATTGCCCGTATCACAGATCAGATAGTCTGAGGGCGAGAGTCGCCGCGCCAGAGCGGGCCGAGAGAGAGTTTTCTTGTCCTGAACGGCGCGCCCGGTCGCGGTGGCCGGGTTGACAACCCCACCGCCCGCACTCGGATCGAAGAGAGGCAGCTCGCCACCGGCTACCTGGAAGGTCATCGTGCCATCCAGTGTCCAGAGTGCAGCTCCCCCAGCATCCACTTCGATAATACGCTTCGCATCGGTCACAAGGGTCACGCCGGACTCAAAAGCCTCGGTACCCAAGAGGGTATTGGCGGCCAGTGTTCCCTGCGCACCAACGGGCGGTGCGCTCACTCGGCCCGCCATAGGACGTACCCAGCGGATGTGGTTGAGCTTCTGCTGAGCCCCCGCCAGATTTAACACGATGGTCTCGACCTGCTCGCCCGCTCGAATGGTTGGGTCATTGGATGTCGGCTCGGCATCCAGCGCAACCAGGTTCTCGCGCCCGCCACTAGCGATCCCCAGATAAAGAACGTCCCCGGCAAGAGTGGCTGCTGAGGTTGGCAGACCAGGCAGGACATAGTACCAGAGCAGCGGGGAGTAGCTCCCATTGACCGGCAGGCCGCGTGGATCCACATCGGTACCCGCCCCATTATTGGGCAGGAGCGCCGACGGAGAGATCACCACGGTTTCGTCGGCGTTGCCACCGGCAGGCACAAAAGTCACCACGAAAGAGAGCGAAGTGGAGAAGCGCCCGCCAGCCGTCCGCAGATCGGTCATCACAATCCGTCCCCGGGTCGCGTCCCCCACCATATTCTGCCCGATACTGATCGGATTACTACCCGTTTGCGTCAGGATCGAGTTGATAATTTTGGGTTGCCCAGGATTCGTCGGATCAAAAGTGGCAATATCGAGCTGCGAGACTTGAACCCGGTAGGCAGGGTTGTAGGCCTTGGGCAGCTTCAGGATAATTTCCTTCTTCATGTCCAGCGCCGCCACGACCGTGACTGGGCCACCATTGCTTGGCGAGGTTGCCCTGAGTACCTGATAGACGATCCCGTCATTGGTCGCCACGGGCGGCCCCACGGGCTTGACGTCTGTCAGACCTTCGTAGCTGGGAAGGTAGCCCGCACTGCCGGACTGACTGAGAGGCCCACCGAACAGAAGGCGATTACGCAGTGTCGGGCGCTCCACAACCAACTGGTTTGGAAAAGTTATCGGAATCCCCTGCGCACCGCCTGGGATCTCGAAAATCCCTAGTGACTGGCGAAGACGCGTGAGGCCAAACTGCTCGTAGTCGCCCGAGATGACCGTGTGTGGCTGTGGTGTCCCACTGTTGCTCTGGCCGACATACTTGAAAGCGCTCACCAAAATATCATCGGGGGTCATGGCGATTCCCTCGCCGCCCCCCTGGTAGCCATTCACGCGAATCCCTGGGTTACGCGAGGCATCTCCCTGCGTCGTCAGGGCAGGCGGCGTGGTACTGGTCGTGACGTAGTAGACATCGTAGTCCACGGAGACAAGTGCGTTCTCAGGCATCCCCGGCCCGACTGGCCCCCGGCTCGGAGGATTATTCGCCCCATCGCGGACACGGACCATGCCATTCTGATCCACAAACTGCCCAATAAAATTAGGACTGATCCGTCCCGCGTTCATGTTGTCCTGAGCGGTGTAGATCAGGTTGCCCATCCCATCGTAGCGATTGGTATAGACACGTACCACGGGCTTGAGGAACGGCAGAGTAGAGGGCATGGCAACATACTGCTTGTTGTTGGGGGTTCCCTGGGCCGCGCGGGTCGGAAAATCACCGGGTATCGGGTCTCGCAGTATGACCTCGTGACGTGCTCCCAGCCAGTAGGCCATTGTCCTCAGGGTCATTCCGCCGCTGGGGTTCTCCTGCCAGACCGGCACGTACAGCATCAAGTCGTTGCTGCTACCGCTCGCGCTTGCCGCAACCCCGGTTCGTCCGCTGCTGCCAATGATCTGAGCAAGATTCGGGTTTGCACTCGTATTCGTAATCGCGAGCCGTGTGTAGCCCAAGCTCGGCGAGCCCGTCGGGTGGTAGACAGGATCCTGCGCCACTGCGTACGAGTACCAGAGTGTCGTCATCGAGGCCGCGTCCACGCAGCGCACGAGGCCGTCGGGCTCTACCACGTAGACCTTGCCATCGTGGAGCAGGGGCGCGGGAGCGGCCATCGTCGCCCCGCCCGGACCGGCATAGGTGCCGCTTGTCACAGCAGGATTTGTGGCAGTATTGGGAGCGGGGGCGATATTGCCAAAGCTATCCGCCAGAAGCGCGGTAAGTTTTACCAGCGTGCCATTACTCAGGGTGACGAAGATAAAATCGGCATAAGACGCCGTGCTGCTAGCGTAGACAGTTCCGAGAGTCGGTGACGAGGGCATGGTTCCCGCGCCATTCCAGCGCCAGAGCTCATCGTACGGTTTGCCCAGCGCCAGGTCGGGAATCCCCTTGTCGCCACTCACCAATGAGGGGTGTGCATTGTAGGCACGCACCGAAGGAGTACTGGAAGCGTCCAGTCCTGTGGCGTAGACAACGCCTTTTGCCACGAGCGGTGCGGTGGTCGAGCTGAGTGCATCAAGTGCGCCGACTTGAAACGCGGGCACAAGCGGAGCACCAATCGCTTCAAAGGAAGAGCCGGTGCGGCGGGGATCCTTGCGGTATTGATTGTTGGCGCTGCCCCAGGCCACCACATTGTAGAGAAACTTCAGATCTTCCGCGTGCGCAGCGAGCAGGTTTTCCCCGCAGTAGGCACCGGAGTTCCCGCCGGAGGGTGTGCGCACTCCGCCCGTATAATCGTTGATATCGCAGCCGGAGTCCCCTGCCGTGGCGATGACTCGACCTGAGCCGTAGTTACCGGCAGCGATATAGGGCAGCCCGTTCGGTGCCGATGCCGTGGCCCGCGCCCGATTACCGACAATATTAACCAGTACTTCCGGGTTAGGTGCTGCTGTCGGATCGGAGAGGCTCACCAGCGCATAGCCCCCGTAGTTTTTATCCCCCAGATTGGCGATCTCCGCCTGGCTCAGCGGATTGGGCGTGTTGAGAATCGGGTGGCTGGGAATATTGATGGAGGGCGTTCCCGCGCCACCAATCCCACTGTTGCCACTGAACTGAAGCTGATCCAGAAAGAGCGGCCCGGAGGGATCCATGCGCATATTGCCACAGTCCTCCAGCCACAAAACGCCCCCAGCATCCACGAGCTTGCGCAGCTTCTCACGATCAATCGCCGTCATCCGTGTGAGACGGTGATTGGTGATAAAGAGCAGGTCGAACTGCAATAAATCCTGAATGGGGGTATCAGTGAGAGGCACTTCCCAGTAGGCCGCCATGTTCTTGGTGACCTGCTGGCCCGCCTGATACTGCTGACCAACGCCGCCTGATCGAGCCGTCCAGCGCGCCGCCACATCATTGGTGACGACTTTTGGGGAGAGGGGGTTGATGAACTCCCAGTTTTGGGGTTTCAGATCGGCCCGTGTGTCCGCGATATAGAAAATAAAGGGGTCCGTGTTCTCTGTACCACGCCCATCATTGATATCGGTTGAGTCCACCAGGAGAATCCCGACTTTGAGTGTTCTCTTGTTGCTGGAGTAGGTCGTCGCCACCTGTGCATGAACGACGGTTGCTACCGTCAGTACCACAACTGCCAGTAAGGAAAGTGCCGCTCCCAGTATCCGTTTTCTTATCGCCATTTTATTTCCCTTACGCCCCCGGTGTCTCCCCAGTGTAGAGGAGTCCTGGCGCTACCGGGAGGCGCGGTGCCACCGGCAGGACATTGCCAAAGCTATCTTGTCGCAGAGGTCCTCCCACGAGGGGCGAAGACAGTGTCGCGTCGTACAGGTAGACGATCCCACTGCCGCCGCCGTTCCCCCCTGGTTTCGGCCCGGCCAGAATTCCGTTTTGCCCATGAACCGTCTTGATCCCCGTCGCCCCGGGGTTGAAATAACCTGGTGCGGTGGGCTGTAGCCCCGTGGAGCCGTAGTAGTGCGGAACCCAACCCCACTTCTCCAGCCATGATCCCTGATCGCCCACCTCAGCGGGTAGGTTCTCCGTGATGGCTCCAAAGACGGTGATTCGAATATCCTGCGGCTGTCCATAGAAGGGATACATCGGGTCAATTCGCCCACGTGTGGCTCCCGGCCCGAGCAGGTTATCGCCTGAGCGGGCCTGGCGAGTGAGGTACGCTTCGTAGGTATCGTTGGGATCGGGATTGAACCACGGCCCCGGAATGATAAAGAACGAGCCTTCCTGAGCGTAGATCAGCGCCTCAACCCGAATGTCGAGCGGCGCGACCCCGAAGCGGGAGAGGCGGTAGTTGGTCTGGTTGGGCACGCCCGCACTGGTATCAAGCGAGAGTGCCATCAGATTATCTATCCCAAAGAGCCCGGTAACAGGGAACGCGGCGGCCTGGTAGGGCAGAGTGGCATCCGGGTAGAGCAGGCTGGGATTCGCCCCGCCGTCTTTGAGTGCAAAGACATGGTCGAAGTAGATGCCCGACTCCACAGAAGTAGGACCGCCCATCGCCAGAGTGGTCAGCGCCGGGTTCGCATTCGGCCACGCCATATCCAGCGGGAAGCGGAAGAAGTCGTTGTTGACCCCCACGCGCACAGCGGTCGCCCCATCTATTCCGGTGGCAGAGTGGCGGACGAAGAGTTTGGGGATGAGAGCGTCTGGATTCCCAGGGCTCAGGCTCGGATCATTGGGGGAGAGCCGCTGGTTAGGAGCGCCGTTCGCACCGTATGTCTGCGCGGGTCCTTGAGCAAGCCGCAGCGTGAAGTTGGGCGAGCCGGGATTGAGGAAGACCGCCTGTGCATCGGCACCGGATGCCTCGGGCTCCGCTTGATTGTCACCGGGCGAGAGAAACTGGGTGGTGTTCAGCACCACATAGTTCTTGGCGAGCAAAGCAATTGAGGAGCGACCACGCACCTGCGCCGCCACGCCCCCCTCACTGTCGGGGATGTTGTCCTTGAGCAGGTTGCCATCCACGTAGATATTGCCGCCAGAGACTATGGTGAGGTGGCGGATGTAGTAGCGCAGGGTCTCGGGATCAAGGCCACCCGCCGTGCCACGGATGCGGATATTGCCCTCGGCGTAGATAACATAGTCGCCCTGCCAGACATTGGCATTTCCTGTTGGCTGGGCAGGGTAGCCCTCTAGCTTGCGGACCGTTCCCGGAAGCGCGGCAATCGGCGCTGTATCGGCAGCACCATTGCCCCGTCCGGAGTAGCGGATGACGGTGCTCTGGTTGATGCGCCGCCCGGTGTTGTCCCGTAGGAACGAGCGGGTGGTGCTGGTCGCGGAGCGCTGGATGATCATGGAGCGCGGGGTCAGCGTGATGGTGACGGCAGGCGGGACGTAGCGGCTGTCACCGTTCCACCAGCGCTTGTCGGCACCCGTCCAGTTGGCACGCGGCGAGTAGGCCCCGATCAGTCCCTCGGAGGCGTTCTGCACGTCCTCACGGTTGTCCAGATAAAGTCCCGAGCCCCAGCCCGCCCGGCCCGCACGCGAGATCGGCAGGTTGGCAGGATCTATCGGGTTGGCAAGTACCTGGTTGTTCTCCAGCGGCTCGGAGTCGCGGGTGAGCTGCTTGTAGCGGGTGAGGTTATTGTCCCCGATGCTCTGGTCCATCAGCGGCACGGTTGTCTTGGCCACGCGGCGCAGCGGATCGCTGGCCTGCTGAGAGTGATCACGGACAAGCCCCTGGAAAGAGTTAAAGGCCCCACTGCTCGGCAGGACAGGAGCGTTGGTGTAGTTGGCGGCTCCGACAGAGCCCGTCAGAAAGACTTGGGAGTCCGCCGGAATATTGAGTGTCGAGGAGACAGTCAGGGCGTCGCCCCGCTGCCCATTGAGCAGCAGCCGGTTCGTCCCTAAAAATGTCAGCGGCGCGTTCGAGTGGATCGAGCCGTGGTAGACCGACTCAATGGTGCGAGCGTCAGGAGCCGTGGTCGGGCGGGTTGCCCCGGCGCTGTAGGGCGTGTCAAGGAAGCGGTTGGTGCTACCCAGCGACGCCGTCACTGAGCGATTGTCTTTATTGGTGATCTGCCGCACAAAGTCCACGAGACCGAGCTGCTTGTAGGCGTCTATCTCACGACGCGCCCCTTTGCCCTCGGAGTTGGCGAAGGTGGTCGGGTCGCTCGCATCCACAATCCCCGTACGCCCCACGGAAAGAAGCTTGAGCAAGTGGCTCAAGGGCGTGGAGTTAGTGGAGTTATCCGGTTTGTAGACAATCTTGACCAGTGCCCGCCCGCCCAGGTTGCCCGCTGCGGGGGTGCGCCCGCCAAAGTCGGCGCGGGAGAAACCACAAGGTTCGTCGGCGGCCAGCCCTCCGCCACAAGGCCGGAGCCAGTCGTAGTCCGGGTCGCCGGTGCGCAGCGGCTCGGCGTTACGCATGCCATTGCCATTGCTGTCCTGGTCGTCGTAGTTCCCGTTACCATCGTTGTCGCCGGGATCGGCGACAAAGGGAACAGGACGCCAGTCGGCACCTTCGGGCGAGCGGGTCAACTGATCGTCGAGGTACTTAGTCCCCGCCTCCGCCAGCTTATCCGACGCCATTCCCTCACCGGAGCGCTTGGTAGACTTGATGCTATTGGAGATCAGTGCGATAAAGAGGCCGCCCAGAAAGAGCAGCAGAAACAAGACAATAATCGCAACCGTCAAGGACTGCGCCGTCTGGTTTCGCCGTCGCTTTGGCAGAGAGGAGGAAGTCGTAGGATTGGTCATCGTCGTTACCGTATGGTGTTATTCACTCGAACTTTATCCGTCAGGCTAATGGAGCTGGGCTGGTGTGTATTGGAGTCGTAGATCATCACGCCGACATTGACCGTCAGCATATCCCGGGTGGAGTAGTCCGCCTTCACCACATCAGGCTCCGGGGCGATAATGGCCTTGTCCCCAATCACATTGCCCTGTGCATCCACCGGCTTGCCATCGCGCCGGGAAAAATTGTTTTGCCAGAGATAGGTTATCTGCACTTCCTGCTCACGCACCGCTGGGGCCAAGGCGCTCTGATTGTCCGGACTCGGGGCCGTGTCGGTGAAGGCCCGCGAGGGCAGACCCGGCCCTCCCGGATTGTCGAAGCGCAGGATAGCCATCGGAAGATTCGTTGTGATATTTGTCTGGGTATCCTGGTCAAAGAGATAGGTTCGCTGCCCCGTGATCGGGGTCCAGCGCTTGCGTGAGTTCGGATCCGCAAGGTTCTCTGTCACCAGCGATGCCTTCTTGACCACGGACGAGATCGCGGCGGGCGCACGGTAGTACGCGACCAGTCCTAGCGGGTTGCCTCCCGGAGTCACACTCAAATCGGGGCCCATGACGCGCTCGGTTCCCGCTGCGATCAACAAGCCGCCCCCGGGCTGAAGCACCCCTAAGTTACTCACATTGCCAAAGATATGCAGCGGCGATGCGGAGGAGCCATTCTGATCAATCCGCAAGCGCGTGGTTAAGCCCGTCAGTGGTGCCGCTCCCGCAGTCACGTCGGAGCCATCGGCCAGGAAATAACGCCGAGTGGTTCTGTCCCAGACATCAATCGCCGCAATGCCCTGGTTAGTAGGAAAGGGCGGTGAGAGGAAGGGGTCGTCGGCCCTTGGGTCCCGGGTGTTGGAGCGGTACAGAGTTTCCACCAGCTCGCCAAGGTTCACATCGGGGTAGGCAGTGTCAAAGCTTCCCGCTGGCATCATCGGGCTCGGGGGGGCGAGAGTACCATTGGCAAGTAGTCGTCGGATCAGGGGTGCGCCCGTGTCGTCTCCGGCCAGAGGCGGAAAGCCCGTCTGAACCGTCCCCCGCTCCAGGTTCACCAGGAACGTCAGGTTCGGGGTCTTGACAAAGATCTCGTTGGTGCTAGCAATCCGTGCACAGTAGAGCTGTGTCGCCGAATGCTGAAGGCTCCCCTGGTTGCCCATCGGATCGGCGACATCAATATGAACATGAGGACGCAGTGTGCCATCAGGCTGCACTTCACCATCAATAGAAACTTTCAGCGCACCAAACTCAGCCATGGCATTTGGATCCGTCGCTCGCTTCGTCTCTCGGTTCGCCGCCCGGTAGAAAGTCAGCGTCGCCGGAAGGCTCCAGTGTCCTTGCTGCGTATTATAGACAGTCGGCACCGCATTGGGCACCTCCGCCGCTGCCGCCGTCAAGAATCCCGGAGTCGCCGTATCGCCGACCACAGAACCGGGGCCAAAAGAGATCAGCGGGCGGAAGGGGCTGGCAATCGCTATATCCCCGGAGTCGTCCTTGACCCAGCTAATCACATCCTGATTGGGGCCATCCACCACGGCGGTTGCGATCGCCTTCCAGTTCGCCGCGTAGGCCTGGCCATTGGAAGCAACATTATAGTTGTAGAAAAAGTTGGGATCATTGAAGCCCCCATTATCATCCACTGCGCTACTGTAGTTCGTCAGGTTGAAGAGCTTGGGATCATTGGGATCGAACTCCGCGCGGTAGAGCACAAAGGGATTCAGGTTACTGTCCCGATCAAAGGGGTACTCGGTTGCTCCCGATACACTCGCCGTTGAGGGGCTGTGGGTACGTCGCTGGTAGATATTCTGGTAGGGCCTGGTATTGTCCTTCAGCCCGATAAAGTAGCGCACCATCCGGGTTCCAGGAGCAAGTGGGAAGCGCACGGGCGAGCCACCCAGAGTGTCTCCGGTCGTCGGATCTTTTGCCCCGGTGCCCCCGAGACGTCCCGAGGGAATAAAATCAATCTTCGTGTAGAGAACGCGAGCGGAGTAAACGACCGCTCCATTACCCCAGGTCGCAACCGGGGTAGGCGTACTCGCAGAGTTCACATTCACTGCAAATGAGAGGGGAAAATTGACAGGCGCACTGGTATTGTCCAGAACAAAAACGGCCTGAGCGATCTCACGAGCGACATTGTTGATGCCATTACGCGCCTGGGTCGAAGCCTGAATCTGGTTCGACGCCTTGCGAGTCAGGTTGAAGCCCTGGATAATCGGGACAAAAAGCAGGCCCAACAGAATTCCCGTGATGGCAATCACCACCAGAAGCTCCGTCATGGTGAAGCCCCGTTGCTTCCGAATGATTTTGGCAAAACTATGCTGCATCGGTCTCATCTTTCGCTCTCGACTTACTGAAGAGTGCCCTGGGTCAGGTAGGTATCCAGATCCTGAATGCGCCACGGCGAGTTCTTCTCCAGGCTATCTTTCCAGATCACACGGCTCTTGGCGCTCACGCCCTTGATATTGGTCACAACCCGCCAGTTATCGTGCGCACCGTCCCAGCCCAGTCGTTTCAGGTGCTTGGAAACATCGGCATAGCTCACACGCACTGTGTTGGCTCCTGCGGTCACGGTATCTGGTGTGTCAACCACAATCTGAAGGGGCTGCGTCCGCTTCCAAGGTGACGTGGGAGTTGCCCGCGCCTGGAGCGTCGCCACGACAGATTTATTGAGCTCGGTACGGGCGAAGTAGAGTGCCCCCACTCCCCCGGCAGTTGCACGCCAGAACTTATCGGGCAGCGACGCATCCACAAAGCGATCTTGCGCGGGGTCGCTGGCATCCAGGCTGACATTGGTGAGCGTCGCTAGCCAGGAAGCGTTTGTTTCCCGGTAGGTTGCCATCGCCTTGTTCAGCGATACGGCCCACTCGCCCTGCGCCTTGTAGAAAATCCGGATAGGGGTGCCAGCCGGGACTTTGCTGTTGTTGATATAAAACGTCCCCGTGGAGTAAGACCCCGTCTTGGGGTCGGTATTGGCCCAGTAGTCCTGATTGGCCGCGCTATTGGCGGGATCGCCCGCCTTCAGCAAGCCGTAGTCGCCGGGTCGCCCGTTCTGTGCTTGGTTTAGGATTCCTCCCGTGTCCAGGCGCACAATCAGAATATCGGTGTTGAGCAGCGGGTTGGTGTCGCCGCCGGGGAAGATTCCCTCATAGAACGTATTGTCGGGGTTGATGTAGTCCAGTGACTTGAGCCGGGTCAGCGTGGTGCGAAACGGCACCTCACCATCAGCACCGGGAATCACGGCGGGCACATCGCGGTCATCGTGAATGATATGCCAGTCCAGCGCGGCGTAGTCCAGATAGGCCTTGAACGGGTCCTGTCCGTTATTCACAAAGCGCGCACCGGCGGGGTTGAAGGCGACGATGCCCAGGTTAGCCACACTAGTGGTACTTGCTGCGTCAATATTGGACGAGATGATCTTAAACTGATACGGATCCTCAGGATCCCAGTCTTTTGTTGGTCCGGTCAGCGGCAAGCGGTCAAACTCACGGGTAACCACTTCGCTCCCTGTCTGAATGGTGTCATCGCTCAGCACCCCAGGAATAGGCAGCCAAGTGAAAGCATTCGCGGGGACGGTACGCTCCACAGTCATTGCCACCACATCATCGAGCGGGTTGACATCGTTATCGTCGTGATCGTTCACCAGCTTGCTGTAGCGTATCTTAAAAGTGCGATTCCGAGCTGAGGGATAAAAGAGAATCCAGGCCCCACCGTTTTCATCCTCGTTAGTGTCAATTACGCAGTTCTGCGGCCCCGTTAGCCGTCCCCGGTAGAGATTAGGATCCGCTTGCTTGAAGCCGTAAGTCACATTTAGTGGAGCACTGTTGACCGCAAGAAAAAGCTTGCTGTAGTTTTGCTCGGCGGCAGTCTGAGGGTAGGCAGGGTCTAGTGTGATGGCGCGATCCATGTAGATCGGCCCGAACTTGGCGATATAGATCGAACCCGTCGCCATGGCTGTCGGGGTAGGCAGGCCAATCTTGACCGGCTCTCCCACCACGAAGCGAAACTTATTGACATCTTTGTAGTAGGGGTTGGCGGGATCACCGGAGAGATCATCAGGATCCTCATCCAGAACAAACTGACGAACCAGGCTTCCTGAGACTCCCGTGAAGTAAGAATAGCAGAGTGCCTCGGGCAGGTTTGCCGCCTCGTTCTGGACTTTCTCCATCAGCGCGTGGGCCAAGCGGGTGCTCCGCATGCGGCTCTCATTGTTGCGCAGGTAGGTAAAGCCAATGGGGAAGATCCGCACCACCGAGAAGACTCCGATCAGTAGGATGACCAGAACCACCAGCACCTCAACCAGGGAGGAGGCTCGCCAAACTCGCTTGTTTATTCTTTCCATCACTACTCTTGTCTTCATTGCTACGCTTTATTCTTTACGTCTCTATTTTGACTGGGAGAGCCTGCCGCAAGCTGCGCACAGGCTCCTTTACGACCTATTGTGAGGGGAGATTGTTCCCCCTCACTTAGTTTGTGAGCTGCCAGAACGCGACATCACCCAGGGGATTCACCGGGAGTGCTGCCAGCTTGCGCACATCCAGCACCTTGGCGGTTCCGCTCTGCCAGAGCACAAGAACCTTGCCCTTGGGCACATGGTGTGTCGTCATTGTGGTCACAGTCTCAGCCGGAGGCCGCGCCCACAGAAGCTGACGCTGGTAGGTCTGGAGCGCCGCAGGTGTCAGGCCATCAAGGGTCGCGTTGTCTACAACCCCCATCCACTGCCGGGAGTAGCGCGCCACGAGAGCATTATTATCAATCGCCCCATTGATCACATTCGTCACGAGCGGGCTCGTATCGAACGCGTCGTAGGCGTAGAAGGGAATCTGCTGGGGCGCGAAGGCGGGGTTGGAGGCCACCGTCCGAGGTAAGTAGGTATTTCCGTTCAAGAAGCTGTAGCGCGATGCCAGCCCGACCCGGTTATTGGGGGTACGGACGACGTTGTTCTTGGACTCAAAGGTATCCAGATCCCGGATGTACTCAGGATAGAGCGATTTGGAGAAGATCTTGCGGGCATTGCGCGAAGCGATGTACTCCGGGTCTACCGAGCGGTAGCGCCCCGTGACCAGCGCCGCCGTCTCTTTCATCGTGTAGAAATCCGAGCAGGCCGGATCGGGGAGGCCATTGGCGCGGCAGATCGCGGGGCCAAAGAGAAACTCAGGGTACTCGCGGTTGTCCAGCTCGTAGGCGGAGACGGCTTGGTGAATCTTCATCAAACCCGACATCGTGGCTCCACGACGTGCACTCTCCTGTACCGTTGCGGCCACCGGGAAGAGGATGCCCGCCAGAATCGCGATAATGGCGATCACGACTAGCAGCTCCACCAAAGTGAAACCCGCACGAACTTTACGAACTCGCAGATTGGATGTCATAACTTCTATCCTCTATATTCCACACAGACTCACCTTTGGCCTGCTTCAGGCATTATACTCTTGACTGGGTTGACGATGCAACAAGAACGGATGTTCCCGATCTGGTACAATTTAGCGTGATTGCCTCGCCCGAGCTTCTTGCATTGCTTCGCTGCCCCGTCTGCGCTTCGAAATCGCCCTTGAGCCTGGAGGCGGACGGCAGTGGTCTGTACTGCACATCAGGGCATCATTTCCCCCTCACGCAGGGGTTTGCCGACCTGCGCCCCGAGGATCTGAAGGAACCCGCTCCCGCCGCGCAAGGGAAATAACTTAACTTTAAGGAACCACCGACATGCAGCTCACTCCCTCTGGTAATCTCCGCGTTCTTTTGCTCAATGGCCCCAACCTCAACTTACTCGGGCAGCGCGAGCCGGATGTCTACGGCACCATGACTTTTGAGGAGCTGAACAAACGGGTTCGCGACTACGCCAAAGAGATGGGTATCGAACTGAAGGCGCTTCAGAGCAACCATGAAGGCGTCCTCATTGACGCCATCCACGACGCGGCGGACTGGGCGGATGCCATTGTGATTAACCCGGGAGCCTATACCCACTACTCCTACGCCATCGCCGACGCGCTCAAGGCGGTGCGGCTCCCCGCCATTGAAGTGCACCTCTCCAATGTCCAAGCACGCGACGAGTACCGGCGCACCTCCGTGGTGGCCCCCGTCACCGTGGGCCAGATAGTCGGTTTTGGAGCAATGTCGTACCTGCTGGCACTCCAAGCTGCCAAGGCTATTGTCCAGCAGGGCCGCGAGTAGCGATCAAAAAACCGTCAGAGTTCCCAGGGCCTCGGCGGTGTTGGTGCCCCCCATAATCGGCAGATACCCCACCAGATCGTAGCTCCCCGCAGGGAGCTTGCCCGGCACCGCCCAGGTCTCCGTGAAGAGTTTTCTCTCCCCTGGTGCCAGCGCGATCCGCGTGAGTGCCATGCTATAGGAGCGCCCCCGTGAGAGCTGCCAGACAGTCAGTGCCCCTGCGGCATAGCGGGCGTTGGGCTCAGGGCGACGGCGCACTTCCATGTCGTACTGGCGCCCCGAGGAAAAGTCCAAAGCAACGGGCAGGGCACCCGTGTTGGTGACGGTGTAGGTAAGGCGGACGTTCTCCCCCGCACGGACACGGCTTCGGTCGGCCTGAATCGTGGCTTGCAGACGCCCTCCCCCCGGCTGCGGCGGACGGACACGGATAGGGGGCGGCACGGGGTCGGGATCACCTCCGGGTAGCTCACGATCCATCAAATAAACTTGCGTCGTCACGGGCGCGGTAAAAGGCAGATGCGTCAGCTCAATCTCATAGGTGCCCGCAGGAACCCGCTTTCCGCTGTCATCGCGCCGATCCCAGATCTCACGGTGCTCACGCCACTGCCCCGGCTCCACCCGAACCGTCTCGGTAGGGGGCCCGACCTTGTTTTTTGACCAGGTCCAGACAACTTTGCGGCTGCGGCTCTCCCGAACCCGCATCTCGAACTCGAAGCGTGTCCCGATGGTAAAGAAAATCGGAGCGGCCCCGTCATTGAAGAGATACCCCGTGATCTCCACTGCACGCTGAGAGGGATACTGGCTTCTATCCGTGGTGACTTTCTGACTGACTCCTCGTTGCATTCTATTTACCTTTCGCCACGTGCTAAGCTCCTTTTTCGGAGCGCTTAGCCTCTTGCCAGAGCGCTTCCTGCTGAGCAAGCGTCAGCTCCTGCACACGCTGACCCTGGGCACACGCTGCCTCCTCGATATAACGCCAGCGTCGCGAGAAACGTGACACCTGCCCCCGGAGCGCCTCCTCGGCATCTACCCCGATCTTACGCCCCACATTCACCAGCGTAAAGAGCACATCGCCCAGCTCCTCCGCGCTCCGCTCCGTCTCGCCCGCAGCCAGCTCGACCCGCAGCTCCGCCAGCTCCTCCACTACTTTCTCGAAGACCTGGTCAACATCAGGCCACTCGAAGCCGACCGCGACCACCCGCTTGCTCGTCTCCAGTGCCAGAGAGAGCGCCGGGAGGCTACTCGTGATCCCCGCCAGGATGGAATCTTTAGGTTCCTTGCCTTTTTCCGTGGCCTTAATGGCGTTCCACTGTGCCAGGACAGCGTCCGCATCGCCTGCCTGCGCCTCGCCAAACACATGAGGATGGCGCCGGATAAGCTTCTCGCAGAGGGTTGCACAGATATCGCCGGAGTCGAAGTCGCCCGTCTCGCGGGCAATCTGCCCATGGAGCAGAACTTGGAGCAGAAGATCCCCCAGCTCCTCACAAAGCGCTTCGGGATCGTCTTTATCCAGCGCCTCCGCGACCTCGTAGGCCTCTTCGAGGACATAGCGGCGCAGGCTGGTATGGGTCTGCTTCAGATCCCAGGGACAGCCGCCCTCGGGGTCACGCAGCCGGGCGATGATGCCAAGCAACTTGTCAAAGTCTTGCAGCCGCTGGGCTTCGGCGAGCTCGGGTACCCACACGGTTGTGAGGTGGTCAATGAGGCTCTGGTGGGCGCTTCGATCCAGCTCGTAGAGAGGAATGGTGGCCTGCTGCTCAGTGCCCACAATGCCCGCAGCGTGCACGACCGTGACCCGGAACTCATCGGGATAGCCCGCACGGCTCAGTGCTAGCTTAGCATTGCTGGCGGCGGCGCGGCTGTGTACTTGGTAGAGCAGGATCGGGCCACCCGTCCGCAAGGCCGCAGGCGGCATAGGCGCTTCCGGATCGAGGAGCAGGGCATCCACCACATGAAGATCCCCCGTCACGGCCTCGCCAACAGCCTCCAGGCAGGCATCCACAAACGACGGAGCCCCCACAACTTGGGTAGGAATCCCTTGCCGCCGTGTCAGTGCCAGAAGCCGCGCAACGGTTGTCTCCCCGATCAGCGGATGCCCCGGCACGGCATAGACAAGCTCCCCGTGCGCAGCGTGCATCCGTAGCACCCGTGCGACAATCGCATCGTAGGTATCTGAGAAAGACGCCCCGTGCTCGTACTCATCGTCGAGCGCTGTGACCGGGCAGGCGGCGAGTGCGCTGGCAAGCGGTTCGCTCTGGAGAACCGGATGGCGCTCGGTACGCAGCAAAACGGGCAAGCCACCCGTTAGCAAAGAAAAGGCCCGGGGAGGGAGCGCTTCCGCACTCCCCGGCCCCAGGCCCACAAGATAGATCATCCGACCTACTTAGGAACCGCAGCGCCTGGCTTGGGAACACCCTTGCCGGGAACACTCGGCTCAGGAGTGGGGACGCCTTTACCCGGAGCACTCGGCGCGGCGGGTGGGACACCACCGACAGCACCTGGAGCCGCGACGGGTGCCTTGTCGAGTCCGGCATCCTGGGCACTTTTCTTGACTGCCTTCCAGATCGTCTCGTGAACTGGGCTCGTGCTCTCCACGGTGGCGGCAAACTTCTTCTGGATAATCTCACTACGAATCTGGTTGAACTTCGGGTCGTTGGTAGACTGAAGCTGCAAGATAACCCGCTGCCGTGCCACCGGGGCCGCTTCCTCAAAGGGAACATTGTACTGCGGCAGTTTCTTCTCCACTTTAATCCATGCCTTGGCCGCTCCGCCCTGAAGCGCCCAGTCCACGGGGCCGATCACGGTTCCTAAAGCGGCTTGCTGGATCTTGGGAGCGACATTGGGTGGAAGCGCTTGGGTCGCCAGAACCTGAAGCCCGCCTGTCGCCTTCAGTTGCGGGATAATATTGAGCTCCCGGGCTGTCTTTTCCGTGAAGTTCTTCGGGTTCGCGAGCTTTTTCTGAGCGTCCGCGAACTGTGGCGTGTTGGGGCCAACCAGAATCAGACGGAGCTGGACACGGGCGGGCAGACCAAACTCATCGCGGTGCTCGTTGTAGTACGCCCGCACCTTGTCATCACCCACACCGAGTTTCTTAATCAGAACCGCCACTTCGGCGAGCTCGGCGCGCAGGTTGTCTTTGAAAGCCTCAGCGGTCGTTCCTTGCTTCTGAAGCTCTTCCTCGAAGCTCTTACCAGGCTGGCTCTGCTCCAGCATGTCCTTACGGTAGCGGAATGCTTTGTTCACATCGTCGTCACTGGGGACAACTCCCTGAGTCGCGGCTTCGGCCAGAATAATCTTGCGCCCGATAAGCTGCTCCAGCACCAGACGACCTGCGGGCACGGGGACGGTTCCATTAGGACCTGCCACCGCGAGGGTCTGCTCCAGAGCACTGATGTACTCATCCTTGGTGATGATCTGACCGTTGACCTTGACAAACGGTTTCTCGCCACAGCCGCTCGCGAGCAACGCGGTTGCTGCGAGGGCAGAAAAACATAAAATACGATTGCGATTCAAGAAAGACACTCCTGATGATTTGTTCACGCCAACTCTATACTCGGTATATTGCCCTAGGGTTCCCATACCCAATTGATGAGTGACGTGTCCACACATTTACTGGCAATTCTATCGTGCGCCTTCCTTCGGCGCAATTACGGAGGAAAAATGCCCCCGCGTGGCGAATGGACAGCCACGTGAAGTTCCACTGGAGGTTTTCCATGCGTATTGTAACCACGCGCCGCACGGCGCTTTTCTCTCTGTCCGCTCTGGCACTGCTACTGCTAGCGGGCTGCGACAATAAACCCGCCGACACAGGCGGCACCCCCAATGACAAGAGTACAGGGGCACCCGCTCCAGCAGGCGGAAACACGCTCACCTTCGCCGTGATTCCCAAGGGCATGACCCATGTCTTCTGGCAGTCTGTGAAGGCGGGCGCGGAGAAGGCGGGCGGCGAAATGGGCGCGACCATCAAGTGGGTCGGTGCTCAGAAAGAGACCGATACCGCCCAGCAGATCGGGGTTGTCGAGAACCAGATGACCGCCAAAGTGGATGGGATCGCGCTTGCGCCCCTCGATAAAGCGGCGCTTGTCGGGGTGATCAAGAAAGTCCACGAAGCCAAAGTCCCGCTCGTGATCTTCGACTCCGCCGCTGATGTGGCCGACGATCAGTACGTCAGCTTTATCGCCACGGATAACCTCAAGAGCGGCGAGATCGCGGCGCGCCAGATGGGTAAGATCGTCGGCGGCAAGGGCACGGTGATCATGGTGCCCAATGCGGCCAACTCCGCCTCCACAATGGACCGTGAGTCCGGCTTTGAGGCGGTCATGAAAAAAGAGTTCCCCGGCATCAAGGTCGTGCGCTCCAACTACGGCGAGTCGGATCGCAATAAGTCGCTCAATGTCTCCCAAGATGCGCTCTCGGCCAACCCGGACACTGTCGGCATCTTCGGCTCCTGCGAGCCCTGCGCGATTGGGGCGCTCAAAGCTGTGGAAGCCAAGGGTCTCAAGGGCAAGGTCAAGATCATCGCGTTTGACAACACCACCGAGATCGAAAAATCCATCACCGACGGCACCATTGACTCCGTCGTGATTCAAAACCCCTTCAAGATGGGCTATGAGTCCGTGAAAGCCCTGGTCGCCGCGAAAAAAGGCGAGAAGGTCGAGAAGAAGATTGATACCGGAGTCGTGCTCATGACCAAAGAGAACATGGACAAAGCCGAGATGAAAGAATTCCGCGCCAAGTAAAAAAACTAAAAAAGCCCCCCGCTTCCTTATCATGGGAAGCGGGGGGCTCTTGTTTTTTACGACGGCTTGAAGATGGCCTTGAACTCGCCCAGAGCGCGGTTGAGGTTGTCCTCGATGTCCTGAGAGAAAGCTTTGGTCTCGGCGATCTTAACCGGAACATCGGGGTACTTGTCCGCGATGTAAGCCAGGAACTCTTTCTCGAACTTGCGGACGGACTCCACCGGCAGGTCGTCCAGAGCGCCCGAGGTGGCCGAGTAGATCGAGATGATCTGCCACTCGACACGCATCGGGGCGTACTGGTCTTGCTTCAGCAGCTCCACGAGGCGCTGGCCGCGAGAGAGCTGGTGCTGGGTCGCTTTATCCAAGTCCGAGGCGAACTGAGCGAAGGCCTGCACCTCACGGTACTGTGCCAGCTCCAGCTTGATGCGCCCGCCGACTTTCTTGTCCTTCATCGCCTTGATCTGCGCCGAGCCACCCACGCGGCTCACCGAGACACCCACGTCAATGGCCGGGCGAACCCCCGAGTTGAAGAGGTCGGTCTGCAAGAAAATCTGGCCGTCGGTGATGGAGATCACGTTGGTAGGGATATACGCGGAGACATCGCCCGCCTGGGTCTCGATGATCGGCAGAGCCGTTAGCGAGCCCCCCCCCTTAGCATCGGAGAGCTTGGACGCACGCTCTAAAAGCCGGGAGTGGAGATAGAAGACGTCGCCCGGGTAGGCTTCGCGGCCCGGCGGACGGCGCAGGAGCAGCGAGACCTGGCGGTAGGCCACGGCCTGCTTGGAGAGATCATCGTAGATAATCAAGGCGTGGCGACCGGAGTCTCGAAAGTACTCCGCCATCGCACAACCGGCGTAGGGCGAGAGATACTGGAGAGACGCGGGATCGGATGCGGTCGCGGCGATCACCGTGGTGTACTCCATCGCGCCATTGGCACGCAGAGCCTCCACCACCATACGCACGGTCGAGGCTTTCTGCCCGATCGCGACATAGAAGCAGAAAACATCCTGCCCCTTCTGGTTGATGATCGTATCAATCGCAATCGCGGTCTTGCCGGTCTGGCGGTCGCCGATAATCAGCTCACGCTGCCCACGGCCAATGGCGAGCATCGAGTCAATAGCCTTGATACCCGTGTACATCGGCTCTTTAACCGGCTGACGGTCCACGACGCCGGGAGCTTTGATCTCAAGAAGGCGCTGCTCGGCGGCCACAATCGGGCCTCCATCATCAATGGGATGACCGAGGGCGTTGACGACGCGGCCCACGAGCCCCTCGCCCACCGGCACCTCGATAATGCGTCCGGTGCGCTTGACGATATCGCCTTCGCGGATTCCCTCGGCATTGCCTAAGATAATCGCGCCGACATTATCCTCTTCCAGGTTGAGCGCCATTCCCATAACGCCGCCGGGGAACTCCAGAAGCTCCGCCACAGCGACATCACTCAGGCCGTAGATACGAGCGACGCCATCACCGACTTGTAGGACGGTACCGACGCCGACTTCCTCGACCCCGCTCTGATAACTTGCCAGCTCTCGCTCTAGGATGCTGGTGACTTCATCGGGTCTTACTGCCATAATATTTCCGTTTTACTTTTTGGTGAGAAGCTGCTCGCGCAGGCGATCCAGCTTGCCTTTGACCGTGCCATCCAGCACCGTGTCACCGATTCGCACAAGAATTCCGCCCATCAGGCTCGGATCAACACTCGTGGTCAGCTCAATGTCCTTGCCCGTGCGCTGCTCCAGAGCCTTCTCCAGAGCCACGAGCTGTGCCGCGCTGAGAGGAACGGCGGTGGTGGCGGTTGCCGCGACAATGTTACTGTACGCCCGCAGAAGCTCATCGAACTCCCGCTTGGCATCGCCAAGCAGGCCCATGCGCCGCTTATCCGCCAGTAGGTTCAAGAACCCCATCGTGGCCACCGAGACTTTGTCGGAGAACGCTGCATTGAGGACGGTTTTCTTGCGACTCTGGGTAACCAGTGGATGCGCGATCATGCCCGCGAGTGCTTTGTTAGCCACAAGCATGTCAGACACCACTGCCAGGTCAGCAGCCGTTTCTTTCAGCGTCCCAGCCGCTTTGGACTGGTTGAACACCGCGGCGGCGTAGCGCCGGGAGACAGACTCGTCGCGCATTACGCCTCCGCCACACCAGCACTGATACTGGGGACACCCTTGGCGATGTACTCATCAATCAGCCTGCCGTGACGATCCGCATCCAGGCTCTCGCCGACAACCTTGGTGGTTGCACCGAGTGCCAGATCCACGATCTGCTGACGTAGCGTAATCATTGCCTGCTCGCGCTCCCGCTCTGCATCGGCCTCGGCCTTAGCGACAATCTCTCGAGCTTGCACAGTGGCATCACTCACGATCTTGTCACGGGTAGCCTGCGCCTCTTTGATAGCAGAGGAGATCTTCTCGCGCGCCTCGCCCTCAATTTGCTCCAGCCGGGTCTCGTAGTCGCCCTTGAGGCGCTGCATCTCCCGCTGATCGGCATCAAGCCGGTCGTAGCCGCTAGAGATCTCCAGATCGCGCTCGGTAAGAACCTTGCCGATGGGCGTGAAGACCATATTTTTGGCGAGCAGGAACAGCACCCCGAAACCGATAATGTTGACCAGGATCAGCACCGGGTTGATATTGAGCTCACCCAGGATATTGCCCATGAGTTTTCCTATACGTTTTCGTGGTGAGAGCGGACTATTTACCCGCCAACAGAGCCGCTTTGACAGTCTCTGCATCAACCGAAGGGAGCTTGCCCATCAGGATGAAGAACATCACAAGCGCATAGATGACGAGCGACTCGATAATCGCCAGAGCGATAATCATCATCGTCTGCAGCTTACCGGCCATCTCCGGCTGCCGAGCGGCGCCCTCAAGCGCGGCGGCGGCGGCACGGCCCTGACCCATACCTGCACCAATTACCGCGATCGGAAGCCCGATCGCCAAACCCAGACCCAGAAGACCAAAATAGATCATTGTTTATTTTCCTCCAATAGAATAGCCTGCACAGGCGCTAGTGCGCGTGCGCCGCTTCGTGCGCGTGCTCATCGTGACCGTGGTCACCGATTGCCAGAGCGATATAGGAACAGGTCAGGATCGCAAAGACCCCCGCCTGTATCACCGAACCGAAAACCCCAAGCGCGAGCATCGGGGTGTGCAAGGGGACAATAAAGGTGGCCATAGAAGTCCCGACCAAGAATGCAATCACCGTCTCTTCCCCGAAGACGTTACCAAAAAGTCGCATCCCGAGCGAGAGAGGTCGCACCAGAACCCCGATAATCTCAATCGGGAAGATCAGCCATGCCAGCCACCAGATCGGCCCCGCAAAGTGCTTAAAGTAGGGGCCCGCCCCGTTGGCCTTGATTCCCACAATGTTAAAGACAAAGAAGACGATGATCCCAAGGGCGAGTGTCATCGAGAGGTTGGCGCTGGGCGCAGGCGTCAGCGACATGGGCATCGAAGCGTGTGCGGGTAAGTTGATGTAGAACGGGAGCACGCCACAAAGGTTCGAGCAGAGGACGTAGGCAAACAGCGTCCCGACGAACGCGGTAAACTTCTCGCCGCCCGCGCCGATAGCTCCCTTGCAGAAGTGCTGCATCGAGGCCACGGCCTGCTCAATGAGCAGCTGCCCACGGCTAGGGCTACGTAAAGAGAGAGTGGTGATGCGGGTCTTGCAAAACAGAATAATTCCGATCCCCACCAGGGTCCCGATCAGGCTGTAGTAGATTGCATCGTGCTCGGCGAGAAGGCTCTTTTCCGCGTGCCCACCCTGCGCCGCGCCCTCGGCACCCTCCGCGCCATGCTCCTGTGCCCAAGCCAGTGTCGCACTTAGCGCCACGGCTCCCAGACTCGCTCCCACTCGTTTCATCACACTCATTATTTTTTAACCTCGCCGTGCTCCGTGAGCATCTTGCCCACGGCCCGCAAAGCGATCACCAGTGTCAGGAATCCGAACCCTGCGACAAACACCGCCAGCTCTTTGGTACCCCAATGGCCTGTCAACCACCAGATCACCCACCCGACCAGCGGGTATTTTACCAGAGCCAGCAAGAAAAATCGCTGTGTTACTCTCCGTTGCCGCGCATTTTTTTCCTCAATGGCCTGCGCCAGAGTAATCAGCGAGCCTAGAAAGCCCCACCAGCCGAGCAAGAGTACCACAGCAAGCGCCAATCCTGCCAGCAGGGGCACAATCGCCCAGGAGATACCGAAGTTTGCCAGGCACATCGAAGCGCACGCCGCCAGAATGCTGGTAGCCCGTAGGGTCTTTCTTAAGTAATCACGCGTCTCATCCATAGGAACTCATCACTCATTCAGGCTGTTTGCCATCTTGACCAGATTCACAAAACCCGAGACGGTACCTAATAAGAACCCACCTATCAGCCCATAGGGAGTCGTGGACTTGATGAGATACGTATCCAGGAGCCAACCCACGACGAGCCCACCCATGATCGAACCCACCAGTGCGGTGCCAATCCCCATCGCCTTTCCCATACTCCCTGCGTCTTTGCTCCCTATTCCCCGGCTCTTGAGAAAGCGCTCCGCAGGGTCTTCGGCAGCCTTTGGCCTCTGATAAACAACTGTCGGCGGCTCCGGCAGGCGGGGCAAGGCGGGCAGCTCTGGCTCCAGAGGTTCTTGTTGTTTTTTGAGAGTATCGCTCACTTTTCCCATTTTTCGGCTCACTTCTCCCACCCGAGCCCGAACTCCTCGTGCAGAGCACGCGTGGCTTTTTGTGCATCCGCCTCGGGAATGAGGGCGGAGATCGAGTGGCGCGAGTCCGCCATCTGATAGACAGGAACCCCAATGGCATCCAGCGTCCCCAGGGTGCGAAAAACGACACCGGGAATGTCTTCCAGGCCGGAGGCGATCACGGAGACCATGGTACAGTTCTCAATCACCTCAGCCTGGACGTGGCCGAGTGCGATATAGGCGCGCGCTCCCTCAAGCAGACCCTTCTGTGCGGTAAAACCTTTGCCTTTGGGGCCGATTCCAAGAAGATAGATTGTCCCAAACGGAGGCTGGCGACGCACCACTCCGAGTTGTACAGGCAACACCAGCCCATCTAGCAGCTCTTTCAGGCGAGGCAAGTGCGTGCGCTCCACAGCAAACGCAAAATCCGCATCGCTGGCACTCGTCAGGTGTACCGCGATCTTCTCGCGCTCCAGTAGCCGATAGACTTCCACTTCGACACGCGCCCTATCCGCCTCGGGGCTATCCAGCGGGAGGGGGAAGCGCAGGTAGACGAGCTTTCCGGTATGAGTAACACCCGTGAAGCGTGCTTGGCCCGCGGAGGAATCCGCGGTGATCAGTGTGCCTAGCTCCTCGTCGAAGGTGTTCCTCACCCGGAGCGGAACCCCATGAATGCCCGCAATCTCGGCAGCACGGGGGTGGACGACTTTTGCCCCCTGATGGGCCATCTCAGCGACTTCATCGTAGGTGGCTTGCACGAGGGTGCGCGCTGCGGGCACATGCCGTGGATCAGCGGTCTTGACTCCGTTGACATCCGTGTAGATCTCCACTTCGATCTGCTGTGCATGGGGTTTGAGAGCCGCCCCCAGCGCCGCAGCCGTGGTATCGGAGCCGCCACGCCCAAGAGTAGTGATCGCTCCGCGCTCTGTGCCGCCCTGAAAACCCGCGACTAGTACCACCTTGCCTTGGCCAAGCATCTCAACAATATAGCGCGGATCAATCGAGAGAATACGGGCATTGCCAAACTGGTAGTCCGTGAGGATTCCCGCCTGCAAGCCCGTGAGCGCAATGGTATCGAGCCCTGCGACGCGCAGGGTGTGCGCAAGCACGACCGTGGAGATGATCTCACCGCAGGCCATCATCATGTCTAATTCACGGGGCGCGGGTGGGACAGCAGCGTCAACGTCTTTGAGGGTCTGTATGAGCGTGTCCGTGGCGTACGGTGCTCCGGCGCGACCAATCGCACTGACGACCACGACGACATGCCAACCCGCCTGCACAGCGCGGATGACCTTACTGGCCGCCTTTTGCCGGGCTTCATCGGTTGCAACCGAGGTCCCCCCGAACTTCTGCACCAATATCTTCATGTCACCGCCTCGTCACGGAGCTGAAACTGTTCCCGCAGTGCAGCGACCGCACGGGGGGCATCGTCGGAAGGCACCAGGCACAAGACTGCATCATACGCATCGCCTACCTGGCGATTGGGAATCGCGGCCCCCAGAAGTGCCTCGCAGATTTGCGCGATCACGCCCGAGAGGTCGCGCATGGCTCCCGCAATGGTATTGATGAGCGCCATGTTCTCCAGAACACTCACTTCACCTTTTTCCTGGCTTAGGAGGCTTCGACACATACTGGCATGGTTTTCGCTAATGACGAAACAAAGGCCCTCTGGCAGAAGCTTAACTTGATTAACAGGCACCCGCGCTTCAGCGAGAACTTGAAGTAGACGCAGACGGTTTTGGGTGATGTCTTCGGAAAAGCGGACACTCACGAGGGCCATGTGATTCTCGACGCGAATAGCGGTGACGCCAGGCTCCCGTTCAAAAGAGCCCGTTGGGGGAAGAAAGCCTGTGAGAGTAAGCTTGTTCTGGTTTTGCGGATCAGTAAGTGCAGACACGCGTGGCCTAACTTTGTGCGAATTTTCACGAAGTATACCACTGTGGCCTTAAATGTGCAAGAAATCAGGTGGTTGTGACAGTACAGAGCAGAGCAGAAGTTCTCTGCGAGGAAGTCGCCTCGTAGAAATACCTTTCAGCAAATGCTGTATTTTCATTATTTCCGAGCAGGAATCTGCTCCTGGGACAGTTGTGGTACGATAATTTAGGTGCAAGGGCAAAACGCTCCGAAAGGGCGTGACGCAAAGCTAC
This sequence comes from Armatimonas sp., assembly GCF_043757465.1. GTDB lineage: Bacteria > Armatimonadota > Armatimonadia > Armatimonadales > Armatimonadaceae > Armatimonas. The sequence goes on from NZ_JAYVPL010000118.1 coordinate 46,426, forward strand.
GGGCCTTTTGAGTTTTGGAGACAAGACTTTTGGCCGCCGGGCTGCCGCGCTTAGGATTTTTAATCAAACAGCGAGGCAAAAGATGAGAATCTCAAATGAGGAGCTACGGCGGATCGCCCAGTACGGCGGGACGCAGACAAAGCAAGAGGAGGGGCGGATGGTCACCGAAAGTGTCGTCCCCATCGGAGAAAGTGTGGTTTCTGCTTTGGAATCGCGGGATATGAAGATGATAGGCGAGACACTAGCCCAAGTACCGGACATACGGGAACAGATTGTTGCCAGTCTGAAAGAGCGTATTGAGTCAGGGACGTACCACGTGAGTGGTGAACAGATCGCTGAAATGATGGTACGTCGCGCTCTCGCGGATCGAATGCGCTAGACCCTACAGCCCGAAAGAACACCGAGGAGCAGCCCGGCAGAGAGGCCCTCTCTGTTGGGCTGTTTTGTTTCACGTGAAACATTGTGATGCATGCGCCGACGTGTGGTATGCTGTGCACCGGAGGAGACAACGTGTTATGGCGCTTGTTTGGGCCGTTGTAAACCAAAAAGGTGGGGTCGGCAAAACCACCACGGCGATCAATCTGGCTGCCTATATCGCCCGGGAGCGGCGTGTCCTACTGGTGGACACCGACCCTCAGGGCAATGCCACCAGCGGAGTGGGTATTGATCGCGCTCAGGTAGAAAAGGATGCCTACACGATCCTGGTGCAGGGGGACACGATTGCAGAGACTCGCCGCAAGACGGCGATCGCAAACTTGGATCTCATCCCTGCGACGATTAATCTCGCCGGAGCGGATCTTGAAATCGCAAGCCGGGCCGAGCGTGAGTTTATTCTTAAGAAGGCGCTTGCCGAGGTAGCGGATGAGTACGATTATATTCTCATTGACTCCCCTCCCTCGCTGGGAATGATCACCGTCAATACACTCACCGCAGCAGACCAGGTAATCATCCCCCTTCAGTGTGAGTACTTCGCACTAGAGGGAATCACCCAGCTCCTAGAGATCATTGACCGCGTCCGACGGGGGCTCAACCCTGAGCTGGAGATAGGGCGCGTGGTACTGACACTCTTTGATGGCCGGACGAATCTTGCCAATCAGGTGATGCAGGAAGTTAAATCCTACTTTGGAGATACTGTCTCACCCAATGTCGTCCCTCGTAACGTCAAGCTTTCTGAAGCACCAAGCTTTGGGCAGCCCATCTCGGTCTACGATCCCAAATCTAAGGGAGCGTTGGCCTATGAAAGTATAGCAAAGGAGTTGATAGCGCATGTCGAGCGGAAAACGGGTGCTGGGGAGGGGTCTAGCCGATCTGATTCCCGTTGGTGGCGGCGCCGCTAATGTATTAGGGGTGGGGCACGAGGGAGGTCTCCCGTTGAGTGCCGCGGGGCAGGAAATCCAAATCGCAAGCCTCCATGCCAATCCGAATCAGCCACGAACGCACTTCGACGAGGGCGCTCTGGAGGAGCTCGCCAACTCTATTCGGGCAAATGGCATTCTCCAGCCGATTTTGGTGCGGCCTCGCATCGCGGGCGGCTATGAGATCGTCGCAGGGGAGCGTCGGTACCGAGCGGCCCTACGTGCGGGGCTCGTCAAGGTTCCGGTCGTCATTCGCGAGCTCTCCGATGAGGATACGCTCGCCCTTGCCCTGATTGAGAACCTCATTCGTGAGGACATAGGCCCTATGGAGACCGCGCGGGCGTTCCGGCGGCTCATGGATGACTTTGGCTGGACCCAGGAGGAGATGGGGCAGCGGGTAGGTAAGAGCCGCCCGGCAATCGCCAACTCCCTGCGCCTCCTGGAACTTCCGACTCCTATCCAAGAGAGCCTCGAGAAAGGCGCTCTTACTGAGGGACATGCACGGGCACTCCTAGGCGACCGCAAGAGCCGCCTCCACGGTGCGTTCCAGAAGCGCCAGCAGGATGTTTTTCGGCAGGCGGTCGGCAAGGGACTAACCGTACGCGATGTCGAGCGCATGATGGCTCCCCCAGTCCCTGGTGCTTCGTCCGCCACTACCAAGACAACCTCCGCCGACTGGACAGCATTGGAAGATCGTTTGCGGACGGCTCTAGGCACACGTGTGCGCCTCACGGGCAGCGAGGAAAAAGGCAAGATCGAGGTAGAGTTCTTTTCCACAGAGGAGCTAGAGGGCCTCTTACTCCGGTTTGATCCCCCGGCCCCAACAGCGAGCGCCCCGACAAGTCAGAAACAGGCAAACAATCCCATTTCAGGACTTCTCAGCACCCGCCGCCCTCTCTAGGGCGTGTTTCACGTGAAACATTTCTGATGGAGTTATGCACTGAGGGGCTAAGTGTAGCCCCGATCCTCAAGCAGATTTCCGTAGCAATCCCCAAAGGGAAGCTAACTGGGATCATCGGCCCCAACGGTGCAGGGAAAACAACCCTGCTCCGTTGCCTGGCCGGAGAGCTTCCCCCTCAACAGGGCAGTGTCACTCTGGGAGACAACAGAGACCTCTCCACTTGGCGGGCACGAGAGCGGGCTCAGCACATTGCCTATCTCCCACAGACCACCGTCTTCGCCTTCGCCTTCACCACGCAGGAGCTGGTCGGGCTCCATGCGGCGTCTCCGAGTAGCCTTCAGGGAGCACTAGACACACTGGAGCTGACTGCACTGGCCACACGCTCGCTCTTGAGCCTCTCGGGAGGCGAGCGCCAACGCGTCGCAATTGCTCGGGCTCTAGCACAACAAACACCGCTGCTACTGCTGGATGAGCCGCTCACACACCTAGATCTGTACTACCAGAACCGCCTTCTGGCATTCCTAAAACAACGTAGTGAGAGCGGCGCGACTATTATCGTCGTGCTCCATGACCTCAAGCAGGCGCAGCACTGGTGTGATCATCTGATCGTTCTCTCCGAGGGGCAGGTGCATTCACAAGGCACTCCCAAACAAACTCTAACCCCAGAAAGCCTCAGTACTGTGTTTCGAATCACCTCCGACGCGATTCGTTAATACGAATTTAACAAAACAATACCTTCGCCAAAAACGGATGACCTCGCCGGGGTAGCGGCCGCCTGGATATCGGAGATCTAAAAAACAAAATAGGGCTTTGGAAGTACAGTTGAAGTGACTAAACCAAAACTGGAAACACCCAAAAGCCCATGCCCGACATTCTATCGCTACTTCTGTGCCTTCACCCTGCCCTCTCCAAAACAACGATTCGACAACTGGCTCGCATCGTCCAAGCCATCCTGGTGATGCCTGCACGCATTAACCAACTCAGCATCGCAAGATGGGCAGGCAAAGGAGCAAGCTATCGAAGTGTGCAGCGCTTCTTCCACACCGACATCGACTGGCTACAAGTCAAGTGGCTCTTTTTTATCCTGATGGTCTATGTTGCCTCAGATATCTACCTGCTCGTGGGAGACGAGACGGTTGTCAAGAAGGCAGGCAAGGCCACTTTCGGCTTAGATCGATTCTTCTCCTCGCTGGCAGGAAAGCCCGTGCCAGGAATCGCGTTTTTTACTTTTGCCCTGGTCAACGTGCAAAAGCGGCAAGCCTACACCCTGGTAGCTCACCAAGTCGTGCGCACACAACAAGAGAAACAAGAGGCCGCCCAACGCACGAAGCTCGCCGCTCAACGCAAACAAAAAGCCAGAGACAAAGAGGGAGCCAATAGTCAACCCAAATCGCCGGGACGGCCCAAGGGCAGCAAGAACAAAAACAAAGAGCAGGTGACATTTAGCCCCGAACTTTTGCGTATCCTGGGCTGGGCACAGCAAATCATGGCACTCGTGGGCAAGAAGATCGCTTTGCGCCATTTGGTCTTAGATGGACATTTTGGCAACCATCCTGCCTACCAGATGACACGCCAGTTGGGGCTGCACCTGATTTCCAAGATGCGCAACAATGCGCATCTGTACCTGCTCCCCGATGAAAAATACAAGCAAGAGCATCCTCGTTGCAAGTATGGAGGGCGTCTGGACTATGAGTCACTGCCCGCTGAGTCGTTGGTTTCCAGCAAGAGCGAGGAGGGAATGCTCACCAAGATGTACCAGATGCGCTGCCGCCACAAGGACTTTGCCGAGGTGCTCAATGTGGTGGTCATCCACAAGACGCACCTTGCCAGTGGCCGAGTGGGTCATGTGGTTTTATTTAGCAGCGATTTGGATTTAGAGGCGGCGGCTCTGGTGGATTATTACGCTCTTCGCTACCAGATCGAGTTTGAGTTTCGCGATGCTAAGCAACACTGGGGTCTGAGCGATTTTGTCTGTGTTGGACAAACCTCAGTGACTAACGCCGTGGGGCTGTCTTTATTTTTGGGCAACTTGAGTTCGCATCTTCTGGTGCCCTTGCGTGAAGATTTCCCTGATGCAGGCGTTTGTGACTTGAAGAGCTACTACCGTGGTCGTCGTTATGCTCTTGAAACTCTGAAGGCAATTGGGACATTGCCATGCCTGCCAGAATCCTTAAAAAGGGGATGGGATTTTGCTGATCCTATTGTTTGGGAAACTGTACTAGTGCCGCACTTCGTTAGCTTACATGGATGGGTATACTTTGCGGTGAAGGAGGCATCCATGCCCGCTAAAAAGTATATCATCGCTCTCACTCCCGA
>NZ_JAYVPL010000119.1:0-16124 GCF_043757465.1 Armatimonas sp.
AATAGGAATCTGACTTTACCATCTTGATCTCTTGTACCCCCTTCGCGGAGCCGGAGGGGGTCGGCGAAGCCGGGGGGAGGCAAAAACTGAATAGCCGTGTTCGCGACGGTAAACGTGCAGGAATCCGCCCCCCGAACACGGAAATGGATTGCATGCGTCACACCCGCCCCCTTGCGTTTCTTGCCCTTGGCCTCGCCGCCGTCTCCCAGCACACCGCTGCGCCCCGTGCGGCGGCGCTTCGACAAACAGAGCAGAGCTACACCAAGCGCGATGTGCAGATTCCCATGCGCGATGGCACCAAGCTCTACACAGTGATCTACGCGCCCAAAGACGAAACAAAAAAACACCCGATCCTGATGGTGCGCACGCCCTACAGTGTCCCGTACGGTGCGGAGAGCTTCGGGGCACTGGGGGGCAACCGCAAGCCCTACACCGACGGGGGCTACATTCAGGTCTTTCAGGATGTCCGTGGGAAGTATCTGTCCGAGGGGAACTACGAAAATGTCCGGCCACTCAGCCGCAATGGTAAAACCGTGGACGAAAGCACCGACACCTACGACACAATTGAGTGGCTTTTAAAGAATATCCCGAGCAACAACGGCAAAGTGGGCCTGACGGGTGTCTCGTATCCCGGGTTTTATGCAGCCGTCGGGGCAGTGCGGGCACATCCCGCACTCAAGGCCGTCTCGCCACAAGCGCCCGTCACCGACTGGTTCCTCGGCGACGATGACCACCACAATGGGGCATTCATGCTCATGGACAACTTCGCCTGGTGTTTTGGTGGCTTCGACTGGCCGCGCCAGGGGCCGAGCAAACAAGAGTATCAGCCTGGCTTGAAGTATGATTCCAACGATGCCTACGACTTTTATTTGAAGCTCGGGGCACTTAAAAATGCAAACGAGCGCTTCTTCAAGGGGAAGATCCCCTTCTGGAACGACCTACTTGCTCATGATACCTACGATGCGTTCTGGCAGGCACGCACGCCTCTGCCGCACTTCAAAAATCTCACACCCGCGTTTTTAGTCGTGGGGGGCTTCTTCGATGCCGAGGATCTCTGGGGGCCGCAGCACATGATCCGCGCCCTGGAAAAGCAGAGCCCCAAGACGCCCGCCTACGTGGTTCTGGGTCCCTGGTCGCACGGCGGCTGGGGTGGAAATGGCAGTCGTTTTCATGACCTAACACTGGGCGAGGACACGGCGGCTAAGTTTCGCAATGAGATGGAGCTGCCGTTCTTTAACTACTACCTCAACGACAAAGGCGCACCCCCTGCCCCCGCTCAGAAGGCGCGTGTCTTTGCAACGGGCTCTAATCAATGGCTCGCGTTTCCCTCATGGCCGCCGAAGGGCCTACTCTCGCGGACATTCTATTTCCAGCCGGAGTACGGCCTAGATGAGTCTCCCGTACACAGCGAGAGCGAACCCACCGACAGCTATGTCTCCGATCCGGCCAGCCCCGTTCCCTACGCGAACTTCCCCGGAATCCGCCGCGACTCGCGCTACATGGCCGCCGATCAGCGCTTCGCCTCATCGCGCCCCGATGTGCTAAGCTATACCAGCGCCCCGCTCGCACAGGACATGACGGCAGTGGGCGCGATTCAAGTGGAGCTCACCGTGGCCACCACCGGCACCGATGCGGACTGGGTGGTGAAAGTGGTGGATGTGTCTCCGGACTCCGGCACAAACGCCAACTACCAGCAGCTTGTGCGCGGCGATGTCTTTCGGGGCAAGTTCCGCAAGAGCTTCTCGAAGCCGGAGGCGTTTGTTCCGGGCAAGCCGACACCGGTCCACTTTGCACTGGGCGACATCTGCCACACATTTAAAGCAGGCCACCGCTTACAAATCCAGGTGCAGAGTAGCTGGTTCCCGCTAGTGGACCGCAACCCGCAAAAGTTCATGGATATTGGAAAGGCCAATGACAGCGACTTCCAGAAAGCCACCCAGACAATCTTTCATTCGCAGAAACTCCCCTCGCGGATTCGTTTCACGGTAAAGCCCTGACCTCCTCATTAGTTACGCCCGTGCGGGGGGCACGGTCGGCTGGTTGAGCGCATCCGGCAAGGGGGGCGGCGCGATCGGAAGCGGGTCAGAGACGGTTTTCTCTGTCGAGGACTTCACCCGAATCCGCCGGGGCTTGTCCACGGGCTCCAGAGCGAGATCCAGAACATCGCGGACGGCATCCACGAAGTGAAAGGTCATCCCCGCACGCAGCTCAGCGGGAATGTCCTCCTCCAGATCCTTACGGTTACGCGCGGGCAGGATCACGGTTGTCACCCCGGAGCGCTTCGCCGCCAGAACCTTCTCCTTAATGCCCCCAACCGGCAGAACCCGCCCGGTGAGAGTCACTTCGCCCGTCATTGCCAAGCGAGGTTTCACCCGACGGCCCGTGAGCAGGCTCGTGATCACCGTGGTCATGGTGACGCCTGCCGAAGGGCCGTCTTTGGGTGTCGCTCCCGCCGGAACATGGATATGGATCTCCGTCTCGTTCCAGAAATTGGCCGGGATACCCAGCTCATTCGCATTGGCCCGAATGTAGCTCAGGGCAGCCTTTGCCGACTCCTGCATGACATCGCCAAGCTGCCCAGTGAGCTGGAGAGTCTTGGAGCCCTCCATTTTCTGCGCCTCAAGGAAGATCACATCGCCGCCCACAGGAGTCCAGACAAGGCCGGTCGCCACCCCAGGAATGCTCGTGATATCGTCGAGCTCCTCGAACTCGTAGCGAGGTGCCCCCAGAAACTCCTCGACCGTTTTCTTATCCACGGTGAGTGGCTCGGTGCGGCCCTCCGCAAAGAGACGCGTCACCTTGCGGCAGACTGCGGCAATCTGGCGCTCCAGACTGCGGACGCCCGCCTCGCGGGTGTGTCCCTGCACCAGAGCGTAGAGTGCGGAGTCTTTGATCGCGACCTGCTCCACTGTCAGCCCATGCTCACCCCGTTGCTTGGGCACGAGGTGCTGCCGTGCGATAGCTACTTTCTCTTGCTCCGTGTAGCCCGTCAGCTCGATGATCTCCATACGATCCCGCAGCGGTCCCTGAATCGCCTCCAGCCCGTTTGCGGTGGTGATAAAGAGCACATTCGAGAGATCAAAAGGCGTGTCAAGATAGTTGTCCCGGAACGTCGAGTTCTGCTCCGGATCGAGCGCTTCCAGCAGTGCCGAGCTCGGATCGCCCCGATGATCGTGCCCGAGCTTATCAATCTCGTCGAGTAAGAAGACCGGGTTATTGCTGCCCGCGCGCTTCAGTCCCGTGATGATCTGCCCCGCCATGGCCCCAATATAGGTGCGCCGGTGCCCCCGAATCTCGGCCTCATCGCGCACGCCGCCCAGCGAGAGCCGGTAGAACTCACGGCCCATCGCACGGGCAATACTGCGCCCCAGGCTGGTCTTTCCCACGCCAGGAGGCCCGACAAAGCAAAGAATCGGCTGGCGCACGGGCTCACCGCGCTCCTGCTTGATCTTACGGACGGCTAAAAACTCCAGCAACCGATCCTTGATCTTATCCAGCCCGTAGTGATCGTCATCGAGGATCGCTTTCACATGGGGAATATCCAGGTTGTCCGTGGTAGATTTCGCCCACGGCAGGCTGGCCATGAGATCTAGGTAGGTGCGTGCGACCGTGTACTCCGGTGCGCCAAAGGCCATACGTGCCATACGCTCCAGCTCCCGATCCGCTTCTTTTTGGGCCTCGACGGGAAGCTGCGCGGTGTCAAGGCGCTCCCGCAGCTCTTCCACATCACGCCCTCGTTCATCGCCCTCGCCGAGCTCCTTGTGAATGACCTTGAGCTGCTCGCGCAGGTAGTAATCACGCTGGGCCTTGCTCATCTCGCCTGCTGCCTGGCTGTGAATGTTGGCCCCAAGTTCCATGATCTGAGCCTCACGCATGAGCATGCTGTGCAAGAGTTCCATCCGCTCGACTAAAGGAAAGGTCTCCAGAACCTGAATCTTCTCCGCGGTGCTTAGCCGAGCGTGGGCGGCGATCATGTCGGCCATGGTCCAGACGGGCGTGACCTGCTCGATCTCCTTGAAGTGATCGGGCATATCGCCGTTGCTCAGCTCGACAATCTTACTAAACGTGCCGGAGAGCTCTCGACGAAGCGCCTCCACCTGAAGCTGCTCGTCGTCGCTGAGAGTGATCGCCTCCTCGATGAGCTTGACCTTGGCGCGCAGATACGGCTCCTCCGTGAGCACTTCGACAATCTGGAAGCGCTGGATTCCCTGCACCAGCAACTGGGTGGTATCGCGGTTGCGGTTCATCATCCGGATGGTCACCACAACCCCCGTCGGGTAGATATCTCCCACGCCAGGCTGCTCGGTAGTCGGGTCGCGCTGTGTCACAATCCCAATAATCCGGCTACCATCGCGCACCGAGTCGGAGATCAGGCGCATGTAGGGCTCGCGTCCCACCACGATCGGAGCGACGAGCACGGGAAAGATCACTGCATCTCGCAAGGGCAAGAGGTTGAGCTCATCCGGTATTTGTGGCGTCTCCTGAGTCTCGGTATTGAGCTGGTCAAACACATTCTCCAGCTCCTCAATCACGTTCGTTTTAATTTCGTCCATTTGTTTTGTGACTCCTTTCTACCCCAGTGCAGTGAAAATCTACCCCTGTGAAATCGGAATTTTGCGCGTCGGCATTGCGGAAAAAGAGCGCTCGGGAAGCCGGATGGTCAGAAAGCCATTCTTCAGTGTCGCCGTGATGGTATCCCGATCCACTCGAAAATCTTCTGGAAGCTCGAAGGTGCGCTCAAAGGGGCCAAAGTAGATCTCTAGCTGATGGCACAGTGTTTTTTCTTCACCGCTTCCTTCTCCCCGCGACCCCGCCACAGTCAAGTGCCGCCCATCTCCTGAGAGCGTGACGGAAAGTGTCTCCGTTGTTGCTCCCGCGAGCTCTAGTCTAATAACGAGCGCATCCCTGGTTTCGTGAACATCGGCGGCAGGTTGCCAGAACCTTGTCACTCCCCCCTGGTTATCCAGAAAGGCACGCAGGGCATCTTCGGTAAATCTTGTCATAGCTTCACTTCTTTATACATCAGAATTTACTTGAGTGTTCCACACTAATGTAACATAATGAAAAATAAACAAAGCCGGGGAAGTTCCCCGGCTTTTCTTATCTTTATCAGGCGCTACGTTCCCCGGCCAGGGTTGGGAATCGCACCGGTCGTGGCCCCCACTAGAGTCTCCAGTGGCCCTTGCGTGGTCACTCCGAAGGTCTGTAAGTCCGCGATGGCCCGCTCGATCTCCTCAGAGCCCCCCGAGAAAGTCACCTCCGCCACTCCTCCCTCTTCGGAGAGCATCGCACGGCGGATAGTCAGGGAAATACGAAAACGCCGTGCGATGGTTCCCAGGATCGGGGTGTCCATCATCTCGCGCGTGAAAGTGAGGTTGTAAACGGCACTGCCAGTCATAATGAGCCCATTGTACCCTAATCTTCCCGTGGCAGAAAATGCGGGCAGTCCTCCGGGCCAATACAAGCGGGCACTTGTGTCCAGCGCCCGGTGCGGTAGTTCCGTGGGTCGGTGAGGCGCACGACACAGGCCAGCACGGCGTGTGAGCAGTCGCGGCAGCTCCCACGCTCGGAGAGCAGGCACTTGATCGCCAGGGCACGACGGGGCGCTTTCTCGACGGCATCCGCGCTCAGAGGAGGATCGGTGCGGGGAGGATCGGGCGGAACAGGCGCGTCGGCACGGGCAATCTGGCGCAGCACGCCCACTTTATAGAGCTCGGCGGGCGTGTCGGGGAGCCCCTCGGGAACGGGGTGGGCATCGCCCCGCAGCAGATCCCCCAGCGCAATCTCCCGGTTTTGCATGGTCGCCGGGCCAATCGCCACGGTGAAGCTCTTCCCAACAGGCACTGCCATGCCCTCGGTAAGGGTTCCTTCCAGTGTCAGAATGTAGCCCGGGCAGCTCGCTTCGGTGGTGCCCTCAAACTTGGTCAGGACCAGCCGTGGGCGCAACGAGACAACCCTTCCCCAGAAACGAATCGGCGCAGACATACCCTATTGTACACGCCGCAGTACCCACTCGGCAGCGGCTGCGAGGGTGTCGGCGACGGCATTCGGTGTGGGCGAGAATCCCGCAGCGTCTTTGGTCTGCCCACTCAGAACCAGCACGAAGGGGACTCCGGCGGCGTGGGCGGCCTGGGCATCGGTGGGGGTGTCGCCAATGAAGACGGAGGCACTCAGATCAATCGCGTGCTCCTGTGCAGCTTGCAGGAGCATGCCGGGCTTGGGCTTGCGGCAGGCACAGTGCTCGTCTTTGAGATGGGGGCAGTAGTAGAGCGCATCCAGTGGCACCTCGGCGCGAAGCTTGGCGGTGACTGCAGCGAGATCGGCTTGTGTCATCAGCCCCTTGGCGACCCCTTGCTGGTTGGAGATGAGAATCGTGAGGTAGCCCGCCGCGCGGAGCTTCTGGACAATCGCCCCCACTCCCGGAAGCAAGAGCAGCTCATCGGGCGTTTTTGCGTAGTCGCCGGGCAGGTAGACATTCAGAACACCGTCACGGTCCAGGAAAACAGCCCGGTTCATGCGCTAAGAAGCCCCCTAACTCGATCCCGGAGCGCGGAGAAGAGAATATGACAGAGCACCATGTGGACATCCTCGACGAGTTGCATATTGTGCTGGTCGGCCACCAATGCAAGATCGCTGAGAGGGGCGAGCTTCCCGCCGCCGTAGCCACACAGCCCCACTGTGGTGGCCCCGACTTCTTGCGCAACTTTAACCGCCTCCAGCACATTTTGCGAGTTCCCGGAGCCCGAGATCGCGATCAGCACATCGCCTTTTCGTAGCCATGTCCGTGCCTGCCCCGCAAAGACATTGGCAAAGTCGGTGTCGTTGCTCCAGGCGAGCAGCAGTGCCGGGGAGTCCGTAAGAGCGACGACCTCAAAGGGCTTGCCACCGTCTAGGCCAATATTTTTCTGGAAATCGCAGACCATATGGCTACTTGTGGAGGCAGAACCACCGTTGCCACAGAAGACCAGGCGCCGGTCGTTTTGCCAGCAATCAAAGAGAAGTTCCACAACGCGGGTGACCTGAACGGCATCAATAACGGCCAGTAGTGCTGTCAGCTTGCCTAAGTAGTCGGCGACATACACCCGTGTGCCCTGGCTCGTGTCGGGAAGAATGTCACCCATACGGTTATGATACCGCAGTGAGCCCACTCTCTTGGGCTAAGGCTCCGCAAATTTAGTGAGCCGCAGTGGGATCGGGAAGTTGATATTGCTGGACATAGTACCAGGATAGATCTGGTCGTAGGTACCAACCGTCTCGATGTAGCCACCTGCAATCAGCGAGCCTCGGTAGATCGCTCCCCCATTGACTCGCATATTTCCCCGAGCACAGTACACAATTCCCGTGGCATCGCCCCCCCCGTTGAGCTGCATGTCCCCATTCAGGCTGATCATTGTCGCGGTGAAGACCCCACTAGAGGGAGTGAGAGCACCCGCAGGAATTGTGTAGTACGCTTGGCCGTTGCAGGTAAACGTATCGCGGATGATAAAGGTAGCACTATTGGTAATTCGTGTCTGCGCCTTGATATCCACAGAACCATTCACATAGACAACCCCACTGCCCGTGATCGTGAGAGTCTTGTTTCCCGTGAGCGTTATATTCCCATTGATGTAGGCCGGGGCAGCAATGGTTTGGTTATTGGAGAAGCTATTTGGATTGTAGGTGGTTCCCAAAAGCGCAGCAGCCTTCCAGGAAGTCTCAAAATCCACAAGCTGATCCTCTGTCGGAAAGGCGATCTCAGAGTACCCAGGCTGATTGAGGTAGTAGCCCGATCCCGAAATGGTTCCCGTAGCAAAGAGGGTGCCATCAACACTGGAGCTCCCTCCCTGACTGATGTAGCCGTTCGTGCGTGCATCAGCATTGTGACTATTGAGCGGGCTGGTCGAGATCGAGGAGTTGCCCCCAAAGCCGATATAGCTTTTAGCCAGGAGGGCATAGCGTGTTAGCGAGGCGGAATCATTGCTAATATACTCTGCTTGGGCGACTATTGTGGAATTTCCTCCCTGCCAATCGGTTCCAGTAGCTTTAATTATCCTCTTACTTGTTGCAATTGCGTTTATGGTGTAGTTAAAAGTGCCTGCTAATTTTAAATTCGTTCCTGGATCTTCATATATTGTATCATTTCCGATAGTTGCATTCCAGTTATTAGAAAGGGTGAACATAGAATGTTCTATACCCGCTTCGGCAATCATGCTCGCAGATGTTCTGTGCAGACTACGGTTTGTCAGACTAAGCTGTGTTTGTGCTGTGTACATTAGCCCACCCAAAATGATAAAGCAAGCAAAAACTGCCGTCATTGCGTAGGCACTACCAAATCCACGACTTTCCTTCAGGTTATATTTCATCATCTGTCTTCCTAGCTACGTTTATTCCGCATTCGAGCGATCCCTTGTGCGGTTGATGTTCGAGTAGCACGTGCGCCACTAACACTCTGAGCCGCCGTGAAGCTTACCGAGACAATAGGAGCCGTGATGGAGAATGTCTGTGGGTTATAGAAGATCTGGACACGATCCCCTGCTGTCACACTATCGGTGACAGTCACCACCACTCCTGAGACAGTGGCGGTCTTGGCTGTTCCATTGACATAGACCTTGACGGAGGTAGTGAGCGGTGCGGTACTGAGACTGTAGGTAGAGGGGGCGATGGTAGTGGTTGCTAAAAAGACTTCGCGACAGTTGTAGGTAAAGATGAGGCTATCTACACTGCGGCCAATGGTAAAAAGATTGCGTGCCGGACGGGCGGCTCCCGTTGTTGGTAGGATCACTTGACGCACTTCTTTATTATTTGCATCATAGGTAAAGATAATTGTGTCCTCCTGCCCATTGATAAAGTAGCCACTCTGATTGGCGTTATAGGCAGGGGCTGCGACGATGAGAGTACTCTGCCCGGTGGTGTAGGTTGTCATGCCTACCGTGGTAGTAGCAACCACACGACCTGCATTGCGAAGATGCATTTGCATCTCATCTGTCATAGCACGCACAGAACGGTCTAGCTGCATATCACTGGAGCCATTGATGCTTGTCGCCACCACCGCATCGGTCAGATTCACGGAGACCAACATCACCAAAAAACCAATAACGGCACCAAACATCGTTTCGGGTAAGGATTTCATTTCGCAACTCCATCGGAAGAGAACAATGTCGTAAATACTTGAGAAATATTGCGACGTGCAGGCACGGAATACCAGTTAACGGTCACCACCACCTGACGGCATCTAGTATTGAATGTCGTAACGGATGCAGACACTGATGCTGTTGTCAGTGACGTGAGCTGGGGAACGACTCCCAGGGTTGTGGCATTACTGTAGGTTCCATTGGCCACCCCACCTTCTTTGAAACCTCGAATATTCTCCACAACCTGGCGTGCCACCAAGCCCGCAACCTGATATTCTCGTCCACGCCGTCCGGCTTGTATTCCCGTGACCATTGTGCTCACGATGGCTCCAAAGGCCAATGTAACAAACAACATCCCCATAATCGCATCCACGATCATGAGCCCCCGCTGTTTTCTACGGCATTTTAGCCTTCGATTTTTCATAATTATATATAGGTCACAATCAATTACTTCCTCACCTTACGGGTAATGTTATTAATACTGTATTTCTAGCCGCAGGTTTCCTCGGAGGCTTTCTCATGAACCGCAACTTCGATCAGCGGGTCACCGACCAGCGCGCTGTCACTTCCCTAGGCTAGCGCCGGGCGTTGAGGATCACCTTGGTACCGTCGCGCTCCAGCCCAATGGGAAGTTCCCTAAGGCTGGAGAGAGCTTGTCGGACATGTGCCTGGCGGTCGGGCGTGCAGAAGAGAAGCAGAAAGCCCCCGCCACCTGCACCCGCCACCTTGCCGCCAATCGCCCCCGCATCCAGCGCCGCCTCGTAGTAGGCATTGATGGACGAGTTGGAGATGGTAGTCGCGAGCAACTTTTTATGGCGCCAGCCCGCATCCATCACCCGACCGATCCGATTGAGGTTGCCATCAATGAGCGCATTGTAAATCTCGTCGGCCTGTGCTTTCATCTTGTCGAGTGTAAGAAGCCTCTCAGCAATATTATCTTTTTGTTCCAGCAGAATCTTGTCGGCCTTGCGCGTGATTCCGGTGTAGAAAAGCATCAGCGACTCACTGAAGCGGCGCTTCTGCTCCTCAGGCATAGGCACCCAGTTCACGGCGACGGTCTCATCAGAGTGGAAGTCAATGCGGCGCAGGCCACCGTAGGCCGCGATGTACTGGTCTTGCTTGCCGATGGGCTTGCCCAGGATCTCGATCTCGATCTCACACGCCTCACGCGCGAGCTGGCCCGGTGTGACAAGCTGGCCCTTGAAGGTGTAGAGGGCATGGAGCAGCCCCACGGTCACCGACGACGACGAGCCGAGGCCGGAGCCTTCGGAGGGGATATCGGCCATGGTAGCGATCTCGATGCCGTAGTGCACGCCCACTTTTTTCATCGCCTCACGTACTAACTGGTGCTCGATCTCGTCCACACTCTCCACAAGCTCCGTGCGGGAGTAGCCAATGCGGATATTCTTATCAAAGCGGTCTTTGATAATCACATAGATGTACTTATCAATGGCCGTGGAAACAACGCAGCCTCCCTCGCGTTTGTAGTAGTCCGGAAAGTCAGTGCCGCCACCGGCAAAGGAAATTCTCAGTGGTGTCTGTACGATAATCATAATTTCTCCCGTCCATCAAAATCGGCCACGATACGCGCATGGGGCGGGACAACGGCTCCTGGCGCAACGACCACGCCCTCCCCCAGAATCGCGCCTTCCCCCACGGTTGCTCGGTCACCGATCTGAACACTGTCTCCCAAGATCGCACCGCTCACCGTCGCGCCTCGGCCCACCTTAACATTGCGCCAGAGGATACTCTCACGAAGCCGTGCATCGGGCAGGAGCAAGCACCCCTCGCCTAGAATATTGCGCCCCTCACAGATCGCTTTGGCATCCACCCGGGCCGACGGTGCCAGAAGCAGCGTTTGCTCCCCGAGCAAGTCCCAGTTGGCCTGGCGGTAGTTCTCCGGCGTACCCGTGTCGCGTAGATAGCCGCCCAAGGGTAGCGCCACCATGCGTCCGGGCGCATGCTCCAGCAGTTTGGGGAAAATATCCCTGCCAAAGTCGCAGGCCACGCCCGCCGGAATGCGTACGAGCACCTCCGGCTCTAAAATATAGACGCCCGCATTGGCGGTGTTCGTAAAGACTTCGTCAGCGCGTGGCTTCTCCTGAAAACGTGTCACCCTGCCCTGCTCGTCGGTGATCACCAGGCCACACGCGCTCGGGTTGGGTGTCTCGAAAGTAGCAATCGTCACCAGCGCCTTTTTCGCTCGATGGAACGCCAGCAGCGGTGCCAGCGCGAAGTCGTAGAGATTGTCGCCGTAGAGCACGGCAAAAGTGGTGTCCAAAAAGCCCGCGAGCTGCTTCACTCCCCCTGCCGTCCCGAGCAGTGTTGGCTCGTCGGAGTAGGTCAGAGCCGCGCCAAAGTGCGCACGGATCGCCTCGGGTTTGTGGTAGAGGTTCACTGCGAGCTGTTCCACTCCCTGGCGGCGCAGTAGCTCCACCGTCCGCACCAATAGCGGCGTGTTGGCGACCGGCACCATCGGTTTGGGCAGTGTGAGAGTCAGGGGGCGCAGGCGTGTGCCCTCCCCGGCGGCAAGAATCATGGCTTTCATGGCAAGTCGTTCCTGGTAACCATACCAGGCAATTCCATTTTCGGCAGAGGGGGGGCTTTGCCTGTAGAATATTTCTCAGGAGAAACGAAACCTATGCCCGTGCCCCTTTTTGTGGCTCCCGCCCTGATCGCGGCAGCCCCGTTTTTTTATGATGAGAAAGCGGTTGCTCTCTTCGCGGAGATCGCTGCGAAGGGCAAGGCCCTCAAGAGCTTCTCGGCGGAGATGACCATGGCCGTGACAGGACCACAGCCGCAGAAACTCTCGGGCAAGCTGCTCTTCAAAGCCCCCGGCCTAGGCCGCGTCGAGCTGACGCCGGATAAAGGCGAGGGTGTCTTGATGATCATGGACGGTAAGGCGTCCTACAATGTCACGGGGAAAAAGTACACCAAAGGCCCGGTGGACAGCGAGACGGTCTGGCCGTTTCTCACGGGAATCCCCGGCACCGATCCCAAGAAGTTCACGTCTGTCGGCGTGGAGAAAATCGGGGAGACGAGCTTTGACGTCCTGGAGCTAAAAGAGGCGCAGCAGACCCTTCGTGTCTATGAGACCCTTCGTGTCTATGTCAGCCCGGAGAAGATGATCCAGCGCTTTGTGGCATCCTCGGAGGCGGGGGGGCAGAAATTCGGGCAGGAGATTACTCTGACAAATGTCCAGCTCGACCCGGAGCTTGCCGCCGAGAACTTCACCCTCCCCACCGGGCTTGAGGAAGTTAAGCCGCCCGGGAGTGGCGGAATGGAGAGCCTGGAGGCCAAGCTACTGAAAGTGGGCGCGAAGGCTCCGGCATTCAACCTGGCCACTCCCACGGGTGGCAAGCTCTCGCTGGCGCAGGCACTCAAGGGCAAGAAAGCTGTGCTAGTCAACTTCTGGTTCTTCAACTGCGGCCCCTGCCGCGCCGAGCACCCGGAGCTCCAAAAGCTCTATGCCAGCCTCAAGGCCAAGGGTTTCGGGCTCGTCGCCATTGACCAGGGCGATGACAGCAAGACCATTACCAATTATTTGACCAAAGCCAAGCTGACTTTCCCCGCCGTAAAAGGCGTGCCGGGAACCTTCCGCGCCTACGGCGTGCAGGCGTTCCCGACCAACTACCTGGTGGATGCCAAAGGAAAGATCGTCTACCGCTCGGTCGGCTTCGATGAAGCGGGGATGAAAAAGGCGCTGGCAAAGCTCGGGCTGAAGTAGGTTAGCGCAGCACGCGACGTAGTGGGGAGCCGGGAATGTGAATCTCCGTGCCCACGACGACAATCGCGATTTCGTGCTCGCGGCCATCGCGGACGGTGCTGGGGAAGTTGAAGCGGAAGCCGTCGGTGCGGTGGCTGACGGCGTTGTACTGGTCCGCGTGCACGGTGCCGACTTTCTTGCCGTCCACACGGATCTCTAGCTCCAGCCGTTCCCAGAGCTTGTGCCAGTTGTGCACGGCGCTCCAGCAGGCCGTGCTGTCACCGTCGAGCTGGATGCCAGAGAGCGAGACGGGCTGCACAAAAAGCGGCGGGACGGTGGTGATCGGCTGCACTAATCCGCCTAGTGTTGGGTAGGGTTTGGCAGTCGGGGGCGCGACACTGCCCGCCCAGGCTTTCTTGTACTTTGCCCAAGCTTGCTGGTTGGTCAGCCCTTTCTCCTTCAGCCCCCGGATACGAAAGTGCTTCTCGCCGTCGTGGTAGAGCGCCTCGTCCTGATCGGGGGGAAGGTTGTGGATTCCTGCATCGGGAGTGGCAAACGGGACAATCACACCTGGTGCCTGGATATCGTAGTAGAGCCGGAAGTTCGCGCCGGGCTTACCCTGGAAGCTCTCCACATAGACCTCATCGGCGGCCAGCGGGTTGATGTCGTTGCCAAAGGGCAGGATCATGTCAATACCCCTCCCGCCCCCACTCGCGGAGACGCTGAACTTACAGTTCTTTATCAGAGTGCGGCTCTGACCGACCGCATCGCGCTTGTAGTGCAGGTCGCCGTCTATGCGCACGCCCACCGGGCAGGCGAAGACACTATCCTCAATCAGCACGTCGAACTGACGACCGTTGGGTTCATTGGTGCCGCGCGGGGTCTGCTGCTTCACCCCAATCGCCATTCCGGCAATATCCAGGCGCTTGAGCTGGCCCGTCACCGGGTAGTAGCGATTCGGAACCCCGATGGTCGGGTCAGAATCATCGCCCAGTGCCCCGGAATCGCCACGCACAATCAGGCCATCCACGACCATCGGCTCGGTGAAGCGGGGAACCAGGCCCTGATGGCAGTTCCAGGCAACGGAGTCTCTGACCACAAAGGGCGACTCCTCCCAGAACTCGTGGCCGTGGGTGCAGGCATAGGCCTCGTTGTTTTCAAAGGGCACGGGAAACGGCAGATTATCCGCCCAGGGAAAGCGCAGCTCGCGGGAAGGCAGCTCGGTGGGCGCGGCAAAGTAGGCGAGGGAACCGCGCAGAGGACGCTCCGGGCGGGGGAACTTGAGAAACCCGGCGAGGGCGCAGTCGGCGGCGATATTGTCTTTGCAGAGATTGGCGGCGTTGGCCAGCCAGAACCCCACCCCCTCGGAGCCCACATCCTCCTTGTCGGCACGCTGTCCCGGCTCGCTCTCGCCCGGCGCTACGCCGCTACAGTGGGCCGCGATATTGCCGACCAGCTCGTTCCATGCCTCGTTGCCGTCTTCCACGACCACGGCTGCGCCCTTTGCACCCCAGAACGCATTGTTCTCCACGCGCACTTTGGTCGTGCCATGCAGCACCAGCTGCCACTTCGGGCTGCCGTCGAAGGCACACCCAGAGAGCTTGCCGCGCCACTCGCCCCGAAACGGCCCCGAGGCGTGGTGAAAGTGAAAGGCGTAGCGCGCCGTGTGGTTTTTCTCCGGGTGGAGCGGGTCGGTGGTGGTGCGGCCCAAGCCGCTGAACGCGACATTCTCGACCTCGGTGGTGGCGGCCTCACCGAGAAAGATGTGAGCGGGAACGGTGCTGCTCTTGGAGATCACCGTGACACTGCGCGTGAGGTTGAGCACGTGCGGCAGGAAGCGCTCCTGTCCGGCGTGGTCGAACGCCAGCGGTGCGGCGAGTGTCGCGGTCTTGCCATCGGGAGAGAGGGCGGCAATCTTGCACTTCTCACTCCAGCTCACACTCTTGCCCCGGCGGGCCGGGGAGCGTGTGTCGGGGAGCGCAAGGGTGTCGCCCGGCTGCCAGCCCTGTACCGGCTGAGCGAGCGTGAGTGTGGTCGCACCGCGCTTGGGTGCGCTGGCAAGACGTACAAACGGGGTCTTGAGCGCACCACAGGCCACCAGTCGCCCGAGAACGAGTAATCCTGCGCCATGTTGCTCGGGATCGTCGGCTTTCGGCAGGCGCTCGCCGCCCAGCACGAGCCGTGCGCTCACGGGCTGGCCGCTATGCCCCAGCTCTAAGTAGCCATCGGGGAGCACCTGCACCGTGTTGGCGATCAGCGTGCCGCCCGCCACGCTCAGTACGCCGCGCACGGCAATCACTCTTGCCTCGCCATCGCCTACCGTCACTTTGATGCCAGGGGGAATGAGAACGGTGTCGGTGGGCTGGGGAACGCTGCCCCCTTCCCAAGTGCGCGGATCGCCCCACGCCCCGCTCTGCGCCGCCGTGACACGGGGGCGCAGGGAGAAATTCGGCATTCCATCGAAGAGCCTCGGTGCCTTCGGATCAAACGCTCGGCCAGGCAGGTGCTGGGCGTGAGCCGCAATGCCCAGCGCACAACACATCAGCAAAAATGCGGTACGGGTCATAAAAACACCAAAAGCCCCGGCGCGGGTGCGCCGGGGCTTTCTTTTTTAGTTATTTATTGGAGCCACAGGAGCCGCAGCCACCCGTGATAGTCCGGCCCTCGGCATCGTCTTCCGCGGAGAAGCTGGAACCACAGCCGCAGGTCTTCACTGCGTTAGGGTTCTCCACCTTGAAGCCACCGCCCATGGGGGTAGTGACATAGTCCACCACAGCGCCCACTAAGTAGCGGATGTCCATCGGGGCAAGAACAATCCCGACGCCACTATCTTCAAACGTCTCATCGCCTTCGTCCACGGTCTCGTCGAGCGCCATGCCGTACTGGAGGCCGGAGCAGCCGCCGCCGCTCACGTAGACGCGCAGACGGACGCCCTCGGGGTTGCCCTGCTGCTCCAAAATATCTTTCACTTCCTGGATCGCCCGCTCCGTCAGAGAGAGGGGGCAGGCGCGGTCAGAGAGAATCTCCTGGTCTTTACCGGCTTCAAGTGTCAATGCCATTTTGCTTGGTGTCCTTTCCATGCGCGGTTCAAAGCCGCGTGGTCTTACTCTACTTAGTATAGATTATATCGCCTCCGAGTTCCTGACAATAGAGCGATGCTGAAAAAAACTCTGGTACTGCTAGGGGTACCCATAAAATAGACTCAAACGCATCTTAAGGTGTTGAACCCTACACAGAGTGAAAGAAATTCCTTTGCAACCGAAAGGGCAAACCCGACCGAAAGGCGGTGACGCAAAGCGATGGGCCTA
>NZ_JAYVPL010000120.1:0-50416 GCF_043757465.1 Armatimonas sp.
TGCCACATAATTCCTCAATCTCTCCCGACATCTAGGTTCTCCCTCTACGAGCCACTTCTCAGAGAGCGATGTGAGGCACGATTTAGTCTAAACGTGAACTCTAGAGCGACCGACTCGATACCAGTGCATTGCGCAGCCCTGGATGGAGCTCCGCTTCCTCAAGAACCTCTCCGGCACCAAGAACCACACAGGAGAGAGGATCGGGGGCAATCTTTACTGGCATCTCCGTCTCTTTTTGAATCCGCCGATCCAGCCCACGCAAGAGCGCCCCTCCTCCGGCCAGATAGATACCAGAGTCCATAATATCGGCGGCAAGCTCGGGTGGTGTCGCCTCCAGGGCCATCTTTACCGCATCCACGATCTGGTTGACGGGCTCCGCAATCGCCTCCCGAATCTCGCCGCTGGAGATCTTCGTGGAGCGCGGCAGCCCCGTCAGAAGGTCGCGGCCTTTGATTAGCATCTCTAGCTCTTGCTCTAAAACAAAAGCGGAGCCGATCTGTAGCTTTACTTCCTCTGCCGTCCGGTCACCAATATAGAGATTGTACTGTCGCCGAATATAGGCCACGACAGCCTCATCTATTTCATCTCCGGCGACACGAATCGAGCGACTGGTGACAATGCCGGAGAGCGAGATCACGGCAACCTCTGTTGTCCCGCCCCCAATATCCACAATCATGGAACCGATCGGCTCCGCCACCGGCAAGCCCGCCCCGATTGCCGCCGCCATGGGCTCTTCAATTAAGAAGGCTTCGCCTGCACCGGCCTTTTTGGTGGCATCAATCACCGCCATGCGCTCCACTTCAGTAACGCCAGACGGAATCCCGACCACAACCTGTGGGGCATCAAACGGACGTTTCCGTGTCACTTTCTCGATAAAATAACGTAGCATCCGCTCGGTTTGGTCGAAATCAGCAATGACTCCGTCTTTTAAGGGGCGTACTGCAATAATATGTCCTGGTGTCCGCCCAAGCATCCGCTTAGCCTCGTCACCAACAGCTTCAACCACCTGACGATTGACATCGAAGGCGATCACGGAAGGCTCACGAAGCAAGATTCCCTTGCCGTGAACGTAGACGAGCGTATTGGCGGTACCAAGATCTATCCCCATCCGCCGCCGCCGTAGTGGAAACCCGAAAAAACGCATAATTTAAAGTTCGCTTGCCAGACGCTTCCCCCGGAGTCCGGTCCCTAATCAGGCGTGAAAATGGGAGCGGTGAAGGTAAGACGCTAATCAAAATTATATCATGGGATTGTCGCGAATTCGTCTTCTGCTCGGTACACTGGAAAACATGACATGGAGCGCTCTCGATGTGGTAGTAGTGGTGGCCTTTGCCGCACAGCTTGTCGGCTGGGTCTGCGTCGTGGCGGCGATATTCAAGATCAAAAACGGCCCGGTGACGCACGCCACCCGCCGCACCATGCCGCTCGCCACCGCCGCCAAAGAACTGGTCGCCGCGTGCAGTGTGATCGTCGCGCAGCTCAAAACACAGTCGCTGCAACTGCTCAGACGCTCAAAAAATATCCAGCGTCGCTGGACGGTAGGTAAGCCGCCCGCCGGTATGTGGATCGAGCCACAGCACCTGCGACAGGCAGCCGGAGTATTTACCCTGCTACGTCAGCGTAAGGCCACACCAAGCCAAGCATCTCGCCGACGTGTCTCGCTTGTACAACGCCTTGGCCTGCTCCCTCCGGTTCTGAGCAAGCTTGCTCCCCTTGGCAGAGTCGTCCGTATCGCCCTCCAGACCCTCAAACAACGGAGACGCTAGCCCATGCAACAGGACACTAATACCCGACGGAATCGCTCACTTCTAGGCGCTTCACTGGGGGCAGCTCTTGTGTTGAGTGGGCTCCTCCCTGCCGTACCCGCCCAGCAGGCACCAGGAGCTGATCCCGGCTATAAGACTATCGCACGGCCATTTCTCGATAAATACTGCATCGCATGCCATAGTGGCGACAAAGCAAAAGGGACATTTCGGGCTGACGGCGCACTCACACCGCGCTTCTCGGACCGCACGATCAAGGGGAAGTGGGCGGAGGTAGTTAACCAACTCAATAGCCACCTCATGCCCCCCAAAGAGACGCCGCAGCCAACGCCCACCGAGGTCTCGATGTTTATGGACTGGGTCTCTGTCCAGACAAAGAATGCTGAGGAAACACTACGGGATCGTGCACCCGTGATGCGGCGGCTCACACGCGAGGAGTATAAAAACTCCCTCCGGGATCTGACCGGCGTAGACTTTGACACCAGCGGCTTCCCCACGGACCCGTCGGCAGGAGGTTTTGATAATAATGCCCGTGCCCTCACGGTGTCTCCACTTCACATTGAGCTCTACGCCGTCGCCGCAAAACAAGTTTTAGATCGGGCCCTCGTTGACGATAGCCAGCCGCGTCCGGAGAAAATCGTCTGGCGCTTTGATCCGAAAGCCACGGCGATGGATGCGCGACGTGTCAAGCTGGATGCGAAAAATAACTTCGTGATTGTCAATGGCGGCAAGAACACCGAAGAGGGTGAGTGGGTTGTCGTGCACCACGAGAGCTGGGACAAGGGCGTGGATGCCCGTAATTTTGCCGTGCCGATTGAGGGCACCTACACTATCCGATTACGTGCCTCGGGGCGCATTCCAAGCCGTGAGCAAGTAACGGCAAGCGCTGAGAAATTTCTCGCCTTTCGCCGGGATGAAGACCTCCGTAAGAACCCCAACGGGGCGAAATATCACCAACAGACCTACCAGCGCGATCTGCTCCACTTTCAGACCGATCCGATGTACAACTATGGTTCGCCACGCGTGAAGCTCGTGCAGCATCTGGGGTCGCAGCCGCGCACGGTAGCGGAGTTCGATGTGGACGCCGCACCCAAGACCTACGAGTTCCCAGTGCGCTTTACCACACAGTCGGCGGGGTTGAACTTCCACTACGCCTACGACATCCCGCGAGTTCTGGAGAACGCCTGGTGCCAGAGCCACGAAAACTTCGCCCGCCCGGAGCTGTTGATTGACTGGTTCGAGCTGGAAGGCCCGGTCTACGATGCCTGGCCGCCCTCAAGCCACTCAAAAATCCTCTTCCCCTCGCCCTTGCGCCAGAGCAACGAGCGGGCCTATGCCAAGGAAGTAGTGGCCCGCTTCCTACGACAAGCCTACCGTCGCCCTATTGCCGAAACAGAGCTGACTGGCAAGCTCGCTCTCTTTGATCAGGCGCGGCAGGGCCAGAGCTTTGTCGAGGCGATCAAGGCTCCCCTGACGGCAGTGCTGGCCTCGCCCCACTTTCTCTTTTTGATGGAGCCTGTGGGTAAGCTCTCTGACCATGCATTGGCGGCGCGTCTCTCGTATTTCCTCTGGGGGACGCAGCCCGACCCAACACTTTCCCTGCTTGCGGACACCGGGAAGCTGCACGAGCCCGCCACGCTCCGCAGTCAGACCAACCGCCTGCTGGCCGATCCACGTGCCTCCGAGTTTGTGAGGCGCTTTGCCGGTCAGTGGCTCGGACTGGGGCAAGTGGGAGCAAATCCCCCCGCCACAGACCTCTATCCCGGCTACGACAGACACTTTGAGCTCTCAATCGTGCGGGAATCTGAGGCGTTCTTCGCCGAGATTCTGACGCATGATCTTGATGCTCTCAACCTGATCAAGTCCAACTTTGTGGTCATCAACGAGCGGCTAGCCCGCGCCTACGGCATTCCCGGTGTCAAGGGCGACTCGTTCCGCCGCGTTGCCGTCCCGCCCGGTGTGCATCGGGGCGGCGTGCCCACGCAAGCCTCGATTCTCACCACCACATCCAATGGCACGCGCACCTCGCCGGTGAAGCGCGGAACCTGGATCATGAAGACACTGCTCAACGCCGACCCGGGGCTTCCCGTTGCCAACGCCGGGGAGATTGCCGCGCGCGTGCCAGGGATCGAGAAAGCGACGGTTCGTAAGCGCCTGGAAATCCACCGGACGCGCCCGCAGTGCGCCCGCTGCCACAGCCACATTGATCCGCTCGGCTTTTCCTTGGAGAACTTTGATGCGTCGGGCGCGTGGCGTGAGCGCGAGGGCTTCGGCTACAAAGGCCGCGTCGAGCAGAACGATCCTCTGATTGATGCCAGCTCCAGCCTCCCCGATGGCACGAAAATTACCGGAGTAGACGGTCTCCAGGACGCGCTTCTGGCCCAGAGCGATGCCTTTCTCACCTGCCTCGCCACCAAAATCCTCACCTTCGCCCTAGGCCGCGAGCTAAGCCTAGCCGACCGACCACTCGTGCAAGGCGCGGTCGTCCATATGAAGCACAACAAGCGCACCCTGCGCGCTCTGATCGAGTACACCATCACCTCTGAGGCATTCCGGATAAAATAGCCTATGCCCAGCCCCTTCCCCGGAATGGACCCCTGGCTGGAGAACCGGATTCTCTGGCAAGATGAGTTCCTTGAGAGTGAGACAAGCCTGATCGAGATTGACCTGCTCCGCGTGGGAGCACACACGGTCGCGGTGCCTGTGGAGAGCCTGCGAGAACGGGGCGCACGCTGGGACTATCTGGTTTGCCTCCACGATGTCACCGACCGCTGGCGGTTTCAGGTATGGCCGCTCCTGATCGCCGACCGCCTGCCCGAGCTCCCCATTCCCCTTGGGACAGATCTCGCCCCTATCCTACTCAACCTGCAAGCTGTCTTTTCGGAGTGCTACGACACCGGGCGCTACCGTGCCCTCCTCCGCTACAACGAACCGCCCGAGCTGCCTCTCCCTGAGGAACAAACACAGTGGGTGCAGGAGCTGAGACTATGAACCCCATGAACCGACGATTTGTTTTGAGGGCGACGGGCGCGAGCCTGCTCTTACCGCTGCTGGATGCCATGCTGCCCCGCCGTGGAACGGCGCAGTCCGGGTTTCAACCGTGGGCAAAATCCGGTGCCAAGCATCCCCGCTTGATCTGCTGCTACATTCCCAACGGGGTGAATATCGCCCAGTGGGTACCCACAGACGCAGGCACGGGCTACACACTCTCCCCGACACTCTCGGCTCTGGCCTCTATGCGCGACGAGTTCACGGTGCTCTCGGGCCTCGGCCATCCTGGCTCCGAAGGGGGTCACTCGGGCGCGGACACGTGGCTGACGGGCGCGAATCTCAAGGGCCGCCCGGGCGCGGACTACGCTAACTCCATCTCGGTAGATCAGCTCCTGGCGGCGGCACATGCCAAAGCCACACGCTACCCCTCGCTCCAGCTCTCGGATCTCTCGGGCACGGGAAGCGCGGGGCACTCCCACACGCTCTCATTTGATCGAAATGGCACGCCGCTGCCCTCGGAGAACTCCCCACGACGTCTGTTCGAGCGCCTTTTTGTCCCGGAAAACGCCGCGGACCGCGCCGCTGCGCTGCGTCGGTATACCCAGCGTCGCTCCATTCTGGATGACATCGCCGCCGAGGCGAAGGCGCTGGACAAGAAGCTCGGCATAGACGATAAGCGCAAGCTCGATGAGTACTTCTCGTCGGTGCGTGAGACGGAGCAGCAAGTAGGGCGCTTGCAGGGCTGGATTGATGTGCCAAAGCCCAAGGTGCCGGAAACGGGGCTCGGCCTGAATATGCAGCCCGCCAACGCGCACGACAGACCCATGTGGCTGGATGTCATGCTCCAGCTCTCGTATCTGTCTTTTGTGACCGACACGACACGCGTGATTACGTTCGAGTGGTCCCGCGAGGCCGGAGGCTTTGGCGGCGGCGGCGAGAACCATCACGAGCTCTCGCACCACGACGGCAGCCCGGACAAGCTCAAAAAACTGGCCGAGATTGATACGTTTCATCTGAGCCGTCTGGAGCGTTTCGTGAAGCTCCTTGCCGCCACAGCGGAGGGCGAGAGCCGGATGCTGGATCGGACAATGATTGTCTACGGCTCCGGGATGAACTCAGGCACCGGCACCGGCGATCACTCTCCCAAGAACCTGCCCCTTCTTCTCGCAGGTGGGAAGGCACTGGGGCTCAAGCATGGGCAGCACCTGGCGTTTGACCAGGAAAGGCACCCTCCTCTCGCCAATGTCTTGCTGACGCTTCTGCAAAAATCCGGCATCGAGACCGACAAGTTCAGTGATGCCACGGGTACTCTGGCCGGGCTGACTTAGTGTATTCTATTTCGCGTAGTCCAGTAGGAAAGCAAGGGTCAAGCGTGCCATATCGGCGACATAGGCAAAGTCCACTTTATCGGGCGTGTCGGTGGACTTATGGTAGTGGGGATACCGGTACTCGCCCTCATAAAGACCCGTGACAACGTAGCCAAGCTGTTCAAAGGGCACGTAGTCCGATGCCTCCACGGGGTCTATTTTTGTCGGAACCTTGACCACCGTCTTTGCCAGAGTCGCCAGCCGCGCGACGAGCTTTGCGGAGGCGGCGTTGTTGGCAGGCACTCCCCCTTCGTCGCGGTCAAGAAAAAGGTTTTTGGCCTTATCCGGGTAGCCCACTTCGTCCAAATTGAAGACCAGCGTGAGCTTCTCGCCGCGCTTCTGACACGCCGCCGCATAGGCCGTCGAGCCCCAGAGGTCTTGCTCTTCGCCGGAGAAGAGGGCAAAGCGCAGCGGAACCCGCAGCGGGATATCCTTCAGGAGTCGCGCCATTTCGAAAAGAACAGCCACTCCCGTGGCGTTGTCGTTCGCGCCCGGCGCACGTGCTTCGGGTGCACCAAGATCCTCCTGGCGGCTGTCGAAATGCGCACACAGCAGGATCGCCCCCCCAGAGCCGCCAGGCTTCTGCGCTAATATATTTTGTAGTTGCTTGCCACTATGTTCGTAGGTATGACGTGTGGGCCGGTAGCCGATGGCTTGAAACCGTGTCTCCAGATGCGCCACGATTGCAAGATGATGCTTTGAGAGCGTGTGCCGAGTCGGCCAGCGCGTCGCTAGCTCTTTAACATCCCGCTCCAAATTAGATCGGGAAATTTTTGTTAGGAGTGCATATTTATCCACAAACAATTGTATCGGATGGACGCATTATGGTAAAACGATCTCGTGAGTTTTGTAATTCGTTTCGCAAAAACAGAGGATCTAGAGTCTATCCGGGCTATATATAATAATGCTGTAAAGACTAGTACTGCCACACTCGAAACCGACGAGCGCGATATTACCGCACAACGACACTGGCTCGCGCAGCACAATGGAGACCCCTACCCTTGTTTTGTCGCCGAGGACCGCGATGGGATAATCGCCGGTTGGGCCTCTCTCTCGCCTTATAATGCCAAACCGGGCTACCGGGGCGCGGCGGAGAACTCGGTGTATGTGGACACGCGGGCGCAGGGCCAGGGAATCGGGGAGGCACTTCTGCAAGCGCTGCTCGATGATGCCCCCCAGCGCCACATCCGAACCATTGTCGCCCTCATCTCCACCGATAATCTTCCCTCGGTCAGTCTGCATGAGAAGCTGGGCTTTCGCCTGATCGGAACCCTGGAGCGTGTCGGTGAGAAGTTTGGACGTGATGTGGATGTCAGTATTTTCCAGTGGCACCTCAGATAGAACCTGATGTTCCCACAGATGCGACCCGTCAGTCTGGCAAAGATAATTCCCATGGTTTTGACAAGTTGGAACGTGTAGATCACCAAGAATGTGGAGAGGAGGGCACACACGCCACGCTGTCGAACTGTCTTTTTCATGAACAACTTAGACATTCGTGATATTTCGTATCCGCTTCGAGAGGGCTTTCCGGTCTGGCCGGGGCATGAGCCGGTGAAACTGAGCATCGTCAAGAGCCATGAGGCAGGCGACGGTGTGCAGGTGACGGACATGGCGATTGGGTGCCACACTGGGACGCATTTAGATGCGCCACGGCACTTTGTGGCAGGCGGTGGACTGGTAGACAAGCTGGATCTCCAGACGCTCATTGGGCCCTGCCACGTGGTGCACTACGACGGCAACGGGCCGCTGGATAAAACCTGGTTCGAGGCGCAGAACCTTCCCAGCCCGATCACACGCCTGCTGCTGCACTGCACGATCCACGACGGCAAGCTGGAGGAGTCGCGCTTTTTCTCCAACTACGTCGGGATCACCGAGGACGCGGCGCAGTTCTTAGTGGAGCGCGGGCTAAAGCTCATCGGCATTGACTATCTCTCGATTGGGCCGTTTTATGGAGGAAACCCCGAGACCCACCGGGCGCTGCTAGGCCCGGCAGTGATTATTGTGGAGGGGCTAGACCTGCGCGGCGTCGCGGCGGGAGCCTACACGCTGGTCTGCCTGCCGCTGAGCTTGCCTACCGATGGCGCTCCCTGCCGTGCTGTGCTCCTGCCCGAAGGCGCCCTGGTCGGCTAGGTCACGCAGCGGGCCGTGAGTAGAGCTTGCGGGGGTTGTTGGGGCGCGGCTCTGTGGCAGTCGCGCTCTTTTCTACCACAATTGCACTCTTCTGCTCAACAATCTCCTCAATGGCTTGCAGACTCTCTCCCAGGGGCCGTAGCTCCATCATCGGCAGACGAACCTCCGTGGCAGGCAGCGGCACCTGAACTGCCTCGTCGGTGAGTGAGAGGCACTGAATGAGCTGATCCAACCCCTCAATTCTCTCGTTGCCCTGAAGCGTGATGCGCTGGTGGTGTTCCGTGAGCTTTTCGCGTTTCCCCCAGAGCGCATCCACGGCCTCCGTAATCTTGACTTGCTGCAGATCGAAGTTCACATTCTGGTTCTGAAGGACACTGGCAATGCGCGCTTTTTCCTGAAGCACTTCGGCAAGAAGCTGCTGAAGTGTCTGGCTCTTATTCTCCTGTGTCGCCGCCAGTGCCGACCGTAGTGCCGGAAATCGCTGGGCATCGTCGGTATCTTTGGGAAAAGCGTGAAGCATCGAGTAGGCGGCCTCAACGCTCACGCTGGCCCCCATAGGGTTGGCGGATGCGGGGACAGGAGCGGGTGGCAAGGGAGGTGCAATCGGCGCTTTATCGAGGGGCTCCAGCGCCCCCGTGGCATGTCCCTTTCCAACAAAATCCCGTATCCGCTCAGTCAGTCTTTTCATAGTGCCTCCCTCTTCTCATTGGCGTTCTAGCGATATAAATTTAGGCAAGAACTGTGCCTGAGTCTCGCTTTTCGACGGGTTCCCGTAGCTCTGCGGGGAAGGAATACGCTTGCTCGTTGGCGAAACGAGATCGGGCGGGGCCAGGTGTGCTCTGCCACAGGAGAGAAATAGCAAATGAGCAAACGTGTTGGAATCGGCGTCGTCGGGTGTGGCAGTATTGGCATTCGGGGCGCTCTGGACCATCTGGTTCTGGAAGATGTGCAAGATCAGGTGCACCTCGCCGCCTGCTGCGACCCCGCGCCGGGCCGCGCACAAGCCGCAGCGGATAAGTACGGTGTCGCAAAAGCCTACGAGACCGAGGACGAGCTCTTCGCCGATCCAAACGTGGATCTCGTGATTATCTGCTCCCCGATTGGTCTGCACTACCAGCAAGGCATCAAGGCGATTGCGGCGGGCAAGCACATCCACTTCAACAAGACCATGACGGTCACCAGCGGCGAGGCACTGGATCTGATCGCGCGGGCACAGGCCAAAGGCGTGCACTTAGTGGCGTCGCCTGGGCAGATGCTACGCCCCACGAACCATAAGATACGCGAGATTATCCAGAGCGGTGGGCTGGGCAAGCTTTCTTGGGCCGTGGCGGGCGCTGCATTCGGCTCCTACCACGAGACGGAGGGTGTCCGCACCGGGGACACACCGCTGAGCAACATCAACCCGAGCTGGTACTGGCGCAAGCCCGGTGGCGGCCCTCTGTATGACATGACGGTCTATGCGCTGCACTCGCTGACTGGCGTTCTGGGACCCGCCCAGCGCGTCACGGCGATGTCGGGAATTGGGATCAAGACCCGGCACTTCAAGGGCGAGGCGTATGAGTGCGATGCCGACGACAACACGGTGATCCTGGCGGACTTTGGCGACAATGTGTTCGCATTTATCCACGGCACGTTTGCGGGAATGGTCAGTGAGTTCGGACAGCCCAGCTACTTTGGCGAAAAAGGCTCGATTGTGGGCACCAAGCTCAACGGTGAGCCGATTGACTACCCGGGCAAGTCCGACGGCCTCTCGCCGCTGCAAGTCACACCCCACGTCGCGGGCAAGTACGCCGCCCACGGCAAGCTCGGCGAGCACCATGTGTATGAAGACACGATGCAGCTCGTGCGCTGGGTGCGAGACGGCAAGCCCAGTATCGTCACGGCAGACCACGCGGCGCACGTCATCGAGATCATCGAAGCGGGCTACGCGGCAGCAGAGACCGGGATCACCCAGGCTCTCAAGACCACCTTCACGCTTCCTGAGGACCTCACGGCGGCCTCATAAACGAGGCCATACCGCTTCGCTGCTGGCGTCCCGCCACAAAGTCGCTCCGCGACAGCGTGTAATGTGGGAGGAGGTTGGTGGCGAAGTGGGAGGAGAGAAATAGGCAAGTTCATGGATGGTCCTGATGAAGAGCCGGAGCGTGTAGATACAAACTTCAGCCATAGCAATTTTGCCGAGGTGTTCTATCGCAACTGGCGTTTTATTCGATGTCGGTTTATTGGAGCAAACTTTCAGGAATCCGATGTGGCGGGCTGTCTTTTTGAGGAGTGCGACTTCTCAGGTGCCCAGCTCAATGCCGCAAAATTTACCCAATGTAACTTCACTAACTGCCGCTTCGTGGGGGCGAATCTGTTTATCGCAGAGCTTTCTCAGTGCCGTCTGCTTGGTGCGGATTTCACGCAAGCCGATCTGGGGGGAGCGACTTTTCGTGAGTGTGATTTAAGCTTTGCTAATTTCCGGCACCAAGTATTGAAGAAATTTGACTTTCACGATCAGAAGCTCGAGGGCGCGGACTTTCACGCAGTCGATCTCACCGAGGCCAACTTGGGTGGAGCCGATCTCAGTGGGGCGAATCTCACGGGGGCGATATTGAAACAGACGAACCTCGTCGGCGCCACTCTTGATCGCATTGACTTTCGCAATGTCTCGCTTGACAAGACCAAGCTCGACATGAGCCAGGCTATCTACGTCGCCCGTTGCTACGGTGCCACGGTAAGTTAACCACCTAAGCATGCATTTTCATGCGGCGATTTCTAGAGATTGCTTGACATCCGAAGATTGCTTGACATCCGAAGATTGCTTGACATCCGACGTCCGCAAGAGGAAAATATTTTCACCATTAATGAACTGGTCAAAATTATATTGTGAAACCGCACGATAAAATGCCATACTACAACCAGATTGTAGTTGATCATGAAGCTCAATGACCAACACTCGGACATTACCTAACCAAGACTCCGTTCCCGATAAAAAAAGTTCTTTCTCAGCCGATTCAATATCAATTTTAAGAATATCAATCTGATCTTTTTTCGCAATAGATAATATATCAAGAATGGTTACAGTTTCTATTAAATCTTTTTCGGCAGATGGAAATAAAATAATGTCATTTGAATCAATTAGTGCAACTTGAATTGCCCATTTTTCCGATTTCGTGTCTTTAATAACGAGTTGTGTTTTTTCACTCCATACTGCTGCATTTATGGGGACAATATTCTTACAATGTTTCGTATTTTTTTTCAAAATCTCAAAATTTGAATTCTCAGGCTCAACGCAATATATGTGAGCACCAGGGTACATATGATCAAAGAACAACGCAGAATAACCAACATTTGCCCCCAGATCAATGATAAACTCCGCTCCGACTTGATCGTGTTTATACTCTTCTCTAATAAAGACTTTCTCAAATGTTTCAACATCCGATGTCGCCCCACGGACCAGGATAGGACGAGAATATCCGGGGAGCACGATACTAAAGGTACCGCGCCCAGTTAAAAGCTGACGGGCAATTCGTAGCC
This sequence comes from Armatimonas sp., assembly GCF_043757465.1. Lineage (GTDB taxonomy): Bacteria > Armatimonadota > Armatimonadia > Armatimonadales > Armatimonadaceae > Armatimonas. Next base: position 11,771 of record NZ_JAYVPL010000120.1, read on the forward strand.
CCACAAACACGCCAAAACGATGCAGACTTCGAGCCGTCAGGGAGAAAATGAATTTTTGTGAATATTTCATTGATAACCTCTCTCTGAGAGGTCGGCAGTTCGCTAGAAAATCTTCATCGAGTGCAGCTTATTTGTTTCCCTTTCCCGTAAAAATCGTCGCGATCGTTCGTCCGATAATGCTCCCATCGAGAAACAGCGACTGGCGAATCAGGTACTCCGTGTCACGAGATAGTTTTTCCTCGTCGGTTAGGTCGTCGCGGCCATTGATCTGTGCCCAGCCGGTGATACCTGGTCGGAGAGCGTCAATCCCATTCTTCTTTCTCCCGAGGTTGAGAGCGGTCTGACTGGGCAATGCGGGCCGTGGGCCAACCAAGCTCATCTCCCCCCGCAGGACATTCCAGAGCTGCGGGAGCTCATCGAGCGATGTACGGCGTAGCCATTTCCCCAAACCCGTGTACGGCTCCAGTCGCGTGGCCCGTAGCTCCGCCGTCGAGAGATTGGGGGTTTCCGTGCGCATCGAGCGGAACTTGAGCAAGACAAACTCCTGCCCGTTTCTTCCCACCCGCACCTGCCGAAAAAGCACCGGGCCAGACGAGTCGAGCCGAATGAGAAAGGCAAGCACTAGCCACAGCGGCATAAAAAGAGCCAACCCCACCAGTGCCGCCAGAAGATCAGCAAGGCGCTTCACAGCCGCCGCGCCCCAAATAGCCGCGATGCTTTGTAGACATTGTCCGCCGCTAGCTTCCGCACCTGCGCCACGCCTTCCGGGCCTTTGAGAACACGGGCAACAAGCAGGGCCAGCGGCAGAGGCAGCACAAGCGGCTTGCCGCCTAGTGCCGTCACAATTTCGCGCAACGTGTAGGGAGCCGCATCGGCGATCACAAAGCGCTTCCCCACCACGTCCATCGAGCCTGCGCGGGAGAGGGCAACGGCCGCTGCCGCCGCGTTCTCCACCGCGCAGAGCGTCTTTTTATTCTTGCCATCACCGGGGATGAAAAAACGCCCGGCTTTAAGAGCGGCTTCGAGTTTGGCGATATTGCCCCGATCTCGCGCACCATAAACCGTCGCCAGCCGCAGGTGAACGGCAATGGCTCCCACATCGTCGGCCCAGCGATCAATGAGCTTCTCGGCGGCGAGCTTCGAGGCGGCGTAGGGGGTCTGGGGGTTTGGCGGCGCACTCTCCACAATCCCCGTGCGCGGCGTGCTCTCCCCGTAGACCGCGACGGTGGAGAAAAACACAAAGCGCGGCGGACGCTCCGGGTTGCAGGCATCCAGAATCTCGCCCGTGAATCCGACATTGGCAGCGTGGTACTCGTCTTTGGTAGCGCTAGGTTGGTGCACCAGCGCGGCGCAGTGGAAGATAATATCCGTGTCGGCACAGCACGAGAGATCGTTCACGAAGCGCACGACAGTATCTGGCAGCTCAGAATCGGCACGACGCACCAGGCCACGAATCTCGGTAAAGCCCCCGTCGGCAAGAAGCGCCTCGCAGAGCGCGTACCCGACGCAGCCACTCGCACCGGTGACGAGGGCGATCATGGCAAGAGCCTCCGGTAAATCTCCAGCCACTCGGCGACGCAGACCGGGCGTGAGTAGTGCTGGATCATTTTCTGCCGTCCCGCACGGCCCAGTTCTTTGCGTTGTTCAGAGGATTTTTGTAGCAGAGCACTCAATGCAATATTCCAATACAGAATAGAAGGAATATGCCTGACAATTTTTCCACAATTTTCATCCACTAAATCCTCACAACCTCGGATTTGATAACAAAGTACCGGTATTTCCATACAAAGCGCTTCCTGTATTGCACATGGGAGCCCTTCCTGTAGAGAGGGAAAAACAAAAACATCGGATGCCGCAAGAATTTTTTTAGTGTCACGACGGAATCCTGCAAAGATGACAGGATTAAAAGTTTGATTTGTCTTCGAGATTTCTTGTAGCTTTTCATTTTCGATACCATCCCCTACTAAAACCAGACGCATTTTCTCGGCACAGCGTCCCAATGTTTGATCGGATACGGAGTGAAGAAGTAATCGTTGATTCTTACGCGGGATCAGCTCTCCGATGCAGGAAATCAAAACACCATCCTCGCAGACTCCGAACTCGTCACGGATGGCTTGTCGTTCCTCGGTACTGACCGTGGCGGGGTCGAACTCGTCTGTCGAAACGCCGACGCCGTGGGTGAAGTGGACGCGCTCTTTGGGCATGAGTTTTTGGGCTTCCTCGAAGTCCCAGGCATTGATGGTGAGCACGGCATCGGAGAGATAACGCCCCGCGAAACCTTCGATGGCACGGTAAATTGCGTTGCTAAACTTCCCGCCGAGCGGGTGGAAGTGGAAGCCGTGTGCTGTATAAACCCGTTTTGCGCCGGTTCGAGCCATCGTCGCGGCGAGGCGTCCGATAAAGCCACCACTCGGGTTGTGGCAGTGCACAATATCGGGCTGGAGCTTTCGGATAAGCTTGACGAGCTGAAAGAGCGCCAGCAAGTTCCGTGGGTCGAGGGGGTTGCGCTGAATCGGGACGTGGTGCAGCGCGTCGGCGTGGGCGGCGATCTCGTCTTTGAAGCGCGTGAACTGACAGGCGACATGGGTTTCGTAGCCCGCGTCTTTTGCGCCCTCCAGATGCGGCAGCATCACGCGAACAATATGATCCAGGGTCGAGATGTAGAGCAGTGTCACCGCAAAGCCTCCTGGGCGGCGGCGATCATGGCCTGCTTGTCGGGGTTTCCACGGGTCGCGAGCTTCTTCAGCGCTAGCGCGAGCAGAAAGACGCGGCGGACAAATTTTTCGGAACCTGGTCCGTATTTCGCAACGTACTGAAGCGACGAGACATGCGTGTTGGCGTAGGTGCGCGGCTTCTCACTCTTCCACGACTGCCCGCCCGTATGGACAATCCGCGCCCCCGGCCAGTACAGCAGTTTTCTGCCTTTCTGCGCGAGCTTCCGGCACAAATCCACGTCCTCGTACATCAAAAAAAAGCGTTCATCGAAGCCACCGACAAGCTCCCAGGCAGAGAGCCGTAGCAAGACAAACGCCCCCAGAACACAGGGGACAGCTTGCTCACGGGTTTCGTCGAAGCCGGGGATCGCGTCCCAGCGGCGGTACGGAAAGAAAGCTTTGTCGCACTCGGAAAAAACCGTCGGGAAGCGGCGGGCACACTCCCACTGGAGCGAGCCATCGGAGGATTCGACGCGGCAGGTCATCCCAGCAACCGTTTCCGGCTGGGTGGCGAGGTAGGCAATGCAGCGAGCGAGCGTGCCCGGTTCGGGAATCACCGTGTCGGGGTTGAGCAGGAGGAGAAACTCGCCCGTCGCGTGTTTCGCAGCAAGATTGTTGGCCCGCGCAAACCCCATATTCTCATCGAGCGCCAGCACACAGACCGACGAAAACTGCGCCCGGATCGCCTCGACGGTTCCATCGCCACTCGCATTGTCCACGACGATAATCTGGGAATCTGTGGGAAGAGTCGCGAGACACTTGAGCACATCTTCTTTGCAGCGGTAGGTCACGATCACGATGGAGAGCCTCACCAGACGAGCCTCCGTAAAAGACGTTTAACTTTCCCTTTTCGATACCCTCTACCATTGTCAAAAATCACGGGGGAAATCGTCGTGCCTTTGTTCCAGATAGCAAATGTCGTTGGAACTTTCGCTTCTTCCTGTGCCGCAATCTCATGAACACGCACCTCGGCAAGTTCACCCATTCCTTGCCGCAGATTCACATCGTCAATCAACCGGCTCAGTTTCTCTTCCCATTCCTCCATGCTGTCTGCAAGAAATCCATCCTTGCCATCTTGCACAACCTCAGCAAATCCCCCCCAATTACTTGCCAAGCATGGGGTCAGGTGACAGCCTGCCTCCAACCACTTCAGCTCACTTTTGCCAAAATTGAAATGTGTCTTCTCCAAAGGTGCAATGGCAATATCGCACTGATGGGTGAAAGCATGGTAAGTATCCCAGCCACCAGAAAACCAGACAAAGTGCTTGATTCCCCAAAAGCGCCAGTCGTACCGGATCTTTCCCAAGAGAATGAGTTTTGCGTAGGGGCGTGAAGCCAAAATTTTCCTCAGAGCAGGAAGAACAAGGCGAAGATTTTGGTCATGCGTTCTCGTTCCCGCAGAGAACAGCACTTCAACCGGGGCAATTTTTGCTCGGACGGAAGCATAGCAAAGCTCAAGTGACGTATTCCAGTTCCGAACCACGGCAACGTCTTTTGCTCCAGCCTCTCGTGCAAACTCCGCTAGGGCATTTGTCGAGACCAGCACCCCATCGGCTTGCTGGAGCATGGCATGGTGCGGCCCTTCTTCAAACACCAGATCGTCCGCGCCGTAGATTAGTGTCGCGCCGCTTTTTCGGACGGCATCGGCGAGCGCTTGGCCTTCTTTATTGGCGCAGATGCGGTGGAGCACCACAATATCGTGGTCGAGCCGAATCACCGGGTCGTAAATGGTTACGACATCGGCGTGGTGCCCGGCGGACTTCAGCGCGTCGGCGAGGTGCGTACAACGGTAGCGCGTGACAGCGCCCTCAAGCGGGTCGCAGGAGACGAACAGAACACGCATGACTCAGCCGCCTCCGCGTATTCTCCCCCTCCCTCCCGATAACGGGAGGGAGGGGGCCGGGGGGAGGGAGGGCAACTTCCCCGCCTCACACCGGCAGACGTACACTCCGACCAGCAGCCAGAAGACCGGCCAGGTGTAGTAGTACTCGAAGACATTGGCAGAGGCCGCGTGGACACACTCACCGGACAGATACGCAATGAGGGTCATGCCCAGCGCCTTGAGGCCCGGGTCGTCGGTGGTGCGCTGCCAGCGGCCCAGTACCCAAAAGAGGCCAACGAGCATTGCGATCAGCCCCAGAATACCCGGAATTCCCATCTCACCCAGATAGGCGACGTAGTTACTATCAGCCACCACGGTACTGCCCGCCCCTGAGCGCGATGCCGCATATCCCACGGAGCCTAGGCCCGTTCCCGAGGGGTGCTGGAGGAAAATTTCCAGCCCGGCCTTCCACTGGTGTGCGCGGTCCTGTCCAAACCTGCCGTCCAGTACGCCGGTTCCCTCAATCATCTTCACCCAAAAGTTCACTTTGGGGTTGTCGGCAGCAAAAAGAAAAAGCCCGACGGCAAGAGCGGTCACGGATCCAAGAGCCACGGTCAAGCGCCAGGAGTAGCGCCGCCAGAGCAGTAGCAAGACGACGATTCCCACCACCCACCCCGCGGTGCTTCCTCGCGAGACCGAGAGCAGAAGCCCCCCCGTGCTCAGTACCCAGAGCCAGAAGAAACGGCCCACGGCCCGGCGGCTCAGTGTGAACCAGGAGAGGCAGTACAGCGAGACCAACGACGAGAGTGAACCGAAGACATTCTCCTCAAAAAGCAGCGACTGCATCCGGGCGTAGCGTGTCCAGAACTCAACCGTGTTCGCAATCTTATCGTCCACATTCATTGCCCACTCCGCCACCTCCGGGCGAGCCACTTGCGCCAGCTTTGCCGTGTACTCAGGCCGAATGATGAAGTCAGCCAGAGAGAGCAGTGTCAGGCAGACATAGGTTACTAGCAGCAGACGCACGGTTCCTGCGGCATCACGGGCACTGGGACGAATCTGGCGGATCGCAAAGTAGCCCACCACGGGGGGAAGGGCGTAGTGCCAGCCGAAGAGCAAGATAAACGGGTGCTGGTTCTTAAAGGCGATCACCGAGCCGTAGGCCACCGTCACGACCCAAACCAGCGCGGGCCAGTCGTCGCCATAGAGCTTTAAGCGCCGACGGTGCCCAATGGCGTGCAGGACGATCCCGATCCCGATCAGCCCGAGCAGGGCATCGGGCCAGAACTTGATCCCCATCAGCACCAGCGGAAGATTGAGCTGCGCCCACGCGCGAAATGCGGGATAGAGTGGGAAGAAAAACAGCATCAGCCAGAACCCAAGAATGGGGCGGCGGATCACTCCCGAGCAAATGCCAAGCAGCGCTCCCCCCACCCCAAGTGCGATCCCAAACGGCTTATAGGCTATCCCCGCACCACCCGCCGCAACGGCAAGCAATGCAATCAGAATGGTTTTAAGGGTCGCTGGCACAGCGGCATTATACTCCCTTTAAAACATCTAAAACATCGAATACAAGCGCCCTAGTAGCGCTTCGGTCTCTTCCCAGCCCAGGCAGGCATCGGTCACGGACTTGCCGTAGACCATCTCGGAACTAATGCTCTGCTTGCCCCCCACTAAATTGCTCTCCACCATCACTCCAAGTTGCGACTTATCGCCCTCCAGGCGCTGGCGTCCGATCTTCTCAGCGACAAACGGCTGGCGCTCCGGGTCGTAGCCGGAGTTGGCATGACTCGCATCCACGACGATACCCGGGGGGAGACCGGCTTTGTCTAGGCACGCCACGGCGCGGGCAACACTCACCCGGTCGTAGTTGGGCTGGCTCTTCTTGCCACCCCGCAGAATCAAACACACATCGGGGTTGCCCTGCGTACGAACGACGCAGCAGCGCCCCTCTTCGTCGAAGCCCAAATACGAGTGGGGACTCTGCGCCGAGAGCATGGCATCCAGCGCGATCTGTAGCTCACCGTCGGTGCCGTTCTTGAAACCCACGGGCATGGGCATTCCGCTCGCCATCGCTCGGTGCGGCTGACTCTCGGTAGTGCGTGCACCAATCGAGCCAAAAGAGATCAAGTCGGCGAAGTAGTCGGGTGTGGCCGTGTCGAGCAGCTCCGTGGCGACGGGCAAGCCCAGCTCAGTGATCTGCACGAGAAGCTTACGAGCGCGGCGCAGTCCTTCAGGCATGTCGTAAGTACCATCTAAGTGCGGGTCGTTGATCAGTCCGCGCCAGCCAATGGTGGTACGAGGTTTTTCAAAGTAGGTGCGCATCATCACGACGAGCTTGTCGCTGTACTGTGCCGCCAGCGGCGCGAGGCGGCGGGCATAGTCGAGCGCAGCCTCAGGGTCGTGGATAGAGCACGGGCCGGTGACGACCAAAAAGCGGCTGTCCTGACGACTAAGCAAGCGCTGAAGCGCCACGCGGCCCTGGGAGACGGTGCGGTAGGCGGCGGGACTGACGGGAAACTCCTCGCGAAGAATCGCGGGGGCAGGGAGAACGGTGCGCGTCACGGCGCTGGCGTCACGTTTATCGGCGAGCTGATCCATAGTAAAACTCTTTTCCAAAGAAAAAGCCCGCCCCGGTGAGTTCCGGGGCGGGCTTTGTGTGGGTGTCTGACTGACGCTACACAACGGCTCCGTCCCGGATCGGGAAGAAGTAAAAGCTAAAATACCAGTAGCCGTTGGGAGTGTGTGCCATAACTGGTCAGCACTCTATCATGAATTTTGTCACTGCGCGAGCGGCAAACGCGGTGTGCCCGCTTGCTATCGAGAGAGAAATAGGGTTTCATTGCCGTATGGAACCTGAAATGTTAACCGATACTTCCGATACGTTTCTGACGCCGGAGGACGCCGAGAGCCTGCTGAGTGTCCCGGTGCTGGGTTTTATCCCAATGATTGAGAAGCAGGAGCTTCGTCTAATTCGCGATGTCAGCACTTTTTCTCCGCTGGTGGAGGCTTTTCGTAGCCTGCGTACTAACCTCCGCTTTGTCGCGGAGCAGCCCCTGCGCTCTCTGGCGATTACATCGGCGGTTCCGGCGGAGGGGAAGTCCACCGCACTTGCCAATCTGGCGATGGCAATGGCGATGGATGGAAAGCGCGTGATTGTGGTAGATACGGACCTGCGCCGCCCATGGCAGCACAACCTCTTTAAGCTGAACTCGGTGCCGGGGTTGGTGGACGTTCTGGTGGGCACCCATGAGATCGCTGAGGTTCTGAAGCCCAGTGGCGTTGACAATGTCTCCGTGATTGCTGCCGGATCGCCGCCGCCCAACCCGACGGAGCTTCTGGGCTCGGACAAGATGCGGCACTTGCTGGCGGAGCTAGAGACACGCTGCGATATCGTGCTGCTGGACACCTCGCCGCTGTTAGCCGTCGCCGATGCCGTGCTGGTGGCGTCCCTGGTGCAGGGCGTCCTGGTGGTTATTGGGATGGGAGAAACAAAACGAGTTAACGTGCAGAAGACCATACAGCTTCTGGCGCGTGCAAGAGCCACGACTCTAGGAACCGTCTTTAACCACTGCCCAGGGCCAGAAGGCGGCTACTACTACGGCAGGGTCTATGTTCCCTCGGAAACCCTGACGGCCCCCGCAGAGGCTGCAACCCTGCCTTAGGCAGGCAACGCGGAACCTCGCCACAGAAACAACGGTCTAACGCAAGAGATTATGTCCCTGTCTGAAATCCAACCCAAGCGTACGGCGCACACGCTCTTCATAGACTTTGTCGGGTACTCGCGCCTCTCCGCCGACTCGCAGGCGGCGGTTCAGATAGCCCTTCAGAACCTTGTCTACAACCTCCCGGCGTTCCAGGTAGCACGCACCGAAGGTCAGCTCATGGTGCGCAAGACGGGCGATGGGATGGCGATTGTCTTCTTTCAGGATATTGAGTACCCCCTGGCTGCCGCCGTCGCGCTGGATGAAGTGATCAAGCACCAGGCCGCCGCTCTTCGAGAGCAAGTGGGCGCGAACTTCAGGCTCCGCCAGGGAATTCACTCTGGGCCAGTGGTAATCGTGGACGAAGACGGCGATAGCGTGATGGACGTCGCGGGTGAGGGAATCAACACGGCGCAGCGTGTGATGGACTGTGGCGATCAGGGGCATATTTTAGTCTCTGCCGCAGTCTTTCACGCGGTCGCGGAGCACGAGCACTGGAAGACGTTACTGCACGACTTGGGAATTGTCCGCGTCAAGCACGACGAGCTCGTGCACCTCTACAATCTCCACGGGGTCCGCCCAGATGGCACCATGATCGGCTTTGAAGCGATCCCCCATAAGATCCACGAGAGCCACGAGCGTGCCAAAGAGCTGGCCCAGCGGGAGGAAGTGCTAGAGCGGCAGTCACAGCGCACGACAATCACCGGCTACGCGCTCCGTGCGGCGGTTCTTCTGGGGGCACTGGTCGCGGTGGGCTCGATCCTCTGGTCCTTGTGGAGCTACCATGCTACCGATGACATTGCCAAAGTACGGGAGGCGATCAAGAGGCGCGAGGCGGAGAAAGCCCGACTGAAAAACCCCACTCCGGCACCCGGCGTTGTCACCGTGGCGACCCCCGCCCCCAAGCCTCCGGTGAGTAGTGAGACCGTTATAGAAGCCAATGTCCCGAATCTTATGGGTATGCAGCGTGCCAGTGCGGAGGCCGCACTGGCCAAGATCGGGCTGACGCTGGCCCTCTCGGAAACTACCCCCGAGGTAGTGAACCCCACCGTCCCCCCGAATACCATCGTCAATCAGTCGCCTGCCTCTGGGCCGCAAAAAATCAAAGGGGGCGTGGTCTATGTCAGCGTGGCAACGGCGGGCGCTCTGGCTCCGACACCGGCTGCCCCTCAGAGTACCTACACAGGCGTTCTCATAGATGCTCGGAGCTTTTCACAGCTAGCCAACCAACAGAGTGCCGGACTCTTTGGCCCGGATGAGGCTCCTCTCTACAAAGCAATGGGTATCACCGACGATGAGCTTCAGGCGATTCAGGCCGTCGGTATCAACCCCCTGCGGCTCACAGCCGCTCTGGCTGGCCCGAACGGCGTCGGACTCTCCCAGGAGGATGTGGGGAAACTCCGCGCCCTTCCCAGCGAGATCCGCGCTAAAACGGTCGTTCTGCGCCCGTAACGGAGCAACCCCAACAGACTGTTTACAATAGAGCAAGCCCATGCCAATCTTTCGTTACGAAGCCACCGAAACCAGTGGACGTGTCCTCCGGGGCGCGATGGATGCTACCACCTCACAAGAGGTCGAAGCACGTCTTGCGGGAAAAGGCTATGTCCGGGTCGCAGTACAGAGTAACCTCGCCTTCGCCGCCCCGACCTCGGTGCCCACGCTAGAGGTTTCGGGCATGCAACCCGCTGCAAAGGCCGAGGATCTCGGACTGTTTTTTCGGCAGATGGCATCCCTGCTGCACTCCGGAATGACACCTGGGGCGGCGCTTTCCAATCTTGCCCCACGCACGGCCAATCCGAGAATACAGGCAGCCGGATCGGTCATGGCACACAATGTCGGGCAGGGGGCGTCGTGGGCGGGGGAGCTGGCCCGAACCAATGGTGTTTTCCCAGAGCACATGGTTGGCTTAGTGGCGGCGGGCGAGGCTGGGGGATTTTTGCCTTTTGCCTGCGAGGAGGCCGCCCTAGGTGCGGAACAAGACGCGGCGCTGCGTCAGGGCATGTGGTGGGTGCGCTTTTTGAGCTGGCAGAGCCTCTGGTCGGTGCTTGTCTTTCCCCCCACCCTGATCTGGATCGCCACCCGGCAGCTCGATGATCCCAGAGGCCTGCTCGTCACCTACTTAAAGTGGGAAGCATTTTTCTATATCCCGCTTGGGATTGCTTGCCACGCCGTGGCGTATTTTGGGGGGAAGTGGTGGGCAACTCCCGCTGCCGCCTCGCTGCGCGACTCCCTCTCTCTGCGCATTCCCGCGATGGCAAAGCTCCACCGGGCACGGGCGCTCGCCAGCTTCACCCGCGTTCTTTCTCGTCTGCTCCGTTCGGGCGTCGCCTCGTCCACAGCCTACGAGGCGGCGGCACGTGCGGTGCCTAACTCCGTGCTCCGCGAGCAGCTCCTGCGGGGCCTGCCAAAGATTCGTAGTGCACAAGGGCTGGATCAGGCGATCCAGGCCAGCGGCTTGATGGACCACGATCCCATCCAGCTTCTTGTCACCGGGCAACACACCGGCCAGCTCACTGAGATGCTGGATCAGGTGACGGCGCTCTACCAGGAAGAGGCGACGCGCGCCACCGACACTGCTCGAAAGGCACAGAAACAGTTTGCCGGAATGATCACGCTGGTGACATCGGGCTATGTCCTGATCCTGGCGCTCTACGGGGGCTTTAAGCTCATGTGGCAGTTCCTGGGAACCTTTGAATAGAACCAACCATGCCAACTTTCTCTTACGACGCTAAAGACCGCCAGGGGCGACAGATCTCCGGCCTGATCGAGGCAGTGAACCCCAGTCTCGCCGCCGCCGCGCTCCGGGAACAAGGTCTCTTTCCCAGCAAGATTGCCCTCTCTGCGCCCGGCACGGTCTACGATCACACGCTCAGCCCGACACCCAATCCACACCGCCCGCTCTCCGTTGGCACGCCTAGCCGTGTGGCGTTTGCCCCGTTTGCCGTCTCCGTGCCGTTGCAGGAGCTGGCGATGTTCTACCGGCAGTTCGCCACACTGCTGCGCTCCGGTGTCCCGCTCATTCAGGCGCTCAATGCCTTGGAGCAGCAGACCAGGCACACGCGCCTCAAGACCATCTTGCGCGAGTGCCAGGCGGCCATTTCCAGCGGTGCCCCGCTCTCGCAAGTGATGGACAACTACCCCGCTGTCTTCACCACGATGCAGATCGAGCTGATCCGCGCCGGGGAGACAGGTGGGATGCTGGAGACGATGTGTAACCGGCTGGCAGACTATCTGGAGCGGGAGATCGAGATCCGGCGAAAGCTCTCACGCGAGACGCTCTATCCGAAGATCGTGCTCTCTCTGGCGGGGATTGTCTACCTAGTGATTAAGTGGACTCAAGCGGGTATGGGGGCATCGGGCACGGCGCTGGTGCAGGAGAAAGTCAAGTTCGCTGCCATTGTCGCGGTGGCCGGGGCGCTGCTCTGGTGGCTGGCACGGTTTCTCAACCAGTTTCCGGGGTTTGGCGCGGCGTGGGATAACTTCAAGATGTTCATCCCCGGCGTCGGTGGTGTCTCCCGGCGCTACGCCACCGCGCGGTTCTGCCGGGCACTCTCGGCACTATTTGCCGGTGGGGTGAACATTGTCCGCGCGGTTGAGATCGCCGGTCGTGCCTGTGGAAATCGTGCGATTGCCGAGGCCATGCTGGATGGTGTCCCCCTGCTGATGTCCGGGCAGGGAATCGCCGCCGTGCTGGCACGCTCGGGAGTGCTTTCCCCGATCGCGGTGCAGATGGCGCGCACGGGTGAGCAGACAGGAAACCTGGATGACATGCTCAATCGAGTGGCGGATTTCCTGGAAGGCGAGGCGGATCTGAAGTCGCACCAGCTCGCGGTTGTATTGGGCGTCGTCGCGATTCTTGTGGCTGCCGTGATCGTGCTCCTGCTTGCAATTCAAGGCTACATGGGGGTGGCAAACCAGGCGATGAGCGCGGGTGACGGAGGCGGAAATGAGTGAGTTCTCCCCACACGCTTGGGGCGAAAAAAAAAGAAGAAACTTTTTTATCGGGAACTCTTGACATAATCTATAGCGTACGTTATAGTTTCGTCGTGTGATCTCCTTTTCTCTCCACATGCTGTGGAAGCGGTCAATCGTTTTGATTGACCGCTTTTTTTTGGTTTCGCTCCCCTAGATCTCCGCGATGGCGCGGTTCATCAGACTTCGGCAGAGCGACTGTGTCCCCGTGTGGGCGAAGTAATCCGTGTGGGTGTCAATGAGTGCGGCAACCACATCCATCTTGCCATCCAGACCATCAATGCGGCCTTTGAGGCTCTCGTAGATGTTCTCGGGGGTCAGGCCGTGTTCTTGTACGAAGTTCCCAATCCAGCCGGAGACTGCCCCGAAGGTCTGGCCGATAAAGCCAAGCTGCCCGAGGGTATCGCCGCCCGGGATCATCGAGCTGAGCGCCTTAAAAGTCGCGTTGCCCTGTAGGTGGCTGGCAGAGAAGCCGCGCAGGCTACTATCTACTTTATCCAGGAACTCTGGGCCCAGCGGGAGCAGGCCATCGAAGGTCACTAAGGCGGCCATCCGGATCAGCGAGTCGTGCTCGTACTCGCCCAGTGCGGCCACAAAGTCGCCGATCGAGTCGCCGGGCAGCCCGTTGACATAGGTAAATGCCGTCAGTTCCGCGACAATTTTAATCGTCAGGTCAATGGTCTGGGTCACTTCGTCGCTCGGTGTGAGCTTTTCCAAAAATTTCAGCGCCGAGAAGCGCTCCCCGAGCTGGTGTGCCAGCGAGACATTGCCCAGCTTGTGGTCGGTGGAGTCCACGGCCTGGTAGATCCACAGCGCCCGCTGATAGCCCTCTGCCGTGTCGGCAAAGAGTGCAAGACTTCGCTCAGAGACTTGCTGTAATATCCCCAGATCGCTCTCACCCGTGTAGGCGGAGAGCATGTTCTCGTAGCCGACAATATTCTCCCACTGGCCCGGCGCGACCCAGTCCAGTGCCTTCAGCGCCCCAATCGTGATCCCCGCCGTCGGCAAGCGATCCGCGTAAACATTAATTGCATCCATAAATTTTCTCCTTGTCGTCCCCCCCGTCCGATGGGGGATTAGGGGGCTACTTCAGCCCCGCCAGCCCGGCGAGGTCGAACTTCAGAAGCCAGCTTTGCTGCTCCGAATCGCTCAGAGCGGAGCCTGTGGCGCGAATTTTCACCTGGTAACGGTCTCCCACTAGTACTGCAATTGCACTCATCCCCTCCTTGGCCGCCGGAAAGCCCTCAATCGAGAACCCTGTGCCCTTGAACTTATCGCGCGCACTCGGGTTGGCAGCCGTGTCGTTGATGGAGAGCTGCGCAAGGGTTGCTTTCCCTTTGTTCAGGTTCGCCATGGCAAAGCCATTCTTCTCCTGTGTGAAAACCCGGTTCAGGCCATCGGCATCATTGGGGAAGAACTTGTTGAGCGCACTGCCCGGTACCGCTTTGGCCGGAAGCGCGGAAGTTCCCACGGCACCCGCGCTCGTGGGCACCTGGCCACCCCGAGCAGCGCGAGGGTCGGGGGGGAGATCGGGCAGGCTAGAGCGGCCCGCAGGGGCTGTTTGAGCCGGGGGAGCAGGCGGCGGAACGCTGTTCTGCAGGCTCGGACAGCCCATCAGTGGCTGGGTTGCCAGACCCGCAAGCACGATAAAAACAAGTCCTCGTTTGAGTCGCATCAAATAATCCTTCTCATCTTTCGTTGCGAAAAGTCGCAGACGAATTATATACCATGTCGGGTACAACGTAGACTATGACGACTCAGCAGTGCCAACAGTTTCACCGCGATGGTTATGTGATTCTTCACACTAACTTACCCACCCCACTTCACGGAAAAATCCAGCAACGGCTCGCAGGGATTCTCAAGGACGAAGGCAACCCGGGCAATAATATCCTGCCCGCAATCCCCGAGCTTCAAGCGATTCTGGACGCTCCTGAGCTTGTCACCGCCGTGTTGACACTGAGCATGGCCGTGGCATTGTCCGTGGAAAGTCGCTCTCCAAAGATCTTGCGGAGGGCGGTGCGGAGGCTCATGCGTCCCTGCTCCAGCTCACTCTCGGGCCAGAACCGTTCGATCAGCTCCTCACGCGACTGAGGATTCCCGCTGTGGAAAGCAAGAAACGCCAAGAGCGCGGCGGTCTTCTGGGTACGAAAGTGGGTCAGCACTTCGTCCCCCTGCGCCACGCTCAGGCCCCCCAGTAATCGAATCTCCCACTGCATCAGCTATGGAATTGAGGTTATTGCCCCCCAATGCCACGATGTTGCCTCCTCCAAGTGCCACGATGTTTCCCCCGCCGAGTGCCACGATCCCAGCATTTGGAATCTGAAACACCTCGGAGATGGGCCGTGAAGGGCTAGAACTAAGGCCTGAAGTCCCCTGACCACCGGGCTGCCGGGCTTTCCAGGCAAGGTGTTCCGCCACAATCTGCAGGTAGCATTTTCCATTTCCAAAGCCATTCACCCAACCATTGATGTCGCTCTCCGTGTGGCTAAGACCCGCTTTGGCATAGCTATCCTTAACCACTTTCGCCTTAAACGCCTTATCCTTGTCCATCTCATTCGTAAGGATCTTGACCAGATCCACGTATGTCTTCCAGCTCTTGCCACGCTGTTCGCTAAATCGCTGGTAGTTACCAGGGCGGTTCTGATATCCCCACGTTCCCCAAGCCGCTTCCGTCGCACGAATGATGGTCTTTTCCACCTCGACGAACCCACCGGGGCTAGCGAACCAAGCAGCATGGCTATTGACATACTGCTGCACACTCCAGCTCCTAGCATCACTACGCGCTTTCCACGTCTGGATCTCCTCCGCCTTCGCAAAGCGTCCAAACATGACCTGATAGCTCAGGTCGATCCGTTGTGTCCGCTCATCCTGGGCAAAAGCGGGTTTCGGGGTAACGAGGGCGGCAACAGTCAGGGTCGCCAGTGTAGTGGTCAGTACTCGGTTCATTCTTCTCTATCCTTTCGAGGCCGGTGGTTTCCGGCACTTACGGACAGGAGTCTATAACCCTGGCGTGACAGGGGCGTGACAAGAAAACGTCTGCGGAGTCAGCGAGGGATCTGGAGTCTACTAAGCTTGCAGAGCGAGAGTAACCGCTCGCTCTAGCGTCAGCTCCGCTCCCTTGGTAAACGCAGCGTTATAGGCGGTCTCACCCAGCGCCCTACAGCAGTCTTCGTAGTTCTGGGCATGACGAACGGCCCAGAGGTCCAGCTCGCCCATCTGGGAACGGAGCGTGGTGGCCGCTCCATAGAGCACAGCAGCAACCTCGGGAGCGAGCTGTTTTCCGATCTCAATAAATGCGAGGGCAACATCTTGAACGATTCCCAAGCGATGCTTTATAGCCAAGCTCGCCCGCTGAAGCCGCAGGTACTCGTCGCGATTGCCACGAAGCAGCAGCACAACGGAGAGGTTCGCCTGAGCATAGGCCAGCATCCGGATATCCCCCATTTTCTCCGCCAGCGCCACTGCCTCGGAGTACGCCTGCTCAGCACCGTCTAGATCGTGACAGAGGCCAGCCAGCGAGCCCTGGTTGATCCGCACTCTTAGCCGCAGGGCTTCCTGCCCCTCAGAGGAGACCAAGGTCAGTGCACGGTTGTAGCACTCCCTTGCACGCCCACAGGCCCACTCAAACTCCACAAGCTTTCCCTGATCCTCGAGCGCCGCCGCACGCAGGTGAAAAACAGGGCCAAGACCATTCCAGGCTTGAGCCGCCAGAGCTGTCAAGCCTTGCGCCTCAGCATCGGAGATAGCGTGAGTGAGTAGGGTTTCGGCTTCATCAAGTGCCCCTTGTTTTCGCGCGATCAATCCCAAGGTGACCAGACTGGGGACATGATCTGGCTGAAGGATAAGAGCCTGCTCCCCATGGTTTCGGGCGCGGCTAAAGTCGCTGGTGAGTGTGTGGTAGAGCTGACTGAGTAAGTAGTGCGTTCGGACACGCTCGGTATTAGTCAGCTCTTGCTCCAGAGCTTGGAGCAAGAGTGATTCCGCTTGAGTGGTTTCGTTGTTCGCAAACGCCAGTCGCCCGGCGGTAATTAGAATCGCGGCGGGGAGGTTGCTCCCCTCTAGGGCACGCTCCCACCAGAGACGCGCTTCCACTAAGGCCCCGCTGCTCACCCAGTGCTCCTCCAGTGCAAGCCCGAACCTGAAGAGCATAGATTGTGGGCTCGTCGCCACTGCAGCGGTCAGGTTCTCACGTTCACGGTGAAGTCGCCCCACATCGGCCTTATCTTCTGCTAACCGAAGGAAAAATTGTTGGTGCCGCTCGATAAGCTCCGCCTTTTCTTGCGGCGCGAGTGTCGCCTGACCAAAGTCTTGAAGGTTGCGGTGAAGAGAGAAACGCAGAGTCGTACCAAGCGACTCGGTGCGAATCAAGGCACGGTCTCGCAGGCTCGCGAGTGCGCCACGGCTCGCCGCACAGACCGTGTGCGCCGCATCGGCTTCCCAGCCGCCTTGAAAGACGGAGAGGCGCAAAAACGCATCCCGGAGCGCAGGCTCTAGAAGCTCCGCGCTCCACGCAATCGCCGCTGTCATCGAGGCGTGGCGCGGGTCTTTCCGTGCGTCTTCAGGAAGCGCGAGGCGGCTGGCACGAACCTGCCGAGCCTGCTCCGATGGTGTCAATGTCCCTGCCCAAGCGGCTGCCAGCTCAATGGCAAGGGGTAAGCCGTCAAGCACGGTTACCAGTTCTCGGAGAGCAGGCTCGTCCGTTGACGAAGAAAAAAGCTCAGGAGCAACACTTCGGGCTCGATCTCGATAGAGGGCAATTGCGTCGTCCTCTAAGAGCGCTCCCACCGCAATAAGTTGCTCGTCGGGGAGGGCGAGCCGGTGGCGCGATGTGGCCAGAATGACGATGTCCGGTGCCCCACTTAGGAGTCCTTCCACCAGAGCCACCCCATCGGGAAGCAGCTGCTCCAGGTTATCGAGAATCAAGAGACAGGGGGAGTGTGCTCGCACGTAGTCCTGGACACTCTCGCGTGGCTTGCTTGAAGTGAGGCCTAGTGCCTCCACGAGAACTTCCCATGCCTGCACGGAAGTCGTCGCACCTGCCAGACCCACAAAATGCACCTCGGCAAACCCGTAGCCAACCGCAAGCCGATGCCCTACCTCAATCGAGAGACGGGTTTTCCCAATGCCACCTGGTCCAAAAAGCGTCACGAGCCGCATTGTTTTGGAGCTGAGTGCATCGGCAATGCGTTGAACCACATCAGACAGCAACTCTTGTCGTCCCCGAAACCGATCACGCAGCTGGGGGAGATTGACAAGAGCGGCTGGTGGCGCGGGTTCACAGGCGGCTGGCAAGTCCGAAACCAGTGCACGTGTTGAGGCTATGGGTTCTGCTCCAAGCTGCTGGAGAAGAGCCTGCTCTAGCCCGTCAAACTGTCGCCGCGCCTCGGCGGGACGGCTCGCGACGATCAGCAAGCGGATCAGGTCAGCCCGAATCGGTTCGTTGAGCGGGTCAGCAGCGGCGGCACGGTGTGCGTAGTCGAGCGCACGGATGGGCTCCCCGAGGCGCTCGTGCCAGCGTGCCAGCGCACAAAGCGCAGCGAGCTGGGCACTGGCAAGCCTGTCTCGCTCCGGAAAAATCCATTCGTCGTAGAGGCTGGGCAGGAGAGGCCCACCATAGACCTCGATGGACAACCGAAGCGACTCCACCCGCTCTTGCCCAGAAAGAGAGGACAAGCTTGCTCGATGTGTCGCAAGCTCGAACTGCTGGAGATCCGTTGTTGCCTGGAGAGTCACGTTTGTCTTATCGGTCACAATTGCTTCCCCAAAGTCCTTGCGCAGGGAAGAGAGCGCTGTCCGAAGGCTCATTCGTGCCTGATCAAGCTCACTATCGGGCCAGAAACGCGCACAAAGCTCTTCGCGCGACTGCGGCACGCACGCATGGAAGGCAAGAAAGGCAAAAAGCGTCGCCGTCTTTTGGGTGCGAAAGTGAGTCACGGACGACAAACCTGGCGCGTTAGCGGGAACCGCCGCCAGGCTTCCCAAGAGCGTGACTTGAACACGGGATTCCATTACCTCGGAGGTTCACCGCCAACAGACTCTATTCCTTTCCTCTAGGGATTTGGGCTGTTTTTCCATGCGTTATTTGGGCGCGATAAACTCGCACTCGCCGGTGTTACAGTTCCACGCCCATTCGAACCGCGAAAACGGTTGCTTGCAGGCGTCGCCGTAACCACGCCCTTCCGTGCAGCCCGGCGGCCCGGTGGCAACGGTCACTGGAACCGAGATGGTCTTTTTGGAATCGCGCTCCGTGCCGATAAGGGTTGTTTCGCCTGCGCGTCTCGGGCGAACCGCCACGGGATTGTGGGTGTTCGGGTCTGCAGTAGCCACTTCCGGGTCTTGTATGCGCCATGACCAGGAGTTAGGGTCGGTTGGAACAACATCGCCAGCCTCGTTGTAGGCGGTGACGCGAACCTCTTTGAAATCGTTCGCCTTGAGTGAAACTGAAGATGGGGCAGCCTCAATGCGAAAAATTGTGGAGCCAAGCGCAATATCCATGTCCGTATTTGCGCCCGCCTCGCCGCTAACAATCTCCTGCTCGGAGAATGCCTGCGCGGTTCCTGTTCCGTCCTCGTTCGGGAAGGCGAGAACGCGAGTGCGTAGTTTCACCTGCGCGGGAAGGTTTTCCAGGGTCACCTCGGACACCGGCTCTTCGCCTTCAGGCCGCGCCATCCGCATCTCGCCGACCTTCACATCAAACTCCGGCTCGTTTGCAAACAGCGTTATTTGTATGCTTTTGGCTCCAAGCGGAATCGCCCGTGACACTTTAGGCCACGCGACGTGCACCGTCATACGGCTTCGCCCCGCGCCCACCGTGCTTGAGAGATTCTGACGGCCCACGGCGCTACAACCAACGATGACTTCTACAACAAGCGCGAGAAATAAGACAGATATGGCAAAACGCTGCCAGGAAAATATTTTTGTGTTTTTCATCTTAGGCCTCCTTTAGCGGATATTGAACGACGTTTTTGCGGAATCATCAAAGAACTTCTGATAGTTGACCAACTGCCGGTCGAAGATTTTCTGCTTGGGCAACGACAGTAGGCTGAAACTGTCGCTGATGCCAATCTCCGCCGCAAGATTTGCCCCGATGGAGACGCCCAAACCATGAAAAAGCGTGTCATCCGTTCGGGTGAACTTGGCATACACGGACGGTGCCGCCATATCCAGAAACGGCCCGACAACGCCGCCGACATAGAGTTTCAGTACAGGGTTGAGTGTCACCAGAAACTCTGTACCCTTGTACGGGTTGAGAGAGGAATCATAGGTAAACGACGGCGAATCAAAGGTCGGCTGTGTTCCGGCGATAGAGAAACCATTGGCCTGTGTCCACGAAAACCCGGCGGCTCCGCGCATCGTTAGCCCCGTTGTGAAAGCGATATTGGGCTGAAAGCCGCCGGTGAACGTCGCCTTGACTTCCAAAATCGGCTTGAGTATAGTCGGCGTCTTCTTTGTGACGTCGGCAATACGCCCTAAGCCTTTTGTCGCAATATCTTTAAGGTCAAAGGAGCCGGGAACAACGGCGATTTCACCCTTGATTTTCATCTGCCCGGTTACATGGTACTTGACCTTGAAGCCGAACAACTGAAGCGAGCGTGCGGACGCCGCCTGACCTTTTTGTATTCGCACAACCGCCGCCATTTGTCCACCGAGCTTCAGGTCACCGCTCAATTTCACGCTTTTTGCGCCGGAAGAGAACAGGGATAAACTCGGAATGGGAATGTTTATATTGAGCGGCAGATTACCCTGCTGGCGGCTACCCTCTTCCGTCAAATCACTCAGTGCGCGTATCTCCAGTGAATCAAAAGCGTCCTCCAAAGTCGCCGGTGACGTTTCTAAGACCGTGCCGCTCCCACCGTCGCTCGTGATATTGACTATGCGGCGCGTAAATCCTTCGCCCAGAAGCGAGGCGATAACAAGGCCCGGAGCCAAACTCATTCCTGCCACATTGCCGGAGAGAACGACGCGGTTGTCTTCCACATTGACCAAGCCACCTTCAGGAACCAATCGCGCCCCCGGCGACACAACCGTCGGAAGTTGCGCCCCCGTGGGAAGAATAGATGCGGGGTCGTCTTCCGCAAGCGGGCCTGTCGGTAATGTGCCGCCCCCACCACCACAGCCTGCCCCGATAAGGCCTGCCGCCGCGTTGCCGCCCAAGAGGAGAAACCCGCGCCGACTCAAAGTCGGGAATCTGTTATCCGTCATTGACTTGTAACCGTTCATTCTCCTCCTGTGCCCCCTTTGCAGCCACTATAGCCCATCAGTCCCGATAAGCCCACACTTGCAAGCATGAGAAAGCGGCGACGGTTCAGTGAGCGCTTATGTTGCGAGAGATTCTGAGACATCGTTTGCTCCTTGTTAACGTTAACGACCAACGGGAACGGCATAGAAGCTGCCATTGTCTAGGGAGCGGACGGTGAACTGCGCTCGCTGTTGCGCCGTGGCGGGTGCAATCGGACTGCTCACCTGCTGGCCATCGGCGGCGATTACCTTGACCGTATCCACGCCATTTTCACGGACGAGAACGGGGATCGCATTGGCTGGCCCCACTTGAACCGGGCCAATCTCGCGGTAGTTGGACTCCATCAACTTGCCAAGAGGCGAGATGACATAGCCATAGCGCCGGAAAGCGTTTCGCGCCTTGACAATCTTGTCCTTGAGATCGTCTTTGCCAGACCACGAGCCGCCGCCATAGAGGTACATGTTGCACTCGCCCAGCTCGCCTGTCCCACGAGGACGAATACGGTTCTGTGTGTTGCTGATCGTCCCCGGTTTTGAGGGGGGAGAGTTGAGCTCGATCAGCGTGTCTGTGAGGAGCTGGTCACGGCAAGAGCTCGGCGGTACCGTGGCTCCGTACAGGCGAACTTTCTTCCGAAGATCCTCGTACGAGCTCCACTGTCCCCCGCCGTAGTTGAGCGGGTTGCACTCTCCCGTATCTCCCAAACCACGCGGTGCACGGCGAATATCGTCGTTGTAGACTTTGTTGATCAACGGATCACGGCAGGCCGCCGACTGCGCTGGCTGCGCTGCCGAGGCGGGTCGTCCAGGGAGGGGGCCGCTCCCCGCCACGACTCCATTGAGTCCGATGAGCCCCAAAAGACCAAGGGGGATGGTTATTGTCGTCGTTTTCATAATTTATCTTTTCTCTTAAATCTTGGGTTTGGCGCTTCCATTGAAGAGGCGAAAAGTCAGCGTCGAGCCACTGGGAAGTTTAGTGTCGTCGCTGTCTACTGAGAGCTTGGCATCCACCGCGTTGGGATCCTCTCCCCCCGTGACGATAGCCAGGACTTGCTGAAGCGATGTTCCTGCCGCATTGATCGTAAAGACAACCGGCCCAGTCGCTGCATAGACATTGCTGGAAGGGCTGGTACGGGTGAGGGTCACGGAACCTGTAACCGTTGCAGAGAGGTTAGCGGCGCTCCCCGTCCCTTCACGAATCGTCAGTTGCAGGGTCAGGTTGCTGATAGGAAAGTCTGTGGGCATGGTCGCGCCCGCAGGAACCGTCACGGTTACCTGAGGATCAATCGACTGCGAAAATACCAGTGAGGCAAGCTGGCTGGCCTGTGAGATACTCTGGTTGGGAAAAGAAACCGTGACACTCTTATTCCCAGAGATCACGGCGCGGCCTTCCCCCATAATCGCCACAAGAGTCTGCTCATCGAGCTTTAAGAGGTTCGAAACCGCAGGAATGTTATTGTTGATAATGCTCTTAGCAGCACCGCAGCCCATCAGAGGCAGTGCCACAAGAGTAGCCAGAGTTCCAAAATAGACCATATTTTTCATTTTTCTGTCTTTTTCCTTATGCTTCAGGAGATGAACTGCATTATAAGAGTCTAGCGTGACACTTCCGTGACAGCGACTAAAACAGGCTCGTTGTCGTTGCCAACTACGCTGGCATTACCGCTAGGATCTCCAGCGCACGGCCTGTAGCCTGCTCCAGAGTGAGCGAGGCGCAGGTGGACTCTCCTAAAGCAGCGCGCATCTGAATTTCTTGCTCCTCGCAGCCCTCCGGGTCTACTTCCCCGGCATCATGGGCCAATCGCCACGTAATGCTCGCCGTACGTAAGGCTACAGCATCCTGGCCGAGTAGAGTGTCTAAGTGGGTGGCGGCGTGGCAGAAAAATAAGTTGGTTGCACCGTCAAGCCCTGCGGCCATGCTGAAGGGATCATGCAGAAGTATCCGAAGACGGAGCGACTCTTGCCAGAGAGAGGCGGCTTTACTAAAGTCTCCCGCTTTCGTTGCCAGCCGGGCCAGGTTTCCCAGGCAGAGGGCACAAGCCCAAGTCTCCCCGAGCTCACGGAACGCTGCCAGCGATGCCTGGTAGTGAGAGCGGGCCTGTTCCGGTTCGCCTTGCTCAAGTGCCAGGGTTCCCAGGTCAACGCGTACATAAGCCAGTCCCGCGGGGCTATTCAGCCTGGCCATCAGTGCCTCAGCAGCCCGTAAGTGGTTCTGGCACGCTTCCCAGTCTTTACGCGCTAAGTAAGTAATGCCCAGTCGGTGGTGTGCGGTGGCAGCATCCGCTGTCTCGCCCGCTTGCTCCGCGAGTTGCAGGCTGCGCTGTTGGTACGCGAGGGCATTCCCAGGGTCTCCCTGAATGGTCGCCAGAACCCCGAGGCCGATCAGACAGGCGCACTGACCCGAAATATTCTCCGCACGCTCAAAGTGTTCCCGCGCCCGCTCGGTGAGGCGATGGCACTCTGTGTAGTCGGCGTGGTAGTGCGCAAAAATCCCGGCTAGTCCCAGCAGGGCACGCCCAAGACCTCGCTCGTCTCCACGCTCCTGGGCAAGCACACGTGCCGCACCGTGGTAACGCTCTGCTGCTTCGGCGTCGCAGAGACTGTAGCAAAGCCGCGCCACGGCGTGCAGCAGTTCCGCTTTTTGAGCAGGAGTGAGTTCCTGAGTAAGCACCCTCTCCAGCCAGCGCCGCCCTTCGTGCCAGTGGCCCTGCTGATCCCAGAAAGGGGCAAGCGCCTGGCAGAGAGCAACAGAGGTAGTGCTATGGCTGCTCTCTAGAGCCTGCTGGAAGTTGGCATACTCTCGTGCAAGCACTTTAGGATTCTTCTCTCGCTCTGCAAGTCGCAAAAAATAGATAGCTTGTCGCACGAGAAATACGTCTTTTTCAGGAGCCGTGAGTGAGGCTAGTCCGTAGACCCTGAGAGCCTCGTGCATCCCAAAACGTAGCTTGTCACCCTGCACCTGCGCGGTGATAAGCGAGCGATCCCGGAGGCTGGCAAGTCCGTCGCGGCCCACCCCGCAGATCTCCGCGGCGGCCTCAGGAAACCAGCCCCCTCGAAAGACAGAGAGAGCAAAAAACGCCAGGCGAAGCTCTGGGTTCAGGAGCTGGACACTCCAACGAATCGCGGCACTCAGCGAGCTGTGTCGCTCCTCCCCCTCAGTGCGCTCAGGAAGTGTGAGCAGCCCTTCGTCAAGCTGTGTGAGCATCTCCGAAGGCGTCAGGGCTGCACTCCACGCGGCAGCGAGCTCGATAGCGAGTGGGAATCCCTCTAGGCGTGCCACCAGAGCCTGAATCGCTTCGTGCTCCTGAGCTGTCGGGGAAAAGTTCGGCACGACACTTCGGGCGCGGTCCACAAAAAGCCCAACAGCATCGTCGTCCGAGAGGGCTCCCACAGCGACCAGAGTTTCGTCGGGTGTCCCGAGCCGTCGCCGAGTCGTAGTAAGAATCAACAGGTTTGGCATCTCGGCGAGAAGTACAGCCGCGATCTCCCCCGCCTCAAGTGCCACCTGCTCCAGATTATCGAGAACCAGAAGACAGCTTCCCGTGTGTAGCCGTGCCGCCATCTGAACAATAGGCGGAAGGCTGGCCGCTCTCGGTAGCTCCAGTGCCTGAAAAACTCCCTCCCAGACCTGCTCCAGCGTAGTCGCACTGGCCAGCGAAGCGAAGTACACCTCCTCCACGATCCCATGCGCAGCCAGCCGCCGGGCTGCCTCGATTGCCAGGCGTGTTTTACCGATTCCTCCAGGTCCAAAGAGCGTGAAGAGCCGCGCCCCTTCCGAGTCGCTCTTACCACCAGAGAGCCGCTGAATTAATGCCGCAAGCTCGTCGCGCCGCCCACGAAAGCGGCCACGTGAGAGGGGTAAGCGCACGGAACGCCGGGATGGAGTCGGCTCACTGATCGTACCCTCCTTGAGCCCCGCGACCAGAGCGCACGTCGCAGGCGAAGGCTTGGCCCCGAGCTGTTCGTCGAGCAGGCGCTCTAAATCCTCGAACTGCCGCCGCGCTTCTTGAGGCTGCCCTAGTTTCTTGAGGAGATGGATCAGCGCAACACGGTACTCCTCAGAGAGCGGGGCGGAAACGGTCGCACGACGGACGTAGTTCAAAGCGCTCTGTGACTCGCCCAGAGATTCGTGCCAGTGGGCCAGCGCCATGAGGGCTGCCCGTTGTTCGTCGGCAAGCCGGTCTCGTTCGGGGAAGATCCAGTCATCGTAGAGCCCCGGTAGCAGAGGGCCACCATAGCTGTCAACTGCCACACGGAGCTGCGCCACTTTTCCCCCATCGGTCAGTATCGGCGAGCGCGCACCGCGCAGCGTGTGTTCAAACACCTGGATATCCGTCTGTGCAAGCAAAGTGACAGTCATTTTGTCGGTTACGAGTGACTCACTCAGGTCTTTGCGTAGGGCGGAGAGAGCCGTGCGCAGGCTCATACGTCCCTGCTCCAGCTCGCTCTCTGGCCAGAAGCGTGCGATAAGTTCCTCACGCGACTGAGGTACCCGTGCATGAAACGCCAGATAGCCAAAGAGCGCGGCAGTTTTCTGTGTCCGAAAGTGAGTGATCGGGGGGCTGCCTGGCTGTGGCAACACCGCCGCAGTCAAGCTTCCCAGGAGAGTTACCTGAAGAAGCGTGTCCATCTAGCCTCAGATTCACCAGCCAGAGAGGTGCTTCCTGCTCACTTACCGGGAAACAGTACAATCGGTTTCACTCCAAAACGAGGCATGGGGCCGATATCACTGGGCAGAAAATCCACAGGTACCGACGGCTTCCAGTCCATCACGGTCATGTCATAGCCATCAGGTGAGCCTTTTAGAATCGTCCGTGCCCGTGTTAATGCCAGACGTAGCGGCACGATCTGTCCTGTCGGGGTCGTCAAGCGAGCCGTTGCGGAATAGACACCTGGGAAGATACCGCGCTGGGAAAACGGATACGTGCCATGGTCGCCCAGACGTAAGTTGATGGTCAGTACCCGTCCCACCGAGCCATCCACCATTGTCCCTTGTGGTGTCAGCGTGATCTGCAGTCGGGAGTCTGGTGGGTAGGCCGTGTTAACAAGCCCAGCGAGGGGCGGGGCGAATGTGTGCCCTCCTCCCATAATCTGCTCGGTTTGTCCACCGTCGAAGTTCAGACGCCCTCCGTAGTAGGCCGCGTTGTAGACTGTTTCAGTTTCTTCAGCAGCACCCGCTTTCTTAGCGGTCATCTTGAGCACGAAATCGCGTACGAGCCCACCCCGCAGATGATCAAGCCCAAGGCCATCGAGATCGTGTCTGGCGGGCGGGTTGAGTGCCTCCAGCTCAAAGTGGTAGGTGCGCCCCTGGTAGAGATAGGTGGCATACGCGGAGACCCGGTAAGACCCCGGTGGTACTTTGATCGCGTAGCTGCCCCCCGCGCCTTTGACATTGCCCTCGACGTTTTCAAAGTGGTTGACGATAAGCTTACCGTCCTGAAAACCAGAGTACCGCACCGTGATATTGGTGGCCGCGCCGCCCCGCTCATTGATAACCCGGCCCACGATCATCCCCGCTCTTGGAGCAATCGGCGAGAGCTTAATCATTTTGGCTTCTTGGGGCGCACGGACGGCAGCGACAGGTTTTACGGGGACAGCCACAGGCGCTGCCAGTGCGGGGGGGCGTGGCGGTGCTTTTGGCGTGCGCGTTGGATTCAGAAGCGCATCGGCCTCTTTTTCATAGAGGTCCGCCGCTTTGCCATAGGCCTTGGCGGCGGCACTACTATTCCCCTCAGCAGTGTAGGCCTTGGCAGCACTCGTGTAGGCATCACCCGCTTCGTGAAGCTTGCCCGCCGCGCTGAGTGTAGCGGCTTTGGTTTCGAGCGCCGAGCCACGGAGAACTTGGGCTACGATCGCAACACAATAAATCACATCAATCTCCTTAATGTATCGTGACAAGCTGAGTGTAGTTCAGCCCATTCGAGTTTGGGTCATTGGTGCTACGGAAGCTGTAGAGTGTCCCGTCTTTACCAATGATCGGGGCAAGATAGTACATCCCACCATTCCCCGAAGGATTCTCCGGGGTAATGCTCCATCTTATGCTGCCAGAGCTAGCATCTAGTGCAACGATCTGTGTGAAAGAGGCCATGCCGGTGTTGGTGCTTTGGGTAATGTCACGAGAGGCGTAGAGGGTGCCGTCCCCAGCGCTCGCGGCGGGCAAGACACCGGGCTGTCGCCAGAGAATAGCTCCCGTTGCTCCGTTCAGTGCGAGTATGCCCGGCTGTGCCCTTAGCTCGGAGCTGGCGATGTAGACCGTACCCGTGCGGCTGAGAACGACTTTGTTCTGGTTCACCGTGACGTCCTCGGTAGACAGCCACTTCACGGTTCCGGTCGAGGGCTCCAGGGCAACAAGGCGATAGGCGTAGTTCCCTTGTGGGACGATGGCATAGACGGTTCCATCCGGCCCGACACCGACATAGGTCGCGAAGACACCTGTGGCCCCCACTCCAAACGCCGTCTCCCATTTCTTGGTGCCATCGGTGGGATTCAGCGCCGCAATTCCCGCATCCGTGACGACATAGGCCGTCCCGTCTAGCCCAACTGCTGGTTTCTTACTGGCTTTATAAACTCCGGTGCTAACCGTAGTCTGCCAGCGCTTCGAACCCGACGTGGCATCGAGGGCATGGAGCACGCCATCGATCACGATATAGAAAGCGCCGTCTGCGGTAAGGGTTGGTGGCGCAATGTCATATCCTGGAACCGTGTAGGTCCAAGAGTGACTTCCTTTTCCGTGCGTGTAGGCGTTGCCATCGTAGCCTGCATCCACGGTGTAGAAGCCACCGTCTGCGCCGTAGGTGGGCCAGTAAGCGCCCCACTCGCCCGAAAATCCAACCTTGTTACCACTGGGGGTAAACTGGTAGACACCAATATTGGGAATCCAGTTGTTGTCGCCGTGGAAGGCAAGGGTTCCTGTCGGCCCCTCGACAATCGTGCGAGCTCTGGTGAGATAGAGATAGTTATCGAACTGCCCCCCGACCTCTGCGGGAAGCGGGAACATGCCAGCGAGCGTGCCGCTGACGGCAGGCGCTGCGCTGCTGGAGCTGTTCTGGGCATCGCCCATGGCCTGCGCCCAGCCAAGCGTGCCAACAACCCTAATATTGACCGTCGTCTGCTTCCCGCTCTCCGTTTCCGTCACGTGTAGCGTCGTCAGTCCCACGGAGCCTGCTGTGACACTCGCGGCATCCTCCGTCGGTGAGATCGCACAGACCGTGCTGGAGGCCGTTGCCCAGCTCCAGCGCTTCGGGTCGGTGAGCACCAAGTTGTTGTCTGCATCCAGCGCCGTGGCCGTCAGCGAGTCGCTCGCCCCTGGTGAGAGTATCACGGTCAGGGGCGGGTCTTCCCCACGGGTGAGACTCACCGCACGCTGCCCGTTCTTGCGTGTCACCCGAACCTGGGTAATGGTCGTGCCCAGCGTCACACTAACACTTCCCGTCACGCCCACGGTGACCGCCACGTCCTGAGCGCCCGTCGCCTGCGCCGTTCCCGTGGCGTTGACCTCGGGAAAGGCCGTGGCCGCGATATGCAGCGTCCCGACCGGCACCTCCTCAATACGTGTGTTCGTGAGCGAATTTCCCACAGGCCGAGCAACGATCACGTCTTTGATGCGCGTCGTGCCCGCACTCACGGTGATGAGGATGCTCTGCGCCTTAGTCGGAATGGCGCGTGATCCCACTTCGGGCCATTTAATATTGATCTGAAGGGCGGCGCGACCCACCGCCTGTGCCTGGGGCGTTTGTATGCTCCTGCCCCCACCACAGCCTGCCAGAGCGAGTGCCAGTAGCGCAAGTACCCCACTGATTGATGTTGATTTCATGATTCTCACCCTTTCCTAATTCACTCCGACATCGAGCGAGGTACTCTGGATGCTGACAGTGCCTTTCACGGATGCCTTCGCGCCCGTGCGGTCGTTTTGTGAGGCCACAAGATCGGCAAGCGAGGGGAGCAACGAGGCGAGAGACCGGGTCGTCATGTAGGCCCGGTAGCCAGCGTTGGTACCGCCATGGATACCTTTCAGATACAGCGACTGGTCCGCGTTCACCCCCCGGGCGATAAGATTGGGCGAGAGAATCTGAATATCAACCACATCGGAGTGATTTACGTTGGTCGGCGGGTACTTAAAAAACGGGAAATTCATGGATTTGGTTCCCATCCACTCACCTGGAGGCGAAACACCCGCGGCGAGGTTCCAGAGAGAGTCTGTGATCGAGATCATCCTAGCCGTAAAGAGATCGTAGAGGGGGTTTCCCTCCGCCTTAAGCTTCGCAACGTAGGCCTTGAGCCGAGGAACCTTCACCTCGAGCACCGAGAGAACCAGCTCGCCCATGCCCGCTAAAGTGAAGTTAACACCGCCGGTGGACTGTGTGACGACAAAGACGTTCAACGACGTTGGTGTGTTGATAGGGATATCGACCGCCGGATCGTTGTTGTGCCGGTTTACCCCTTTAACAACCACGTAGAAATCCGAAATCAGCCCCGGCATCACACTTGATATCACCGAGATTACCTTACCTCCGAGGCCGATAATGACATCTGCGAGGAAGATCGCTGGCAGTAGCTCTGGCTGCACTGCGATTGCCATAGCCTGCACAATGATCATCCCAGCAGTGTAGATGATATTGACTAAGTTTGCGCCCGGTGAGTTGGTGACTGCCTGGAGCAACTTCTGCACCTGTAGCGTGAGAACGATTCGTTTTGCCGTGTCCACTTTTGTCCAGTCAATGCCCAGTGACCGAAAGCTCGACCGAAGATCACGGCCTCGTCCACGGGATACCAGGGCTTCGGGGGCAACTTCTGCAATAGCGTTTTGGAAGGTCTGAGCAAGATCTGACATCCCAGAGAGCACGGGGCCCTGAGCGAGAAGCGCATCAATGAGCTCTTTGGGTAGCTTCTGACCAGGGGTAACTGTGGAGGTGCCGTTCATCAGAGCTTGCAGGGAGTTGGGGTTTTCCGGGCCGTTCATCGCATCCTGATAGAACGCCATGAAGGCTGCGCCTTGAATGAGGGCGGCGCTGTCCAGCACGGGATTATCGGCGAAAAGAGGCAGAATGCCCTTGGTCAGGAAGTCCTGAAAGAAGCCGCCAAAGGCCGCAAACTCTGCAATAATGGTATCGGTGGTTCCGGGAGCCGCAACGAGTGCCTCGACTGTGAAGGTGTTCTGCGCTGGCTTTGGTGTGCCTGTACCGAGCTGAACCGTGACGGCGACCGGCCCGTCGGGCGGAGTGTGGGCTGTCCCCCCCGCAGCAAGAAAGGGGGGCACCAGAACCCGCATCCCTCCCGCCTCATCCCAGGAGTGGATAATCGCGGGAACCTCACCAAATAAAACGCTCGCACCGTCGTTTTCCGTTAGCGTGAGCCCAGTAAGCTGGACAACTGCCCCTGGCGCAGCGCGGCTTGGTGTTACCGTGAAGTTGGTGAGGCCACCCCCGCCACTACCTCCGCCGCCCCCACAGCCCGTCAGAAGATAGCCCGTGGCACCGCTTCCCACGGCAAGCAAAACCGCCCGCCGCGAGAGTAGAGTTGTTGTCATTTTTGCTGTCCTTATCTCCCACTCGATTTTGGGGACAAGTAGCAGTATAGGAGCCTAGCGTGACATTTCCGTGACAGCGTACGTTTCCGCGCGAACTACGCGTCGGAGCCTGTTGGATTTCTCTCCAGTTTCTTTGTCACAAACGCGGCGAGCAAACCTCCCGCCATGACAAAGCTTGCCAAGAGGAGCAGGCTGGGCAGAAAGTCATTACCGTCCGCTTTCACTTTCCCAAAGAGCTTTGGCCCGGCAAAACCCGCAAGATTCCCCACCGAGTTAATGAGCGCCAGTCCTGCCGCAATATAGGTGCCACGCAGAAATTGCGGTGGCACCGCCCAGAACGGCCCGAGCGTGGACCACATCCCCGCCGCCGCCACCGAGAGGCAGACGAGCGAGCCCCAGAGTGGCATGAACACTTGACCGGAGAGTGCCAGTCCCACGGAGCCGACAATTGCAGGAACGGCGATATGCCAGCGCCGCTCGCCGGTCTTGTCCGAGTGCCAGGCATTGGCAACCATCGCAATCCCCGCAGTGAAGTAGGGAATCGCCGTGAGCTGGCCGACCAGAGTGTTATTGCCGCCACTCATTGACTTCAGAAGCTGTGGGAGCCACATCGTGATCCCGTACATTCCAAAGACTAGGAAAAAATAGACACCACACCACATCCAGACCCGTGGATCACGGACGAGTGTCTTCAGAACCGCGCTATCGTGGCTTTCCTCAACGGAGGTCGGCGTGCCAAACTCTTTCTCCTCGACGCGCAGTCGCTCCTCGATCACATAGCGCTCGTCATCGGAGAGCCACTTGGCATCTTTGGGGCCATTGGGTAAGTAGAGAAGAACCACAAAACCGATTAGCGTCGCCGGAACGCCTTCCAGCACGAAGAGCCACTGCCACGGAGCCAGAGTGGGAAGATTCTTGGCCTTGTCCAGAATCCAGCCCGAGAGCGGCCCACCAAACGTAAGCGCGACGGCATTTGCAGTCATGAACAACGCCACAACCCGTGCCCGCTCTTTTCGGGTGAACCAGAACGTGAGATAGAGTAAGACACCCGGGAAGAAACCCGCCTCAGCAACCCCCAGCATAAATCGAAAAAAGTAGAAAGTGAGAACACTGTTAGACAGTGCCATCATTGCGGAGATCAGCCCCCAGGTAATCATGATCCGCGTGATCCATAGGCGCGCCCCGACTTTTCGCAGAATCAAATTCGAGGGCACTTCAAAAAGAAAGTAGCCAAAAAAGAAGATTCCCGCCCCGCTGGCAAAAATGGCGTCACTGAACCACGACACCTCCTTCATCTCCAGCTTGGCAAAACCGACATTAACACGATCAATATAGGCGATGACATAGAGAAAGAAGAGAAAAGGGATCAGCCGGAAAGCGGCTTTGCGAACGGCAGGATGTTCCATGTGAGCCTAGTTCGACAGAGGTCTGTGAAAAACCTCCCCCAGGGATCTGCAACAAACGGATTACACAGGGTATCCTCACCACAAAGCAACGGAGGTTAGATTAATGACAAATGGGGACGTACTCGCCTACATCTCTGTGATTCTTACGATTCTGGTAACCCTATGGGCCGCGATTCTGGCCGTGGGGTTGGTGTTCGCCGCGAAGACCCAGCACGCCGCGCAGCGGCTGGAACAAGCGCCGGGCCGCGCGATCGGGGTGGGCATCGGGCTGGCACTCGGGGGCATCGGGCTGGGAGTGGCGCTCCTTAATAGCAAGAATGGCCTCTTGATGCTGATCGGCTGGGTGCTTCTGGCTCTGACACTCTGTCTCGCGATGGTCGGCAGTGCGGGTCTGGCGCGGGTAGTGAGCGCTAGGATGCAGAACATGGCCCCGACTCAGAGTGCCCTGGCGCTGCTGGCACGCGGCGGGGCACTGCTCATCGCCGCAGGGGCGCTACCTGCCGTGGGTTGGGTTTTGTTGTTCCCCCTACAGCTCTTCGCCTCGCTCGGAGCCGGGTTTCAGGCACTCACGGCCCGCGAGCGCCGCGCCTACGAACAGCCCGTCGTGCAGGCGCAAGCACAGACCAATCCCCAATGAAACGACGGGAGCTACTGGTGGGGGTAGGTGTTGCAGGGGCGGCGCTCACGGGCTGTCAATCCCGAGGCGAAGGGCCGATTCGTGAGGCGCTACGCAGTGTGCGTGACCCACGACCTCATATCCCCCGGCCGCCCATGCGGCCCATTGGCGACTCCAAGTTCCTCAACCGGGCTGCCTTCGGGCCGTCCGTCGCGGATTTAGAGCGGGTAAGCACTCTGGGCAACGCAGGCTGGCTCGCCGAGCAGCTCAAGGCTCCAGTGCATGATGAGGAGGAGTCGGTGGCACTGCGCTGGCGGCTTAATGGGCTGGAGGTCTTCCGCACCCCCGCCTATGAGCTGCGAGACATGCCCCAAAAATCCGTGATGGAGCAGCTCTCCCGAGGCGCGATTCTGCGGGCGACCTACTCCAAGTGGCAGCTCCGCGAGCGCCTCTGTGACTTTTGGGCAAACCACCTGAATATCTACGCCCGCAAGGTCTACTCCGCGCCAAGCCGACCTGGTGTTGCTGCGGAGCTGATGTATCTCCTGCCCACCGACCTTAAGAAGGTCGTACGTGAGAACGCACTGGGCTCGGTCAAGAAAATGATCCAGGCATCTATGCAGTCGGCGGCGATGCTGGGCTATCTGGATCAGCAAGTCAGTGATGCGAAACACCCCAATGAGAACTACGCACGTGAGCTTTTAGAGCTGCACACGCTGGGCGTGGACGGTGGCTACACGCAGCGCGATATTATGGAAGTCGCGCGCTGCCTGACCGGATGGACTATCGAGGATCGGTTTATGTCGGGCTGGAAGCTCACCGACGGCATTTCGCATCACGAGATGGGGGGGGCCTACTTCGATCCGAAGCGCCACGACAACGGCGCGAAAGTGGTGCTCGGCGAGAAAATTCCTGCGGGGGGCGATGAAAAAGACGCGGCGCAGGTGTTGGATATTATTGCCAAACATTCCTCGACAGCACGGTTTATTTCCCGGAAACTCGTGCGCTACTTCTACGGTGAAGACGAGCACAGTGCGGCGCTCACCGCGAAAGTGGCCGCGAGCTACGCGGAATCCAGCGGCGCGATCCCAGCCATGGTACAGGCGCTCCTCACGGCACCCGAGTTTGAGCACGCCCCCCCGATCCTGAAGCGCCCATTTGACTTCACAGTCTCGGCGCTACGGGCTACCAACGCGCTCACCGATGGCAGTAAGGGTGTCCAGGATCATCTGACTCGCATGGGCCAGCCGCTCTACGAGTGGCCCATGCCCAATGGCTACCCCGAGAAGACCCAGGCGTGGACCGGCTCGCTACTTGCCCGCTGGAACTTCGCGATTGCCCTAACTGCAGGTGGGGTAGGCGCAACCCAGATAGACAAAGACACGGCGGCGGCACTGCTTGGCCCCCTGCCCGAGTTTTCCGGCACGCCCGAGGAGCGCCTCGCACTTGCCCTCGCATTGCCCGAGTTTCAGTGGAAATAGCGGAGAGAGTGGAGAGTACGATGAGTGATAGTCTCTGGGGATTGTGTGAAGATAGCGGTGTCGGTGCCAGCAGCCGACGGAACCTGATCGGCGGCGCCCTGGCTGCCGCGATTGTCGCGTGGGCGGGGCGCTCGGCACTGGCGCAGCTCACTGTGGGCAAGACACACCGCAAGCCACTGATCACCATTTTTTTGCGGGGCGCAATGGATGGCCTCACCGCACTTGCTCCGATTGGTGATGACGACTACTTTAAAAATCGCCCGACAATCAAAGTTTCCAACGCGCTCAAGCTCGACGGTTTCTTCGGGCTCCACCCTGCGCTGGGTGCCCTGCATCCGCTCTATCTGGAGGGGAAACTCGCGCCACTTCATGCCGTGGGCTCACTCGACCAGAGCCGCTCGCATTTTGAGGCGATGGCAGTGATGGAGCGGGGCGCAGCGAGCGACCCGGCGACGATACCCTCGGGCTGGGTGGCACGCTATCTGATGGCCCTCCCTGATGATAACCCATCGCCACTTCGGGGGGTTGCCTTCAACACCATCATGCCAGATATCCTGCGGGGAGCGACCAGCGCAATGGCGATCAATGAGCTGAGCGACCTAAAACTCAATGCCACACCGAGCCTTCGCGGGGCACTCGAAGGGCTCTATGCACACGGCGAAGATGCGGCGGCAATTGCGGGCAGAGAGACATTAGAAGTTCTGACGATTCTGGAGAAGCTCGATCCGAAGCGCTATGTTCCTGGTGGCGGCGCGAAGTATCCCGTGTCGAACCTGGGAAATGGCCTACGACAGACTGCTATGCTGCTCAAGGCTGGAGTCGGGGTAGAAACGGCCTGTCTGGACCGTGGTGGCTGGGATACGCATGTCGGGCAGAACACCCCCTATCTCGCGCAGCAGCTCCAGGATCTCGGAGACTCTCTCGGTGCATTTACTAAAGATCTGGGCTCCCAGCTCGACGATGTCACGATTGTCGTGATGACCGAGTTCGGGCGACGTGTTGCTGAAAATAGTGGCCTCGGCACGGATCACGGGCGGGCGAGCGCCTGGTTTGTGGCGGGCGGGGGGGTCAAAGGCGGTAAGGTCTACGCACGCTGGCCTGGCCTGAAAGACGAACAGCTCGAAGCTCCAGGTGATCTAAAAGTGACCATGGACTATCGGGATGTCTTGACGGAGATCGCCGCACGTCAGCTTGGGGGGGATAAAGCTGCCGCGCTCTTCCCCAGTGCTCCCGGAAAGCTCCCCGGGCTGTTCGGGCCTGCATAACTCCAAAAAATCACCCTTTAAGAGTTAGAAGCACCCCAGCAACAATAAGAGCACAGCCCGCCGCCAGCGGCCAAGTGAGCTTTTCGCGCAGAAAAACAACAGCAAGGATCGCCGCGAGCACAAAACTGAGCTTGTCAATGGGGGCGACTTTAGAGACGGGGCCAAGTGCCAGTGCCTTAAAGTAGCACATCCACGAGGCTCCCGTGGCAAGACCAGAAAGAACCAGAAAGAGAACGGTCTTTTGTGGGAGCTCAGTAAGACCCTTTGCCTCGCCACGCACGAGCACCAGCGCCCATGCCGCCACCAGAACCACCGTCGTACGAACTGCCATCGCAAGATTAGAGGGAATTCCCTGGATGCCAATTTTTGCGAGAATCGCAGTCGTGGCCGCGAAGCAGGCCGAGAGAAGGGCCCAGCCTGCCCAGCTCACCAGTTAAACCGCGCTCTCTAGTGCATCGAACACGAGCCCAGCGCCCCCGTAGATACCCGCATCGTCGCCCAGCTCCGCGGCGATAATCGGGCAGTCTTTGATCAGTGTGCTCGACGCGT
The DNA here is from genome assembly GCF_043757465.1 of Armatimonas sp. GTDB lineage: Bacteria > Armatimonadota > Armatimonadia > Armatimonadales > Armatimonadaceae > Armatimonas. The sequence goes on from NZ_JAYVPL010000120.1 coordinate 47,061, forward strand.
TTGCCCAGGCGGTGCGCCGGATCGTCTCAAAGAGCAGCTCACCTGCACCCGCGACGCCGCCGCCAATCACGATCTTTTCCGGGTTGAGGAGCATCACAACCGACGTGACCCCTAAACCAATGTAGTAGCCGGTCTCTTCCAGAACTTCCAGCGCAACCGCATCGCCCTCTTGTGCGGCATCGGCGATATCCTTGGGCGTGATGCGGTGCCAGTCGTAGGCACAGCGCTCGGCGAGAGTGCTCTTGCGCCCCTGGCAGAGCTTGCGCGAGGCGCGCTCACAGATCGCCGCGATCTGGGCCATGGACTCCAGGCTCCCGTAGGCCGCTGCCCCGCCACGCTCGCCTGCGGCCACAATAATATGCCCCAGCTCGCCCGCACCGCCCGTGAAGCCCGTCCAGAGCTTACCGTCTAAGATCAGTCCCCCCCCCACCCCGGTGCCAAGGGTGAACATCACCATCGTGCGCGTGCCACGCCCCGCACCGAAGCGAAACTCCCCGAGAGCCGCAACATTGGCATCGTTACCCATCAGAACCGGAAGCCCCGTTGCCTCAGCGATAGGATCGCCTAGTTCGATATTGCGATAGGGGAAGCCATCTTCGTAAAAATTCGGAGCCCAGAGAACGCGCTTGCCCGCGGGATCAATGTGCCCGGGCACACCAATTCCCAACCCACCAATATCAGCTCTTATGATGCCAGCCTCAGTAATGGCTTCGTCCACGGCTTGCTTGATCTGTCCGATGGTTCGTGCCGAGCCTTCCAGGGCAAGCGAAGGACGCTTCCCATGCCCGAGCATCTTACCGTCGCGATCCAGCACCGCGGCACGAATATTAGTTCCACCCAGATCCGCTCCTACCACAAAGCGGGCGTCCCGATTCCAACTCAAAGTTCCTTGCCTCCCCAAATTACCAGGTCAGTATAGCACGCCAACTCTATTTTCCGCTGGTGAGCGCGTCGTTTTCCGCGACACGTTTCTGCGTCTCTTTCTGGAGTGCCTCTGCCTGGTCAATCGTCCGACCCGCCGTTTTCCCGGCTTCCTGTGGCGTTGCGTCTTTCGCACAGCCTCCCAAAAACAACAGAACACTTGAGAATAAAATAATAGATCGCATGCCCAGATGGTCGGCAGAAGTGCCTATTTCCTGAAGCGTGTCGCCAGTGCTGCCTCCGTTGCGCGGCGGGCGATACGGGTAACACGCAGGCCCTCCCGCGCTGAGGGCAGGGAGCCGAGCTTGCCCGTGTAGAGTGCATCGCGCCAGGCGGCGTACATCCCGTGGAAGTCTTTTTCACTCCCGCCCGGCAGTTGCAGTGTGCCCTGAGAGTTGCGCACCTCGAAGAACCAGCCGTCGCGGACGTAGCGGATAATACCGTCGGTGCCGATTAGCTCGTAGGTAAAAAGGTCCACGGGGTTCTGCGCGGTGTGGGCGTAGGAGTAGCTGATCTCAATACACGTGTGGCAGTTGCTCGCGTGGTCCATGTGCAGCCACATGTGCCCCGGTGCATCGTGTTCCTCCACCCACGAGGCGGCGGCTTGCTGACGAATAATCTCCGAGCCGGTCCACCAGAGCGCCAGATCAATCTGGTGTACGCCACAGTCCACCATCGGACCGCCCTCTTCAAAGCGCCCAATTCGTCGCGACGACTCAAAACGGTTCCCGTGCTCGTCCCGTTCCCACTTGCCATGTAGGTTCCACAGATAGATTAGACGCATCGAGCGTACTTCGCCGATCCAGCGCTCGTCCACCATTTGTTTGATCTTCTGCGCCACGGGGCTAAAGCGATAGCAGAGCGCGGTGGCAAAGAGAATCCCGGCCCCCTCGGCGATCCCGATCATCTGCTCGATCTCGCTCTCCGTCATGGCAAGAGGCTTCTCGCACAGTACATGAAGCCCGTGCTGGGCCGCGCCGCGCAGGTTCTCCAGATGAAACGGGGCGGGCGACGTGATCGAGACGGCATCAAGCCCCGAGCGCCAGAATGCATCAATGTCGGTAAAGGCCTGCGCCTCCGGGTAGCGCGAGGCAAGTCGTGCGAGCGCCTCGGGATTCGGATCGTAGAGAGCGGCCAGCGTCAGGCCGTCTGTCTGGGCGATGGCGTGGGAGTGCCCGTAGTCGGCAACGACTCCGCAGCCGAGAATTCCAATTCGTTTCATAGTATTTCCTAGTTGTCCCCCCGCGGAGCGGGGGTTAGGGGGTCAGCTCACGGCGTGGCGGGCAAGTAAGGCATCAATCAATCCACCCGACCAGTTCTCGCGCTCGTCTTCGTCGCGGAACTCAAAGCGAATCCCTGCACGACCATCATTATCTTTCCACATCACATCACAGAGCACCAGAACAGCCTGTGTGGAGGGCGCTTTGAGGCGAGCGGGCGTGGGGCCATCGGCAAACGGCAGGAGGCTATTCAGACGTGCGCCCCCCACTCCCATGTCTAAAACATCGGCGTCGTGCCAGTCCGCACTATCGTGTAGCTCCAGGGTGACCCCCTCAGGGAGCGGCCAGCGGCGGAACTCACGGCGGCGTGCACCCTGCTGGTCTGACTTGGGGCGGCGAAACGGCTCCATGGTGCGTAGACGATCCAAAAGGGCCATGGCCTCGTCTTGGCGGCGCAGGATGGCCTCCACATCATCGGGAATCTCTATCTCTTCGTCATCAAATTGCATGGTTGTATTATCGTCTTTAACGAGTGCCTTCTTCACCATCGGAATCGAGCATATCCACATAGATTCCCGGCTCAGAGCCCTCAATCACGGTCGCACCACAACATTTCTCATAAAATGCCACAGGCCCCGCCCCCGCAATGATACCGTACCCGTAGCCCATTTCCTTGAGCCCGTGGAGCGCGGAGAGTAAGAGGGCGGCGCCTATTCCTCGTCCACGAAACGTCGGCTCCACACCCGTCGGACCAAAAAAGCCACGCATCGTGGCGTCCACGCAAGCAAACCCAATCACTTTCTGCTCCGAAATCGCGATCCAGCAGGTAATGGGCTGACGCGCAAATCCGGCTTCGGTCTCGTCGGCCCAGCTCTCGGAAAAAGTACGGGCGATAAAGCGGCGCGTGCGCGAGAGATCAAAAGGAAAAGCGCGGCGCACAACAATCCCCTCAGCACGCAGCCGTGTAAGTTCGTCTTCGACGGCGGCTAGCTTATAGAGTGGTACAAGTAAGTCAGGCATGAAGAATTGTACCTGAACTGGGGGTGACGGGAGCGTGGGATGATTATAGGCGTAACGGGCATTGAAAACCTGCAACGCACTCGAGACAAGGCGAGGCACAGGGCGAGCGCATCTAAATTCTGGGGATTATTTTGGGCCATAATAATGCATGGCCGACTCCAAAAAACGAAAAACACTTGCACTGATTTTCGTAGA
>NZ_JAYVPL010000121.1:0-49985 GCF_043757465.1 Armatimonas sp.
GTCGAACACGGGGCAATGTAACTTGCCCTATAGACGGGACGTCAGGCTTGCCTCTCGTTACTGTCAAAGCCCTCGACTTTAGTCGTGGGATCAGTTACAGGGTTACTTACTGGAGAAGCGGCTCTAAAACGCCCGGCACGAAGTTCCCGGAGAGCTGCTCCTGCTCCTCCCAGGCGGAGCGCAGCTTGTCTTCCCACTGGCGCAGAAAGATCTGGCGACACCAGGCTTTACTCACACGCCAGGCTTTGTAGTAGGAGTTGTTCTCGGTATCGCCCGCCACAGCGGCGCGAGCACCGTCTTGGAAGCGCCGCTTGATCGAGACCGGCATCTCGATCCCCGTGACGTCCTTCACTCCGGAGGCAACCAATTCACCTTTTAGGCTGTAGAGCCGCTCCAGAGAGCCATTGAGAATTGCAGGAAAGGGAATGGCGACGGCGCGTGCCATCACGGAGCGCACCGTGAACGGGGAGAACGCCGTGAAGCCGTAGCGCTGGGCGGGTGCGAACGTACGAATGTAGGCGCGGGAGAGGCCACCGGAGTAGGTCGCGCTGTGCTTAATCGCATCTATCCCCCAGCCTTCCTGGTAGAGCAGTGGATTACGCAAAATAGAGCTCAGCGTGAGGTCGGAATCCTCCAGAGGGTAACTTTTCGCATTCTCATCGCCGCCGTCGCCATCCATGAAGTACAGAAGCTCCGGGTAGCGCTCGCGGACGGCCTTCAGCAAGGCGATTCCTGCGGCGGCACACTCCACATCGAGGGGATGGTAGTCCTCGATACACGTGATGGCCTCGCGGAGATTGTACTCAGAAGCCGCAACCGTGATGCGCTCCCACGTGTGCGCAATGCCCAGATCCGTGACGATCTTCTCGGCCTGCGCCGCGTCCGCGCCCTTGCCTTCGTGCAAATCCAGCGTAAAGGCGCGAAGAGTATCCGGGTTGCGGCCAAGATCCGTCAGGGCCTTGCGGGCGAGCAACAAAACGCTCGTGCTGTCAATGCCTCCGGAGAATGCGATCCCAATCTGCGCCTCGTGGGGTAGTGTCGCCAGCCAGCTTTTTGTTGCTTCAAAGGCCGCCCTCAGATACGCGCCCCCAAGCGCCTCGATATCTTCGCCGCCCTGCGCGACTTGCGGCTCCCAGAAGCGGGTGTAGAGCGGGGCCGGGTCAGGACAGCCGATCTGCTCGATCTCGGTGAGATAGTGCGCGGGCACCATACGGGTGTAGGTCGGGTCAAACTGCCAACCGATTTTCTGACTCACACACCAGTCATAGATAACGTCCATGCGATCAGCAGTGACGAGAAACGGGCCATGGAACATCTTGGCAACAAAGTAGCGCAGCGGAACACCAATCGTGCGTGCCATGCGAATGGTCTGACCGTCGCGCATCGTGCCAGCGAAATGCCCATCCGTGGCCACCAGAGCCGCCACATCGCGTGTTGCCAGGGCCGCAGCAATCCCAGCGTTATCCGTTCCCGTCAGGGCGCTGCTGCGAACCCCCACCAAGTCTACGAGTCTCTCAATTCCGTGTAACATGACGGATCATTCGGCGCAATGGTGGGGGATTCCTCCGCTGTGGAGAACCTAGAGCATCCAAACATCTCTCTGGGGGGTGGAGAGCCACTCAGCCCCCGCTTCAGTGACAACGACCATGTCCTCCAGGCTCCAGTAGCCGTAGCCCTCCACACGCACGCCCAGCTCCAGGGTGTAGACCTGCCCCACCTCCACGGGCCAGTACGGGGTCTGGCCGTAGCGAGCCCAGCACGGGCCGAGAATCCCGCCGCCATCGTGGGCGACGCGTCCGACTTGATGGCCCAGCGCATGCAGATACTCCGGATAGCCTGCCGCCACCAGGAAGCTCCGCGCCGCCGCGTCCACCTCCCAGCCAGAAACGCCGGGTTTCAGCGCCGCAAAGCCCGCCTCAATCGCGCCCAGCACGGCGGCGTGGGCACGTAAAACTGCCTCAGGAGGAGTATCGCCCACAAACCAGCAACGCTGCAAGTCTGATGCGTAGCCGTTCTGAACAACGCCCAGATCAATGTGGAGAATATGGCCGGGAGCTAGCGCAAGCTGACTAGGAGCGCTGTGCCCGACAGCGGAGTCCGGGCCGCAGTTGACAATCGGGTTTCCCTCTTGCTCCCAAGCATAACCCAGCCCACGCTCGGTAATTTTTGCATGCACAAAATCTGCGATCTGCCGCTCCGTGACACTGATTTTTGCAAACGCCGCGATCTCATCAAAGAGCCGGTCGGTCTCCACAATCGCCGCACGCATCGCCGAGAGCTCCGTGCTCGTCTTGCGCCCCCGCAGTGCCCGGATGATCGGCTCGGCGGAGACGAGGGCGTTGGCGAAGCGCGTGTGAGCGAGGTAGCTCTCCAGTAGCCGAAACATCCCATAGGTCAACCCGTCGCACTTATCGTCGTTCTCGGAGTAGTTCACCGCAATCTGCGGCGTGGCAACACTCACCGGGATCAGCTCCTCCAGCGCGTCGAGCAGAGGCTCGCGGATAGACTGGACATAGCCAATCAGCTCGTCCCAGTCGCCGGAATGCTGCAACCCAGCGGTGTCGAAGTTTCCCACCACCGCCACTTTCTTCCCCGACTTGCTCACCAGCAGCGCACCCTGCCAGGTCAGCCCGCCCTCCATCAGAAACGGCAAGCACGGGTCGAAAATTGCACTCGTCTCGCGTACAAATGTCAGCCACACCTCCACACCCGACTGCGCCACAATTGCAGCGGCCTGGTTTAGCTTCTCACGGGTCAAGTCACTCATGGCCAAAGGTTCGTGATGCAGGAGACAAATCCCTCTCTGCCGAATGTGTTCCCATGCAGCGCCAGCAGAGTAATCAAGAAAAGCTTGCCCCTCGTACGCCGAGTACGGGGGAGGCACTGCAACAAGTTGCAGAACGACTCGAACGATACACGCGCCGCAAGCCGTTTTTTGAGGGCCTGCTTGGAATCACCACGACTTTGTTTATTTGCCTGGCACTGATCGGCAGTCAGGCCCAAGGTTTCAGTATCACACTTATCGGGTTGGTTACTGTTTTGTTTGTTTTATTGGGACTATGTCTTGTCAAGTGCCAACCAGAGGACCGCCAGGCACTCCTCCAAACAACAACCATGCTACTTGAAGACCTACCTCGCACCGAGCTGCCCGGGCTCCTGCGGATTTTGCAGGCGCTGGAGCAGGGGCGTGAGAGTGCGGGTAAGCAAGAGAGACAGGTTCGCCGGGCGGCACTTAGCCTACTTGGCCACCACCTCGCCCGAGTCCCTCGCGATGAGCTCGATGCCCTCCCGCAGTCAGACCGCCACTATCTGATTCGAGAGCTAGAGCGCCGACTGAAGCGACTCAGGAACTCGAAGGGGGGCGAGATCGAGCTGCCGATCCGGCTCTTTCTTGTTCTGGGAGAGCTACAGGAACCCGGAGCAGAGCAGCTCGCACACAAGGGCAGTCGCCATCCGGACGAGCGCCTCCGAGCAGCAGCACACGAGTATCTAGGCGATAGGAAATAGAGGAGCAGGCGATATAATCTCCTCGTTTTCCGTCCACACGGGATCCGCCCACACGAACGTGGGCGTCTATGAGCCTTCGGCTGGGATGTCGCTCCGCGACTAACAAAACTCTCCGAGTCGCTTGCGACATTGTGGCGGCACGCCCGCAGACGCCCACGTTCGTGTGGGCGGGAAAGGATATAATCTCCTCGCATGAAACTCTCGCGGCGGACGCTGCTTTTTTTATCTTTGACGGCAGGTTGCTCAGGCAGTGGTGGGCCGTCCACTCCTACGGGCATTATCTTTACGCTAGACTGGCCCGATGCCTCGCGGGCACTGCCACTCGCCGCAAAAAGCGTTCGCGTTCAGATCAAGCAAGGCAGTAAAGTGCTCGCGACGCGCATTTTTCTAGCGGGGCCAGACAGCGAGGAGCAGCTCACCGATCTTCCCTTTGCCGTGGCGCTAACCCTGGAGGCGGTCGCGTACCCGACAGCGGAGGGCACAGGTGCGCCTCTGTCCACAGCGTCTGTGCCTTTCAGCTTGCTCCAGGGGAAGCTAGAGCGATTGACGCTCAGCCTAACCTCCGTGATTTCAACCGTCGTGCTAAGCTCCGTTACCGATGGCGCACAGACCACTCTAACCGCGACGGCGCGTGACAGTGCGGGCAGTGCGGTGCTGACGGCCCCGGCGCAGTGGGAGTGGAGCACGAGCGACAGCGCCCTGGGGTCGCTGGCTCCAACCGGCCCAACCGCCGTGTTTACCGAAGCGGGCTTTGGCGTTGCCACCCTGACCGCACGAGAGAAAGAGTCGGGCAAGTCGGCAAATCTGATCCGGCCAATCTGTAGCGGCGACCCGACCCCGACACAGCCACAAGTTGCATCGTTCCGACTCTCAGGAACTTTCGGCAATATTTTGGCCGTCGGCAATGGTCAGTTTGTGATCGCTCACGGTAGCATACTCAGTTGTGTGGAGAGTAGCGGTGCTCTGGTCTGGCAACGTGCTCTTCCCGCCAGGGTTCGCTACCTCATGGGCCACACTCTGGGCGGCTTTCTTGGTGTTTATCTTGAGTCTCAAGAGGGAATTCGCATTCACCGAATCTCAGACGGGGCTTTTTTCTGGCAGGCGACACAGAATTTCGGGCGCGAGGACATGCGCAGTGTCGGCGACACGCGCCTCTTTGGCTTCCCGTTCGGCACCGAGCCACCGCTCCTTCAGGGACGAGAGCTGGGCTCAGGAACGGTGCTCTGGAGCCAGCCCTTGAGCAGCGATGCCCAAATTGTCTGGGCCGATCCGACCCGTGTCCTCTGCTACAACTCCCTAAGTGGGGCGTATATTGCCTTCGATGCGGAGCGGGGCAGCCCTCTCTGGGAAGTACGCGTCCCCACGAACAGTATCTTTGCGGGTGCTCAGACAACGGGCAGTGGGTCGCTGTTTTATTCGATGACTGGGAGCGAGCTTCGGGCCCTCTACTTTTCCAATGGTGCCCGGATCTGGACAGTCGCATCAGGAGGCGAGCAAGGCTATCTGACGCAAGATCAGCGGCAGCTCATTGTCTACTCCAGCACTGCCTGTAGTGCCCACGATCCTGCAACGGGAAACACACTCTGGAGCCGTAGTGGTCTGAGCTGCGTGGTGGGGCCCCTCCCCAACGGCGAGCTTGTTGTGTTACCACAGCCCATGACTTCCGGATGCCTTCCCCTTCAAGTACTACGTCCGGCAGACGGCACTGTCCGCTGGAGCAACTACCTGCCCACAAGCCCCGTGCCGGGCGACAGCTTCGTCACCCGCGTGGCAGGCTCACTGATCTGCATCAACCTCTCGGGGAAAACACGGGAGGGGACGACGCCGCTCTTTGCCCTGGACAGCGCGACGGGTCAGTACGTGTGGGGAACCCGTCAGTACGGGCCTCATGCAGAGCAACCTCCGAGGGCACTAGATGTCTCAGACAAAACGCTGGCGCTGATGGCTGAGTCGAGTACACGGGTTGTTTTGCTGCACTGAAATTTAAAACAGCGCTGGCTGCTTTTTCCGCTCCTGAATCGCAGCGAGCAGCTTGGCCTGTGGCGACGAGAGCGGGTAGCGTGCCAGATCGCTTCTCGTTGCCCAGAGACAGCCCGGTGGCAGGGGGTCAGTATGCGGCCACGGCCTACGTGAACCTACTCAAATCCAAGGGAGTACTGGTTTCCATGGCCTCCGTTGGCTGCCCCGAAAAGAACGGCTATGCGGAACGCTGGATGCGTACCTTAAAGGCAGACCATGTCCAGATGAGCGAGTACACCGACTTCTGGGACGCTCAAGCTCAGATAGGTATCTTCATTGAGGAGGTCTATCAGAGGAAGCGTGTTCACTCCAAGCTGGGCTATCTGCCTCCTGCCGTCTTCGAGGAACGCTGGCGGGAAACACGGGCCTCGGAGGTGCTTTTAAGTGGTGGTAGCGATGCCTTGGTTGCGTGCCCGCCGCCCTTTCCTGTAGCGAAAATCGCCTTGCCAATCCAGGGAGAAAATGTTACAATCTCGTAGTCCTGAAACTGTTCAGTCAAACGTCAGGATTACAATGTACCGCAATTGTGCGGTACTACAGTAAAGAAATATGAGACAATTACGATGCGTAATTTTCAGTTCAAAATGTTCGCTGCTGTGTGTATGACATGTGCTGTTTCAGCACCAACTCTAGCTTTTCCTCCCACCCCAGCAATATGGCTAGAGGTGCTTAAGCCTTCGTGGAATCAAGAGTTTGTAGTTTATTCACATCCAGGTATCTATATGAAATATGTCGAAGTACCTCTATCTTGTAAATTTACTTTTAGTTACGAAAATGGCACTCCAAATACAACAATCAATATGGATTTATCGGGTAAAATGCTTTTAGATGATCTTGATACAGGTTATGATATAGTTACAACTTTTCCAAACTCCTATCCTATTCTTCTTGATGCTAATGGTAATGGATCTCTAAATCCAATAACTCTCAGCCATACTTTTAATATAAACAGTACGATTACACACTATGTTAGCGCAAGTGCGACGGCGAAGATTTATGGAAGTAGTGATACTCCTGTGGCAGAACTAACACCAACTTATTCTGGCTCTGGTGTACCAAGCCCAAATGTATTCAGAACACCGTTCATTGTAAAAAATTAAGGTAACAAACCAAAACTTTTATACCCTGCGCGAGTCTAAAATAGGAAATTCTTGCAGGGTATTTTTATTTTATACATCTTTAAAGAAAAATAATGTGTACAGAAATGATTAATAGGCGAGAATTGATTTCGTTAGGCGTTATAAGTACTTTTTATCCAGAGATAGCACAACCGCCTTCTCAAACTCGTCATTTGAAAGATTGGCAGGATGAAGACCCACGACTTCTTCAGAAATGTACCATAGACTTACTGTACTCACGATTATGGTACGTTTTTGATGAAATATATCGCCAGACAGGGATTTTAATTAATTCAAGTGATAGCGCTTATCTCGCAGGAGAAGAAATTTCTTTTTTTGCATTTGATGTACCTGTTATTAAGATTCTAGATTCGATATATTCTCTATTTAGTTTTCGTACTGCGGAATGTTTTTGGTTAAGGCAAAAAAAAGAAAATAATTTTATCTATTCTCTTGAAAGATCGAGCGCTTCTGTTCTTTATGCGAAGAACGTTTATTATTACATTCGCGGTGAGATGCTAAATGCTCTAGAAGAAAAAATAGCGAATTGCGATAAATCCGAAGAGGAACGGAAAAAGATAGCAGAAAAGTCAACGGAAAACGGTGGTTTTGACAAGGAGATGGATTTTCTAAAAATCAAAGCTTTTGGGAAATTAACGACTCCAGAATTACGAAAAGCACTTTTGTTTTCGGATGAGTACGCAAAAAAAGAATTTCCCGATCAATCGAAAATACCAGAAGAATGTTATCAATATTATAATTACTTGAAGCCAATCTATGAGAAGCTATCTCCTCAAAGACAATGGGGAAGTTTAGATAAAGTATCTATCTACAATAATCCAAAGGAATCAAATGCTTTGCCCATTATCTATATAATGTTGGAAGGGAAACCCGATGGTGGAGCGGGATACGGAGTCACAGGGGCAACTAAAACTTTAGAATCTCTCAAAAGTAAAATGAGAATTGACTGGGTTCTCGATTCAGATTCTCTCTCTTCGAAAGAAGAAAACATCGATATTTCATATAAAAATATAAAAACATTACCTATACCTATTGAGTATTACGACAGTCTTAAAAAGATTAATCAGAATCAATCATTTTCTGCTATAAGCTTTGAAACGATATGGCATACTATTGCAAAGGAATATAATATTCCGGTTTTAATGCGTTTACCAAAAGGATATTCGCCCTCTTCAATCCGTTTTCCTAATTCGGCTAAGCTAAAAGATTTCACGGGAATAATCGATGAATCGGCGCAACTTTTGTATAAATGGCACGACGAAAGCCTCTTGATTTGTCCAATTGCCTGGTATAAAATAGATCAGCCAGAAAAGAAACCAACAGGGTCTGCTATAAAAATTTTAGCAAATGCTCGCAGAAATAACAAAGATCGTAAAATGAATCTAGTTGATCTGTTTAAAATTATTAACACGTCTCCTAACTCTGTATTAGAACGTATGATTCTGAATGATTTGCTCGTCTGCAATGGCCTGGGCTACTGGAAGAGTCTTTTTCTTGCCATGGATAAAAATCTAACCTTAAGAAAAGCCATTTTGTCTAGTAATGGAGTAACTTTCGAATCGCTTGATAAGCAGACACAAGGAAGAATCCAAAATGAAACTCAACAAAAAATCAATCCCAATGCTTATGTCCGTTTTCGTAAAGAAATCGAGACGAAACGTCAACCTGAACCACGACGCGGTATTGGTGGCTTCGAGTTCACGTACTTAATTATCGAGTGTCGTTCTGACTTAAGTACTCCCTTTGTCAAAGTAGCTCAGATGATCATGGACTTTCAAGCTCTCCCTTTGGCGTGATCCGGGTCATGTTTTTATGCCTCCGTTTTCGGAGGTCATGTTATTTCTCCTGATTCTCCCACCGTGCTTTAATACGCTCGTTCCTGCGAATGACATGCTCTTGCGAACCAAATAGCTCACTCGGTGCCTCAGATAGTTGTTACAGCCCTCAGCCACATTGGTTGCTCCCGTTCCTTTCTCGGCAACTCAGTGCTGAGAGTAGGGAATCAGAGAATCGTAGATATTGAGTCTATCGGTGCGACTAGGTCTGCGAGTCTAACGGACCTCTAGGACACCCTACCGTCATTAAGCAGCTAGAGAATGTGTGGGCTATTATGTCGGGCAGGATCATGGATGCTCTCTCCGATGGTGCTAGATGTCTCAGACAAAACGCTGGCGCTGATGGCTGAGTCGAGCACACGGGTTGTTTTACTACACTAAAACTTAAAACAGCGCTGGCTGCTTTTTCCGCTCCTGAATCGCAGCGAGAAGCTTGGCCTGTGGCGACGAGAGCGGGTAGCGTGCCAGATCGGTTCTTGTTGCCCAGAGACAGCCTGGTGGCAGTGGGTCGGGCAAGCGGACATCCAACACGGCGATGGCATAGAGTGTGATCTTGCGTGTCGTGACGCCATGCCGCAGGCTGACCAAACGCTCTCCGACACTTCCCGTCGCTCCGACAAGCTGCTCCAGTGCCCGTGCCGCTGCCTGCTCAATGGTCTCGTCTGGGGTTGCCGTCACACGTGGAAGCTCATAAAGTCCCCCCCAGAGCCCCTCGTCGGGGCGCTTGATCAGCAGAAATTTCCCCTCGCGCTCGATCCAAAGACTCACATCGTTGTGGGACGTGAAGGCTTTCTTCGCGGCAAACGCTGGAAACTGCTCGGTCTGGCCTTGCTGAAACGCGGTGCAGACACTCTGCACGGGGCAGTTTGTGCAGCGCGGTGGCGTGAGGCAGTGTAGCGCCCCGAGCTCCATCAGCGCCTGGTTGAAGTCGCCGGACTGGCCGCTAGGAAGCAGCTCCTCCGCCTTCTTCCAGAGCACGTCCAGTGTCTTGGGGGATTTTGGATCGCCCGGAATCGCAAAGACACGACAGAGCACCCGGATCACGTTCGCATCCACAATCGGTGTGTCAAGCCCCAGCGCAATGGAGCAGATTGCTCCTGCGGTGTAGCGTCCGACACCTGGAAGCGCGAGAACCCCCTCGTAGGTAGTTGGAAAAGCCCCTCCCGGCTGCTCACAGATCAGCTTGGCGGCCTTATGAAGATTCCGTGCCCGGGCGTAGTAGCCCAGCCCCTGCCAGTGCTTAAGAACCTCGTCGAGCGGCGCTTCGGCCAGCGTATTTACCGTTGGGAAACGCGCCATCCACCGCTCGAAGTAGGGAGTGGCGGTCGCCACTTGGGTCTGCTGAAGCATCATCTCCGAGACCCAAATAGCATAGGGATCGTGGGTACGCCGCCACGGGAGTGCGCGCTTATGAACGGCGTACCAGGCTAAAAGATGCGAGATAAACGCAGTCAGATCTCAGCGACCCTCTCTTCGGCCTGGGGCTCCTTGAAGGTGAACCAGAACGCAATTGCACAGGCAGTGGTGAGTGCAGCGGGGATTAAGAAGATCATGGGCCAGTTGGTCTTTTCAGGCGTGGTGTAGTGGTCTTTTAGCCAGCCGGAGAACAGTGTCCCCAGCCAGTTGCCGATTCCCAGTGTCACCAACATAAAGAGGCTCTGGGCGCTGGCACGAATATCGCGCGGGGCGATGCGGTCCACAAAGAGATAGCTCGTCACAAAGACAAAGGCGAACCCAACACCGTGGAGCACATTAGACGCCAGCACGAGGCTGGTCGGCTGCCCGATCGCATACATAAAGTAGCGGATGGGCCAGGCCAGAGTACCCAGGACGAGGGTCTTGCGGAGGCCCAGCTTTTTAAGAGAGAGCGGGGTCAGTACGCCCAAACAGAGAATCTCCGCCCACTGCGCGATGCTTTTATAGAACGAGACCATACTATGGTCAATTCCAAGGCCACCTGTCGCCACCGAATCCTCCATAAACGGCCCGGAGAATGTGTAGTAGAACTGAAACTCGGTGGAGACAATCAGAGAGATGACGAGGAAGATCGAGAAGCCGGGTACGGTCTTGAAGAGCACAAAGGCTTTCTTAAAGGCCCAGGGGTCTTTTGTCTCTGTGGACGGCGGTGTGTTGGGCAGAAAAAACGCAATGATCGTCAGAATCACCCCAAATGCCGCCGTGAGCTGCATCTCCTCAAACGGGGCCCAGGTTCCTTTCGCGACGGGTCCACTCGATTTGAGCCAGATCGTCAGCACGATCGCGGAGATAATCCAGCCAATCGTCCCCGCCGTCCGCACTACGGAGAAAGAGCGCTCGACATCGGCGGGCTTGGACAGATCCTGAAAGACCAAAAAGAAGATAAACAGGATAGAGAGAACGCCCAGAGTCACCAGGGTCGGAACTCCCTCGAAGCTGAAGTTTCCTGTCGCAAAAAGCCCGACAATACTGCCAATAGCAACCACGGCCCAGGCAATGTTGAAGGTCTTGCTGATTCCCACAAAACGTTCGCGTGTGTTGTCGCCTTCCCTATCTACCTCCTTGCCCAAGTGGGACATTGCAATGGAGTTAGTAATCCCCAGGGTCGGGGCAAAAAAGAGCGCCCAGACCCACATCCAGAGCATGAAGCTGCCGTAGCTGTGCTGCTGTGACATCATCCAGGCCGCCCCAGCGCAGACCGCTGAGGAGATCCCTAGAAAGATCTGCGAGGGCATGAAGCGGTCCACAAGCTGCCCGCCAATAAAGGGCGAGATGATACAGGCAAGCCAGAGCACCCCATAAGCAGCCCCAATCTGCACGCCGGTCGCGCCCAGGCGATCTCCGAGCGTTGCTGCCATGATGGGAGTCCAGGCTCCCCACACAGCATAAAGACAAAACATCATGACGCTCAGGAGCAACCTGAGGCGTAGCTTATCTGACATAAATCATCACTTTCTGTTCGAGTTCGTTAGGTCGCATTGTAACAGAAATTTTGCACTCTACTCAGTGCCGCGTTCTCTGGCGTCGTCAGGGCGCTCACTTGCTCCATGCCCGGAGAATCTCACGCGCCGCAGGGCCAGCGGATTTTGCTCCGTAGCCGCCGTTCTCGATGAGCACGGCGAAGGCGATTTTAGGATTCTGCGCGGGAGCGAAGCCGATAAACCAGGAGTGACTTTGTTTGTCGCCGTTGCCGGTCTGAGCGGTGCCCGTCTTGCCCGCCACCGAGAATGGGAGGGCGCTAAAGATCCCGCGTGCGGTTCCGCGCCGCGTGACTTCTCCCAGCGCCCTGGCGACCACGGCAGCTTGCTCAGGTGTGATAGGGGTTGCGAGTGTCTCGGTTTTGTCAGTGAGTACAAAGTGGGGGCGACGGCGCACGCCGCCACTTGCGATCGTCTGCATAACTCCTGCAAGCTCCAGTGGCGTGGTGAGTAGGCTTCCCTGGCCGTAGGCAATGTCCGCGAGTTCCGCTTCCCACTTGGCAGTCACGGGGCCATGTGTGAGACCAAACTGCCCAGTCATGCTCTGGAGTGCCTCCGCCCCGACCACAACTCCGGCATGGGCGAAGAAGATATTGGAGGAGTGTACCAGCGCTTCTGTCAGGCTGAGTCTGCCGCCCAGCGCCTCACCGTCGTTGTTGGTGACACTGCGCGCGTAGCTCTGGCTGCCGACCTTCCAGGCTATTTTTTCACGCCCACCCGTTCCGCCCGAGAGCTTCGTGCCGCCTTGTCCGGCTTTCAGCAGCGCCGCCGCCGTCACGGGCTTAAACGCAGAGCCGGGCGGATAGAGGCCATTTGTCGCCCGATTGATCTGGGGAGAGCCCACCGTCTCCGTCACGGGCTTGGTCGGGTCGTAGGTCGGGGCGGTGACAGCAGCGAGAATACCTCCTGTCGCAATATCAATCACGACGGTGGCTCCGGCGCGCTTGGGCTTCCCGGTTGTTTTATCTTTCAGGCGACTCGCCGCTTTCACAATCGCCTTGAGTGCGGCTTCCTGAAGCGCACTGTCCAGCGTGAGTTTCACATCTTTTCCCTCAGGCAGCGAGAACCCAGGAAGGTCTTTTCCACGCCAGAGTGCCAGCGCTTGGCTCCCGTCCTCCATGCCCTGAAGCGGCGCGGAGAGTGCGTCCTCGAAGCCCGTCGGCCCACCGAGCGCGGGAGAGAGCACGCCAACCAGATGGGCGCCCGCCGGGCCCAGAGGATAGAGGCGCTTGCCATTAATTGTCTGTGCGAGCGGCTTGTCGTTGCGATCCAGCAAGCGTCCCCGGGGGATCTGTTTCGCGATAGCGAGTAGGCGCGGGTTCCGGTGCGTACGAATCACTCTATCCGCATCGGGGGTGCGAACCAGCAAGAGAGCATTACGATTGGCTAGAACCGTCTGCGCCGCAAGCGCCGTGATCATGCACAGGAGCAGTGGTAAAGTCAAGGCGAGCATCAATCGGCTCAGGCCTTTATGGACAAAAGGTGGCACAAGCTCTGGATCGTGCTGCGCCTTCTGCGAGATTCCCAGCAAGAGTCCGATACTCACCCAGATCATTACCACCGATGATTTCCCGTAGGCCACCAGCGGCAGCGAGATTCCTGTCAGTGGCAGCAGCCCCAGGCAGCCCGCTGTAATCACGAGCCCCTGCAAAGCAATCAGCGTTGTGAGTGCGGTGGCCAGATAGCGCTCGAACTCGGAGTGGGTCTTGGGAACCATGGCGAGGCCGCGCCAGAAAATCACCAGGAGGCAGAGTACAACGGCGAGCGGACCAAAGAGGCCCATGTCCTCTGCAAGTGCGCAGAACGCCAGATCCGAGCCACCACGGGGTATAAACTTCGTCCCCCCCAGCCCGAGCCCCGCACCACCCGCGCCGCCCGTGGCCATCCCCCAAAGCCCGAGTGCGAGCTGATCGCCTCCGATAGACGCATTATCCCAGGGATGAAGCCACATCTCGACACGGGTTCGAAAGACCCCAAAGTGCCGGACATACCCGATCCAGCCACCCAGCCCGAGTGCTGCCAGCCCCAACCAGACAAAGGCGCTACGGCTCGTGACCACATAGAGCAGCGCCACAAAGGTCCCGAAGAGCACCAGCACCGGCCCTAGATCTTTCAGCAAGGCAAAGAGTGCGAGCGGCAGAGCGTACATCGCGAGCAAGGGATAGAGATCGGCACGACGCGCCTGCGCGGAGTTGTCTGCCAGCGCCCTCCCTCGGTCGGCGAGATAGCTCGCCAGAAAGAAAGCGAGCAGGACTTTGATCAGCTCGACGGGCTGAAAACCAAAAAGATTGAGCTTCACGCCGCCCTGCCCGCCGCCAAAAACGCCCAGCAGGACGATCAGCAGCACCGACGTGAGCGCATAGACATAGCCGTAGCGGTGTAGCGGCAGGCTCCAGAAGCGCTTGATCGTGAGCAAAAACACAGCAAGCCCCCCCAGCCAGACGCCTTGCACCTGGGCAAAGAACGCGAGTCGATCGCGAATGGGATCTTTCAGTCCAAAGAGCAAGAGGACCCCGAGCACGGAGAGCAAGGCCGCGCAGGGCAGCAGATACGGATCGGCGCTAGGCCAGACACGGCGCAGGTGAAAGTGCAGCCCGACAAACATCACCAGAAGCCCAAGCGCGGAGAACCAGAGCGAGGCGCTCGCCGTTCCCCAGGTTCGGATGGCGAGCTCCGGCTCGAAAGTGCGTAGCTGCGCCGACGTGAGCACTTTACGCCGCGCCAGAGCATCCACATCCGAGTAGCCGCCGTTTTTGGTGCGATCTGCGACTATTTTTTGTGCCAGCGCCGCATCGCCACCCAGTGCCTTCGCCAGCTCTGGAGCCATCGCCACATTGAGCAACACAGGAGCCGTCGCGGGCGTTTTTGCAACCGAGACTAAAAGCGTCCCAAAGAACAACACCAGAGCCGTGCAAAAGAGCAAGAGCGCCTCGGTCAACCGAAAACGGCGCGGCTTCACTTAACTCGCCCCAATGACCGCCCCGATGAACGGGGCGAGATTCCTAAGAGTGATCAAACCAGCCCCTCAAGACGATCAACGTAGCTAGCCATTGTGGCGAAAGCGGCCTCGACGGGATCGGGGGAGGACAGATCCACGCCCGCGTTTTTTAGTGCATCGAGTGGGTAGAGCGAGCCGCCCGCTTTTAAGAACCCAAGATAGGCTTCGGCGGCGGGCGGGCCTTCGCGCAGCACGCGCTCGGCGAGTGCGTGGGCACCGGAGATTCCCGTGGCGTACTGGTACACGTAGAAATTTGAGTACAGGTGGGTAGAAAACTGCATCCAGGTGCTCCCCACGCGCTGCCAGTCCTCGCCTTCGAGCGCGACATCGGGGCCAAATGCCTCAGCGAAGAGCTCGGCCATGCGCTCGGTGAGAGACTTCGCCGTCAGTGCCTGCCCGTTCCAGACCCTCTCATGAATCTCCCGCTCAAAGCGCGCCAGGGTGGGCATGACCAGAAAATACCGGTGAAAATTACTCATCGCCTCCTCAATGACACCAATCAAAAGCTCTTTGTTATCCGCAAATTTCTCTAAGAGATAGGCCCGGGTGAGCGCCTGATTGAAGTTGCTCGCGACCTCGGCGACAAAGAGCCCGTAGCCCGCGTAGTGTGTCGGCTGCGACTTGCGGCTGTAGTAGCTGTGCATCGAGTGCCCCAGCTCATGCGCAAGTGTGGAGAGTGAGAAGACATCATCGTTGTAGCTCATCATGATGTAGGGATGCGTCCCGACGGTTCCGGACGAGAATGCTCCCATGCGCTTGCCTCTGTTCACCGCCCAGTCCACCCAGCGCTCCTGGGTTGCGCCTCTTACCATCGCGGCGACATACTCCTCGCCCAGCGGTGCCATCCCCTCCGCGATCCACTGAACAGACTGCGCATAGGGCACTTCGGTCTTGCCCTGAGTCAGCGGCGCTTTGATGTCCCAGGGTGCGAGTTTTTCCAGCCCCAGCACGCGCTTACGCAAGCCCCAGTAGCGATGCCATGTCGGAAGGTGCTTCTGGAAGGTCGCGATCAGGTTATCAAAAACACTCAAGGGGATAAAATTCGGGGTGAGCGATGCATGCAGCGCGGACTCATAGCCTCGGACGCGTGCGGTAAAAACATTTTGCTTGACTCCCGTGGCGAGGCACTGCGCCAGGCTATTTTTGTGCGCCAGATGCGCATCCGCATAGCCCTTCCATGCGGACTCCCGCACGGCTCGGTCAGCGTCTGTCAGCAGGCTTCCAATGGTGCTCTGCCCGATCTCATGTCCGCCTTCGGCAGGCGCAAAGGTCAGATCCGCATCACAGAGAATCCCATGCACACGCGCCGCACTCCGAAACGCATCGCCCGCCATGGTAAGAACTTGCTCGACCTCACCCGAGCGAATGTAGGGTGCCCGGCGGCTCAGGCGCTCAAAGTAGTGCGCGTAGGCTGCAAGCCTTGGGTGTGCCTCGGTTCTCTGTGCCCATGGGGTCAATGTTTCGACTCCAAGGGCAAGCAGCTCTGGCTCGGCAAAGGCAGTTGCGGCTCCAAAGCGTGTTGCAAGCCCCATTGCGCGGTCGGTGCGTGCGGCGGCATCGGTGTTGGAGGTATCGGTCGCGAATCCGAGGTGGGCATAGACCCCAATATGGCTGACCTGCACTTGAAGTTTTTCAGCGGCAGCAAAATAATCAGAGAGAGTTTCTGGGTCGCTCAGACCTCCAGCAAACGCAGCAATGGAGGGAATCGCGGCATCGGCGGCGGCGAGTGCGGCTTCCCAGCTCTCGGGTGTCGCAAAGATGCTTTCTAAATCCCAGGTACTCTCACGCGCAACTTCGGCGCGGGTAGGTAGTGAATGGCTCATGGCCAAGTGTACCTGAGAATTTAGATCTCGTAGCGGTCGTAGTCCTTGCAGGCAAAGAGTTCTAGGGTCTCCCCTGTCTTCAGCAGCGCCTGGCCTTCTGTCACGAGGGCGCTAACGCGGCCATCCGCAGAGTGAGGGTCGTGGTGGGTGAAGCCGATACGCTCAATCCCTGTGGCGCGGGCAAGGCGCACCGCGTACTCAGGGGTTCCATGGCCAAAACCGGCCTTCCCGCCACTTTCATACTCTTCCTGGGAGTACTGAACATCTTGAATCAGCAGGCTTGCTCCCGTCAGAAACTCGATAAGACTTGTGGGGATTCCCGCACGCACTTCCTCATCGGTGAGCAAGACAAAGACACGGCCCGTGGGTCTCTCTTCAAATCGGTACGTGATGGTGCGCTCGGGATGCTCCGTCCAGTGCATCAAAATGACTAAGCACTCACCGAGTGGGTAGGCGTGTCCGTGCCCAAAAGGAATCGGCTTCTTTCCTGTCTGCAAATGGAGGAAGCGCTCTTTCTCCAGGATATGCTGCCCTCCAATGGGATGAATAAGAATCACCCGGGTAGGAGGAACCTCGATAGCATGAAAGCAGATGTGCTGTGAGATTGCGCCAAACGAGACCGGGTGAAAAGGTGGCTCCAGAATCCGCTCGTAGACCTGCTTGGGGCCAAAGCTGCGATCTTTCGTCCCATAGATATGCATCCCCAGATGCTGCATGAAGATCGGAGGGGCAATCAAAACTCCCTGGGTGTGATCGTGGTGGTAGTGCGTGTGGAACAAATGCAGCTCTGTCATCTGCAAGCGCAGCGCTTCAGTGGCAAAGGGAAGAAACCCCGTGCCCCCATCAACCACCATGTGGACACCCGGTGGCAGACACGCGGAACGCACCTCATAGCAGGTCGTATTCCCTCCCGTCTGCACCATTTCGGAGTTTGCCACAGGAAGCGATCCCCGTGTCCCCCAGGCAATTACTTCCATCGCATCCGTCCTCCTCCTACTCCATTTAGGAGCCGTCCTTCATTGACCGTCTTCATTTATTACTTGCGAAACCTATTGGGGGCTATTGTACAACATTACATGGCGTACAATAGAGAAGTATGGATAACAACACAACAACCGTTTTAGAACGCCTCCACCGTCTTGCCCACTGGCTGGGCTCCCCAACCCATGACTTCTCGATCCTGGCTGAAGGAAATGTCTCCGCTGCCGTCAGCGACCGAAAGACCTTCTGGCTGAAAGCATCGGGCTGCATGATGGGGACAATGCGACAGGATCAGTTCGTCTTGATGGACACGGCCCGCTCTCTGGCGATTCTCGACCAGGCGACACTGACCGACAGTGAGATCAAGGACCTCCTGCGCGGCGCACGCGTCAATCCAGACGACCCATTGCACCCGAGTGTGGAGGCGGCTCTCCATGCAGTCTGCCTCACCGATGGCGGAGCAAATGTGGTCGGACACTGCCACCCCACACCGTGGCTCTCGATTCTTTGCTCCGAGAAAGCGGAGGAAGCAATCGCGGGACGTATCTTCCCCGATGAAGTCGTGGTGTGCGGCCCTGCAGTGTGCTTCGTGCCGTATGTTGACCCCGGCCCCCCACTCGCCAAAGCCTGTCGCGAGGCAATCGCGGCCTACAAGGCACAGTGGGGCGCACCTCCCAAAGTGCTCTTGCTCCGAAATCACGGGCTCTTCGCCCTCGGGAAAGACGCCGATGAGGTGGAGCGGATCACCGCGATGTCCGTGAAAGTTGCCCGCGCCCTGATCGGCGTGTACGCTCTGGGGGGGCCACGCTTCCTGACCCCAGAAAATGTCGCGCGTATCCACACGCGGCCCGACGAGCACTTCCGTCAGAAGATGCTGGAAAACAAAAGGTAAA
This sequence comes from Armatimonas sp., assembly GCF_043757465.1. Taxonomy (GTDB): domain Bacteria; phylum Armatimonadota; class Armatimonadia; order Armatimonadales; family Armatimonadaceae; genus Armatimonas. Next base: position 18,150 of record NZ_JAYVPL010000121.1, read on the forward strand.
TTATGCGCTTAGTAAAACTAACAGAAGCAGAAGACATCGCGAATGCATTTGAGAAAATGTCCTCGACAATCATCCAACAAGGCGTCGCACGTGACATCACGATCGGCTACCAAGGGGGCAATGAAACCGTCACCGCCTACTGGCACCCTCAGCTCAATTTCTGGAGTAGGCTCGATAGTGCGGTAAATCCAGACAAAATTTTCTGTACTTTCGGAACCGGCGAAGCCCTTGTCGGACAAACCCACTCGATCACCATCGAGACAAATCTCTTCAAGGAGGGAGGATCCTGGGCGATTGGCGGAGCGTTTGCCAAAGACTTAGTCACGGGAAAAGTACATCTTGTCCATACAGGGAAAATCTCGGGAAGTAAAGGGATCAATATGAATAACTTCCTTGATCGGATTCCCAATGGAAAACGCTGGACCATTCATCGCATTAAAAAAGAAATCATCAAGATTGGTTCTATTGAGGACGATGATTTTGTACCCTGTCTCCATGATTTTATTTTGGATGTCGAAAAATTTAAAAAAGAGATGACAGGAAAATGACGCTCTCGCTTTTTAGTGGGTGGGTAGATGCCCACAAAGATCAGATTATTGCGGAGACGCAAGCCGTGCTGCGTATTCCTAGTGTCAATGACCCCGAGAGTATCGGGCCAGGTGCTCCGTTTGGAAAACCCTGTGCCGATGCTCTGGAGCATACCCTGGCGCTGTGTACGTCGCTGGGAATGCGGACGGAGAACTTCGGGGGCTATGCAGGCCATGCCGAGTTCGGGCCAGAAGATGCCCCGGAGATCGTCGCCATGCTCGGGCACCTAGACGTGGTTCCGCTGGGCTCTGGCTGGACCCGTGAGCCCTGGGGCGCAGAAATTGACGGCGACTGGGTCTATGCACGGGGCGCATCGGACGACAAAGGCCCGACATTTGCGGCGCTGTTTGGGGCCAAGGCGGTTTTAGATTCTGGCTTGCCGCTCACCCGAAAAGTCCGGTTGATTTTTGGCTGTGATGAGGAATCGGGCTGGGAGTGTATGCGCCACTACTTCGATGTTGCCAAGCAGGCCAGGCCCGATCTCGCCTTCACTCCCGATGCGGGTTTCCCTGTCTGCTACGCCGAGAAGGGCAGTTTCACGCTCACGGCGACCCGGCCCATCGGGGACTCCCTGGTGGCTGTCTTTAGTTCTGGCCTGCGCCCCAATATGGTGCCCGACGAGGCTGAAGTGGTGCTGATCGGCTCCGCTGACCGGCTGGGCTATATTGCCAAGACCCTCAAGCGCAAGCGCACGTTCAAAGTAACGGACGAAGGCGATAAGGCGCTCCGAATCTGGGCAAAGGGCAAGGCAAGCCACGGAGCGTCGCCGCAAAAGGGCATCAATGCGGCCAAGAAGCTCGCCGAGGCGCTGTTCGATCTCTTTCCTGAGCCGTGGCTCTCCGAGCTTGTGGAGCGCTGCGCCACCGACGGCTCCGGCATCGGGATTGCGGGTAAAGACGAGATCACAGGGCCGCTGACCTGCAATGTCGGGATTGTGAGCGTGCTCGATGGCACGCTCTCGATGACCTTCAATGTGCGCTACCCTGCCACCTGGGACGACTCGGTACTAGCACGCGCCCAAGCATCACTCACCGACACCGGCTGGACAATCGCGGAGTTGCACCACACGCCGCCACTCTACGTCCCTCAGGATGCGGAGCCGGTCAAGACCCTTCTTAAGGTCTATCGTGGACATACCGGAGATAGGACAAAGCCATACACCATGGGGGGGCGCACCTACGCCACGACGGTCGCGCCTAACGGAGTCGCCTTTGGGGCGGGTATGAAAGGCGATCCCGATGTGGCGCACCGCCCCGACGAGAAGTTCTCAATCGAGCGTCTACTGTTTTGTGCTAAGGTCTACGCCGACGCGCTCTACCAGCTCGCTATTGTTTAGCGGACGGAGGGAGTCCCAAGCTGCGTGAGCAAAAACGCATAGTCGAAGGCGGCTTCGTGGAGGGCATCGTAGCGGCCGCTGGCACCACCATGCCCCGCATCCATGTTGCAGTGCAGCAGAAACGGGTTGCTATCGGTCTTAAGGGTTCGCAGCTTAGCGACGTACTTAGCGGGCTCCCAGTACATCACCTGGGAGTCGTTAAGGCTCGTCTTAATCAGCATGGTCGGGTAGGGCTTGGCTTCGAGCTGATCGTAGGGGCTATAGGACATCATGTAGGCGTACGCCGTAGGGTCGTTCGGGTTGCCCCACTCAAGGTACTCCCCAACCGTCAGGGGTAGGGTATCGTCGAGCATCGTGTTGATCACATCCACAAACGGGACATAACTCAGGCAGACACTCGCTATATCAGGACGCATATTAACGACCGCCCCCATCAGCAAGCCGCCCGCGCTCCCGCCCGTGATGGCAAGTTTTTCGCGATCCACATGGCCCTGCTCCACGAGAAAGTCGGCACAGGAGATAAAGTCCGTGAACGTGTTTATCTTCACCATGAGCTTGGCCGCATCGTGCCAGGGTTTGCCGTACTCGCCGCCGCCACGCAGGTGCGCAATGGCATAGACCATCCCACGGTCTAATAGCGAGAAGATACTGGAGCGAAACACAGCGGGCATACTAATCCCATACGAACCGTAGCCGTAGAGCACCCCGGAGGCAGTCCCATTGCAAGGGGTGTCTTTGTGACGAACGAGCGAGATAGGAATCTTCGTACCGTCAGCCGCCGTGGCAAAGACACGCTCGGTGACATACAAAGAGCGATCCCAGCCGCCCAGCACTGGGGTTTCTTTCAGTAGTGTACGCTCGCGGGTACGCAGATAGTAGTCAAAAACCGATGGCGGGGTCACCAGTGAGGAGTAGCGAAAACGGAATGTCGCCGTATCGTACTCGCGGTTCGTGTCGCCGGAGACGGTGTAGGTAAGCTCCGGGAAAGTGATCGTGTGCTCGTCGCCCGTGGAGAACTCCAAGACGCGTAGCCGCGGTAGGCCGTCGGCCTGCTCCGTGGTCACGAGATGCCCCGAAAAGAGATCGAAGTCTTCCAGCCCGACCGTGGGGCGATAGGGCAGAACCTCGCTCCAGTGCAGCGACTCGGGCGCACTCACCGGCGTCGCGATGAGCTTAAATGTCGGTGCATCTTTGTTGGTGCGCAGGTAGAACAACCCGTCGCGGTGCTCAACATAGTACTCGTGGTTCTCTTCGCGGGGCAAGATCACCGTTAGCTCGCCCGCCGGGTTATCTCTTTCGAGATAATAGAACTCGGTCGTGGTCGACGATACGGAGCCCACAAACAGAAACTGTTTATCGCGTGACCGATAGGCAAATGCCCGGTAGAGCGCATCGGGCTCTTCGTAGACCAACACTCCAACCGAGCCAAGGGTGTACCGATAAATCTCGTGAGGCCGCTTAGTCTCGTCTTCCGTGGTGTAGAACAGCGTTTTATTGTCCGCCGCCCAGCTCACGCCGTCCACTTTCTCGATCACATCGGGCAAAAGCTCACCGGTTTGTAAGTTCTTGATGCGGAGCGTGTACTCGCGAAAACCTGTGTTATCGGTCGTGTAGGCCAGCAGATTCCCGTCATCGGAGATCGCATACGCCCCCACGGACATAAACTTCTCACCCTCGGCCAGCGCGTTCACATCGAGGGTAATCTCTTCCGTCGCATCCGTGCTTTTCTTGCGACAGTAGATCGGGTACTGCTTGCCTTCTTCGGTACGGACATAGTAGAGCCAGTCGCCGTATGTATACGGCACCGAGAGATCGGTCTCCTGAATGCGCCCGAGCATCTCGCAGTAGAGAGTTTTCTGAAGTGCCTCGGTCGGTTCCATCACGGTTTTGGTGTAGGCGTTCTCGGCATCGAGATACGCAATCACCTCGGCACTGGTCTTATCTTGCAGCCAGCGGTAGTTGTCGGTGCGGGTATCACCATGGATCGTATGAGTTGTCGGGACAATCATTGCCACCGGGGGCATCGGGTTCTGCATGGTAGCTATTGTACCCGCTGCGCGTGGCGTCGCGTTTACAGATTCGGGCGAATCAGCGGCAGCGGCGGAGGTACTCATGGCGGGGGAGATCTTCGATGTGGCCGCTGGCGTGGTAGTAGCGCACCCCTTGGCCGTCGGCGAGCGTGTCGGCGCGGGTGCGGCGCACCTCGGCGTGCTGCTCGGTAGCCTCAATGAAGTCCGTCAGAATCTGCTCCGCCGTGTCGAGATCCTCAAAGAAAAGCACGTAGTCCAGTTCCTCTTCTTCATCGCGGTGCACGGCCCAGCTTCCTTCGCGGGGTTCTTCTAAATAACGGTCAATGCCTCCGCCTTCCACAAAGAGTGCGTAGGGTTCATCGGGGAGCGGTGTGTCGTCGGCGGGCGGATCCTGTAGCGGGTGCAGCCAGACATTCTCTTCCGCGTCGAAGAACAGCGCGGCGGGAAATCGGTCGGCCAGCTCCTCGCGGCTTACTTCCGCGGCGTGCAGCTCCCCCGAGTCAGGCTCCTGTTCCAGCGCATCGGGGATCGCCGCTTCGGCGAGCGCATGTGAGGGGAAAGTCCAGACAAGCTCCTGCCCGATGGGGCCATACGAAAACGGGGCGCCGTAGTCGTAGCAAATCGTGTAGAGCGGTAGCGGCAGATCAGCGAGCAGAGGCAGAGGAAAAGAGAACTCAGGCTCAAGTCCAAGAGATTCTTCGTCGGGAGATTCGTCAGTCACGGAACGATTGTACCCGCCTCAAAACAAAATAGGCCACCGTCGAGCACGACGGTGGCCTATCTCTTTTGACTACTTCTTACCGCGCTCACGGCTGGAGGAGCCACTCTCACGCGACGACCCGGAGGAGGAGCCACGCGACTCACGTGATTCGCGCGGAGCCTCGACCGTGCGGCCTGTGGGGCGGGCGTCATAGGGCCGACCAACACTTGGCGGAGAACTCTGGCCCAGACCGGATCCACGCCCGTCTCGTGTCTCTCGCGACTCGCGGGAGAACGGTGGGTTTCCCGTCGAGGTGTTTCCTGGCCGGACAGGGGTCATGTTAGGAGCAGTGTAACCTGGTGCGGTACTGGACCGACCACTCTCACGCTCGCGAGAACTGCCGCTGGGAGCAGAGTATCCCCCACTCGGGCGTACCGGGGTCATGTTCGGAACAGTAGGCAGATTTGTCGGGCGAGTAAACTCTCGATCGCGGTTACCACTTGAGCCGAGGGATCCCCCCATAGTTGAGGAGTTCGTGCTATTGCCGGAACGTGGTGTCACAGGCTGGGTTCCACGGAACTCACGCTCACGACTCCCTCCCTCGGAGCGACTCAGGTCTCCACTTCGGGTGCCGTAGTTGAAGCGATCCGCGCCCCCTTGCCCTTGACCCTGAGCACGCTCTTCGCTATGCCGAGCAGGGGCCTGGAAACCAGGTCGGGAGGGTTCGCGGTAGGTGGGCCGATCACGATCCCAGCTTTTATCGTTGCCATTGCCACGGGAGCGGTCAAAACGATCACGCTGGTCAATGTAGAGAGGGCGTGTGTCTCGGAGGATGATAGGGCGCACACTGGTGTAGCCCTGCCCAAAGACGCAGTAATCATCCCAGGAGTTCCAGAGCCGAGTCCCCCAGGAAATGGTCAGGCAGGACATCGGAGAGTAGACAATCCCAGAACGCCAGGGCGAGTTCCCCCAGTAGCCGCCGTGAACCACCATTCCCGGGTACCAGCCCATGGCGCAGTAGTCATTCCAGCTCGGGGCCGGGCCAAGATAGACGGGACGGGTGTAGAAGTAGCGCTGAGGAAACGGAAACCAGCGCGCTCCAGAGACCGCAGCATTCTCGAGATAGCCATTGTCTGGAAGATAGAGCGTCGGCACTCCGTCACCGTCGTTGACAAAGTACATCGCGCCATTGGTCTTGCCAAACTGCATGGCGTAGAGATTGCCTGAAAACGGCACGGAGATTAGCTGACCATTGGCATCCGTGAGCAAGTAGCCACTAGAGTCAAAGACCGCACGGACGACCTCAATCTGCTGGCCACGGGGGGTCTCCCGCCAGTCAAAGACATCGGTTCGGGACTGCGCCAGCGGTGGTACAGCTGAGTAAGTCTGGGCAAATGCCGCTGGAGCCGCCATCAAAAGTACCGTCGCAAGAAATGCTTTCATTGAGATATTCTCCTCTTATGGTATTAGAGACGAAAGTATGCGCAGAGTTGTGACAATTATTTTTACCCGATCAGTTCCTTGATGACATTGCCCTGTACATCGGTGAGGCGGAAGTCGCGGCCCGCGAATCGGTAGGTGAGTTTCGTGTGGTCGAAGCCCAGGAGGTGCAGCACCGTGGCATGAAAATCGTGGATATGAACAGGGTCTTTCTCCGCCTTGAAGCCAAACTCATCCGTGGCTCCGTAGACCGTCCCTTTTTTCACTCCCCCGCCCGCCATCCAGTACGTGAAGCCCCAGTGGTTATGGTCGCGGCCGTTCATCTTGCCCGCGTTGGCACCCGGTGTGGGCAGCTCGACCACAGGCGTGCGTCCAAACTCGCCGCCCCAGATCACAAGAGTTTCGTCGAGCATTCCGCTCTGCTTCAGATCCGTGAGAAGCGCGGAGATCGCCTTATCGGCCTCGCCGCAGAGCCGCCGCATGCCATCGGCTAAGTCATCGTGAAGATCCCACGGCTGGCCTGCGCCGGTGTAGAGCTGAATGAAGCGCACACCGCGCTCCGCGAGCCGCCGCGCCATCAGGCAACCACGGGCGAAGTTACCATCACCGTAGCGCTCACGGGTGCTCTCCGACTCCAGATTGATATCAAATGCATCGGTGGCCTCGCTCTGCATCCGATAGGCGAGCTCCAGGCTCTGGATACGAGACTCTAGCTGCGCATCTTTGGCACGAGCGGCTTGGTGTTTTTTATTGAGCGACTGAATCAGATCAAGCTGCTCACGCTGCTGTGCACCCGAGGCATAGTGGCTACGAATGTGCTCGACAAGCTGCTCCACCTCGCGCTTACTGGGATCTATGTAGGTTCCCGCGAGCACGCCGGGCAGAAACCCCGCCTGCCAGTTCTGCGTCTCCTGGATCGGAAAGCCCCCCGGACACATGGCGATATAGCCGGGCAAGTTCTGGTTCATGGTTCCCAGACCGTAGCATGTCCACGAGCCAAACGACGGGCGAATCTGGCGGGCATCGCCACAGTTCATGAGAAGTAGCGACGGTTCGTGGTTGGGCACATCGGCGTGCATGGAGTTGATGACACACATCTCGTCCACAAACGCCGCTGTCTTGCTGAAAAGCTCACTGACCTCAATGCCGCTCTGACCGTATTTTTGAAACTTGAAAGGCGAGCCAAGTCCCGCGCCGGTCTTGCGCTCTGTGCCGTAGTTATTGATGGGCAGCGCCTTGCCGTGGTACTCCGTGAGCTTGGGCTTGGGATCCCAGGTGTCTACCTGGCTCGGGCCGCCATTCATAAACAGGAAGATCACACGCTTTGCTTTGGCGGGGAAATGGGGTTTCTTGGGCAACATCGGATTGTCACCGTCTGCCGCCTGCGCCTCTGCGCCAAGCACACCCGCCAGCCCGAGGCCCGCAAACCCCGCGCCCATGCGGCCCAGCAGCGCGCGCCGGGACATAAACAGCTCTTCCAATCGTCGTTGCATGCTCCTAGTATGGCGCAACTAGCCGCTGGATTGCAACTTAGTTTTTCTTCGTCGTAAAACAGGCAACAACCCCAGGAAGAAAGAGATAGCCAAGGATGCAAACGGGCAAGATGCAGGAGAGAACAGAGAAAAGCAGAGATGCGCCTTGAACCAGTAAGAGAACCACAGCGGCGGCGTACCAAAAGAGCGTCAGCCAGCGTCCCCACGCCTTCTGGAAGAAAAGCCCGACACCCGCCGTCACCCCAAAGATTGCAGCCAGAACACTAAGACTCCGGGCCTCTCCTCGCAGCAGCACGACCAGAGGGATGATCGCCGTTAGTGCTGCGATCAGCGTGATACCGAAGGGCTGTACGACCTCTTTGGGTTGTTGTTCTTGCATACTCATGGTGTTATCAACCTAGTTAAGCTTTTTACGCAAACCGACGATTTCAACGCTTTTAATCATCGGTTTGCGTGACATTCAATAAAAGAACTTGCTTGGCTCCCTCAGCAACACGCGTACTCTCCGCCTGAGCGATTCCTACCACCCAGAGAATCTGGCCTTCCCCCTCCACCACTGTCTGAGAGGTGCGCTTTGCAATCGGGATAGCTGCCTCACGAAGCAAGTCACGGACGAGGCGCGTCTTGCCATTCATTCCCAGCGGGGCGATTCGGTCGCCGTCACGGACACGCCGCACTGTTAATATTTCGGGGATTGTACCACAGTCTACACGAAGCGAACGACGACTGCGCTCGGCAGCAAGTAGAGGCGGCCCAAGAGTCGCCTTCAGAGTTCTGTTGTCGGGAATTTTGACTGCCCCGGGAACGGGAAGCTCACCACACCAGCCAGAGAGGTCTGGCACGGGCGTTCGTTTCGAAAAGACAAGATTCCCCAGACGAGCCGATGCTCCCCAGCCACCAGGTAGGTGCAGTGTCTCCTCCCCTTCCAAAAGCTGCTCCAGACGGATCACCCACGCCGCCGTCGCCAGTTCTTCGCGGAGTGCCTCGTCGCCGTCGCTTATCTCCCAGAGCAGGCGCAGAATCACACGCCGCCGAATGGGCCGCGCCAGTGTCCGAAGATCCGCAGCTCCGTGCGCTTGCTCCGCAAGCTGATCCAGGAGCGCCGCATCCTCGACGGCGTGCTGTGCCAGACGGCAAAGCGCTTCCGTGAGCCGTGGATTGAAGCTCGCCGCAAGCTCGGGAAGCAGCGTGCGGACTCTTTGCCGAGGGTAGCGTGGGTCGTCGTTAGTGGGATCGTGGCGAGGCGTAATGCCGCGACCAGCACAGTAGCTCTCGATCTGGCTACGACGGGCAAAAAGCAGGGGGCGGATGATATTTGCACGCCGCACGGGAATCCCCCCCAGCCCGGCCACACTCGTGCCACGAAAGACACGCATCAGAACCGTTTCTGCCTGGTCGTCGGCGTGGTGGGCGGTGGCGATTATCTGTGCGCCAAGCGCGACGGCGGCCTCTTGCAGAAAAGCATAGCGGGCCGTGCGGGCCTCGGCTTCGTTGGCCTGAGAAAGTGCGCCTAGCTCAATCAGACAGGGAACGCCGCAGCGAGTAGCCAAAGCGGCACAGAATCCTGCATCGGAGTCCGCATCGTGCCCCCGCATACCATGGTGAAAGTGCGCCACGCCTGCCGGCTGGGGAAGCAGGCCCGCGGCAGCCGCCTCACAGAGCAACAGCAGTAAGGCACACGAGTCCGCGCCTCCCGAGAGTGCCACCAGAGGACGCTCCCCTGGAAACAGCAAAGCCCGCTCCCGGACAAAAGTGACCAGGGAGCGGGCAAGCGGAGACAGCTCAGCGCTTGGCGGAGACGATGACACGGTTCTCGGCGCGGGTGACAGTCATTCCCAGAGGCCCTAAATGCCGCGTGAGAAGCTCCTCCAGAGTCTCGTTGCGGGCATCGAACTGCACCTTACGCTCGGAGCGCGGCACATCCACCAGAATGATCCCTTGCCCGAAACGACGTGCCAGCTCTTCGAGTGCCTGCGGTGTGAGCGGCATCTCTCCAAGACCAAACGAGAGACGTCCCGAAAGAAGCTCTAAGCGGAACAGCGGCTCGATCACCCACTGCTCACCCTGATGGCCATCCCCTGTCCAGGCAAGCTTAATGCTGGCAACCTTCATCTCCTCTGCAACAGGAACTTCCAACGGGCGAGTCTTGGCACCGGTGCCCCCCAAAGCCACTCCCGTTGGCTGCGGCGCACCTGGGACACTGGCCAGAACCATGCCATGATCCGCGTTTTCCAGGGTCAAGTCAAACTGTAAGGCTTTCTCTACATGCCGCAGATTCGTGAGCTTCAAGGCAGGCAATAGCCCTACGGGCTGCACTTTGTTTGTGGCATTGCGGGGGATATTGGGGCTAAAACCGGCCTCATTAATATTAGTCGGAGTCGCAGGGCCGAGCAGCTTCCAGGCAACGGCTGCCAAAATACCACCCATCGCCAAGGAACCGAGCGCCGTCCGTCCAAGGCTGGGAAGCCAGGCACGCCACCCACGCTGACTCGCTTCTTGCTGCTCACGCTGGATGCGGGAGAGAACATTGTCCGCAAAAAAGAGCGGCGGGTCCACGTCGGGCAGAGCCTTGAGATCCTGTGTGATCCCACGCAGTGCGCTCTCGTCGGCGCGGGCCTCGGGGCTCTGGGCCAGAAAAGCACGCACCTCCTTCACTTTTTCTCCGGGGAGGGTTCCTTCAATATAATCAGACGCTAGCTCGCGCCACTGTTTCCTATCCATAATCGTTAAACCTACTGAAGGCTAGGACTTTCATGAATTCCGAAAAGTTCCGCCACTTTTCCAAGCCGATCACGCAGAGCAAGTCGGGCACGATTCAGCCGAGACTTCACCGTGCCAATCGGAAGCTGCGTCAGCTCCGCAATCTCTTCATAGGCCAAACCCTGATTGTGGTACATCACAATCATCACCCGCTGGGCCTCGGGCAAGGTCAGGATGGCTTTCTCCAGGATCAGGCGACGTTCTTCCCCTTCCATCATCGCCTCCGGCCCGGGCGCACTGTCCTCAAACTGCCGCGTGATGCTATTTTCATCTAGCTCAACAGATTCATCCAGTGAGGTGGTCGGGCGGGAGCGTTTTTTCTTACGATCATCCAGAAAGACATTGGTAACAATCCGATGAATCCAGGTAGAGAACTGCGCCTCGCCTCGAAAAGACTTGAGGTTGTTCCAGGCACGCACAAAGGCCTCCTGCGCAATATCCGATGCATCATCCTGGGAGCCACTAAGCCGGTAAGCCACATTATAAACCGTGCGCTCGTAGCGGCGCACCAGCTTATCGAATGCAGCGACATCGCCTTTGCGGCTCCTTTCAATGAGCTGTTTCTCTTGGAGAGGAGTGAGGCTCAGGTTCATGCCCTCTCCGAGGGAAGGTGCGCCTCGGAGATCGCGCGCAGCTCTTCGGGTGTCAGAGCGATATCAGACGTCCCCCGCACAATAGGTTTCGCATAGACCCGCATCTCCTGGCGGGAGTAGAGGCCGCTGATAACTACCCCGTTTGCCCCATCATCGAGTAGTGCCAGCGAAAAGCTCTGGAGCCCCCCAACATTGGCAAAAGCATCGTAGCGGTGGAGCCCCAATCGGCGCAATGTCTGACGCAGACCGCTGGTATTGGCATCGCTGGTCGTCAGTGCTCTGTCCAGGTTCGCCCGAAATGCCGTCACATTTCCCGCGTAGTCTAGAAGTAGCTCTTCCAGGCTATCGCCACTCACTCCCCGAAGCATCCGTGCCTGCCGCACTGCCAACCTTCGGCCACGGAGCAACGCTAAAGTAGCGAGCACAATGGTCACAAGATGGACAGTCAGCAGGAGCAATAGCGCGATGCCAGGCTGCTGTTGAATCCAGCTAACTAGTGGGCGAAGCGCCACATTCAGGCCCTCCATAGAAAACCTCCAGTTTCAACGACCATCGTCCTACAATTGATGCAGAGAACCATTATGGCTACTGAAAACCTTTCCCTCGATAAGATTCGACCAAACGAGAATCAGCCGCGCCGAACATTTTACCAGGAATCCTTAGAAGAGCTCGCCGCATCCATCAAAGAACGCGGCGTACTCCAGCCTATTGTCGTGCGTCCAGCAGCAGGCAAGGAAAAGGGTCTCTTTGAGATTGTCATGGGCGAGCGGCGCTACCGTGCCTGCAAGATGCTAGGATTAGACTCAATTCCCGCTATTGTACGCGATCTTAATGACGAGGACGCGGCAACGGACGCTCTGCTGGAAAACTACCAGCGCGAGGACATGAACGTCATCGAAAAGGCGCGGGCAATCCAGGGTCTTCTCCAGCACATGAGCTACGAGAAGATCTCCAAAACGTTAGGTGTCTCTGAAACAACGGTTCGCCGGACACTGGAGCTCCTCGAGCTCCCCGTTTCCATTCAACAGGAGCTGGTTCAGAACCCCGCTAAAGGCGCACTGTTTCAAGAAGGCCATGCCCGTGTCTTACTAAGCATCAATGAGGACACAGCCAGCCAGCTTCGTCTGGTCGAGAAAATCAAGGCCGAGAAGCTCAATATCTCCGATATCGAAAAGATCATCAGCGCCATTCGCCAGTTCCCCAATAAAAAAGAAGCGTTTTTACGGGTTACTGTTAGTGTGACCGAGCAGATGCTGCGCAGCCTTGGGGCACGTGAGGAGCGCAAAAAGCCCTATAAATCCCAAACAGCCGAGCAGCACCTTAAGAGCATTGAGAAGCAAGCCTCTGTTCTGGGCGATATGCTCGATGAGCGCATTGGCGAGTTTCTGAGCGCGGAGCACATGAACCAGCTCCTAGCGACCACGGTGGAGCTCCAGCGCGATCTGGAAAGCTTTAACAGTAATATCCGAGAGTCACTGACCACAAAAGATTTTGGCTTCCGTGAGGTCTATATTCACTGCCCTCTCTGTGGCCGTGTGGAGCTGATCGGCTCGGTACGCTGCTCCGTGTGCTGGACCATTCTGAGGCGTTGCTACGACTGTGGCAACTACGACCGCAACTTTGAAAAATGCGGTGTCACCGGCGGGAAGATTTTCATTGCTGAGGCGGAGAGCCCCAAGGAGCACTCCAAGAGCTACCGCTGCCCCATGTACAAACCCAAGTTCGACACCCAGCCGACGCGGCTGAAGATGGCCGCATAACGCTTTCTTCCGTCTCCTAAAACCGCTAAAGTCCCTGACTCTTCACCAAGAGCCAGGGACTTTCTTGTTTCCTACGAACAAAAAAAACGGCCTGCGGGAGTCCCGCGGGCCGTTGTCAAGTTAGGTGGTAGAAAGGAGATGTTTTTATTCTTGGCCTAAGGCGGTATTATCTGTAGACTCGGAGTAAATTATTTTATGACTCTAAATTCTGTCACAAGTAACCTCATGATTGCCTGGTATCTAGGCTTCTCTCTCATTCTGACGGTGGTAATCATCGGTCTGACCGTACTTCTGCACCGCCTCAACACACGTCTTGAGGCACTCACGGCGCAGGTGGAGCCCCTGCTCCAAAAAACCGAGGCGACTCTGGTTCTAGCTAACGAGAAGCTGGCGAGTATCGGTAGCACCACGGAGAGCCTCCTCACTCATGGAGATGCCATCGCCGCGACCGTGGAGGCCAAGACGGAGGTCACGACGCGGCTAGTGCAGAGAACTATTCATGCTCCTTTTGTGAGCCTCAATGCCCTGCTGGCCGGGGTGGCAGCGGGAGCGAGGGCGCTGCGTGTGCGACCTAGCTCTCGTGTGCGACCTAGCTCTGGTGTGCGACCTAGCTCTGGTGTGTTACAATCTAGTAAATCTCAACAGTCTGTTTTGGAGGAAACCAACTATGACAAATAATAAAAGTGACTTTCTCGTCGGCCTACTAATCGGTGGGGCGCTGGGTGCTGCCCTCGCACTTCTCTATGCTCCCCAGAGTGGCGATGAAACGCGTGAGAAGCTCAAGCAAAAAGGTGATGAGCTCAAGGATAAAACCGCCGACACGTACGACAAGGCAAGAACCCGTGCAACCGAAGTGGGAGGAACCTTAAAAGAGAAAACCACAACACTTGCGTCTACGGTGAAGGAATCCGCCTCCAGCGTCGCAGCCCGGATTAACAAGCGCGGCGAGCAAAGTGAGCCAGGAGCAACCGGCGCTTAGTGGATCAGTGGAGCGAGTCTAAATAACGCGCAATGACATCGTTGACGTCGTGACTGTCCGCAGCGACCCGGGCCTGTGCAAGCCACACGGCCCGGGTCGCTACTTTTTTGACCGCCTCCATATCGTGGCTAACCACCACAATCGTGCGCCCCTCGCGCTGGAACTCGGCGATCTTAGCGAGGCACTTCTCCTGAAAAAGGGCGTCCCCCACCGAGAGAGTCTCATCCACGAGCACAATCTCAGGGTTTGTGTGGACGGCCACGGCAAACCCTAGACGTACAAACATCCCCGACGAGTAGGTTCGCACCGGCATGCCGTAGTACTTGGGCTCGGCAAAGTCTGCAAACGCTAGGATCGCCTCGCGACGCTCGTCCATTTCAGCGCGACTTAGCCCAAGAATCGAGCCATTGAACGTGATATTTTGCAGCCCCGTTAAATCGGGATGAAACCCAGCGCCCACTTCGAGAAGCGGCGCGAGTCGGGGATGAGTAGGGTCTGCCGATGCCGGAAAAGTCACGGTGCCGGAGTCAGGCTTCATCACATGGGCAATCAGCGAGAGCAGCGTGGACTTCCCCGAGCCATTGCGCCCCAGCAGCGCCAGCGTCTCGCCTTTCTGAATCGTGAGCGAGATGTCCTCCAGCGCGGAGACAATCTTGAACTTTGACTTGATCCCCTTCGTAAGCTGCCCGAGCTTGCCTTTGATCCCAGCATAGCCATCTTCCGGAAGTTTGAAGCGCTTGGAAACCGCCTCGATCTGGATGGCGGGAAGGCTCATGCCTGCTCCACGAAGCGCCATTTCCGGCTATTGAAGAACGCATAACCACCAATAAATGTGGCTAAACACACCAGACAGGCAAGTGCAAAATACGGCCACGGCACGGGTTGGTTCACGAGGAGTGCTTGTTTTAGTCCTAGTGCGCCGCTGGGCATTATTACGGGATGCAATAAGAACGCCCGGTAGCTCGTCACAATCACAACAATCGGATTGAGTAAGAACCCCTGGTAGACCAGACCGCGCAGGGTTTCGTCGAGCTGTTGCGCGTGCTGCACCTGCTCCAGGAAGTAGATGATCGGAACCGCATAGAACAACAGATCGAGTGCCACCGCCGTGAGAAACTTGATATCTTCGAAAAAGACATTAAGTGCGGAAAGAAAGAGCGCAATTCCCCCTATGAGTAGTGTTTGCATCACAACGAGGAGCGGCAGAAGAAGAATCTCTATTGGGGGCAATCTCACGGTGCCGTTGCGTACCCAGTTGCTCACGTAGAGCAAGAGCACAAGGGGCAGCACCACCACCACTAACGTGAGCAGAAAATGCCGCAGGTTAGCAATCGTGGTTGCCAAAGGCAAGAGCTCACGGGGGAAGTAGACCTTCCGAATCAGTGGGAGGTGCTTTGAAACCGAGTCGCCCGCATCCAAAATCCCGGTCAGAAAGTAGGTCCACGGAAAGAAAGTGGCCACGACGAAGGGAAAGTAGGAGCCGCCGCTGGTTTTGATGGGAACGATGTAGGTAAAGACCGCAGCCAGAATTAAAGCGCGAACAATAGGGTTTGCGAGTGACCAGGCCACACCGAGCTTGGAGTTTTTATAGCGGACATCTAGCTCCCGCCGGACGAGGTTACCGAGAAGTTCACGATAGCGCCAGGCTTCTCTGGCTTCTTGCAGGAGGCTCATGCCTCGCCATTACTCGGCTGCGGCGCGCGCAGGGTCTTCTTCGCGAGCGGGTTCAAGAAGTTTAAGCAGATCTTGACGGTGGATAAGCACTTTACGTTTCCCGGCGACGCGAAACGCTTTGAGTTTCCCCTGACGGATGTACGAACGGATGCTGGATTGAGACAGCTGCAGGTAGTTTGCTGCCTGTTCAACTGTCAAGAGTTCCCTGTTTTCCGCATCCATCGTCCTATTCGTTGCTCCTATCTGTGCACATGGATGACTGGCATCCTGTCCCGAAAGTATAACCCCTGCCCTTTGGAATGTCAAGCGTTTGGCAAGAAATATCAAGAGATGAAGAAGGCGCACAAAAAGAGCCAGAAAATCAGGTATAAAGTAGGCATGGCAACGGTCGGTATCTTTGGGGGGTCAGGTCTCTATCAGCTCCTGACGGGTGCGGTTGAGGAGCGGTGGATCGAGACACCCTACGGCCCTCCCTCCGATAAAGTAGTTCTTGGTGAGCTGGGAGGCAGGCCGGTCGCTTTTCTTCCTCGCCATGGACGTGGGCACACCATTCCTCCGCACAAAATCAACTACCGCGCAAATCTCTGGGTCATGAAGTCGCTAGGAGTGGACGCCGTGATCGGGCCGTGCGCCGTGGGATCGCTCCAGAAGCACATAGAACCCGGTCATGTCGTGCTCTGTGATCAGTTCGTGGACCGCACCAGTGGTCGTGAGGATACGTTCTATGAAGGGCCCATCGTCACCCACGTCTCGGCAGCGGAGCCCTACTGCCCCATTCTGCGTGCGCACGCCCTTGGCGTCTGCCAGCGCCGAGGTATGGCGGTGCATGGCACGGGAACGATGGTGGTGGTCAATGGCCCACGCTTCTCGACCAAAGCGGAGTCGCGCTGGTACACCCAGATGGGCTGGGATATTATCGGCATGACCCAGTACCCCGAAGCCTATCTCGCACGGGAGCTAGAGCTTCCCTATATCAACATCTCTCTGGTGACGGACTACGACGCGGGCCTGGTCAGCGAGGGGGCTGAGGCAGTTACCCACGAAGCGGTGCTCGAAGTCTTTGCGGCCAATATCGAGAACCTGCGCGGGCTTCTCGCCGAGCTGGTCGAGACGCTCCCCGAGACAAGCGCCAGCCCCGCAAAAACAGCGCTCACGGGGGCCCGACTTGCGTAAACAAACTCCCCAGGAGCTCTTTCAGGAGCAGATGTTTCCGCACCTAGACACTCTCTATCGTGCAGCGCATTCCATGACACGCAACTCCCAGGATGCGGACGATCTGGTACAGGATACCTTTGTGCGTGCTTTCCAGTTCATTGATAAATTTCATGTGGGAACTAATGCGCGGGCCTGGCTGTTCCGCATCATGACGAATCTGTTTATCAACCGCTACCGACGTGCAAAGCGTGAACCAGAGAAAACATCCTTTGACGAGATGGAAGATTTTTATCTTTATAATCGTCTACAAGATGCCTATATATCAGGGACATCCGAGTCTCCCGAAGCGGCGGTGATGGGCAAAGTTGAAGCGGAAGCCATTCAGGATGCCATCTCGCGCCTTCCCGAGGAGTACAGGGACACTGTGATCCTAGCGGACTTGAATGAGCTGTCGTACTTAGAGATCAGCGAGATTCTGGAGGTACCGATTGGAACGGTACGCTCCCGGCTCTCTCGCGGGCGGCGGCTAGTGCAGCGCGCACTTTGGGCTTTTACAGAAGAGAACCCGCGCTAGGAATCGTGAAATCTATGGATAAGACTCAGACAGAGTCACTCGAATTTAATCAGTGTCAGAAAGCCGTCCAGCAGCTCAACGACTTTCTCAGCCACGAGCTCCAGCCCGAGGAGGAGGAGCTTGTTAAAAAGCACTTGCTTGAATGCAACGGCTGTTTTGAGAAATTTCGATTTGAAGTAGCACTTCTACGGACACTTCGGGAGAAGGTCGGCCAGGTACAAGCCCCGGATGGCCTTCGTCAGCGCATCCTGGGGCTACTCTCTAAATCCAGCTAAGGCTTATTCGTGCCCTCGCGACCGTACGCGTCTTGGAGACGCACGACATCGTCCAGATGTGGGGTCGAGACCTCCAACACGTCGGAGTCCTCGATGGCCTCAATTGTGTGAATCTCCAGCGGACGGTTGCGCCACTGGTGCCCCTCAGCGATCTCCGTTACCGTGAGCGTGTCAATTGTCGCGCCTTTGGTGAGCTTCATCCGGCCTTTGAGTAAATAACTCGTCTCGTCTTTAAAGTCGTGGTACTGCAAGCTGAGCTTTTGCCCGGCATTGACATGAATGATCTTGCCCACGTAGATATCCGTCCAGGCGTACCAGATCTCGTAGCCCCAGGGTTTTTCGACCCGTACTGGGAGGTCTTCAGGTTTAATGTCCATACAACCCTATTGTACGGCAGGAAACACCTCGCTTCACAGAGAACCAGGTGCTGTGTTCTCTGATCGCATTATCACTCTGGGGCCGCTTGCCTTCCAAGGAGAAAACGCGACTGTGTACCGCGTGGTTACGCAGAGCGGCCGGCAGCTCATCCAAAAATTTGGAGCAGCCTCCCGTGAGGGGGAGATTGTGCGTGCGCTAGAAACCTACCAGCCGCTTGTTCCCGAGTTTCTCGGCGAAGCAGACGGCGCTCTGTACTTCTCCGAGCTGCCCGGCATCAATTTAGCGGAGATGTTCGAACAGGCTCCCGAGCGCCGCGTCGCACTGGCGGAGGCTTTTGGCAGAGCACTGAAAATGATTCACGCCTGGGAGCCGCCTCTGGAGAAGCCCGATAGGCCGTGGCTCTCCGAGGCTCTCGTACGCATCCGGGCGACGGCGGAGAAACACCCGTGGGAGAGTATCGCGCTGAGCTACACGCCCTTTGCGGGTGAGAGCTACGCGGATGTCGCCGACTGGATTGAGCACGAAAGCCCCTCGATTGCCCCGCAGCGTAGCTTCTGCCACGGCGATGCGTGCCTGCCGAATTTCATGGTCGAAGCGGGTACTATCACTGGGGTGGTGGACTGGGGCGACGGTGGCTGGGCGGATCCGCGCTACGATCTGGCGACGGCGCTCTGGAGCCTGCGGCGCAATAGTAACGGTGATCCCAAGACACCACGCTACCAGGAAGCATTTCTCAGTGGCTACGGCTGGCATCGCGGTGTGGCAGGCCTAAGGTTTTTCGAGGCGCTCTACACCCTTGGGGGATAATATCTTATGAGCTGGATAGACCAAGATTTTTTTGATGCCAATGGCTATGTCGTCGTAAAGAACGTCGTTCCCAAGGCACTCTGCGACGCCGTGATCGCAGCGGAGTATGCCTTTCTGGGCTTCTCTCCCGACACTCCCGAGAGCTGGTACCAGCTGCCTCTCCAGCGTGGGGGGATGATTGAGCTTTACCAGCACCAGGCGCTCTGGGACACGCGTCAGCACCCGAGCGTCCACGAAGTCTTCTCGGAGATTTACGGCACGGAGAAGCTCTGGGTGAGCATTGACCGCGCTAACTTCAACCCACCGGTTCACCCTGCCCACCCTGAGTATGATCATCCGGGCATGATCCACTGGGACATTGACCCGCAGGCGGCGCACACCGCGCCGTGTCGTGTTCAGGGTGTGCTCTACCTCTCGGACACGCCCGCGGAGCGCGGTGGATTTTGCTGCGCCCCGGGCCACCACAAGCTCATCGAGCGCTGGGCAGCCACGCGTGAGAAAATCCCCGGTGCACCTGAAGAGGGCAAGCGCACACCAAAAGACAAGGGCGAGATTACCGTGGTACCTATTGTAGCCGAGGCGGGAGATTTTGTGATCTGGAGCACACGCCTGCTGCACGGCAACGGTCGCAATCTCTCAGATCAGCCGCGCCTGGCACAGTACATCACGATGTCTCCGGAGCGTTATCATACGGACGAAGCGGAGCGTATGAGCCGTATTACCCGCTGGCAGGAGCGCCGCAACCCCGATGCCTTCTGGGCACCCGGCGACCCACGCGGCTGGGAGCAGGAACAGGGAACAACCGCAACACTCACGAAGCTAGGAAAAAAGCTCCTGGGCCTAGAGCCCTGGAATTAGCACCTTATGATAATAACCTCGGAGCGCCTGCCGCTCGAAAAAATCACGCCGCTGCGCATCAGCCGGGGCACCAGTAGTAGCAGTATCAATTTATTTGTCACTGTCGAGTACGAGGGCATTTATGGGTTTGGTGAGCTAGCCCCCAATAGTGTCAGCGGTGATACAGCGGAGACAGGCGAGGCTGACCTTGAGACACTGCGTCCCGTCCTGAACACTATGGCTCCCTGGGAGCTAGACAGGGTTGAGGGGGCGCTCCGTGCGTTGATCTCTTCGGCAAGTGGCATGGAGGGAGTCGGGAGCGGCGGTGCAGTGAAAGCCGCTATTGAGATGGCCTGCCACGACTGGCTGGGGAAAAAGTTAGGCGTGCCAATCTGGAAGCTACTGGGCCTAGATCGCTCGCGTATTGTCGAGACATCGGTGACCGTAGGAATCCAGTCCCCCACCGAAGCTGCCACGCAGACCCGCGACTGGCACACACGCACAGGCGCTCGGGTGCTGAAGATCAAGCTCGGCAGCACGAAAGGCATCGAGGCCGATCAGGCGATGTTTGTTGCGATCCAAGAGGCAGCGCAGACGTTTTCGAGACCGGCGATCTTTCGGGTGGATGCCAACGGCGGCTGGAGTGTCCCCGATGCCCAGAAAATGATCCCCTGGCTTGCCGCGCGGGGCGTCGAGTATGTCGAGCAGCCGCTGGAGCAAGGCAACGAGGACGGCCTCTCCGCGCTACGGCCCGCCACCATCCCCCTATTTTTAGACGAGACTATCCGCGTCGCCGCCGATGTTCCTAAAGTGGCAGGCATGATTGACGGGGTGAACGTGAAGCTCATGAAGTGCGGTGGTCTGCGCGAGGCACTTAGAATTATTGCGGTGGCAAAGGCGCACGGCCTCAAGACCATGCTCGGCTGCATGGGCGAGACCAGCCTCGCAATCACGGCGGGCGCACAGATCGGAGCCGCCTTCGATCACTTGGATTTAGACAGCCACTTAAACCTCAAGAACGACCCGTTTATCGGGGCCGACTGGCACGAGGGAAAAGTCATCCCCCGCGATAGCCCGGGGCTGGGAGTAGCACAACGGTGACGTAACAGTGCTCACACCTAGTAACAGTGCTCACACCTAGCAAAAATGCCGATACAGCAGTTCTTAAGCCCCCCCGAAAATTGCTGTTATGACACAGGAACAACAAGCCAGGCTCCAGCGACTTTTTTTATTGTTACTGCTTGCTCTCGCCTCCGCGACGGCTTGTCCCGCAGAGGAGGTAGAACCAGAGCCAATGGCACGTGCATGGAAAATCCTCAAGAAGCGGGATTGGTTTATCCAGCGCATGACTGCGACCCCCAGAACGGCACAGCTTTGTTGCGATAACCAGGGAGTTCCTCTGCGTGGTGCAAAGTCACCGCTTATCCTGGTAGCCCGCTCACACTTGATCCTTACTTTGCCCCAGTGTATCGCCTCCAATCTGCCCGAGGTCTCGGTGCAGATCGGTGATGGTGAACCGCTGCCAGCCGTGTGGCAAAAGACATCGAATATTCCCAGTCTGGAAGTCACTCTACCGGAGACGGTTCAGAGTGGTGCGCTTGTCGTGTCGGGGGCGGGCAAAGTTCTGTGGCAGCACTATGCCTATATCACCCACGCGCTGCCGCTCGCGCCGCAGGTTCCGGCCTGGCGCGGGGTGCTCGATGATGCCTGCCGCTGGGCAAAGGGAGCGTACACTCCCAAGGAGATTATTGCCAAGCTCACCCACGGGCTTTTTACAAGCGGTCGGTTCGTCTATCCAGCCAATGATCCGACGAAGAGGGCAACCTTTGTTAAGCGTAACACATTTGCCCTGAAGAATTTTTTGAGTGAGGAGGGGCCACGCGTCGGCAACTGCGTAGACATCTCCGACTATTTGGTGATCTGTGCCGCCGCCCTAGGAGTCCCGCTGCGGCTGGTTCAACTGACAGACTCCCAGAACCGCCTGCTGGTCACCAACCCGATCTGCCCCATCGGCTGGGACGCCTCCGACCCAGAGAGCTACCAAAGCGTGCGCTGCACGATGCACCAAGTCGCCTACCTCCCCGGGGAAAACCGCCTCTTCGACGCGTGTTTTTTCTCGCCTCGCACGGGCAGCTCCACACGCAACCCCGTTCCCACTTTTAGCTGGGATGCAGCCCAGATACAGAACTACTGGCAGTCTGAAGACACAACTCGAGGTTTCGTGAGCCGACCTCACCAGAGCGTCCCCCTCGCCCTGCTCTCCGCAAAAGTACCGGCGGTGGAGTAGCCGGGTGCTAGAGGTCTACGAGGGTAATATTTTGGAGAGATACGCCGAACCCACCGACCGTCACACTGGAGTACACGTGCCCCTTGGTCAGATTGGTGGGGCCGCTGTCGCTCATCACGCTCTTGCTCCCGGTGGGTGTCACCCGGACGCGGTAGTTGCCCTGGGGCAGATCGAGGTAGGCAGAGGCTCCCTTGAACGCGATATTGGTCAGGTTTGGAGACGCCGAGCTGATGCTTGCCGCCGGGTCAGTGACATAGACATCCACACCCGTGAGCTCGGAGGCGGCGTGAACAACACGCAGACGGGCATTTCCCGCTGTGGTTGATGGGGCGTTGTTATCGGGAACCAGCACGACATCCAGAGTGGACGAGGCCCCGATCACAAGTGCTGTGTAGTCGCTCCCGGCAAACTCCAGATTGCGGGAGACACGCGGTGCTCCGAGCGGCGTCGCTGCATCCACGAGGTGCAGCGTGTGCCCCCCCGAAAGTATATTCACGTACGGACTCGCGGACTTGTACGCCAGCGAGTTGACGGCCACCTCAACATTGAAGCGCACCGCCAGCGCACCGGTACTGGGCGCTGTATGAACCACACGGAAGCGGGCATTCTCCTGAGTGGCTCCACTACAGCCCATAAGCAATCCGAGAGCCCCTCCTGCCATTAGAATCAAAGCGCGACGATTTACTTTTATCACTAAACTACTCCTCTGTACACTATTCTGAATATTTTACCTTAGCTTATCTCGAAAAAACCTAGTAAAAAACACAGTTATACTATCTAATGCAAACACTCTATCTTCCTATTTGAAGACAATTCACCTTGTGGTAAGCTACCTCTATGCAGCTTTCATCGAATCGGAAACTCGCACTTCTGATGCACGATGCCGTTCTCGGCACCTCAGGGAAGATGGGCTTTGGTCTGCTTCGCTACTCCGATGCCCAGGTTACATGTGTGATTGATCAGGTGACGGCGGGCCAGGATCTCGCCGCGCTCACCGGCATCTGCCGTCCGACTCCCGTGCCGATTGTCGCCACGATCACCGAAGCGCTTGCCCTTGGGGCCGATACGCTGGTGCCCGCGATTGCGCCCGCAGGAGGAATACTCCCAGGCGACTGGCGACAGGAAGTGATCCAGGGCCTGCGCGGCGGAATGTCACTGGTCAATGGTCTGCACGAGCGCATGACAGAGGCGACAGACTTTCGAGAGGCACTGACACCCGACGCCTTTATCTGGGATGTCCGCCAGGAGCCGCCTGAGCTTCCCAATGGTCTCGGGCGGGCGCAGGAGCTTTCCGCAAGGCGCGTCCTCACGGTCGGCACGGACATGGCAATCGGCAAGATGACCACCAGCCTGGAGCTTCATAGAGCAGCACAGAGAAAGAATATCCCAAGTGCCTTTGTTGCCACGGGCCAGATCGGTATCTGCATCAGCGGCGCTGGCATTGCTCTGGATGCCGTGCGCGTGGATTTCGCGTCGGGTGGTGTCGAATGGGCAGTTCTGGAAGCCGCGAAAAGCCTCCCCCCTGCCCCCCGCCCGGCGGGGGAAATACTCTGGGTCGAGGGCCAGGGTTCTCTCCTGCACCCAGCCTCCACCGCGTGGCTGCCGCTGATCCGTGGCTCGATGCCGACACAGCTCATTCTCTGTCACCGAGCAGGTCAGGAGTCCGTGATGCGGGCGGCGTGGGTGAAGATTCCACCGCTACGCGCCGTCGCCGCGCTCTACGAGGCCGTCTGTGCAGGTGCAGGAGCACTCCCCGGGGCACGTGTGGTTGGGATTGCCCTCAACTGCGCCCACCTCACCGATGACCAGGCCCGCGCGGCCTGTGCACAGACCGAGGCGCAAACCGGCCTTCCCACACAAGATGTCGTGCGTTTCGGCGGCGATAAGCTCCTGGAGGCAGTTCTCTGCGATAAAATGCCTTCGTGACCATTGAAGAGCAAGTGCAACTACTCGCGCGCGGCGCGAGCCTTATCGTCCCTGAGAACGGCCTGAAGGCCAAGCTGGAGAAGTCCGCCAAGACCGGCAAGCCACTGGTCGTCAAGCTCGGCCTCGACCCAACGGCGCCGGATATTCACCTGGGCTTTGCCGTGGTCTTGCGAAAGATGCGTCAGTTCCAGGACCTGGGCCACCGCGTGACGATTATTATTGGCGACTACACCACGTTAATCGGTGACCCGTCGGGGCGCTCGGCGACGCGCCCGATGTTGACCAGCGAACAGATCGCTCAGAACGCGACCACCTACGTGGATCAGCTCGCCGTGATCCTAGACAAAGAGAAAACCGATGTTCGATTTAACTCGGAGTGGCTCGGGAAGCTCTCGTTTGCGGACTTAGTCAAGCTCACCAGCAAGATCACAGTCGCGCAGGTGCTCACCCGTGAGGATTTCAAGAAGCGCTGGGATGCCAATCAGCCTATCTCCCTACATGAGCTTCTCTACCCGCTGGCGCAGGGCTACGACTCGGTGGCGATCCAAGCCGATGTGGAGATGGGCGGGCTGGACCAGACCTTCAATATCCTCACAGGCCGCGAGCTCCAGAGCGACCCGGAGATCGCGCAGGATCCGCAGATCGGGTTCTTCATGCCACTTCTAGTCGGTCTCGATGGCATCAAGAAGATGAGCAAGAGCCTAGGCAACTACATCGCCATCGCCGAGCCTCCTCTCTCCCAGTACAGCAAGGTCATGAGCCTGGGCGATGCGCAGATGTCCATGTACTTCCTCCTGTGTACTGATGTCCCGCTCGCGGAGTTTGAGGAGATTCTGAAAGCGCCCAACCCGATGGAGTCCAAGCACCGGCTTGCCAAAGAGATTGTCACGATCTACCACGGCGCAGACGAAGCCGCTGCTGCCAGCGACGAGTGGAAGCGCATCCACTCCGCCCGCCAGTTCCCCAGCGACGCGCCCGAGCTTACTGCACCCGAAAACCCGATCAACATCGTCGCTCTCGTCCGGCACGCAGGCTTCGCTTCCAGCAACGGTGAGGCGAGGCGCTTAGTGGAGCAGGGCGGCGTCAAGATCAACGGTGAAAAGCTCTCCGACCCGGCGGCAACTATCACCATCAAGAACGGCGACGAGTTCCAGGTCGGCAAGAAAAACTTCGCATGCTTGCGACTTGGGTAGAATAGATTCAGGAGAAGAGTTATGAAGAAAATTGGGGTTTTGTATGGCAGAGAGAATACGTTTCCCGGCGCATTAGTGGCAAAGATCAACGAGCTGGGGGCAGGCAATTTTGAGGCGGAGAGCGTGAGTATCGGTGCGATCACGATGGAGCAGCTCTACGACTACCGGGTGATCATTGACCGGATCTCACAGGATGTTCCGTTCTACCGCGCCGTGCTTAAGCATGCGGTGATGCAGGGTGTCAATGTGATCAATAACCCGTTCTGGTGGACCGCGGACGATAAGTTTTTCAACTACGCGCTGGCTCATAAGATCGGCGTTGCTATCCCCAAGACGGCGCTCTTGCCCCACAAACAGCATCCACCGGATATTAATAGTCAGTCGCTGCGCAACCTGCTCTATCCGCTGAACTTTGACGAGATCTTTGAGTACATCGGCTTCCCGGCGTTTCTGAAGCCCTACTCCGGCGGTGGCTGGAAACATGTCTATAAGGTTCACTCACGCGAGGAGTTCTTCTCCGCGTACGACCAGACAGGCGATCTCTGCATGACACTTCAGGCCAATGTCGAGTTCACGGACTACTTCCGCTGCTACGTGATCGGCAAGAAAAACATCCATATCATGCGCTACGACCCGCGGCTTCCCCACGAGCGCCGCTATGTTCTGGATGGCCCCCCGCTTGACCCCGCGATGCAAGATCGCCTCACAAGCGACTGCCTCAAGATCTGCAACGCCTTAGGCTACGACATGAACACGGTGGAGTTCGCTGTTCAAGACGGCATTCCTTACGCCATTGACTTCCTCAACCCCGCCCCCGATGCCGACTACCACTCCGTTGGCCCGGAGAACTTCGCCTGGATTGTGAACGCGATGGCGGAGCTGGCTATTGAAGAGGCTGGGAAGAAAGTCAGCAAGCCCAAGGACTACCGCTGGTCCAAGTTTTTATAGGACGACTTTCACCAAGGTGTGGCGTTTATCGGGCATCGTAAATTACGATGTCCGATTACGCGAGGGTCGTACGGATAAAGTCCATGTCAGCGTCGCTCAGTTCACGGTCTACGGCGGCGAGGTTGCACCGAACCTGCCGCTCGTTACGAAAACCCGGGATCACACAGGCGACGTTCGCAAGATTCAAAATATAGCGCTGCGCCACGGCGGAAAGATCCTCCGTCGTCGCCCCGAAACGCGCTTTTAGCTGCTCCAGCTTGGGTTTGAGCGCCTCGATAGCTTCCGTGCCAAATGCCTTATTGCCAAGCCGATGATCGCCTGGTTCAAATGTCGGGGGCTTGGCCGGGTCGAACTTGTCGAGAAGCCGTCCCTGTGCCAGCGGCGAGAACGCAACAAAGGTGCAGCCGTATGTCTTCATCAGCTCCTGGAGCTTCGCACCCGGACGCACAAATTGATCGTCGAGCGCGTGTGCCCAGCTCTGGAGTGCATCGGGCTTCACCACAGGAATGGCTTTCTCGAAGTCGCCAGTGGAGTAGGCGCTCTGGCCCTTCACCCGCACTTTCCCCTCAGCGACCAGCGCATCGAGAGTCGCGGCGGCGGCTTCTAAGTGCGGCCCGAAGCTGCCATGATGAAAGTAATAAATGTCAATGTACTCGCGCTGCAAGTTGATCAAGCTCTGCTCACACTGATGCCGAATGTGCGCGGACTCGTAGGCATGCGCCGCCGTGCCGGGAAAGTGCCCAATCTTGGTGGCGATCACGACGCTCTCGCTCTTCACACCAAGCTTATTCAACGCCCGTGCCAACATCCGCTCGGCTTTGCCATTGCCGTAGACATCGGCGTTGTCGAAGTGGTTTACTCCGGCATCGAGCGCCGTCTTGATCCCCGCAATAATCTCGTCCTCGTCCACGTTGGCCCAGCCATTGGGGTTTCCATTGACCCAGTTCAGGCCCCCCATTGTCCAGCAGCCTAAGCTGACCTCAGAAACTTCGAGGTCGGTTTTTCCAATTTTTCTGTACTTCATAGGCTGAAATTCTACACGACTCTGAAGGTGAGGGCATACTATCCGTTTGGGCAGGATTGCACCCACTCATTCCAGAACTAAGCCACTATGCACCTACCTATTGCTGATACCCCTTACTGGCAAGACTGGCACGAAGCCGCGCCGCTGGCAAGTCCCGAGCAGAATGATGTTCGCGCCGTCGCTTTTGACCGTTCCGGACGGCTCTGGTGCGCAACAGGAGCAGGAGTTTTCTGGCGCGACGGCTCACAGTGGCGCTCGCCAAGCGTTAGTGAGGCACTCGGTTCATGTCACTGTCTTCTGGTAGAGCCTGGTGGCAACCTTTGGGTCGGAAGCTGGCGGGGCCTCTTCAAAATAGAGGGCGATCAGGTGACACCAAGTGGGCTCTCGAGCTCGCTGATCTGTGCGTTGGCACGGGGAAAAGACGGAACACTCTACGCTGCCGGGCCGCAGGGTGTCTGGCTGAAAAGGCAGAGCGGGAAGTGGCTGGCGGTGTCGGGCCGCTGGCATCAGGCAATCCGGGCGATTGCACCGCTGGATGCCGAGAACCTCTGGATCGGAACCGCGAGCGGGCTCTACTTGCAGAACACGCACTCTGGCAAACCTGCCCAGCGTCTTGGGACGCCGGATCAGCTCCTGAGTAGCAATATCTACTGCCTCACACACCTGCCCGACGGCACGCTGGCGATTGGCTCCACAGGCGGTGTAGATTTTTACCAGGGCGCAAAACGTGTCAAATCCATCGGTGTGGCGCAGGGGCTCCCCAACCGGCATGCACGGGCCATTGCCCAGGATAGCAAAGGTCGCCTCTGGATCGCAACTAAGCTCGGGGTCGCCCGATACGACACGAAGACACAAAAATTTAGCCTGCGCCATAGCCGCCGCTGGCTGGCAAGCGACGATGCCCGAGATGTGGCAATTGCTCCCGACGGTACGGCGTGGGTAGGTACGGCAGGCGGCGTGGATGCGATCCGGCGCAAGAAGCTCACGCTCGCCCAGAAGGCCGATTACTTCCTTGATATAGTACGCAAGCGTCACATCCGCCCCCCCGGATTGGTCGGGCCTGCCGTACTGAAAAAACCAGGCGATTTGTCTGAGAGTTTTATCGAGGACGACGACAACGACGGTGAGCACACGGGGATGTACATGGCCGTCGAGTCTCTGCGCTACGCTGTAACCAAGAACCCCGAGGCGCGTGCCAACGCTCGTGCTGCGTTTAATGCCATGGTGCTCTTGCAGGAAGTGACCGGCACGCCACACTTCATCGCCCGCTCCGTCTTTCCCGTCGGCACCGCACCGCTTCATGAAAGAGACCGCACGTTCACCCCACAGGAGCTGGCGGAGATGCGCCGAGATAATCCACGCGAGAAGCCGATCGAGAAGCGCTGGGTTATGAGTGCCGACGGAAAGTGGCTCTGGAAGCGCGACGCCAGCTCCGACGAGATTGACGGCCACCTCTACGGCTACGCGATGTACTACGACCTCGCCGCCGACGAGAGCGAGAAAAAACGGGTCGCGAACTTAGTCGACAAGATTGTCGGGGGAATTGTCGATCATGGCTTTGTACTCGCCGACATTGATGGCAAGTCAACGCAGTGGGGCAACTGGTCTCCCGAGAGCCTGAATGGCGACCCGAACTGGAACGAGGAGCGCTTCGGTAACTCCACCGAGATTCTGGCGCACCTAGGCGTGGCCTACCATGTCACCCAAAAACAAAAATATAGGGATGCGGCGCAGCTGCTCATCACCAAGCATGGCTACGCAAATAACATGCGTCAGCTTGCCTATAAAACGCCTTCAGAGCGGACACACATCAACGATGAGCTCCTCACGATGGTCTTCCAGAACCTGTTTAATCATCTTATTTTCCCCAGTCTGCGCGCCGATGCCCTGACGGCGATCCGTCAGTGGCACGTCACCTGCCGCCGAGATCACATCCCGTTTTATGACTTCGTCTTCAACCAGTTCTCCGGCCAGCATGTCCCGCTGGAACCCGCCGTGGAGACGCTCCGTGACTGGCCGCTTGACATGGTCGAGTGGACGGTGGACAACCGCAGCCGCGAGGACATTCAGATTGAGCGCACACCCGGCACCGACGATGACCGGCTCACTAAAATTCTGCCTAGAAGCGAGATGGGCCTCGTCATGTGGGATCAGGAGCCATATAAAACCGTGATCGGAAGAAACGGCGAACGCGAAGACAAACCCACCGACTGGCTCCTCGCCTACTGGATGGGCCGCTACGGGGGTCAGCTCGGGGGATAATGGGTGCAGGAATTACGTGCTATCACACCGAAAACGGTGGTATGTCAATGAGGATTACTGAGATCGAGCGAATCACGCTCACCGTGCCGTTTACGCCGCGCTGCGAAAAGTGGAATGCCCGCGAGGTCTGGCAGTGGAAAGTGGTAGAAATCTGCCGTGTGGAGACCGACGCAGGCTTTGTGGGCTGGGGCGAGACACTTCCCCACTACACCTGGAGCCGGGTCAGCGACGACGCGGTGGCGCGCGTGAAGGGCAAGAATCCGGCGGACTTTCTGGGCGATGATAGCCTCGGGGCGGGCTTGCAGATGGCGCTCTACGATGTCGTCGGGAAGGCGCTCGGGGTGCCGGTCTACAAGCTGCTCAACCAGCCGCTTGTACGGCCCTGGTGCCCCATCTCCTGGTGGACAATTGACTTCCCCCCGGAAGCCTTAGCCGAGGAAGCCAAAGACGCGCTGGCGGCGGGCTACGTGGCCTACAAGACCAAGGCGCGCCCGTGGTGGGATGTCTGGGCGCAGGTAGAGGCACTCAGCGCGGCGTCGCCTGAGTACTTCAAAATTGACCTCGACTGGAACGAGTTCCTCCTCAACGCCAGCAATGCCGCGCCCATCTTGCAGTCTCTCGACACCTACGAGCGCGTCGCGCTGTATGAGTCCCCCATTCCCCACCGGGACTTAGAGGGAAATCGCCTGTTGCGGCAAAAAACCAGCCGCCCGATTGCCCATCACTTCGGCGCCGTCCCGTTTTCTAGCGCCGCCCGCGAGGAAATCTGCGACGGCTTCGTGGTCGGAGGCGGCGTTTCGAGTATCTTGCGGCAAGGGGCACTTGCCGCCGCCTTTGAGAAACCGTTTTTTCTCCAGCTCGTGGGCACGGGCCTCACCACCGCGCTCTCGGCGCACCTCGGGGCGGTCTTGCCTTTTGCGCAGTGGCCCGCCGTGAACTGCCTCAACAACTTCGCTGATGATCTGTTAGTGACACCGCTAGAAATCTCCGGTGGCTTTGTGCGTGTCCCCGAAGCGCCCGGCCTGGGCATTGCGTTTGATGAGAGCA
Source organism: Armatimonas sp. (assembly GCF_043757465.1). Taxonomy (GTDB): domain Bacteria; phylum Armatimonadota; class Armatimonadia; order Armatimonadales; family Armatimonadaceae; genus Armatimonas. The sequence continues at coordinate 48,216 of NZ_JAYVPL010000121.1, forward strand.
CGCTCACAAAGTACAAGATGGAGCCGCCCTACGAGATCCCCAAGGAGCGCCATATTCTCTCGGTGGTCTGGCCCGGCGGACGGGTGGTGCACTACAACAACCTGCGCCAAGCCGCATGGAACGACGGCTGGGCGGGCAATATTCCCGTGCAGGAGCGTGGCGTCACCATGGAAACCCGCCTCTATGATGGCTCGAAAGATTTCGCGGAGCTGTTCGCCAAGACCGAGCTCGGACCGGTGCGGGATAGGCGCTCGTTTTAAAGGCCAATGCGCGGGGTGGTCATGACTAGCAAGTTCACCCGATGAATGTCCCATTAATGTAGGCTTGCGCTTTATCCCAGACGAGCCCACCAACAGTTCGCCCCATCTTGCGGCCTTCCGTATCGGCAGCTTCAAAGTGAATCCCACCGTAGCGACGAGAGGCTCCTGCCTGATCCGCAACCTCGGAAAATGTCGTCCAGGTAGTTACGAGCGACTCAACACGCGTCACCGCACTGCGTGAACTGGAGGGAGAATAGACGAATGTATCGCTACCGGTGAAACGCTTGAGCACCTCGGCGGCGGCGGCGCTAAACGTACTATGACCCGACGTGTACTCCGGGAACGGCGGCGTGAGAAAATCAGGAGCCTGCGCGGGAACCCAGCTCCCATTTCCTGTGGAAAGAGCACGAATGGTGGTAATCGGGCGCGATGTGTTATAGAAGCGCTTGCACTCCCAGCACCCGATACCCGCGTCCATTACCGCATTGCCAACGGTGAAGAAGAGTTTCACATCCCGATCCAGATCGTACTGATCCCGGTCGGAGACGGCGGTGGCGAAGAGCAGCCAGTGTCCTGGGGGCTGCACCGAGCGTGGCCCATCGGCCCAGTACTCTACCAGTGTCTTCTGTGCCGTGGTCAGATCAGCCGTGAGCTTAATGACATCGTTCATCTGTGCAATATAGAGTGCGGAGCCGAACTCGGGCGGTGCTGCCGGGCGCAGTGCCGAAGATGAGGAGAGCGCGAACGGTGTCACGAGGCCCCAGTGGGGCGCGATATAGGCCGGAGACTTCCCATTGGGAAAGCGAATCTGCTGCCAGAACTTTGGATTAACCACATTATCCGCAGTATTAACGGGAACATAGCCTGTCGTATCGGCGTAGCTCCCGAGCTGGTTGGCACCGTCGGCGTGGCGGAAGTCCAGAAGCGCCTGCGCACATCGATTTCCAATCCCCACCGCTGTGGTTGTATCCAGAGATGTATTGTTCGGGTCGTACCCCAAGCTCGCCATGAGCGTGTCGAAGGAGGTTTTCTGCGAGGGATAGAGATCCACCAGGGCACGGTAGGTGGCAAAGCTCACGGCCTGTTCTTTATTGCCCTGCGTTTGCTCCCCAGCAGGTCGCCGCAAGGTCGCTCCAAGGCGTGTGCCCAGTGCAACGGCATCGTAGCAGGCCCAAGCGTCGAAGGCGGCGGTGTGAACCATCGCAATTGCCCGCGCATTCATCGGTGGCCCCAGGGTCGTATTGCTGATGGCATTGAGCACTTTTTGTGCCCACCGCCCGGAGACCGACCGGTTCAGCGTCGTGCCGCCTCCCCCTCCGCCACAGCCGATGAGTGCAAGGGTGGGAGGGAGCGCCAGTGCCCCCGCCAAAAAACGACGACGAGACAGGGAAGCTGCCAAAAGAGAAGTGCGTGTTTCCATAATTAAACGACCGAGGGGACTGTCTGCTTTAGCTGACAGGGGAATCGGCAACCGCACGGCACAGGTGCGCTGCGCACCATGCCGCATAGA
>NZ_JAYVPL010000122.1:0-15894 GCF_043757465.1 Armatimonas sp.
TTCAGAGCTGCATTGCAGTCTGCATTGAGTTCCAGGCCACAGCTTAGACACTGGAATTGAGATTGAGATTTTCGATTATGCTTATCGCAATAACCACAGACGGAACACGTTCGGGAAGTGTAGGCTGGATCAACCAGAAACACAGGCAACCCCGCGCGTTTCGCCTTGTACTCAACCATAGCCAAGAGCTGGTAGAAGCTCCAGTTTCCAAGTTCAAAACGCATTTCTCGGTTGAAGCTAGGGGCGCTGCGCCCCGTAGCCAAGCCGTTTCCTCGATCTCTGATACCTTGAAGGTTTTCAAGAGCGAGTGCCTTCCCAAGTTTAGCCGCAGTTTCGACAAGTCTGCGACTGATATTGTGGTTCACCCATTTGGTGAACCGACTTTGCCTTCGTCTGAGCCTTTGAAGGTGACGCTTGGCAGATTCAGAACCACACTGCTGAAGTCCAGCACGAAGTCGCCTCATGCGGCGGCGAAGGGTTCGTACTTCAAGCCCGCTGTACTGATTTCCTTCGCTATCCGTAGCAAGCTGGGCAATGCCAAGGTCTACGCCAAGAACGCCGTTGACTTCGCGAAGCGGAGGGTCTTGCACGTCGCAGACAGCCATCAGGTAGAACTCCCCATCAACAAAGACAAGCTCAGATTCTCCTCGTTGTCCTTCAAGAAGTCTTGTTTGATAGTCTCCACAGACAAACGGGATTCTCTCCCGCCCGTTGACCGTCCAGATGCTCACCATCTTCTTGTCAAGCATATACCGAAGGATTCTGGAATCGTAGGCGATAGCTCCGTGTGGACGAAAAGATCGCTGAGTGAGTTTATCAAGTTTGTAGGCATCAGCGACCTTGGCAAAGAGCAATGCGACTACCTGAGCAGTCAGCCCAGTATCTTTGCGGAGCGTTTCGTACCACAGGTAATGCAAGTCAAAACGCTTGAATACCTTCGAGGCAAACGCGTCATCAGAGACAACGTTGGCGGCTTGATTTGCGGCTTCAAGTGTCTTCTTGAGGTATTCGCGTTGCTCCTGCGTAGGCAAGAGCTTGACTTGTGCGACGAGTTTCACTACCCACATACTATCATTATAATGACAGAAACGGAAAGGCAAAGCAGAAATAATTTGAAGAACCAACAGCGGGAACTTCTATGCGGTTCCCAATTCCTCCCCCAGCTAAAGCCGGAGGTCTCCTTGGAGGCTTCTCTATGAGTCTGTTGCAAGATGCGGCCCGCTATGAAGAACAACACTGGCGCAACCGCCTGAGTGGCTGGCGTCGCCAAGCCGCACGGGACTATCTCGGGCAGCTTGGTAAAATCGTCGGATTACTCGTACTGAGTCTTCTCTTACTGGATGGGGCGCGGCGCGATGTCTCCCACGGGTTTGCCTCGGTCGTGGCCGTCACGGGCGGTGTCACCCTCCAGACCGCTAGCGGCAAGAGCGCCCCGGCCCCCAGCTTCGTGGGGCAATCCTACTCTCTAGGCGACACACTTGTCACGGATGGAACGGGCACGGTCACTGTCGCTTTTCCGGACGGTAGTATCGTCCACCTCAGCCCACTGAGCCAGCTCCGGCTGAGCCAGAGCGATGCGTTCCGTAACGGACGCCGTCTGCGCCACTTTCAGCTCACGTCTGGTTCAGCGCTGCTCTACGGCTCCGCTGACCTGACGACAAGTTTAGTCGTTCCGGGCAGCGACAAAACGGCAAAAAAAAAGGGAGGGTTCGCCTTCGATGCCCGCCAAGGCTTCTCCCCGGGTAGCCCGTCCGCTTTGGGGCGCTATGCGGCAAAACCTGGTTTTCTCGTGGGGCTAGAGCGTGTCGCCTGGTGGCCTCTGGACACCCTGCTCGGCCAGCTCGGCATCATGGGCAGCGGGACTCTTCTCACCACGGAGAACCAGCGGCGCGACGCGTGCCGTACGACATGCGTCGCGCTCCAGAAAGCCCTCAGAACTATGCCGAGCTTGCCGATCAACGAGCCCCTTGCCCTGGAAACTTTTGGCCTCACTGCCGACGAGCTGAGCGCTGCCCAGAAAGCCGTCGCGGGCCCCAGTGTGCTGATTGAGCAGGCCGGGGCTAACTTTATCGCAGTCGTCAGAGCGCGCGACTCCGTGGGCACCGTCTTTAAAGTCACTCCCCAGGGAGTCCAAGCACACTTACAAAAATAGCCGGGGCCAAGTTCGGGTAGAATGGAGGCTATGGAGCGATTTGCTTTCATCATTCACCCCATAGATATCCGCAAGGACATGAGCCGCATGTCTCCGCTGGCAAAGCACCTGCCGGAGCCACTGCTGGCCACTCTCCTGCGCCAGCTCCCCCCCCGCCCCGTGGCGCACCTGACGGGCATTCGCTCCGCCACGGGCGCCGTGGCAGAGGGCTGGTTCATCGTCTGCACCCTCACCCCCCACCAGCTCCTGACGCTTCCTGCCGAGCAGGTCTACGATAAGCTCCAGGCGTGTTGCGAGCTCGCGGAGGGGCTGGGCGCGAAGATTATCGGGCTGGGTGCACTGACGAGCGTGGCGGGGGATGGGGGAATCACACTCGCCACACGCACTAAGCTCGCGGTCACCACCGGCAACTCCTACACGGTCGCAACAGCCGTCGAGGGCGCCATGCGGGGAGCGGAGCTCATGGGAACGCCTTTTTCGTCCGCCCATGTCGCCGTCGTCGGGGCCAGTGGCAGTATCGGCCACACCAGCGCTTTGCTGCTCGCTCCCTACGCCGGGCAAATGACCCTTGTGGGGCGGGATCTGGCGCGCCTGGAACCTGTCGCGCAAGAAGTTCGTGAGCGCGGGGGCAAGCCGGTGACAGTCACTGGCTCCGTCGAAGAGGGCCTGCGCGATGCCGATGTGATTGTCACGGTCACCAGCGCCGCCGATGCCATTATCGAGCCGCGTCATCTGAAGCGCGGCGCGGTTGTCTGTGATGTCGCTCGCCCCCGCGATGTGAGCACGCGTGTCGCCAAAGAGCGCAACGATGTCCTAGTGATCGAGGGCGGCTGCGTCGCTGTGCCCGGAGAGTTCACTGCCACCAAGACGACTAAAAAAGGCGTGGATCGCCCCGGTGTCCCGTTCTCCTTTGGCTTTCCCCCCGGCACCGCCTACGCCTGCATGTCCGAGACCATGATGCTTGCCCTGGAGGGCCGCTACGAGAGCTTCACTCTGGGCAAGGCCGTCAGTCTCGCACAGGCGGAGGAGATGTGGCGGCTCGCGAAGAAGCACGGCTTCCAGCTCGCGGGCTTCCGCTCTTTCGAAGAAGCCGTCACCTCAGAGCGCATTGCCACCATTCGCCTGGCAGCGGGTCGCAAGCTAGATTAGCGCAACCAGATCTCCCTATCTCTTCAGAAATGGGTTTGGCTTGAGCTCGATTTTTTTGACCGTCTGAAGATACTCCAAAACACTCTCGGAGTTCTTGGCCCCCACCTGCGCATGAAAGTGCAGGGTAAAGCCGTGCGGGCCTTTAGCATCAATCAGCTTGGGCTGGAGCGTCAGAAACGCTTTCACCGCCTCCAACTGGCCCATCATTGCGGCGCAGAACAGATCCATACGTGCCCCACGCTCCAAAAGAAACTCGACAATGTCTCGGCGGCCCATGTGCGATGCGCCCCCCAGCCCGGTCTCCCAGTCCCCCGCGCCCCAGTCAATTGTCGCATTGATGAGCCCCGGCTCTTTGTCTAGGAGCTTCTTGACCAGCTCCAAATCAGAGTGCGCGTAGATAACAAAATCCTGAGCGAGCTGACGGTTAATCTGTGGCTTCTTCCACGCGAGCTTAAAGCCTGGCGCGGGATAGTCCCGCTCAAACGGAGCCTCCGTCGGGCCGGAAGGCGGCTGTGCGGCCTGCGCAGCCGCAAACGCTTCTGTCGTGGAGCCGAGAAGCAGCCCCGTAGTCAGGGTCGTAAACCCACGTCGCGTCATTGTTTTAGACATGCGCGATTATACCGCTTGTCGGTAGCATCCAGAGGTACAATTCTCCCATGAAGTCTCTACTCAGCTACGGCGACTCCAACACCTGGGGCGCAAACCCGAAGGACATCTCGCGCTTCGATGATCAGACGCGCTGGACAGGCGTTTTGCAGTGCCTACTCGGCGAGAGCTGGCGGGTGCTGGAAGAGGGTTTGTCCAATCGCACCACGGGCTTTGACGATGCTCTTGTCCCGATGCGCAACGGCAAAGCAACTTTCCCCATGGTCTGTGATACGCACCGGCCTTTCGAGAGGCTGATTGTGATGCTGGGAACCAACGATGCCAAGTCGCGCTTCCGCCACCAGCCCGACGCCGCTGCGGATGCCGTGGAAGCAATTGGCCGGATGGGCCACGATGCAGGGGCAAGAGTGCTGCTGATCGCCCCGCCGCCGCTGCGCACCCCGATCTCCTACGTGGAGTTTGACGAAGAACGCGCCGTGAGTTTTTCCCGTGCGCTCGCCCCGCTCTACCTCGAAGTGGCTGAGGCCAATGGCTGGGAGTTTCTCAATGCGGGTTCCGTCATTGGTGTCAGCTCGCTCGATGGCGTCCACTTCGATGCCGAGGCGCACACGCGGCTCGCGCAGGCAATTGCCCAGGTGCTTCGTGCCGCCTCGTGAACGGTGTGAAGAAGAGAAAACGAGGGTGAGAAGAAAAAATGATCGATGAATTTAACCGAGATGGTTTCGTCGTCCTGGAAGACGTGATAGATCCCGCCCACTGCGATATTTTGTGCGAGAAAATGCTCGCCGATGTCGCCGCTATTCTTGCCCGCCCCGATGTGCCGTTTAACTTCAACAAGGGCAATCTCCAGCAAGCCCCGCCGCCCTTCGAGCCCTATCTCTTTCGTGATGTGCTCTTTAACGAGAAGATTATCGAAGTGACAAAGGCGATCCTCGGCGATGGTGTGAAGAACAATTTCTACTCCGGCAACACCGCGCTCCAAGGTGAGCATTTTCAGCCCGTGCATCCCGATGTGGCGCAGCTCTGGCCGAGGATGACCCACCCGTCCCCGACGTTTGGGATTGTGATCAATGTGCCGGTGGTGGACATGGGGCCCGAGAACGGCGCGACGAAGCTCTGGCCCGGCACGCACCACGATACCACGTACTGGCAGGGTGATGGCCGGGCAGGTGCGCGAGTGGTGTTCCGATTGGTACGATCCCAATTACTACCTGCACGGTTCCCTAGAAAATCCAGTCGGGCCAGATTCGCCTCCTGACTCCTCAAAGAGGATTCCGTGTCGTGTTCTTCGCGGCTGAGCTTGGTTCAGTTACGCCGTGACCAGTCGCGGAGCACAGCGGCTGATGTATCCGCCTGACAGCCGGGACACCAACGATCACGGACTTCGTCCGGTCGCATAGGAAACATAAAATAATGAAAGTCCTAGTCCTTCAGTTTGATATTGCGTGGGAAGACCGTGAGGCCAACTTCGCCAAAGTGGAGAAAATGCTCGCCGAAGCCAGCCCAGAGTCCAACACGCTTGTGGTGCTTCCCGAGATGTTTGCCACGGGGTTCTCGATGAATATCGAGGCCACGGAGCCAGAAGGCGGCCCGATTGCGACCTTTCTTCAGGAGACGGCAAAGCGCTGGCAGATCACTCTGGTAGGCGGCGTGGCGATCAACGGCCACAACCGGGCGCTGGTCTTTGCTCCCAGTGGCACACGCATCGCGGACTACACCAAGATAAAGCCCTTCCGCGCGGGCGGCGAGATCTATCAGGCGGGCACAGAGGCCGTGATCTTTCCCTGGCAAGGCATCCACGTCGCTCCCTTCATCTGCTACGACCTGCGCTTCCCCGAGGTATGGCGTAGTGCGGCAAAGAAGTGGAAACCCGAGCTTTATCTCGATATCGCAAGCTGGCCCAGTGCTCGGGTCCACCACTGGGTGCGACTGCTCCAAGCGCGTGCCATTGAGAATCAGGCGTATGTTTTAGGCGTCAACCGCTGCGGCACCGACCCGTACTTCAGCTTCCCCGGTCGCTCGATGCTCGTGGACTGGCACGGCGAGATTCTCGCCGATGCGGGAAGCGAAGAGGGAACCCTCTCCGCTTCCCTGGATCTCCCCGCGCTACGTGCGTACCGCGAGCAGCTCCGCTTCCTCGACGACATGTAGCCTCTAGCGCTTGACGGGTGGCTTGCTGGGGGCGGCTTGCTCCTCAATTGCGGGCATGGAGGCAAGGAAGCCTGCCATGAGATCGCTACTATTTCCTTTGCCCTGCCCCTGAATCAGCGTGAGGTTCGCGCCGCTCTCGACAATCCGCTGGGTCTCCAGAAGCTCAAAGAGCGCCGAGGAAATCTCTGGGTCGCGGCTGATCTCGGCCATGGCCTCTCCCACAATCGCAGGGCGGACAGCGGCGGCCTTTCCAAACTCGACAGCGGCTTGGCGCTCGGCGGTGCTAGTGATGATGCTCACCTGGTTCACACCGTCTTGTTTGATCGCCGCCGTGACTTGCCGCAGTCTATTAACAACTTTGCTCTCGATCTGACGGATCATCTCCGGGTCGCGGAAGTGAACTTTTCGGATGTAGATCGAGCCTAGCTTATAGCCCCACTCGTGAGACTTTGGCGTCACTTCGTCGCGAACGGTCTTGCTCATACTATGGCGGTCAATCAGCATCCGAGCTAGGGGTAAGTTACTCAGACAGCGCACGGTAGAGTTACTCACGTTGGCGGAGAGCGAGCCGCGCGGGTCGGAGTTCTTGAAGAGATAGGCCACAGGATCGCTAATATACATCTCGTACCAGATCCCGATTCCCATCGGAGCGCCCTCTTCGGAGTTCACGGGAGCGCTCCGCAGATACTCCTGATCGAGCCGCATATCAATCACATGACACTTACCGAAGCCCCCGATAAGCAGCGCCCGCCAGCCAAGCCTTGGCCAGAGGAAGCAGAGTCCGGGCTCCTCAACAATGCCGATCACCTGCCCGAAGAGCACATAGACATGACAGCGGCGCTCCTGAACAACGGTGTAGATTCCCATGAGGCGCACCAGCCCAAGCAAAATCGGGCCGCCGATCAGCAGAACGAAAAACGTGACAAGCGCATAGACAAGAGTCATGACTTCACCTCCGTGATCACCCGGCGAGCATTGCTAAAGAGTGCGAGCTTGGCGTTGCGCACGTAGGCCAGCATCGCGGGCCGACCTGTTGCCTGGAGCGCGGTGAGTTGCACCGCCAGCCGCCGCAGCGGCTCGACTTCCGCTTCGGCTTTGAGAGTCTCGATCTCGACGGCGCGACGGGACTCCACAATGCGCTGGTCTGCCGCCGCTGTCGCCAAGCTGATGTCCGAGGAAACATGGTTGTGCGCCGTGTTGATCGCCGCCAGCGCGGACTCCACCTCGGCGGGGGGGTCAATGCCGGTAATCAGCGATGCCTCTAGCAGCATTCCGTAGCGTGCGGACGCACTCTGGCACTCCTTATCCATGTGCTCATTAAGATCACGCAGGTTCTTTCGTAGATCGTTGATGGAGATGCCCTCCACCGACGTTGCATCCAGCGCATCTTCGTGCCCTGCAACACCAGGAGCCTCAAAGGTCGCGATTCGCTCGCGAAGTACCGAGACAAAGTACCCCATCACATGAGCGATGGGATGCGTGACCCCAAAAAGATAAGCGTAGAGATTGCGCTCCGAGACCTGATAGCGGATCTGCCCTGTCAGCCCGGTGTTGAGCTGATCTTTCGTGACCGCCTCCAGCATTGTCCCCTCGCGATTTGCCTCCGGTGCCTGAGGGTCGTAAGCCATATTGACTGTCTCCGTCGCCACGGAAACTTTATAGATCCTCTCCCACGGCCACTTGAAGTACGGCCCCCCCGGCGGAATCACCCGAACCTGGGGGTAGACATAGCGCTCTCGCTGGTCGCCCGTCAGTGACTCCGCAATCGGATCATCGAGGGTTGTTAATTCCCCCAGACGCTGCGCCCGCCCAAACACGGTCTTGACGGCTCGCTGGTTCTGATCCACCGTGTAAAAGCCGCTCAGAACGCAGCGCACCAGCAGCCACGCGAAAAAACCAAGTCCTATGCCAACTGTGACATCCATGACGCTATCCTCCTTCTCGTCTTTCTCTTCGTAGAGATTTTGTTCACGCAAGCAGTATACCTACGATTTCCGAAGAGAGTTGTCACATCTCAAAGAGGCTCATCTGGTGTTTGGCGTCTTCGGCGGCTTTGCGTTTAGCTCCGACAAGGGGTTTGGGACAGAGTTTCGCGAAGTCTTCGCCGATGGCGGCTTCGAGGCGCGTGGCAAATTTGTAGAGCTTGGTCTGGTAGTACTCGACATCTTCGTCGTGGTTGTAGTTCTCGGCAGGAACCAGGGCTTTGTCGCCCTCGCGCTGGTAGATAATCGCGTAGTCGCCGACGGTGAGGCCCGCCATGGCTTCGGCGTTGCGTTTTTTCGCATCGCTGGTGAAGGTTTTATCGGTGACACGCTCGCGGCGGGAGATCTGCTCGATCCCGAGGGTGCGGTTCTCGATAGCGTCCAGAAGCTCTTTGTAGCGCGCCAAGAGCCCCTCGCGATTGTCGGCGAGCAGAAAGTCCACGGCTTCGTAGAGGAACTTCTTGCCGAACTTTTCATCGGCACGGGAGCGCAGGCTGGAGCCCTTGAATGTCGTCTTGCCCCCGTAGCTCACGAGAACATAGTTCTTGGCCTTTAATGAGAGCATCACCTCGTAGCGGCCATCAAAGGCGAGGCGAATTCCCTCGGGGAGCTTCGTGCCGATCTCAGTGATAAACGCCTCTTCAGGCTCTAGGCCCAAGATTCCAGGGGGAGGCTGAAAATAAACGCCGTCGGTGTCAATCTCTATAACCGTCGCCCCCCGCGTCTCGAGCTCCTCCGCGATCTGTTTAACAATAGCCTGCCCGATCTCGGTGACTTTGGCGGCGGCGGAGTAGTCGTTGAAGTAGAAAGGTGCGCCTAAGTAGCCATAAAACGAGTTGATGAGTAGTTTATAGGAGCCTTGCAAACCATCCCAGTACGCCGATGCGATCTCGTTCTTCGTGGATTCGTAGTCTTTGGCCTTGCGCTTTGCCATGAGTCGGCGGCGGGTCAGCTCTTTTAAAAGCGGCAGAAACAGTCCCAGCGTGTCCGAGCTGCTACTGACGTTGTAGTTGAGCATGATGCTGGGATACAGGCTCTCGACATCGGCTTTCACAATGCCGCGCAGCAGACCCGCGAGGCGTATCTCCGTGTAGCCGCCGCCGTAGGGCTGGCTAGGCTGCTGGCGCGCAATCGCGTGGCCTGCCTGAAGATACGCCCGCACAAACACCGAGTTGATCTTCTCGCCGCTACCTGTCACGGCGACGGTCTGAAAAACATCGGGCACCATCTGAGTGGAGTAGAACTCCGTGGGGGTCACAATCTCGGCGAGTCTTCGGGTCTCACGCACATCGCCCAGCGTGTAGGCTTTTACCCGCTCCGGATCCGTGCGCCAGAGCGACGCGATCTCGTCGTGGGGAATATAGACCCTGTCGGGCTCGGCAATATGATACGTTCGAGCGCACTCTTTTAAGTTGTAGGAGCTAATCTCGCCGCGTGCCACATCGAAGCGCTGGGTCTGAAAGAGCGTGTCCAATACATGCCGTCCCCAGATATAGTGCGGCGTGAACGGGCGCGTGTTGGCCCCCAGAGCGCAGTTACGCTCCGAGCCAATCCCCACTTCGGAGCTGTCGCGGCCCCAGGGCAGGGCAATGTTGAGCACGCGGGCGCGGGCGCGAATCCAGGGCAGATCAAAGGCGTAGATGTTATGGCCCTCGATAATATCGGGATCCCACGCCGAGACGAGGTGATTGAGCGCCCAGAGCATATCGCGCTCGTCACCAAAGAGCAGCTCCTCGTTGCCGACGTTGTCCGAGCAGGCGATTAGAAAGATCTTTGCCCCGGATTCATTGAATGAGAGTGTCGTCGTCTCGATGTCCACTTGCATCCGGCGTACTTCGGTGAAGGCCATTCCCTTAAAGAGTGTGCGCCCCGTGCCGAGCAAAAACTGCTTCTGGGGCGAGCCGTACTGCACAAAGTCTCGGCGCTCGTCTCTTAAAATCTGGCGGGCATCTTGATACGCCCGCCAGCTTGGAAAGCGCACGAGGCGCGAGTAGCCCTCACCGGTGAGTTGGATTTCTTCACCATCGGGCAGAAAGCGCTCGTCACGCTGAATCAGCCAGGGGATAAAGGGCACGGTCTCGGAGGTCACCGAGCCATCGCGGTGTCGTGCAAAGAGGGTCGCCGTGTCCTGCTGCGTCTCGACGGCAACAAGGCGTGGGGTGAGATCTGAGCCGTTAAGAGCCGCATCGAGGAGTGTTTTGTCCAGAGTAGGGGTGGGAGCAGGCACGGGCAATTATACCGCAAGGCCCAGAACCGATTAACTAAGGCTATTTTATTAAAAATTCTCTAAGATAGCCTCAGAATCCGACTTGACACCCATTAAATATCTGTGTACAATTGATATGATTCCCCCCTGTCTTTGGGAGTCAATCTATCTTGAGGAAGTTCTCAGTTATGAAAATGCAGAAAGTTCTGCGTGCCTTCACGCTTATCGAGTTACTTGTTGTGATCGCGATCATCGCGATTCTTGCTGCCATTCTCTTCCCTGTCTTTGCACAAGCTCGTGAGAAAGCACGCCAGACCGCGTGTCTCTCCAACATGAAGCAGCTCACGCTGGGCATGGTGATGTATGCCCAGGACTACGACGAAACCTTCCCCGAGTGGAAGTGGGATCGGTGCTTCTCTGGAGGTAGTGATCCTCTCTGTGTGAACAACGGAGGCGGCCTCTGGCACAATGCGATCTTCCCCTACGTGAAGAGCGCGGGTGTCTACTCCTGCCCCAGTGATGCACGCCAGGCAGGCGTCAAGACCAACTACTCTGGCTGGTTCAACATGGCCACCGTCAAAGGCTTCCCCACCGAGCTCTGGAACCCGATCACCCAGAGAGGTGCTCCGATCTCCTACGGTGCCAGTGAGCCCCTGACCTACGCACAAGGATCGCTAGCAGGAATCGGCAAACCCGCAGAGACCTATGTCCTAGGCGATATGGTCACCACCCTCTCCGGCTGGGAAGGCTGGGATCAGTGGGTACAGATCGCTAACAACCCGACCCACGTCGGCTGGACGGCACCCACTCAGCCTGCCAACTGGAGCCGCTGGCGTCTGATGCGAACCGCCTATCCCAAAGCCGATGCCTGTGTGCCTGGTTACTGGGGCACCAATGCTGTCTGGCAGGGGCCGTTTAACGCAGCATGGGACAAGTGTGCTCAGCACTCCGCTCAGGGCAACAACATCGGCTTCGCCGACGGCCACGTGAAGTACACCCAGACCGCACGCTGTACCATCACGCTCTACGGCATCGTCAACAACTAATACACAAGATGCGGGTGCCGTGCCGGTTATCCGGCACGGCACCACGCTTAGGATCACGCTATGTATAAACGACTCGGTGTTGCAGTCTGCCTCTTAGCCCTCGTGACTGTTGGGTGCAATAAGTCTGGCCCGGAAGAAAATCCTGCCGCCAAGCTCCAGGGACCCTCAGCAACACAGATGCAAAATACCTACGCCACCACCGCCAAGACCCGTGGCGGCGGCGCGATGGGACGGCCTGGAATGGGACAAATGCAAGGGGGCTATGGTCGGCCCGCGGGAATGTCCGGTGGTGGTGCCCCTCGCTAGATTGTGTCTTCCTCTTGTGATTTGACTGGCGGCGCGTGCGAGCTCGCACACGCCGCCTTGTTTTTGTTTTTATGATGCGCCTCGCTCAACTTAGCCTCATCTGCCTCCTTCCCCTTACACCGGCCCTACTCCTAGGATGCCGGACAGCAGTTTCGCCTCTTCCGACACCCTCCCCTGCACCTCAGGCAACCCCACAGCCCACACCGCTCCCCACGCCTCTGCCGCTTACGGAGCCACTGCGGATACGCCTCGGCGAGGCGGCCACCCTGTTGCGCGAGAGCAATGCGAGCGCACTCGATGCCCTTATCGCTCTAGAAAAAGATGCGAAGGGCTCCGCCGTGCTCTCCGAACAGCTCGCCGGGCTCTACGAGGAGCTGGACTTCACCGACAGAATCTTCGCGCTCGCCCGGCAAGCCGTCCGCCTTGATGCAACCTACTCCCCCGGCTATGTGCGCCTTGGACGGCTGGAGCAGTTTCTGGGCTACTACACGGTTGCCGAAAAACACCTGAAAGAGGCAGTGCGCCTTGCCCCTGCCTCCTCGGATGCGCAGCTCGCCCTCGCACTGCTCTTAAAACACCAGGAGAAGCTCTCAGAAGCCGACAAGGCGCTCCTTGCCGCCCGCGCCGCCGACCCGCAGGAGTGGCGACTGTGCCTGATCCACAACCAGATTCTCGTCTCCCAAGGCAAGTACGACGACGCCCTCAAGGTTCTCGACGACGCACAAAAACTCGCGCCCGATAAAGGGATTCTGGTACTCCAGCGGGCCATTACCCTCGACGAGCAAGCGATAGCCCTAGAAAAAAAAGGCGAACTGCCGCGTGTCCAAGCCCTTCGGAGTGCTGCACTCCCGCTCGCCGAAAAGGCGATGGAGAAGCTTCAAGAGGTCGGATCAAGCTGGTTCCACCTGGGCAAGATACGTCAGGACAGCGGCGATACGGCAGGAGCACAGCAGGCCTACGAGAAAGCCTATGCCCTCTCCCCCAGCTACCTCACCACACGCTACCAGCTCGGCCAGTTGCTCCTAAAAACCGGAGAGCGCGAGCGGGCACAGAAGCTCCTCGCAGAGAACACTACCGAGAAAAACAAGGCGGAGACCTACCAGCAGCTTGCTCTGGGCGTGGCTGAGACCCCTAATGACCTGGAAAAGCGTAAAAAATTCGCCCGCTACTGTGTCGGACGACTCCTGATCCACCGCGCGATCTTCGAGTGGGAACAAGTACTAGAGCGCCGACCAGCGGAGGCGGAGGCCACGCGCGAGGTGGCAGCCCTGAAGGCACGACGTATCAAAGATATGACACAATAGTACTATGAATCGTAAGAGACGCCTTTTTGCTTTGCTAGGAATCCTTGCACTTGGCGCACTGGCAAGCGTTCCGTGGCAGCTAAAGCAGTGGCAGACACTGAGTAAAGAGCGCATAAAGACCACGGAGCAGGAAACGCGCCTGCGGCAGCTCGCCCTTAACAAAGAAGCGACCGAGTCCGCCCGCCGCCTGGTTACCAATGACCCGGCAAGCCGGTTGGACGCGGCACAGCTACTGGTTCGTGCAGGGGATAATAAAGCGGCGCGCCCCCTACTGCGGCAACTGGAAGACGATTCAAAGCGCATCCCGGGCATGATGAGTATCCTTGGGGATCTCTACCGCCAGGTGGGCCAGGTAGATCGTGCCTACAACCTGCTGACTGCCACACTGAGTACCAGCCCCAATGACCCGGTCACCCTGGTGCGTCTTGGCTACCTGGAGCTGAGCCTGGGGGAGCAGGCAAAGGGCGCATCCCGCTTCAAAAAAGCCCAGGAAGTCGCTCCCACAGATATAGAGCCTCTTGTCGCCGAGGCGTTCTACCAGGATAAAGAGCGAAACTACCCCCAGACCCAAAAACTGCTCCAGCGGGCGCTTGTTCTGGAGCCTGAGCGCTGGATGACCGCCGTGCTCCTGGCGGAGAATCTCACCAAGCAGCGCCGCTTCGACGATGCTCTTGCTCAGCTCGACACGCTCGCCCAGAAACATCCTGGGGAGTCGCAGATTCTCGCACAGCACGCACGCACGCTGCTGGATGCCGCCGATGCCCAGCCGGCAAAGGCCGCAGCGCTACGGCAACAAGCGATCGGGGCACTAGAAGCAGCATCCCAGCTCGCGCCCGGGGATGCCTCGCTTGCCTTTGAGCGAGGCAGAGCCTGGAAGGCGCTTGGCAATGACGACAACGCACTTAAAGCCTGGGAGGAGAGCTACCGTTTGAAGCCCAGCTACCCGCGCCTTCGTGGGCAGCTCGGCCCGTTGCTCCTGCGCCGTGGCCAGACAGAACGCGGTCGGCAGCTCCTCCAAGAGGAAGCAACCGCCGAGAAAGCCCGGACAGATTTCAGTGTCCAAGTCGGAGGTGTGGTGCAAAACTGGAAAGACGGACGCGCACGCCGTCGGTTTGCGCAGTGGTGTGCCGATCACCAGCAGCTTCCCCGGGCGATTCTGGAGTGGGAGCGCTTCCTGCGGGACTATCCGGGAGATACCCTCGTGGAGAAGGAGATCGAGCGCCTTAAAAAATCGGAGATAGAATAGGCGTGTGATTTTCTCTGACTTGGTGATGTCTTGGCTCACCCCTCCTCGTTTCCCCGCCCCCGCCTTTCCCATCGAGCCCACGCGTTTTTCGCTCACCTTGCCCGACGTGCCCCTGGAAGGCTTCCCCACCGCGCACTACCCTGAGGTGCTGGGGGTTCACAAAACGGTCGCATGCTACGAGTGGCCCACGGAATCGAAAAATGCGCCGACCGTGCTTCTCTCTCATGGTTGGGGTGGCTGTGCGGCGCAGTTCGCAGCTTGGATCAAACCGCTTCATGCGGCGGGCTATCGGGTTCTTGCCTACGATGCCCCCGCCCATGGTGCATCCGAAGGAACGCTGGCAAGCGCACCAGCCAATGCCGCCACTCTGAAGGCACTCGCGGACTGGAGTGGGCAGCCGCTCCACGGAGTTATCGCGCACTCTCTGGGCGCTATTGCAACGACGCTCGCGCTGGCGGCAGGCGTCCAGGCCCGGCAGCTCGTCTTCCTCGGCCCCGTTTGCTACGTCGCCGATGGACTAAAGAACCACGGGCTGCGCGAGGGGCTGAGCGATTCTGAGGCGGATGCTCTCGTCGCCTACTTCCAGTCCGAGTTTTCCACCGACCTGACGTTGCTGAGCGCCCTGAAAGGTGTGGACAGTCCCCCACCCCTCACGATCTTCCACGACCGCACCGACACCAGTGTCCCCTACGACGAGGCCGAGACCATCGCCGCCCACTGGCCAGGCGCGACGCTCGTCGAGGTCACGCGTGTCGGGCACACACGGATTCTGCTGGCACGGGGCGTTATCCAGCAAGCACTTTCCGCGCTAGACGGCTCAGCGACTCCTCAGGAAACGCAGCCAGCTCCGTAAGCGCGATCCAGCGCCCGGTGATCGGAGCCGCGCCCGCACGCAACGTGAAGCAAAACCGCAAGTCATAGTGAGAGTGCATCGGCTCGTCGTCGCCGCGTGCGGGGATACTGTGCACATCCACATCGAAAAGCGCTCCACCACTGCTCACGTCTGACTCACTCAGCCCCGTCTCCTCGCAGAGCTCGCGCAGCGCCCCGTGCCACGGCGACGCATCCTCTGCCTCCAAATGCCCCCCTGGCTGAAGCCAGCGCTGAAGCTTCTCATGCCAGATCAGCCACGCACAAACGCCATCCGAACTCAATAAAAACGCCGAGCCCGTCAAGTGCCCCTCACGCGTCGAGCGCGAGCCAGGCTCAGGCACACGCGCTACAAACGCACGTAAATTCGCCACATGTGCGGCTTCCGTGACATCCAAAGAGATGTAATCGTTTAGAATCATGCTAAATATCCACCGTCAGATGCCATCGAATCCCGCTCTTCTGAAGCCCTTCCAAAACTCGCTCACAGTCAAGTAAGTCCTGAATCACTCCCTCAGAATCAGTAATATCGCTTGCATCTTCCTGAAGATGTGCCAAAAGTGCTCGTACCGTGATCAGCCCCGCACATGGCTCAAACCAAGTCTCCTCAGGCATAGTGAAACCCAGCCATTCCTCCACCGCCGCGTGATCGTAGCGCCCCGTTTCTTCGTCAAAATACTCGTCGGGAACCTCCATTAACTGAAAACTCTCGAAAAAAATTTATCTGACCAAGTATCACAGGGCCAGTATCTTGTGCCATCCAGGTGAAGACTAAATCAGTAACTACACACCGCTCGCGCCATCCACAGATTTGAGGTAGGATACCACCTAAGGATATGACCGAGAAAGAGGCAAACGCACTTTATAACCAAGGAC
>NZ_JAYVPL010000123.1:0-49795 GCF_043757465.1 Armatimonas sp.
TTGTCGAGTGGACTGGCAGTTTCGCACTGCAGATGCGCGACTAAAGTTGAAAAGACTCTATCCAATCATCCATGCAAACTAACGAAGTGCGGCACTAGGGCGCCGGTTCCACATCCATGGTTTTTGCTATGGTGTAGACGGCCTGGCCAGGTTTGGCACCGCGTGGCTTTCGGACGTAGCGCCGCTCGGTGTAGTCCACGGGAACCAGACCGGCGTGTTTCTCGCCCGAGCGTGCCGCGACAAGCCCCGCCGCTTTTCGCAAGATATTCTCTGGGACGCGCTCCGGATGGGCGTTGGTGCGGAGCACGCCATGTGCTCCGGCGACGCCTCGGATATGGAACCAGAGATCTTTTGGGGCGGCGACACGAGTCAGCAAGTAGTCGTTGCTCGTCGCGTTCTCCCCGATGTAGAGCGTCCACTCGCCCTCAAGGGTAAGGGTGCGGATCTTGTGGCCGTCGAATTTCTTGCTACTGGCCGCATTTTTACCTCCCCCGGCGGCTTTAGCGCCGCCACCCCCTCCGGCAATCGCTCGTTCCTCACTGCGAAGGGGGGCATTTTGCTGTAGCACTTGCCGCTCCGCTTCTAGCTCGACTTTGCGGCGTGTGGCGTACTCGGCGGCGTCGCGGGCTTTGCGGGCACGGTCGAACCAAGCTTCTGCGTTCTCGTGGGGGGATTTCTTGGGATCGAGCGCGATGGTACGTGTCTGACCGTCGCTGTAGAAGTCCACCACCTCAGTGCTCTCCGTGCCTTTGGTGATTTGGCTGAGATGCGCCAGAAGCAAGTTGCCACACTCCTCGTGCTTGTCGGCGTTGGCGGCTTCGGCAATAGTGCGCTCCAGATCGGCGAGCTGTTTTTCGACTCTTGCGAGTGCCTGAAGTCGCGCTTTCTGGGCGGCGGCCTCGGCGCTGTCTTCGGCTTTTTCGCTGAGCCTGGTCGCCCAGAATGTGTCCAGCGCGACCGAGATGCTCTCGCGCGGAAAGCCCGTCACACTCTTGGTCTCAAAGGCCCAGACACCTATTGTGTGGCCGTCGGCATCCTGAATAGAGTGCGGTGCGAACTGCCCGAGTACCGTGCGCTGTAGTAGCTCACCTTCCGCCATCAGCGCTGCCTCGGTCTCGGCGAACTTGGAGATAAATGGTGTGTCAGTAGAGATTCCCGGCGGCGACTTATACGCCGCGCCATGGTGCATCTCGCGCTCACCGCCGTGCCGCAGGACGCCGCGCACGGTGCTGGTTCCACTCACGAGTACTAAGTTTGAGTTGCGGCCCATTAGCTCGCAGATTAGCGTCACGCGCTCGCCGTCCACGCTTTGGCAGACCAGGTGCAGGACTCTATCGGGGTAGGGCAGCTCCACCGCTTCGATCCACGCGCCCTCCAGATACTTTCGTGCGATCTGGCAGAACCCCGGCGGCTGTGTCGGGTTGTCGCGCTTGATCTGCGTGAAGTGCACCCGCGCCGCTTGCGGATCAACGGAGAGCAGCAAGCGCCGCCCGCCCGCCGCCTTGGAGAACGTCGAGAGAATAATCTCACTCTCCGACGGCTGCTGGACTTTCTGCACCCGCCCCCCGACCAGCGCCGCCCGCAGCTCCGCCGCGACGGCAGCGAGGACGAAAAAATCAAAAGGGATGGTCATGATCTTAACAAGACATAATCCAGGTTGGGGGGATCAATGCCGAAGCTCTGGAGGGCGGTGTAGAGCTGGGCACGGTGCCACTGCTCGTGGTTGTAGACATGAAAGAAGATATCGCGGGCGGTGAGGTTGAGGCGCTTGCCCTGCACCTCTAGCATGATGGATCGCGCCAGCTCGTCGGTGGCGAGCCGGGTCAGCGTCTCCGTGCGGAGCGTCTCGGCATCGGTGAGGAGGCTCTCTAGGTCGTCGGGGGCACGCTCTTCGTAGGATGGTGGAGAGGGCTGGCCGTCAAGTCGTGCGTGCCAGCGCTCCTCGGCGGCGGTGCTATGGGCGAGGAGCTTGGCGATGGTGTTATAGCGCGATGTCGTGGGAAACGTCTTGTGTAGGAGCTCCGGGTTGGCGAGAAGCAGCGCCCAGATTTCTGCACGGCACCTTGTGGCGTAGGCAAAGAGGGTAGATAGTTCTATCATCCGCGCCAGTTTACCTCAATGCCTAGCGCTCGTAGTGTCTCCGCCGCTGCCGGTATCCGATCACGTTGCCCCGTTTCATCGAGCGTGGTCAGCAAGCGATCCCACGGCAACATGTGACGATCAAACCACTTCATCTCAAACTGTGCCGCGAGCCGGATTGCGGGTTCGATTGCCCGGCGACAGACCAGAAGTTCTACCATTTCCTCGTAGGCCTCTTCGTCGCAGCACTTCTGCATCAGAGTGAGCATCCGCTCGTAGTCTTCACGATACAGGCAGCTCCGGGCTATCTGCCAATGGATATGAGACTCCACACAGGAGTAGTCCGGAATATTGTCGTCTCGTTCAAGTAGCGCAAGCGTGGCTTCGTAGTCTTCCAAATCCCAATCAAAGATTGCCGCACAGTGGTTGTAGAGAGCAGGGCGTTCGGCCTGTGGGAGCAGAGGAATCTCTCCAAGCACTCGCGCTAAGAGAGTCTGGGCTTCTCCGGTACCGTTGCCATGTTCAGCGTGCCAGAGAAAAGACACACAAAAGAGCCAGACGTAGAGTCGGTCGGAATCGTTGAGTTTTCGGGATTCCTCAAGAGTTGGCTTGATCTTCCAGAATACGGGTTCAAGTGCACCAATCTCATCCGCAAGAAAGCTCTTCGCGGCATCAGTCAGTGGGGACTCTAAGTTTTCACCGAAGAAGATAGGCATGAGCAAGTTCCTTGTTGTCCCCCCGCTGGGCGGGGGTTAGGGGGCTTTCTTGCGCTCGTCGAGATACGCACTCGCTTCGGTGAGGGTTTTTCCGGCGATGAGGCTGTTGGCGACCCCGCTCATGGCGCTGGCGGCGAGGTTCTCGCCGATCTTGTCGAGGGCTTCGATTTTCTCGCGGATGAGGTTGTGATCGGTGGCGCTTTCTTTGGCGGTGGTCAGCTCAGCCAGGGCCGTCTCGATGGCGGGCTTGTCGTCGTCGTCGTAGCTGAGCAGGAGTTTTTGTGCCCCAAGAATCGCGGCTTGTGCCTCGACACGCATGTCGGCGAGCATCCGGGCGGCGAAGTCTTCATCAGCGTGGATAAACGAGTCGCGGACGCGCTGTTTGATCTGCGATTGATCGAGACCGTAGGTGGGCTTGATGCGGACCTCGGTAGCCACGCCCGAGCGCAGCTCTTTCGCGCTCACTTGCAGAATCCCGTTGGCGTCGAGCAGAAAACGAACTTCTATCTTAGGAACCCCGGCAGGCAGCGTGGGAATTCCCGTCAGCTCGATGCGGGCGAGCGAGCGGTTGTCGGCGGCCAGCTCGCGCTCGCCTTGAACCACATGAAGCAGGACTTTGGTCTGACCGTCCACACTTGTCGTGAACTCCTCTTTGGCGGTGCTAGGGATTTTTGAGTTACGAAAGATGAGTTTTTCGACCGCACCGCCCATCGTCTCGATCCCGAGTGAGAGCGGCGTCACATCGAGCAAGAGTAAGTCGTCGCGGTTGCCCGAGAGAATATCAGCCTGAAGCGCGGCTCCGAGTGCGACTACTTCATCCGGGTTCAGATGCGTGTGTGGCGCACGGCCAAAGAGCTTCCCGACGGCAGTGCGCACGGCGGGGACACGCGTCGAGCCGCCTACCAACACCACTTCGGCGATCTCGCTGGTCTGGAGGCCGGAATCGGTGAGGCACTGGCGGCAAGCGGCGAGAGTACGCTCTATCAGCGGGGCGATGGCCTCCTCAAAGTCCTCGCGCGTGAGTGCAATCCCGAAGAGCTCGGTGACCGTTTTCTCGCTCAGCTCGCGCTTGGCCTTCTCTGCGGCAAGGCGAATAGTGGCGGGTTCAGTATGCGGGAGCACGGCGCGTGCCCGGAGCCAGGCCACGAGAGCATCGTCGAAGTCGTCGCCACCGAGCCGGGTATCGCCGCCGGTGGCGAGTACTTCAAAGAGGCCATCTTCCAGGCGCAGAATCGAAATGTCGAACGTTCCGCCGCCCAGATCAAAAACGGCAATGGCGGCTGTTTTCGTGTTCTGCAGCCCGTAGGCCAGGCTGGCCGCCGTGGGCTCATTCACGATACGAACGACATCCAGTCCCGCCAGCTCGCCCGCGTCTTTGGTAGCCTGGCGCTGGGAGTCGTTGAAGTAGGCCGGAACCGTGATCACCGCTTTGGTCACCGGCTCGCCCAGCGCTTTCTCGGCGGTTTGCTTCAGCGCCCGCAGTACCCACGCCCCGACTTCGGGGGCACTGACCAGCCGCTCGCCCAGCGCTATCTGGCAGTCTGGAGTGAGCAAGTAGGGAAGGCTCCCGCGGAGCGTCTGGGCATCTCCTTGACCCTTGCCCATCAGCCGCTTGGCGGAGTAGATCGTGCGGGGTGGGTGCGACGTCAGATACGCCAGCGCTTCCGTGCCCACAAGCGGCGTGGTGCCGTCCTCGGGGAAGTACACCACGGAGGGAAGCAGCCCCCCCAGAACCTGCGGGACACCCGCCGTTACCACGGCAACCAGGGAGTTGGTCGTGCCTAAGTCAATGCCAAGAATTGTAGCCATTCCGGGAGAGTGTACCCGCTGGCGGAGAAATGGTTCCCGTTGTCATCTTCTCCGCCCACAGGGTCTACCGCTTACTTGCCCCGGTCCTTGTAGTCCTTCCAGGCAAACTCCAGCGCCTGGGCGAGGGTCTGGCGCTGAACGCGACCGTCGCAGTGGCCGGACTCTTTGGAGAAGACGAACTGGTAGGGGTATTTCTTGTCCTTGAAAGCCTTTGCCATGCGGTCGTTGGCCATCACCCAGTTGTGCAACGTTGCCTCTTCATCTTTGGAGCGGTTGTCATTCTCACTGACATGCATCCAGATCCGCAGCGGCTTGCGCTTCTCTTTGGGCACGAGGCTCGCGTGGTACTCCCAGGCACCACGCGGCGACTCGGGGTTCAGCGGCGACTGTTGATTCACATACGTGCCCGAGTAGCTAATCACCCGGTGGTACCACTCCGGGTGGAACCAGGCCATCGAGAACGCCGCCGCAGCTCCCGAGCTACAGCCCATCGTCGCGCGGGCATCGGGGTCCTTGCTAAACGTCACGTTGTAGTCTTTCGTCACTTTGGGGAGAATAACCGTCTCGATGTACTCGGCGTACTTCCCCGAGACCGTGTCGTACTCCAGGCCGCGCTCGCTGCCCTGCGCATCGCCGCCCCCCGAGCTGATGAAAACCACCACCATCGCCGGGACGCGCTTGGCCGCGATCAGGTTGTCCAGAATCGTGGGCAGCTCCCCCCGCCCCATCGCATCGTGGGTCACTAAGAGCGGCGCGGGCTTTCCGGGCACGTACCGCGCGGGCACGTAGACCCAGCAGCGCCGCTCGTAGGGCACCGTCCCTGTCTGGTTTTTCGCGATTCCCGGAAAGAGCGGGCTGTCCGTGGACTTGATCGTGAACGAGGAGACCGTCCCCTTGGGCACGCCGTCCTGCGCCGTCAGCTCAGGGGCGTTGGTGTACATCGGTGCGATGACATAGTTGCCCTCACCCAGCTTGGAGGCGTAGGGCTTGAACTTGGTGATGTCAATGACGGAGGGCGCTGCGACCTGCTGACCCAGCAGGCCCAGTGCGAGTAGGCTTCCGATTAGTGCGTTGTTCATTTGAGTGGGCGGCCCTTAATCGGCTTACCGTTGGTATCTAGAATCTGGAAGTGATGGATGCCAGGCTTGCTCGTGTCGCGGTGCGTCCAAACCACTTTCTTCTCTGGGGTCATCTCCACCAGCTTGACCTCATTGCCCTGCGCGTGGTGCGCGGTGACAACCGTATTGCCGTTGGGCAGGCGCTGAACACCGCAGCAGTCGTTGAAGGGGCGGCCTTCCAAATCATCGTTGGTGACAGACCAGATCACTTTCCCTGTTTTGTCGAACTCGACCGTCAGGTTTGCTATCGTGCAGCCTGTGAGCGTGTTGCCATTGTCAAGGCGAATGGCCGTGAAGGCCCAGCTCTGGAAGGCAGGGTTCTCCCAGTTGGGGGTCTTGGCCTCCCAGACAATCTCGCCCTTGGGGGTATACTCGCGCACCATCTTATCCAGAAGCTGAGGCACCAGGTAGTTACCGTTTTTCAGCTTGCGGGTCATGCGGGTCTGGAGGTGGTGATCCTTGGTCTGGGCCTGGATCGGCACCTCCAGTTTGATCTCCCCAGACTTTTTATCGATCTCCAAGATACGCGGCTTGTTGCCAGCCTCCGTGCAGAGCAAGCGCCCCTTGCCGATGTCTTGGACGGTGTTGACTTCGGACTGGGTGCCTTTCCAGTCAAAGAGTACCGTGCCTTTTTTATCTACCTCCGCGATCCCACCACCGGGGTACTTGGCACTCTTGTTTAAGGCTAGGATGACGTTGCCGTTGGGGAGCACCCAGCCATCGCGGGTCGCGTGGGGGAACTCCCAGAGAATCTGCCCGCTGCCAGAGCGGATATAGGTCGCACCACCTGCAGCAAAAAAGGCGTGCGTGATTGGTTCTTGTCGCATACGGCATTTTAACACAAGCTGCTCATTCTGGGGCTTTGTAGAACTCTACGGAAAAGCGCACCTGGCCAAGTGGCTCAACATGGTGAAGCACCTCGGGAACGACGACTCCGACTGTGCCTGGGGCCAGGTCGAACCTCTGGTTCAGGCCGTCTAGGTGGTAGCGTAGCGCCCCTTCCGTGACCCAAATCTTTGCCCAGACACCGGGCTTGGTGGTGTGGTCTTTCTGCAAGCCTGCGGGCCCGGTGGACTCCGTGAACTCGGGGGTCTGGTGGAAGGGGACAAAGTGCTCGGGGAGCTCCAGGCGCTCGCAGTACGGGCAGTCGAGAGTCTGACCAAGCTTACTCTGGCGGCCTTCCTCAGTCGTGGCCCAGAGGCGGCTCTGAAAAGGGGGCTGGTGGCGGACATGCTGCGTATGGCCACAGGAGAGCTGTGCCAACCAGTCGCCCACGGTATCTTGTGCAAACGAGATTATTGGTCGTTTCATATTAGGCGAGTGCTTTCAGAATCGCGTCTCGGCTTGGCGCGACTTCCTGAATCACTACCCCGACGGTTTTCACAGCGCGATCTGGGTCTTTGAGGCCATGCCCCGTAAGCGTTACTGTTACCGTGGCCGGGACATCACCAAAGTAGCCCCGTGCGGCGAGTTTCTTAAGCCCCGCCAACGGTGCGGCGCACGCGGGCTCAGCAAAGACTCCTTCGAGTGAGGCCACAGCAGTGTAGGCCATCAGAATTTCCTCGTCGGTGACGCTCTCGATCAGTCCCCCGGACTCGTCCCGCGCGGCAATCGCCCCCTCCCAGCTTGCGGGCTTGCCGATGCGAATCGCGGTTGCTATCGTGTGAGGCTCGTCCACGGGATGCCCTAGCACCAGTGGCGCGGCTCCCGCCGCCTGAAAGCCCAGCATCCTCGGGCGTTTCGTGGCCTTTCCCCGCGCGGCAAACTCGCTAAAGCCGCGCCAGTAGGCCGTGATATTGCCCGCATTGCCCACCGGAAGCGCGTGGAAGTCCGGCGCATCGCCTAGGTCACGGATAATTTCAAAGGCCGCCGTCTTCTGGCCCTCGATACGCACCGGATTCACGGAGTTCACCAGTTCGATGCCATGGCTCTCGTCGTCGGCGATCTCCCGGACTAATCTCAGCGCATCGTCGAAGTTACCGTCAATGGCGAGCACTCTCGCCCCATGAATCAGTGCTTGCGCTAATTTTCCCAGCGCCACCTCGCCCTTGGGCAAGAGCACCACGCAATGGATTCCCGCCCGCGCTGCATACGCCGCCGCCGCCGCACTGGTATTGCCCGTCGAGGCGCAGATCACGCTTTCGCGCTTTCGCTCCACCGCTTTGGAGACCGCCATCGTCATCCCACGGTCTTTAAACGAGCCCGTCGGGTTCAGCCCCTCAAACTTCAGAAAGACGCGCAGGTTCGGCGCACCCAAAAACGCCGTCGGCAGGCGCTTGGCCTCGATAAGCGGCGTGTCGCCCTCACTCAGCGAGATAATCGGAGTCGCGTCGGTGATGTCGGGCAGAAACTCCCGCCAGGTAGAGATAAGTCCGTGGTTCATATTTTTCACCGCCGATTGAAATCGGCGGGCAATTAGGCCGCGACGGCAGTGATCGGGCGGGCGTGGGCAATTTCAAACTTACCGGTCGGGCGAACCTGGTTGGCGAAGACGCTGACCACGGCAATGGTCTCGCCGCTGAGGGAAATAAACTCAACTTCGTAGCCCTTGCCGCCTCGATGCACAAGAACGACGGTGCCAATATCGCCACTCTGAAGTCCATCGTCCATCAAGTCAGTCATCAATACAACCTGGTCTAATTCCTGAATCATTTCTCTGCCTCCAGAGGATACGCTGTCACGAAACGAGGGCAAGTCTCTCCCTCATCCAGAAACCAAACGGTTCGCACATTAGGGGTGCGTCCGTCCACAGCGAGGAACTTGCCTTCGACAACAAAGCGCTGACCGAAGGGAGTCGCCTCCTCCTTGGTTATATCGTTTTTCACTGCCTACTCCTCGACGCGAATCCAGTTGTAGACTTTGCTGACGGCGGGCAGGCGGCTGATGACATCGAGCGCTCCGAGCAGATGGTGCTCGCGGCTTTTATGGGTCACCCAGACAATCTCGGCTTCGTCGCTGGGAAGGGCGCGCTGGACGACGGACTCAATGCTGACATCAAAATCCCCGTAGACATTGGCGATGCTCGCGAGCACTTTGGGTTTATCTAGCGCGTGCAGGCGCACATAGAACTTGCTCTGCACTTGCTCGCTGGGGAGCATCGGGCGCGTCAGATGGCACGTACAACCGACGCGGCCTGTGGCGTTCGAGAGAATATTACGTGCACAAGCAATCAGATCCCCGACCACAGCGCTACCTGTAGGCATGCTGCCCGCACCGCGCCCATAGAACATCACATCACCCACGGCATCGCCGCGCACAAGAACCGCGTTGAAGACATCGTTCACACTGGCAAGGGGGTGCTTATTGGGCAGAAGCGCCGGATGCACCCGGGCCTGCATTCTGCCATCGGGGTGACACTGCGCGGAAGCAATCAGCTTGATCTTGTAGCCGAGATCCCGCGCGACGGCGATATCGCGGGCCTGGATATGGCGAATGCCCTGCCGTGCCACTTTGTCCTCGTTCACTGTGGAGTTAAAGGCAAGCGACGAGAGAATCGCCAGCTTGTAAGCGGCATCGTGGCCGTCCACATCGCTCGTCGGGTCGGCTTCGGCGTAGCCTAGGCGCTGGGCATCGGCTAGAGTGGGGGTGAAGTCCGCGCCTTCTTCCGTCATTCGCGTGAGAATATAGTTGGTGGTGCCATTGACAATGCCCATCACCTCGCGGATATTGTTGCCCGCTAGGCTCTCTTTGAGCGCCGCGATAATCGGAATGCCGCCCGCCACCGAGCCTTCGAGGAAGAAGTCTTTCTGAGCCGCCATCGCTGCATCCAAAAGATCATGACCCGACTTGGCCATCAGCTCCTTGTTGGCCGTGACAATATTCTTGCCGTTCTGAATCGCGCGGTGCAGAAAGCCATGGCACGGATCCACGCCGCCCACTAGCTCCGCGAGAATATCAATCTCCGGGTCGTCGATCACCTCAAAGGAGTTGTCGGTGAGAAGCGCCGGGTCAACGTCAACATCGCGCTTTTTGTCTAGGGTGCGCACGGCGATTTTTTTAATCACCAGCTCTGCCCCGACGCGCTGGGAGATCGCCTCCGCATTTTCCTGGAGAATGCGCACCGTGCCCGAGCCGACCACGCCCAGACCTAAAATTCCGATCTTGATCTGACGCATCGCTTAGCTTTCTAGAAGTATCAGAGTATCGCCGGGGTGGACAAGCCTGCCGTTCTCGGCGGGAAGCGCCACGACCTTGCCCGCATGATCCGCGAGAACTTCCGAGAATACCTTCATTGCCTCGATCATTCCGATGGGCTGGTTCTTCTCCACCGAGTCGCCGATCTCCACAAACGGCGGGGAGCCCGGAGCTGGAGATCGGTAGAAAACCCCCATGATAGGGGCCTCGATGGGGATCCCAGAGGGCGCGACCGAAGCAGCGGCAGCCTCGACGGGCGGAGCCAGCGTGGTAGCCAAAGGTATGGGAGTCGTCGAGGCAGGAGGGGCTGTTGTACGCAGGGTCACCCGGAGGGAACCGTCTTCGTAGCGAAGCTCCGCTAGATCATGCTTCTCGACCAGCTTGGCCAGGCGCTGTAGGTCTTCAGGGGCAATCGGAAAATTAGACACGCGGCATTTTATCATGAGGGGTGTCAAGTCCATTTTTTGATACTGCCGCGTCAAAGACATCGGTTCACCCACCAGCCAAGAAAACACACGGAAGTAGTTTAAGGCGGTTCCGACCAGTAAGTGATACTGCTGGAGAATTGAAACTGAGGATTGTCGAGGTAGTTTTGGGTATCCAAAAGAGAGACTCTAAGTGCTAAAAGTACTGCCCGACACTGGTTTCAGGCACCCCAAGGAGGCACCGCACGAATTCGCCCGCAGTATCATTGATAAGGGCATGACCCTCGTGGGGTACAATAGCCTGTGAGACAACAGCCATTTTTTGACGACGATACGCCCCACGAGGAGTGTGGTGTTTTTGGGGTCTGGGCTCCCGGAGAAGATGTGGCGCGCATGGCGTTCTTCGGGCTCTTTGCGCTTCAGCACCGGGGGCAGGAGTCGGCGGGGATTGCGGTGAGTGATGGAAAGCGCATCGCTCTTCATAAAGATATGGGCTTGGTGACACAGGTTTTCGATGAGGAGATCTTGAGTCGTCTGACTGGCCACAGTGCTATTGGGCATACACGCTACTCCACCACCGGGTCGTCGGTGTTGCGAAATGCCCAGCCAATATCGGCGTGTCTGCACGGCACTAAGGAAGTTGCCGTCGCCCACAATGGCAACTTAATCAACACCGATGTTCTTCGGGCGGAGCTAATTGCACGGGGCTACAAGCTGGAGTCCACCAACGATTCGGAGGCTCTGGCGCTGCTGATTGCTGAAAACCTGGGGGAGAGTGCCGTGGAGGCGGTGCGCCTCGCGATGCAGAAAGCGGAAGGGGCGTACTCCCTGGCGATTCTCACACCCAACGAGCTGATCGGGGTTCGCGATCCGTACGGTGTTCGGCCTCTGTGTCTGGGGCGGCTCGATGCGGGCGGGTTTGTGCTGGCGAGCGAGACCTGTGCACTCAATACGGTGGGGGCCACTCTGATCCGAGAGATCATGCCGGGTGAGATTGTGGTTGTTAATGAGAAGGGCTGGCGTGTCGAGCCGGGGGTCGCAATGAAGCGGCAGGCGTTGTGCATGCTGGAGGCGATCTATTTTGCGCGTCCTGACTCCGTCATGTACGGTCAGAGCCTGCATGCCGCACGCAGACGGATGGGCGGTGAGCTCTCTCGCGAGCATCCAGCACCGGGGGCCGACCTAGTGATTGGGGTCCCGGACTCAGGCACCCCTGCGGCGCTGGGTTTTGCGGAGGCGAGTGGGATTCCCTTTGGCGAGGGGCTGATTAAGAACCGCTACATTCAGCGGACGTTTATCCAGCCAGACCAGCGCATGCGCGAGATGGGTGTGCGCATGAAACTCACCCCGATCCGTGAAGCGCTTCAGGGCAAGAGTGTTGTTATGGTGGACGACACGATTGTACGTGGCACGACAACGGGCAAAGTCGTGCGCTTACTTCTGGAGGCGGGAGCGCGGGAAGTGCACGTGCGCATCTCTGCGCCGCCGGTGAAGTGGCCCTGTTTCTACGGTATTGACATGGCGACTCAGGATCAGTTGATCGCGGCGAGCCAGTCTGTTGAGGCGATCCGCCAGAAGATCGGGGCGACGAGCCTGGGCTATCTTGCCGAGGCGGGGCTTGCCCGAGCGATGTCTGTTCCCGTGGATAACTTCTGCCTCGCCTGCTTCACCGGCAACTACCCGATCCCCGTTCCCGATAGCTTGAGGATGGAGAAGCTAGCGTTTGAGCCTCCTGTGAGCTAAGTGCTGTCCTTTCCGGTTTGCCTGACCGCCTCTGAGTTCAAGCAAGATAGACTGGAAAAGAAATTGAAAACCAACAAACAACAATATCGGCTATCAGAGCCGCCTTCTGGCCGTACTCTGGCTACTCTCTACGAAGAGATCGGTGGGATGCACGCATGCCGTCGGCTCTCCGAACGATTTCACGACCTAGTCGCCGACGATCTGGTGTTGCGTGCAATGTTTCCGAAGAATCTTAGTGTGCTCACGGAGCACTTCGCACTCTTTCTAGCCGAGACACTGGGTGGTCCGGCGGATTATTCGGCCAAGCGTGGGAAGCCGCGTCTGCTCTGTCGTCATGCCCCGTTTCCCATTGGGCCACCTGAGGTTGAGCGCTGGCTGCACCATATGTTCGCGGCACTAGAGGACTTAGGCGTGGCTGATACTCTGCAGCAACCACTCCGCGACTACTTTACCCAGACCGCTCCCACGCTCTCCGACCCATTTATCTCTTTCTACCAGATGCCGCTGGAGCCTCTACGGGCTGCTCTGGACAAGACTCGCAGCCTTGCCACCGCTATCTATGAGGGACGGACGCTCCTGCGTGACGCTGCGGGGAGGTGGGATCTGCCTCGTGTGCGGCTCCTCCTGGAGTACGGCGCTCTTGGGTCTATGCCTGATGCTCTCTACCGCGCCGCCAATGCGCATGTGCATGGTCGTGACGATGAGGGGTGCGCCGTGGTGGAGCTTCTCCTGCAGCACGGTGCTGAGGTGAACGGTCGCTGTGGTGTGGGATCCATGACACCTCTTCACATGGCTGCCCGACGAGGAACGGTGGCGATTGCCAAGGTCTTGATAACAGCGGGTGCGGACATAGAAGCAAGGGATACCAAGGGAGAGACACCCTTACGCCGCGCAGTGAACTGCGGACAGGAAGGGGTTGCTTGCCTACTATTGGCCCATGGTGCCGACCCACTGAGTCAGGATCGACAGGGGCGTACTGTCCAAGAGATCGCTCTTAAGGGGCGGCCTAACATTGGCAAGATCTTCTCCAAGTGATCAAACCAATATGACCGTTCATTGTCTCGCCTCGGGGTCGTCGGGGAACTCACTTCTCATTACGTCTGATCAGGGGGCACTTCTGGTGGATGCCGGGATTGGGGTGCGAACGCTGAAGCGCTGGTGTGGGGAGCGCGGGGTGGCTCTGGAGAACCTGAGCGGCGTTCTCGTGACCCATGAGCACGGCGATCATAGTGTGGGGGCGGTGCCGCTGGCGGTGCGTTATAAAGTCCCGATTGTGGCAACACCAGGCACTCTTGCGGCGCTACAAGCCTCCGACAAGCGCGACTTCCCGGTGTTGCCTATCTCGCCAGGTGAGGAGGCGGGCCTCGGGTCGTTTGGAACTCGTGCGCTGCTCACCACACATGACGCTGCCGAGCCGTGCGGGTTTCGGGTGGATGTAGGGAGCACAAGCTTGGTCTACGCCACCGACACGGGCTCTATCACACCCGACGTGCGAGCCGCCTGCTGTGGCGCGTCGCTGCTGGTGATTGAGGCCAACCACGACATTCACCGTCTGCGCTTCGGCCCGTA
Organism: Armatimonas sp.; assembly: GCF_043757465.1. Lineage (GTDB taxonomy): Bacteria > Armatimonadota > Armatimonadia > Armatimonadales > Armatimonadaceae > Armatimonas. The sequence continues at coordinate 13,594 of NZ_JAYVPL010000123.1, forward strand.
CCCTGAGCATCTTAAAAACCGTATCCTCGCACGTACGGGGCACCTCTCAAACAACGCCGCCACAGATTTGGTGCTGGGCCATACCCTGGAGCACGGCCCCGCCACCGTCTGGTTCGCTCATCTCTCCGAGGTCAACAACACCCCTGGGATTGTCCGTGCCTACTGGAAGCGCCGCTGTATAATGGTCTTATAAAATCGGACAGTCAAACGGGCTCTTTTAAGAAATCTGGAAAGCCAAAAAAGACACCATGAGAAAGCAACATAGCCTCGCTTTCAAGGCCAAAGTCGTCCTCCAGACACTCAGAGAAACCAAGCCACTCACACAGGTCGCAGCTGAGCACGAAGTACACCCGACACTCCTCACCAAGTGGAAGACCGAAGCCGTCAACTCGCTGCCCGAAATCTTCGAGCGAGGAGCAAGCAAAGAGAAGAACTCTATGAACAAATCGGAAGGCTCAGGGCCTCTAAAGTGCGGTAAAATTGCTCATGTTTCTCTCGCGTCGAACGCTTCTTCTCAGTGGTGCCGGGCTCACTCTCGTCGGGTGTGGCGGTGGTGGCGGCACCCTGCCGGATCCCCATTTAATTTCTCGTGTTCGTCCCCGGCTCGCCATCCACTGGGCTCCCCGCAGCCGCGCTGTGAGTGGGCCGCAGTCCGCAAGTGTTGCCGTGATTACTGCGCGCTCACTGGTGATAGCCGGCCAGGTGGCCACAGCGGAGGTCTCCCGCTACTCCCTGTCTCAGTCATCGGGTAGCCAGGGGGCCACCGCCACCTACGAGCTCACGCCCGAGCTACCGGTAGGCCCCGTGGAGCTGAGCGTGCGCTTCTACGACTCCCTCAGTGGCTACCCCGGCGATAGCAGTCGCGTGCTGGTGGCGGTTGCACAACAGCAGGTGGAGCTCCAGGGGCCGGGCGGGCTCTTGCCCGACATCGCGGTTGCCGGACTGGTGGCCTCGGTAAGCCTGCTACCCGATCAAGTGGTTCCTCTGGCGGGAAGGACGGACCTGAAGTTCACGGCGCTAGACAGCGCGGGCAACACCCTCGCGCTGGGGCCCAGTGCTGCCTCCCTGGAGATTGTTGAGGGGAAGGATACGGTTCTAGCCTCTGATCTAACCCTCGGGGTGGGGTATTTTCGAGGACTTGCGGAGGGAACGGCACAGGTGCGGGTGCGAATTGACGACAAAGTCAGCCCACCAATACCCGTACGCGTCACCCGCTTTCCTGCCGTATCTCCGGGGCTCTGGATGGGCAGTGGGATTGCGGACATGGTCTGGGATGCGGGGCGACAGAAGCTCTGGATCGTGGATGTCTCGGGAGGCACGAACACGCTCCAAACTCTGGATCCGGCAACGCGTGCTCTGGGCACACCGATTATCGTTCCCGGGGGGGGACTGAGTAACCTGAAGCTCGCCCCCGATGGCCGTTCGCTCTACGGCTATGTCAAAGGGACGAACACAATCCAGAGAATCGCTCTGGAGACGGGCGTGGTCGAGGCGAGGATCGAGCTACCGCAGCGGATCTACCCCGAGGAGCGTGGCATTTTCTGGATGCTACCCGGCCCCGCTCGCTCGCTCCTGGTCGCCTGGCACTCCGGTGATAGCCAGCAGCGCGATATCTGGGTCTACGACGGCTCGGTGCGCCGTCCCGTGTCGCTGCGCAGGGTGCTGGGGACGCTGGAGACGGAGCTGGTTCTCACCGAGGTGAGCAGCAACGACGAGGGAACGGTGGCCTACATCAGCGGCGGTGGCGTCGGCTGGAGGGTGGGAATCGGCCCCGACGGGTTTATGGCGGGGACGGTCTCCCGCGCCCCTTCAGGCACCTTCCACCAGGGACAGCTGATAGATTCGTCGGCACGGGTCTGCGAGGCCACGACGGGCACACTCTTAAGTAGCCTGGGGGCGAGTTTCGAGGGGAACCGGTCTCTTGGCGTTGCCGCAAACGGTTCTTACTGGGTTCTGGAAGGCCTGAGCTCCTCGCGGCAGCGGCTACGTCTGGTCGAGCCACAGCACTTTACGGAGCAGGGACGTCTGGAGCTGCCCGAGTACCTGCCTGTTTTCCAGAACTTCACCACGACCACCTATACCTACTACTATGATACCCAGAAGGCGGCAAGCTGGGGCGCACGGGGAGTGGCGCTTCTCGTGTCGGAGCAGCTCTCTCTCTACGACAACCTGCCCGGCTTGTAGGGAGCTGAGCGGGTACAATAGGGTATGAAGAACCTGACTCTGGTGCGGGACATGCACCAGCCCAATCCGTATGACTTGACCGCTCGTGCCGAAGCTATTGACCCTTCGCTGGACTTAGTCGTGGAGATTCTCAAGCTCAAGACCGAGAAAAACGCGGTTATCTTAGCGCACTACTACCAGGACTCCGAGATTCAGGATCTGGCGGACTTTGTGGGCGACTCGCTGGCACTGGCGCAGGCGGCGGCCAAGACCGAGGCGGACTGCATTGTGTTCTGTGGCGTGCACTTCATGGCGGAGACGGCGAAAATTCTCAACCCTAGCAAGCCCGTTTACTTGCCCGATCTTGATGCCGGGTGCTCGCTCGCCGACCGCTGCCCCGCCGATGTCTACGGCGAGTGGCTGAAGCAGTACCCAGGGCACTATGTGGTGAACTACATCAACTCGTCGGCGGCGGTGAAGGCCATGAGCGATTTAATCGTGACCAGTAGCAACGCCGCGCAGCTGGTCGCGATGATCCCTAAAGACCAGCCGATTGTCTTTGGCCCGGATCGGCATCTCGGAAAGTGGGTCGAGAAGCAAACGGGCCGCGAGATGATCCTCTGGCCGGGTTTTTGTATCGTCCACGAGCAGTTCAATGCCCGGCGGCTCTCGCTTCTGATCAACGCCCACCCCGACGCCACCGTGATCGCGCACCCCGAGTGCGAGGAAGCGGTTCTCGACAAAGCCCACTTCATCGGCTCGACCCTTGCCTTGCTCAACTACGTCAAAACGCACCCCGAGCACAAGAAGTTCGTCGTGAATACCGAGGTCGGGATTCTCCACCAGATGGAAAAAGCCCGCCCCGACGCCACGTTTATCTGCGCCCCCCCGAACTCCGGCTGCACCTGTGCGAGCTGCCCGTACATGCGCCTGAATACGTTAGAGAAACTCTATCTGTGCCTCAAAGATGGTCAGCCGGAGCTTCTCATGGACGAGGGGTTGCGATTAAAGTCTGAAGTCCCGCTGCGACGCATGCTGGAGTGGAGCGCAAAAATCCCCTCTGTCGCCCCGAACAAATAGGAGCCTCTACTATGCAGCTTACTTTGCCCACCACCGTTCGTGGTTTTCATGACTACTACAAGCTTACGGCCAGTCCGCGCGATCTCACGGAGGCATTCGGCTATGTTTTTGAGGCGGAGACGCTCTCGCTCTCCCAAGCCTCCGAAGAACTTTCCTGGTGTAGGGCGCTGCAAAACAAGCTTTCCTATGCGGTTTCCCATCTCAGCTTTGAAAGTGAGATGATGCGCCGCGAGTTTCTGATTGCCCCGGTGCTCTTTGATGTGGCGCAGTATCTAGGTGCGGACTTGCGCTCTGAGTATGGGATTCGGGTGAGCGAGCAGCTCAAGGGTTCGCTGGATTACTACGTGCGTGCCCAGCAGAATATCTGTGTGGTGGAGGCAAAGCAAGGGGATCTCAGCCGAGGGTTCTCCCAGCTTTGTGCGGAGCTGATTGCGGTGGATCAGCAGGGGGAGATAACCTCTGATGTGCTCTACGGTGCGGTTTCTTTTGGTGATCTCTGGCGCTTCGGACGGCTGGTGCGCTCGGAGAAACGCATTACGCAGGATATTGGCATTCTGGGAGTGCCCGTAGATACGGAGAAGCTGGTGCGGGTGCTGATTGCGATCTTGCGAGGAGAGAGCTGATGAAGCAACAAAACAATCCTATTGCGGCGCGCTATGAAACAGGCAAGCGGCTCCAGCAGTTTGAGCGGCTCTGGGAGACGGCAAATCCGGAGCAGAAGCGCCAAGTCTTGCCGCTGGTCAATCAGGCCGTGATGGGCTTCTTCGCCGGTGGCCCCTCTGCAAGCGCCAAGCCGCTTGATCAAGCAATCCTTTTGTTAGGGGAGGAGAAAGACCGCACTCCAGAGCGACGTTGGGCAATGCCGCTTGTCTTCAGTACCTCCGTTCAGCTTGCGGATACCGGTGTCGGTGTTGAGTTCCGTGTCTCACGGCTTTACGAGACACCAGAGAAGGCTCCCGAGAATCTCGTCGTTGGTGTTGGTGGGGTAGGTTCACCTCTGAAAGGTGACTTAGGCGAGGTTCCCGTGACGGGCTTTCCTATGACCGCATTTACCTACTACGCCGCACCACGCGAGGTTAGCGGTAGCGTTCGCATTGCCCTCCGAGGACAGAATCTTGTGGCAGAGCGGCTTATTTCCCTCGACTACGCAAAGAACCTGAAAGCCCGGTTGGCGGCGCTGGAGAGTGTGAAGGAGCCGTCGGTGGTGCTTCTGCTCGGTGTCCTGAAAAAGCTTGCCTCAGGTGAGGCGCTGGAGACGGACTATCCCGCACTGAAGCTACTCCGTGATGCCGAAGCGGTGGCAAAAAACGCGCCGCTCTGGGGAAAGAAGCGTCCCGGGCAGTTCTGGCTCACTCTCAACAACGTTCCCGTGCGCCTGCTTGCACCCGAGGCCGTGACATCGGGCAAGCCTCTGCCGCTGGTCGTTGCGCTGCACGGGTCGGGCGGCTCGGAGAACATGTTCTTCGATACCTACGGCGCGGGCAAGCTCGTGCGGCTCTGTGAAAAGCGCGGCTGGCTGCTTCTCACCTTGCGAAATGGCCAAGGGCTGGGCGAGCTTCCCAAGCTACTTGCTGAGCTGGGCAAGCTCTATGCCTATGATCCCAAGCGCGTCTATCTCACGGGCCACTCGATGGGGGCGGCGATGGCGGTGCAGACGGCGCAAAAGTACCCGAAGCTCTTCGCTGCTGTGGCGGTGCTTGCGGGGGGCGGTGCCATAACGTCCCCTGAGGGTCTTCCGCCGTTTCTGATCGGAGCGGGCGCATCGGATTTTGGTAAGCCGATGGCGCAGAGCCTGGCCAAAGCGCTCAAGACCGAGTGCAAGATCTACCCAGACTGCGAGCATCTCACCGTCGTCCAAGATGCTCTCGATGATGTGATGCGTTTTTTTGAGCAACCAAATCCCCGCTGATGGTTCCCATTCTGCATCCCGCATTCCTATACTCGGATGCGGGTGCCGTATGTTAACCGAGACGGCTTCCGTTGCGAGAAAAACTCACTGCTGACCCCACCCTCTGGCTGGAAGTAAAGAACGCCGAAGGCTGGTTTACCACCAAGTTCCCCGAGGGCATGGATGAGCTTTACTTTGCCGTCGGGGGCGTTGTGACGGATATTAAAAAGCTAAAAGGATTCTTCGCCGTCTTCGCTGAGACACTTCAGCAGTTTCAGAAAATCGGCTCACTGGAGAAAGGCAACCCTGGTGTTATGCTACAATAACTGAGAGGAATATTGCAATGTCGAACACATCACCACGCGAGCCTGAGGTCAACGGGGGACTCATACTGGCACTGAGTATTTTAGGGCTCTTGCTCTGCGGCCCCCTCACGATTGTAAGCTGGATCATGGCCAATGCCGCCCTGCGCACACTGGATCACCATCCTAGCTCCAGTCAGCGCGGACTTGTCCAAGCAGGGCAGATCATCAGCATCATTGGGATAGTTTTATGGGTATTTTTTGCCTACACACGCCTGAGTGCTCCGTCTCCCCGTCGCCTCTCGTCGCCCACCACCTTCATCGGCGGAAAGTCGGTGCAGTCGCAGGGAGGACGGGTCTACGTGGATGGAAAACCTGCCGATCCCAGCACCCCGGAAGGCTCGCTGGCGCTACATCTGCAGTCGCAGCAGGAGAAAAAATAGCGCACGCGTTGCGCTATAATGGGCGCATGGCACTCATCCTCCCTACCAGTGTTCGCGGCTTTCATGACTACTTCAAGCTGACCGCTATCCCGGAAGAACTTGTCGTCGCCTTTGGCTACCATTTTGATGCCAAAACACTTGCCCTCCCACTTGCTCAGGAGCCGCTCCCTTGGCTTGCCGAGCTTAGTGTGCGCCTAGACTTTGCCTTCCGCCATGTGGGAATGAGCAGTGAGACACCACGCCGTGAGTTCCTGATAGCCCCGATTCTAGGAGAAGCGGCCCGCCATGTGGACGCGCAAGTACGCTCTGAGCTGGACGTGCGGGTTAATACACAGCTTAAAGGGGCGCTTGACTACCTGCTTCAGGCACAGGGAAACCTCCTGGTGGTCGAGGCAAAGCAGGCGGATCTCACGCGAGGCTTCTCTCAGCTCTGCGCCGAGCTCATCGCCGTGGATCAGTGGACGGATTCGACGATAGATATCCTCTACGGCGCGGTTTCCGTCGGCGATATCTGGCGCTTTGGCACACTGGAGCGTGGGGCAAAGCGCATTACGCAGGATCAAGATATCTTCTCAGTTCCTACCGACACCGAGCGCCTGATGCGAACATTGATCGCGATCTTGCGAGGAGAAACAGCAGCATGAGGCAGCTTATCACGCAGGTTTCCCGTGTGCGGCTGGAAAATACCGTGCGCTCGCTGGCGACGATTCCGACGCGGCACACGCTCTCAGGAGCACGCGGGGCGGATGCGGCGGCGGCGTGGCTGGAGCGGGAGCTGAAGAGCTACGGTGGGAACCTGCAAGTGGCGCAGCAGCGCTGGGTGCAGGCGGCGGGTGGGCGCATGACAAAAGCCGTGGAGATCGGTAACGTGCTGGCGACCCTGCCGGGTACGGACTCTCCCGAGCGCGTGCTGGTTGTCTCTGGTCACTACGACTCTCGGGTGACCGATGTGCTGGATGCAAGCTCTCCTGCGCCGGGAGCCAACGACGATGCGTCGGGTGTGGCGGTGGTGCTGGAGTGTGCGCGGCTGATGGCGGGAATGCGCCCGCGCTGCACCGTGATGTTTGCCGCCGTGACGGGCGAGGAGCAGAGCCTGCTGGGCTCGGCACAGCTTGCAAAGAGCTTGAAAGAGCAGGGCAAGAGTATTGTTGCGATGGCTACCTACGATATTGTGGGTAACTCCGTGAGCGAGGCGGGCAAGCGCGATGATAAGCACATCCGGGTTTTTTCCACGTCCGATGAGCTTGGCGAGCTGGCGACCCAGGCTACGCGCCGTAAGAGCCTCGGCACCGACGGCGACTCGCCTGCGCGGACTTTAGCGCGTGCCATTGCGGATTCCGCACGGCGGCAAGTGAAGGGATTTTCTGTGGCATTGACGCTACGCAACGACCGTTATGGGCGCGGCGGCGATCACAGTGCGTTTCTGGCCGTAGGCTTTCCGGCGTCTGTGCGCTTCACGGAACCTGGCGAGGACTGGCGGCACCAACACCAGGATCTGCGAGTGGAGAAAGGCACGAAGTACGGCGATCTGCCTGAGTTCGTGGACTATAACTACCTCACCCGTGTTGCGCAAGTGGCCGTTGCCTGGCTCTCCGAGCTCGCTCAGGCCCCGCCCGCTCCCGTTCGCGTGAGCCTCAAGCAGAACCTAAGTGCCCAGACCACGCTCCAGTGGGCAGCAGTGGACGGGGCAGTAACCTACGAGGTTCTCTGGCGACGCACGACGGAGTTTGACTGGAGCGGGAGCAAGAGCTTTACGACAACGCAGGCTATTTTGCCGCTCTCCAAAGACGATTATTTGTTCGGAGTACGCGCTATCGGTCCCCAGGGCGCACGCGGACTGCCCGCCGTTGTGGGGCGGTAGGGCGTTTAGTTCACCAGCGCACGGACAGAGAGAGTGGGGGCGGTCTCGGGATGCCAGGAAGTCAGGGAGCGGCGGACGCGTTCACGGCCACGGGAGAGGCGGGAGCGGACGGTACCGACGGGAATGTGCAGATCCTGGGCAATTTCTTGATAAGCCATCCCTTGAATATCCGCCATCGCCACCACGCGTCGGTACTCCTCAGGAAGCGTGCGGACGGCTTGGAGCAGCGCGGCCCCTTCGAGCTGCGAGAGCACCTGGCGCTCCGGAGAAGCATTGGGCGCAGTCGGCTGTTCAATGGAGCTTCCATCAGCATTTTCAAGGGGGACTTGCCGTGGCTCGCGGGACTTCTTGCGGTACATATTGTAAAATAAGTTCCGCATGATTGTGTGTAGCCAGGCCCGTGGGCTGCCATCGGAGCGGTAGGTATCAAAGCGGTCGAAGGCGCGTAGGAGCGTCTCCTGTACTAAGTCCTCGGCATCGGAGGCGCTGCGAGTGAGCGCCATCGCCGGGGCGTAGAGCGACGCTTCGTGGGGGAGAATCACCTTTTCAAATATCTCGGCTTGTACGGTTTTTGTGTTTAGCATGATCGTTTCCTGATGACTAAATTCGTTTTGCGGTCAGAAGGTTCCCTGAAAAATCTAGTGCTTGCGGATTCCATGGATCAAGAAATCTAGCATAGCGCTCGCTTGCGCTTCCAGGCCCTTGCGGCAGGAGGGTTTAGCGTGGCAGGGGTTCAGGTAGGGCGGGAAGAACGGCACCATCGCGAGCAAGAAGTGCGAGGCGGCCTCGGCAGGTGCGCAGGGCAGGTCAAACTCTCCCTCGGAGAGCACACGGGTGAGTAGGTCGAGCTGTGCCTGACGCTCTGGCTGACCACACGCCATGAGGCGCGGCGAGAGCAGCTCGTCAACTAGCTCGGTTCCGTGCACTGTCACCTGAGCAACATCGTGAACCGAAAGAATCGCGGCCATGAGCATCCGGCGGAGCTTCTCCTCAGGGGAGGCAAGAGACTCCGTAATGGCACGCATCTGGTCGGTGACATTGCGTTTCACCTCACGGGCCAGAGTCAGAAGAAGCGCCTCTTTGGTCTCAAAATGCAGATAGACCGTCCCCTTGCCGATTCCCGCGTCCGACGCGATCTCGTCAATGGTGGTTTTCTTAAAGCCGTAGTGCAAAAAACGCTTACGCGCTGCCTCTAGGATAGCGCGCCGTGTCTCTTCTCCACCAGTGCAGTTGTTCTCTTTTTGTATCATGTGACTGGATTCGTATTCTGGTCATAAGTTTACCATAGGCTTAAATTCTTCGCAAGTCCTGCGGAGATTAATCGGCGAGCCGTCCCCCAAGGGACACACGGTCGCGTACCTACTACTGTGAGTGCATTGACGAAAGCCCCTCAGAGCGGCTATACTCCCACCGATTTGACTTTGATGAATGTGGTTGAGGAGAAAGAAACCAGTGAGGAAGTGATCCTTACCTGGCGTATCCACCGCCTGCGGGACGAGCCGCAGAAGATCGGCCTGGTAGCACTGGGCTATGGGCTCGCGTTTGCCTTCTGGCGGCTGGCGTTTCCCTACCCTCTTGGGCTGTTTCTCCCGATGATCGCCCTCACAGGGGCAATGGCGGAGTATCTTTTTCCCGTGGATTACAAGCTCACCAACAAAAAAGTCTACTGTTCCTGTGGCCCAGCCATTAAGCTGGAGCTACTCTGGAGCGATATTCGCCGCGCGACCCGAGGTAGAGACGGGGTATACCTCTCAACCCTCAAGATTCCCTCCCGGCTGGACTCGTTCCGGGGAATTCGTCTACGTTTCGCACAAGACAATGAAGTGCTTGTACGGGAGACCGTGAAAAAACTTTGGAGCCAAACGTCATGAGCCTGGCACAATGGAACGAGCCTCTGCCGGAGACGGAGCGCGAGGAACTCTTGGAGAGTATTGCCACCCAGATCGTGAAGCGTGGGCTGAGCGTCCCCGCGATTATTGCGCTGGAGATGCACCGCCCACTGGCGTTTATTCTCTCGCAGAGCATGATCGCCCTCACCCCCCTTTTTGGCCCCGTGGTGGGCCTGAACCGGATGCAGTTTTTTGGGCGCTTACTGGCAGAGCCAGGCGGTGTCGAAGCACTCATCCGTCGCATTGAGGATAAAACAGTATGAACCACTCAACTTGGCCTGCTTTTATCTTGCTGCTTCTGATGTCCATTGTCATCGTGGTGACCGTGGTCTCAGCGCAGAAGGGAAAGCAGTATTTTATTCGGCGCATCCCCGGACTCTCGGCCATTGATGAAGCCGTGGGACGTGCGGTGGAGATGGGGCGAGGGATCTTGCTCTCGACCGGGCTCTCCGATGGGATTGATATTATTACGCTCCAAGCACTCGCGATCTGTGCCAGCGTGGCATCGTCGGCGGCGCGCTACGGAACACGGGTTCAGATGCCGGTCTACAACTCCGCCATGCTGCCCATCGCCGAGGACACGATCTCCAACGCCTACCAGCAAGCCGGGCGGGGCGATGCCTACTCTCCCGACGATGTGCGCTATCTGTCCAACCAGCAGTTCGCCTACGCCGCTGGTGTGGCGGGCATGATCCAGCGCGAGAAGTTCGCCGCGACGTTTCTTTTTGGGACGTTTTTTGCCGAGTCGCTGATCATGGCGGAGAATGCCAACATGGTCGGGGCCATTCAAGTGGCGGGCACCCCCTCAACGACGCAAGTCCCGTTCTTTATCGCCGCCTGTGACTACGTGATTATCGGCGATGAGTACTACGCCGCGACGGCCTATCTCACCCGGCAGCCGACGTTGCTAGGCTCAATTGTGGCGCAAGATAGGGTTAAGATCGGCATTCTGGCGACCATTGTGATTGGCTCGCTGTGCACCACGTTTGTGAATAAGCATCTCTTCCGCAATCTGTTTGCGGATCAGAATGTTAGCAACTTCCTGGTGGATCCTGAAGAGAGTGCGAAAGGGGGCAAGTAGCTATGGGAAACTATGGAATGATTTTTGTGGGGTTGCTTATTGGAGCGGTGGTTCTGTTTCTGCTCACCCTAGTGCCCAACAAGCTTCGCAAGCCACTGATCGCAATGGTGACTCTGGTAGCGGGCTGTTTCTACGCCGTGGAGTTCTTCTGGCCCACCCACGCGACGGTTGCCAATAAAGCGGATGTCATTAAGAAGCTCAAGTACCAGCCTGAAAACACGCCACTCGCCGACTCGGAGCTGGTGGCGACTTTAGACGAATCGGCGAAGACCAAGCTCAAAGAGCTCTCCCCGGAAGATGCACGGCTGATTCTCAAACAGCTCCCCGCGACCTCCGAGAAGCCTCTCACCAGCGACGATGTGGAGAAGATGACGGCGCAGGAGAACTTCCTGACACCGTACTTCAAGCAAGTCTCGGATATCTCCAATGCGCTGCAAGCCTTCGCGATTGGCCTGGGTATCTACTCCCTGATGTCAGTTCACCTGCGCAATATCGCCATGAAGCGCTCCGGTTGGGGCAACTCGGCGACACTAATCGGGGGAATTGTTCTGATGACGGTGGCGCACATCGGGAAAGAGTACGTGAAAACGGGGCCATTTAAGACCCTGGATGTGCTGCTCTACGATGGGCTAATGAAAAACCTCGATGCCACGATGTTCTCCATTATCGCCTTCTATATCGTCTCCGCCGCGTACCGCGCGTTTCGCATTCGCTCCGTCGAGGCGACGATTCTACTGGTCGCTGCCGCGCTGGTGATGCTAGGAAATGTCCCGATTGGGCAGGCGCTGACCAACTGGATTCCTAATGAGAAGACCGATATTGTCGCAAACCTGCGGCTGGAAAATATCGGCCAGTGGATTCAGAAGCGTGCTAGCTCCCCGGCCACGATGGCGATTGACTTCGGGCTCGCCGTGGGCGCACTGGCAACCTCTCTGCGACTCTGGCTCTCTCTTGAGCGCGGCTCCTACTTCGAGGAGGAACTCTAGTGAAATTTCTTAATAACGTAGATCGCCGCCTTCTCTATCTCTTGCTGATCGTCGTGATCGCGATTCCGCTGCTTGCTCCTGCGGTGACTAAGGGCTTGCCCAAGCCCGCCATCACCGCCGCGACCCGTAGCTACTACGAGACAATCGAGAAAGTGGCCAGCGATCCCGCCGCTAAGAACAAGATTGTGATCGTGGCCTGCAACTTTGCCGCAGGAACTCTCGCCGAGAATCTCTCCCAGTGCGAGGCCACAGTGCGCCACTTGATGATGCGTAAAGTGAAGTTCGCCATCTTTGGCTTCAGCGACCCGCAAGGGCGTGAGCTGGGGCAGCAAGCTGTGGAAAAGCTCGCCAAGGAGTACGACTACCAGTACGGCCGCGACTATGTCAACTGGGGCTACCGACCGGCAGGCGCCGCGACAGCGCTGATCAAAGCTGCCGTCAACGATCTGCCCGGCGCCCTGGGCAAAGATATCAAGGGCATGGCACTGGGCGAGGTCGCGTGTATGCAGGGAATCAAAGGGGTCAATGATGTCTCGATCATTATCGAGATCGCTTCGGCCAACACCATTCCCGTGTGGATTCAGTTCTACCAGCGTGCGGGAAAGACTCCCATCCCCACTCTCTACTGCCCCACCTCCGTGATGGCAACCGAGGCGATCCCCATGCTGGAGACGGGCCAGCTCCAGGGTATGCTGACGGGCCTCAAGGGAGCGAGCGAGTACGAGCTTCTCCTAGAGAAAGCGGGCTTTGCGACCTCAGCCTCGGCCTCTCTCTCGCTGTCCCACTTGCTGATTCTTGTGCTGATCTTTTTGGGAAACCTGGGAATGTTTTTAGAGCGCAAGCAGCGCGCCGCTGCCGAAGGAGGGCGCTAAACCATGAGTGATAGTCTGCTGAAAATGATTGTCGTGGTTCTTGGGGTGGTCTGCACCCTGGGCATCTACTCGATTCTCTACAAAGAAAACAAGATCTTCCGGCTCTTTGAGCATCTCTATCTGGGGCTGGCGGGGGGCTACGCGATCGCCGCCACCTGGAACGATGTGCTCAAGCCCAACTGGTGGGAGCCGATGGTCAAAGAGGGCCAGTGGGGCCTCGCACTGATCCTGCCTGCCGGGTCGCTGTTCTACTTCATCTACTCCAAGCGCAACGGCTGGATGGCGCGCCTGATTTTTGGTGTCTTTATTGGCTTCGCGTCTGGCCAGGCATTCCAGAGCTTTGCGGGCGACTACTGGCCCAAGCTCCAGACCGCTGCCACGAAGACTGTCTGGGTGGACCCCGCGAAGATCAAGCCGGAATATCCGGTGGCTGCCTATGCCACGGCGATCAACAACCTGATTTTCTTAGCGATTCTTGCCTCTGTTATGGTCTATTTCTTCTTCTCTTTTGAGCAGAAGAACACCGCAGTGAATAAAGTTTCTAAGTTCGGTCGCTACGCCATGATGATCGCTTTTGGAGCGATGTTTGGAAACACGATCATGGCCCGTATGGCGCTTCTGATCGGACGGATCTATTTTATGATCCACGCTCCCGATGCCATCAGCGCCAGCGCCAATGCGGGACCTTAGAGGCTGGACTTGCCCCTTAACCCCGTCCTGCCGGGGTAGGGGGTAAACTGACTCCGTGAAGCGACGTGATTTCCTTACTCTCTCGGCGGGCGCTGGGGCCGCACTAATGACAAGTGATGGGCAGGCACACGCACAGAGTGCGGGCCTCCCCCCGCCTATTGCCCGTGAGTTCAGGGGGCTCTGGGTTGCCAGTGTCAATAATATTGACTGGCCCAGCAAACCTGGACTACCCCCTGAGCAGCAGCGTGCGGAGCTGATTGCCCTACTGGATCGCGCCAAGCGCCTCAAGCTCAATGCCGTTCTGCTGCAAGTGCGTACCGCGTGCGATGCCCTCTACCGCTCAGAAAAAGAGCCCTGGAGTGAGTATCTCACCGGCACGATGGGGCAAGATCCCGGCTGGGATCCGCTTGCAGAAGCGGTGAAGGAGGCCCATGATCGAGGGATCGAGCTTCATGCTTGGGTGAACCCATTTCGTGCACGGCAGTCTGGTGCTAAAGGCCCTGCTGCGCCTAACCATCTCTCGGTGACCCGCCCTGGCTGGGTCAAGACCTACGGCAACCTCCAGTGGCTAGACCCTGGTGAGTCCGATGCCAGCAAGCACTCACTGGATGTCTTGATGGATATTGTCCGCCGCTACGATATAGACGGCCTACACGTGGACGATTACTTCTATCCCTATAAGATCTACACCGACGAAAAGAACAAAATCGAGAAGCCCTTTCCCGATGAGCCCGCCTGGAAGCGCTACACGCTCTCTGGTGGCAAGCTCGCGCGCTCGGACTGGCGGCGCAAGAACATTGATGACTTTATTCGTGATCTCTACCAACAAATCAAAACCGAGAAGCCGTGGGTGAAGTTTGGGATCAGCCCGTTTGGCATCTGGCGACCGGGCTTTCCTCCTCAGATTACCGGCTACGACTCCTACGAGAACCTCTATGGCGACAGTCGCAAGTGGATGCGCGAGGGCTGGGCGGACTACTTTGCGCCGCAGCTCTACTGGAAGATTGATCAGGCGGGCCAGAGCTTCCCGATCCTCTTGATCTGGTGGTCTGAGCAAAATGCGATGCAGCGGCATCTGTGGCCGGGGCTCTACACCAGCAAGTATCCGCCACTGGAGATCGAGTACCAGATCAAAGTGGCACGGGGGCTCTCGGGCAGCGCCCACGGACACCTGCACTTCTCCGCAGTGGTGCTCAAGAAAGGCATGGAGGACGATACAAACACGATGGCAGGCCATCTTGCCAGTATTGTCTACCCCGAGCCCGCGCTCGTCCCGTCGTGTCCCTGGCTGGGCAGCGATCTCCCACCCCCTCCGCGCGGCGTCCGAGTGAGCGGCGAGCGTATCACCTGGCAGCCCGTAGACAAGGCGTTTGTCTACGCCGTCCAGTGGCGCACGGGCGAGCGCTGGAGCATCGTAGTTCTCCCCGGCGACCACGCCAGCCACGATACGGGAGCGCAGATTGATCAAGCCGTCGTCACCGCTGTGGATCGGCTAGGGAACGCCTCCGAATCACGATGATCCTCCAGGTTGGCCCCTCCGATCCCTACAACGACGCGCCGCAAATCGCGCCAGGAACACTGGCCGAGACACTTCGCACTGTGCCCGAGCCCGTGAGCCTGATCGCGACAGCAGGCTTCGACATCCTTGCGGCGCTACTCGAAACGGACCGTGCCTTAGTCCGTACCAAAATCGCGCGGCTGTTTCTGATCGGCGGGCGTGCTGAGGGCTTCTTGCCGATTGACCCGCGCCTCAAAGCGCGCTACCCCGAGCGCTTCGGTGGCGCACCCGACCCGGCGTTTGGTCGCCTACTCACCTCCGGTGAGGGCGTGATCTGGCTCCCCGGCGATGTCTGTCTCTGGCGGCACTGGGACGAACAAAAGCAAGAGGCAACTCTGCTCTCCACGCTTCCCGCCTTCTGCCTCGCCCGCCACCCGGAGCCCCTGCCCTGGCTAAGACTCTTTCGCACCGTCCCCGCACGTGTTTCGGTTGATGAGTCCGGTGCACTCACCGAGCTCACCTCCAATACCCCGAACCCGAATCTCTATGTAGTGGTCGCCATTGACGGCGCGGCACTCTCACGGTTCCTAGGGGCAGAGCGCGTGGTATCCTGACCTCGTGACGATACTGGGAATTGATCCGGGCACGGCGACGACGGGGTTTGGCATTATCCGCTACGAAGAGGGGCGCTTAATTCCCGTGGATGTGGGGGTCTTGCTCACGACGCCCGACATGGCGCTGCCGGATCGTCTCAAGTCTATCTACGACGATATCAACACATTGCTGGATCGCTACACGCCGGATATGGTGGCGACCGAGAAGCTCTTTTTTGATAAAAATGTCACCAATGGGATCGCGGTGGGCGCGGCGCGTGGCGTGATCTTGCTGGCGTTTGCCCAGCGCTCTCTGCCGTGGATGGAGTACACGCCGATGCAAGTAAAGTCGGCGGTGACGGGCTACGGGGCTGCGGATAAGCAGCAAGTCCAGGCGATGGTGGTGCGACTGCTCACCCTGAGCGAAATTCCCAAGCCCGACGATGCCGCCGATGCCCTCGCGGTGGCGATCTGCCACGCGCACTCCCATAAAATCAGTGGCATGGGGCGCACCCGTGGCCGCGACAATCGAAGGTAAAGACCTCTCCCTCAGTCCAATCAAACGCTATGCAAAAACGATCCCGCTTGTTGCTTCTCCCGCTTGTTGTGCTTACCAGTTGTGCTAAGATTCCGCCCGCAGGAACGTTTGAGCCCCCTAAGTTGCTGCGCGTCACTTTTGCCCTGCGCGGCGAGGTGCAGAGCAGTGAGACGGGCCTGCCGTACTACTACTTTGTGACGATCAACCGCACGGATGATGCGGGAGCCAGTGGCCCCGCTCCCGTGGTGGATCGGCCCTGGGGAAATGGCTTCGCGGCGGCAAACTCCGCCACGGGGCAAGGCTTCGTGGGCTTTGTCGCCTTCAACTACCGTGGCCCCGGCTACCAGGTGTTCTCCTGCGAGAGCGGCGGCGTGCTCAAGAACCCTGTCGAGGGGATCTTTACACCTCTGGGGCTGCCCTACCAGTCCACGCCCGTGTCGCGTGGGAGCAAGACACTCTCGTTTCAAGTGGATCTCAACACGCTGCCCAATAAGACCCTGCGCTATGTCCAGCTCAATCTCATTGCCACTAACAATGTCCCACAGGGTGCTGAAGATGCTCCCAAACTCTGGGATGCTCTCGGAGATGGCAGCTCGACCGGCTCGCTCAACCAGTTTCTCACGTTTGATACCCGCCAGAATCAGCTACGTCGCAACAGCGATGACCGTCGCGAGCCCACTCAGAACGATGTGCGCGACCATGTGAATGCGCTGGTAGATGAACCGAACTTAGATATTGTGGACTGGGAGATCGAGTACCGAAACTAGAGGGTTATGGGTTATCATAGGGCAGCTAAGGAGAGTTGACTTATGCAGCAACAGTTTCAGCAGCCCGAAGAGAAGCGCTACGACGCTAAAAAGCTCCAACAAGTGGTCGAGCTTGCCACAAGGCTTCAGCACCAGCACTACGAGACCCTAACTGCCGCCCAAGTCGAGCAGATGGGGGAGGACTTAGGTCTTTCGCCCGAGTTTATTCGCAAGGCATTGGTGCTGGTGGAAGAAGAAGAGACCCAGCAGTACTTAGCGCCAACGTCTCATGTCGAGCCTCTCGCACGGGTGCAAACGGAGGCCTCTCCTAAGCGTCTCTCTCGCAAGACCATTCGTAAAGTGCTCCTGCCTGCCCTAGCAATTACGCCGCTAGTGTGGGTGGTCGGTCCTATTCTGGCAGTCGCGATGCAAAGTGATTTTAAGCCGGGGCTTGAGTTGATTATCATGGGAATCATGGTGGCTGTGCCCGCTGTGGCGGCACTGGTCTCTGGGGCAAGTTCGCGTTCGCGGCGGGCCGGACTCCTAGGCGGTGCGGCGGTTGGGTTGATTAGCTGGGTCGGCTTCTTACTCACAGTGGTACCGAGTGGAAACTATCTCTCCTCGATGTTGATCGGGCTTATGTTCTATCTGGGAGGGGCCAGTGCGTTGGCAAGCCTCGCGGTGGCGCTTCGACGCTGGTGGAAAGATCGCCCGGCCTCAGAAGACGAAGGGCCGCGCCGGGTACAATAGTTAGGACAGGTCTAATTTTGGTGCAGGGAACTTTCTTCCCCGCCTAACTTGTACAGTAATCACGAGGACTTTACGATCATGTGGATTCGCACTACGGCACTTTTTCGCACCGCAGCTCTGGCTGCTCTTGTTTCGTCTCTGGCAGTTGCCGCACCGGCAGCGGCTCCCAAGCTCCCCGGTTTTTTCGCGGCGGCAAAAGCAAGCATCGCACCGGCAAAAGTGAAGGCGGGCGGCAAAGCGACGCTTACGATTACGCTCACCATGGCTCCGGGATTTCATATCTACGACCCCAAGCCCGGCGATGAGTATGCAATTGCCTCCGAAGTGATGCCGCTGAAAGCTGCGGGTGTCACCTACGGGAAAGCGGTCTGGCCCGCCCCGACGATCCATGAGAAAATGCGGGTTCATCAGGGAGTGATCACGGTCACGGTGCCAATCACACTTGCCAAAACCGTGAAGCCGGGGATGCTCAAGCTGGGGGCCGCCGTGAAAGCGCAAGGCTGCAACGAGACCGGTTGCCTGCCGCCTGACACCATCACACTCCCCGCTCCGCTTATGGTGAACAAGTAGCCATGCGTCGCCTCCTCGCCCTCTTCCTGGTCACGCTCGCTGTGGTAAGCAGTGCCTTTGCTACACCGCAGAAGCCCGCTTTCTCTGCGGCGATTGCGCCGAGCCCCGCCCATCCCGGTGAGCTTGTCACTGTCACGGTGAGGGCGACGATTCCAAAGGGCACGCATCTCTACAGTGTCACTGCCGACGAGAGCCTTTTTACCCCGACCAGTATCACGATTGAGGGCAAGGGGATCACGGCTGTAGGAAAGCCCACCGAGTCAAAGACCGAGCCGTTTTACAGCTCCGTGGACAAGGTGACGGTTGGCGTGCACGAGACCCAAGCGACGTTTACCCAGGCACTCTCACTTGCCGCCGATGCCACACCAAGAAGCGTTCCGTTAAAAATCTCGGTGCGCTATCAGGCGTGCGACGATTCCGGCTGCCTGCCACCTACCACGGAAGAAGTCAAGCTCAATCCGCTGGCAATTGAAGCAGGAGCCGTGCGCTCCGAGTTTAGCAAAGCACCAATATCCCCCTTCGCGAAGCCGGAGGGGGTGGCGAGCCCCAGCAAGCCGGGGGAGGCTGCTCCAACGAGCTTGCTGACGTTTATGCTGACGGCATTTGGGGCGGGGCTACTTGCGCTCATCACGCCCTGCGTCTTCCCGATGATCCCGGTGACGTTTTCCTACTTCACCAAGCTTGCCACAGGAAAAACAGATCATAGCCCGGCGGCAGTTCAGAAGACAATTGTCCATCTTGCAGCACTGTACTGTGCAGGAATTATTGTCAGCTTTACAGCCTTTGGCTTAATTATGGCCGTCACGGTGGGAGCCGCCGGGGCCACACGTTTTGCCGCAAATCCCTGGGTCAACCTCGGATTTGCAACGCTTTTTGTGGTCTTTGGACTGGCGTTGCTTGAAGTTTTTGAGCTGAAGCTCCCCGGCAAAGTGATGAGTCTGACCGGAAGTGGCCACAAGGCAGGCGGCTATCTGGGCGTGTTCTTGCTCGGACTGACGTTTGTGATCGCCAGCTTCACCTGTGCCGCACCGTTTGTAGGAACCGTGATGGTGCTCGCGGCCAATGGCAAGGAGTTCTTCCGCCCGATACTGGGGATGGCGCTTTTTGCCACCGCGCTCGCTCTTCCGTTTTTTCTGTTGGCAATTTTCCCTAGCTTGCTCAAGAAAATGCCTAAGTCTGGCGACTGGCTGACCACGATTAAAGGCGCGATGGGCTTTCTGGAGCTCGCCGCCGCCGTCAAGTTTCTCTCGAACGCCGATCTGGTCTGGAACTGGAAGCTCCTCAGTAGCCCGATGTGTTTGCTTCTCTACGGCCTCTCCCTGCTCGCGGGGGGAGTCTGGCTACTAGGAAAACTCTCGATTGGCTTCAACACCCCACAGGGTAACCCAACGCCTGCGCGGCGCATCTGGTCAGGCGTGTTTATCGTCGCCGCGCTCTACTTCTTCTACGGTGTCTCTGGCAGGCCGCTCCATCCGCTGCTCGCGGGCTTTTTGCCGCCACCAGACTATGGGTTTGGTAATGGTAAGAAGCTAGAAGGCGAGCTGGAGTGGGGCAGTGATCTGGAGAAAGCCAAGGCCGAGGCAAAGGAGACGGGCAAGAAGGTTCTGATTGACTTCACGGGCCACACCTGACAGAACTGCCGCGACGTGGAGTTCCGCGTCTTCCCCGAGCCTGCTGTTAGTGCGGAGCTCAAAAAATACATCCGTGTTCGTCTCTACACCGACAATGGTAGCGAGGCCGAGAACAAAAACGGTCAGTACGCTCTGGAGCTACTCAATAACGCCGTCAATCCGCTCTACGCCGTGATTGATGGCGAAGGCAAGCTTCTCGCCAGTACCGACTACAACATCGCCAAAGATGCTACGCGGATGACGGCGTGGCTGAAGTCGGCGGGCGGTTAACACTGCCCTCCGATGATAGAATATGCCCATGTCTGCCGATTTTCGGGCACATCTTGCCCAGCGTATTCTCCTCATTGATGGCTCCTACGGGGTTCTCCTCCAGAAAAAAGGCTTAGAGGAAGCCGATTTCCGGGGCGAGCGGTTTAAAGATCACCCGAAGGATGTTAAAAACAACCCCGACTTACTCAACATCACCCAGCCGCAGATTGTCGCGGAGACACACCAGGCGTATGTGGATGCTGGTGCGGAGCTGATCGAGACCAACACGTTCACGGCGACCACGATCTCACAAGAGGACTACGGGCTCCAAGGCTTTGCGGATGAGATGAGCCTTGAGGGCGCACGCATCTGTCGCCAAGTGGTAGACGCGGCGATTGCCAAAGACGGCAAGCAGCGCTGGGTGGCGGGAAGCATCGGGCCGCTGAATAGAAGCGCCTCGGTGGTCGTAGATGCGGATCGGCCCGCGTATCGCAACGTGAGCTGGGACGAATTGGTGGAGACTTACGGACGACAGGCGCGTGCGCTTATCGAGGGCGGCGTGGACGTGCTACTCTGCGAGACGACGTTTGACACGCTGAACTTAAAGGCCGCACTCTTTGCCATTGACGGGCTGCTGACCGAGCTTGGTCGCGATATTCCGGTGATGGCATCGTGCTTTGTGGACCTGGCAGGGGGAAACCTCTCGGGCCAGGACATTGAGGCGCTCTGGTACTCGATTCGCCACTTCCCACTGACTGCCGTGGGGCTGAACTGCTCGCTAGGGCCCAAAGAGATGCGCCCGATTCTGGCGCGCCTCGCGGAGATT
This sequence comes from Armatimonas sp., assembly GCF_043757465.1. Classification (GTDB taxonomy): domain Bacteria; phylum Armatimonadota; class Armatimonadia; order Armatimonadales; family Armatimonadaceae; genus Armatimonas. The sequence continues at coordinate 34,250 of NZ_JAYVPL010000123.1, forward strand.
GCGGATATTCCGATCATCGCCTACCCCAACGCGGGGCTACCCGATGCGCTCTCGGAGACGGGGTTCCCCGAGACGCCTGAGACCATGGGGCCGATGCTGCGGGAGTGGGCACAGGCCGGACTGATCAATATTATCGGTGGTTGCTGCGGCAACTCCCCGGCGCACATCAAGGCCATTGGTGAGGCCGTGAAGGGCTTGCCGCCGCGCGAAATCCCGAGTGTTGAGACCTACCTACGGCTCTCGGGCACCCTGCCGTTTGTGGTGCGCCCCGAGACGAACTTCGTCAACGTGGGGGAGCGCTGCAATGTCGCGGGCTCGTCGAAGTTCTTAAAGCTCATCCAGGAGGAGAAGTTCGAGGACGCGCTGAGTGTGGCTTTAGAGCAAGTGGACAACGGTGCACAAGTCTTAGATATTTGTTTTGACGACCAGGGAATGCTGGACCGCGAGGCGTGCATGACGCACTTTCTGAAGCTCATTCAAGCGGAGCCGGGCATCAACAAAGTGCCTCTGATGATTGACTCGTCGCGCTGGGAAGTAATCGAAGCGGGCCTCAAGTGCAGCGTCGGCAAGTCCATCGCCAACTCGATCAGCCTGAAAGAGGGCGAGACGGAGTTCCTGAGCCGAGCGAGGATCGTGCGCCAGTTCGGTGCCGCCGTTGTGGTGATGGCTTTCGATGAGCTAGGGCAGGCCGATACCTACCAGCGTCGCATTGAGGTCTGTGAGCGGGCGTATCGGCTTCTGGTGGACACGGTGGGGTTTCCGCCCGAGGATATTATCTTCGACCCGAACATACTGGTGGTCGGCACAGGCATGGAGGAGCACGCGAACTACGGCGTAGACTTTATCAAGACCGTCACCTGGATCAAGGCGAATCTTCCCGGCGCGAAGGTCAGTGGCGGCGTTTCTAACCTCTCGTTCTCGTTCCGGGGCAACAATGTGGTGCGCGAGGCGATGCACGCGGCATTTCTCTATCATGCGATTCAGGCCGGAATGGACATGGGCATTGTGAACGCGGGCCAGCTCCCGGTCTATGCCGATATTCCCAAGGAGCTGCTGGACCATGTCGAGGATGTGATCTTCAACCGCCGCCCCGATGCCACGGAGCGCCTGCTCACACTCGCAGAGACGGTGAAAGGCAAGGGCAAGAAAGCAGCAGGCGCGGACGATGCGTGGCGCGCGGGAACCGTGGAGGAGCGGCTCCAGCACGCGCTGCTCAAGGGGCTGACGGACCATATCGAGGCCGACACGATGGAGGCGCTAGAGAAAATCAAGCGCCCCCTGCTCGTGATCGAGGGGCCGCTGATGGACGGCATGAATGTCGTGGGGGATCTCTTTGGAGCGGGCAAGATGTTCCTGCCGCAGGTCGTGAAATCCGCCCGTGTGATGAAGCGCTCCGTGGCCGTCTTAACGCCGTATTTGGAGGCGGAGAAAGCGCAGAACGCGACGGGAGCGCAGGGCAAGATGCTGATCGCAACCGTGAAGGGCGATGTGCATGATATTGGCAAGAATATTGTTGGGGTTGTGGTCTCGTGCAACAACTACGAAGTGATTGACATGGGCGTGATGGTCTCCTGCGACCGAATCCTTGCGAAGGCCCGCGAGATCGGGGCGGATGTGATCGGGCTCTCGGGGCTCATCACGCCAAGCCTCGACGAGATGATCCATGTCGCCAAGGAGATGACCCGCCAGGGATTTACCGTGCCGCTGCTCATTGGAGGCGCCACGACAAGCCGACTGCACACGGCGGTGAAGATCGCGCCGTACTACGCTAAAACCGTGCACGTACTGGATGCCAGCCGCGCCGTCGGGGTGCTGCAAAACCTGATCGGGGCCGAGAGCGAGGCCTATCTGGCCGAGAACACCGCGATGCAGGAAGCGGCGCGCGCTCAGTTTGCCCAGCGCCAACAGAAGACGGTCTTTCTGCCGCTGGAGAAGGCGCGCACCAATCACTGGAAGGCAACAAAGCCCTACACCCCGCCCACTCCGAGCTTCACGGGCGTGAAAGTAATTGACGAGATCCCGCTCGACGAGCTGACAAAGTACATTGACTGGACGCCGTTCTTTATCTCCTGGGAGCTGCACGGCAAGTTCCCGGCGATCTTTGACGATGCGATCGTCGGCTCCGAGGCGCTCAAGCTTTTCAATGATGCTCAGGCGATGCTCCATCAGCTTGTCTCGAACAAGTGGATCACCGCCCGCGCCGTCTACGGCTTCTTCCCCGCCACGCCAAATGGCGATGATATTCTTCTTTACCCCCTAACCCCCGCCGAGCGGGGGGACAATAAGGAAAATTCTTCCTTGTATCCCCCCCACCGGGCGGGGGATAGGGGGTGGGTTTTGCATAGCCTGCGCCAGCAGAGCGAGAAGCGCGCAGGCGAGCCCAATCGCTGCTTGACGGACTTCTTGGCGCCCGAAGGCGATCATATCGGCGCGTTTGCCGTGACGGCGGGAATTGGGATGGCGGAGCGAGTCGAGGCGTTCAAAGCCGCAGGCGATGACTACAGCGCCATTATGCTGGAGGCACTGGCCGATAGGTTCGCTGAAGCCTCTGCCGAGTGGCTGCACGCGAAGGCCCGCAGCGAGTGGGGCATTGGCGATAGCCTCACGTCGGAGCAGCTCATCAAGGAAGAGTACCAGGGGATTCGTCCCGCGCCGGGTTACCCCGCCTGCCCCGATCACACGGAGAAGACCACGCTGTTCGCGCTGCTCCAGCCAGACCGCATTGGCATGACTCTCACCGAAAGCATGGCGATGTACCCGGCAAGTAGTGTCTCAGGCTGGTACTTTGCGCACCCCGAAGCGGACTATTTTGCGGTGGGTAAGATTGACCGCGACCAGGTGGCGGACTACGCCAAGCGCAAGGGCTGGACGCTGCAAGAAACCGAGCGCTGGCTCTCTCCTGCACTGGGCTACGAGCCCGAGGCGATTAAGTAGGGAATCGGGCGTGAAGGCCGGGCTTGCACTGGTAGACATCACCCCACCCGTCGGGACACGGCTCTCCGGGTTTGCGGGGCGGCCCGTGCCAGGCTTTGTCAGCACGGGCGTCCGAGATACTCTACGGGCAACGGCACTCTGGCTCGAAGGTGTACTGATTGTCGGTCTGGACACCATCGGGTTCACTCCCCGTGACGATAGAGCGCTGCGTCGGCGGCTCGCCAAAGCTGTTGGCTGTGCACCTGAGGCGGTGCTCATCGCCTGTAGCCACACGCACTCTGGCCCGGCGACCATGACGATCCGAGCGACGGGCGACAAAGAAGTCGGCTGGACACAGGAGCTTTTCCGGCGCTTGGAAGCAGCGGCGCGGGAAGCAAAAGCCACTGCGGAGCCACTCACGGGGGCATTGCTTGGCTCGATGGGCTGCGATGCGGCGATCAACCGGCGCAAGCCCGACGGCCCCCGCGATGAGCGCGTGCGTACTCTCCAGATTCACACCAAGCGTGGCCCCTTGGTCACACTAGTGCACTTCGCCTGCCATCCTGTCGCTCTAGGTAATCAGAACACGCTTCTGTCCGCCGACTGGGTGGCGAGCCTACGCGAGCACGCCGAACCCGCGCTGGGCTGCCCAACCCTTTTTTTGCAAGGCTGCTGCGGTGACATCAACCCGCGCTTTGGCACCAGTCGGGGCGAGGGCGAGGCGCAGCGTGTTGGCAAAGAAATCGCGGAGGCGGTGCTGGAAGCCGTCCAGCAGAGTAAAGCCCTCGCGCTGACCACACCCACGGCCACGCACTACCGCGCGCACTTGCCGCTGAACCCGTACCCGGACGAGCCCATGCTGGCTGCTATCGAGAGTGAGTCTCGGGCAAAGCTCGCCGCGCTGGGGCGCTCGGATATTGATCAGGCGTCCCTGGAGTGGATCGCCGCCGTGCGCCGCAAGCCCGCCCGTAATTTCGCTGTCGCCACCGTCTCGCGCCTCACACTCGGCCCACTCACCCTGATCGGTCTGCCCGGCGAGATCTTCACCGAGATCGGGCAAGCGCTCGATTCCGAAGGCTGGCCGGTCGGGTTTGCCAACGGTAACTTGGGCTATCTGTATCCCGACTCCGCCCTCGACGAAGGCGGCTACGAAGTCACGCTCGCCTACAAACTCTACGACCAGCAGCAGGCTGGCCGCGGCACGGCACGGGCGCTTATTCGCGCTTCTACAAAAACATAGACTGTCGCTAGGCGGGTATACTGTGCCCAGGTATCTCATGGTGAGCACGCCGGAAGTGGGGGCGGTGCCTCTATGATAACCGGGCTGGTGGCTCGCGATGCGTTCGGCGCTCCGCTCTTGGGTAGGTCATGTAATTTTGCCTGTTGTCGCTCTGGGAGGCCCGATAGAGTGACGGGGCGTTTCCTATGCAGCTCCCCGCCGAAACCAGCAACAGGCAAAATTATATGACCGGAAACTACAGGGATATTTACGCGGAGCTGTACTAGCGCTGCCAGGTTGTTGCGCCCAGCGTGCCTAGGGTGTCGCCGACGGCGACTAGGCCAAAGCGTATGGGGTACTTGCCGAGTGTGCCGACCATCCCGACGATGCCTAGGGAGAGTTTCTTGCCTTCCCACTGCGCTGAGGCGGTGATCGCATTGTTCAGGAGTGGGAGAGCTGCGCCAACCAGAAAGCGTGGGGCACGCTCGCCGCTGACTTTTGCCACGCCCACATACCCGGAAAACGTCACGGCCCCCATGTCCGAGAGTGTTCGGCCTGCTGTGGCGTAGAATGCGGAGCCCTTGCCACCGATACTATTCTCGTAAATGCCGATATTCAGCGAGGGCGACTCCACGGACTCGGAGGTGAGGGTGTAGTTGGCATTGGGCCGGAGTGTCCCCTGTTTTCGTAGGTGCGAGAGCCCGACGGAAAGCTTTTCCGTCACCCCGTAGCGGAGCACGGTTTCTGTCTTGCCGACAATCGCGGAGTTGGAGAGAGTGGAGAGAAAGAACTGGCTCTTAGCGAGAATGGCCGCCTGACTACTGGCCGGCCCGATACCGGCTCGCTGCGCTGCCCAACCCGCCGATGGAGAGAGGGGGCCACCCGGTGCACTCTGCGCCCAGGCACCACTGGCCGCGAAAAGCGCGGCAACACAAAAAGTAAATCTTATCTGCATGGCTGAATCATAGCAGAAAACCGTTATAATTGCTGTCATGAACCGTACTCGCCTGACGTTTTCTCTTGCTCTTTCTTTTGGGATGCTCGCCGTGGCCTACGGACAGGAAAACCTTCCTGCTCGTGTGAATGGGGGCGCGACAATCAACCAGCTCCAGCCTCGTGCTGTTGCAGCGGCACAAGCCGGCAAGCGCCCACTGAAGCACTACGACTACGAGCTCTGGAAAAGTATTCAGTCACAACAGCTCGCGCGCGATGGGAAATGGGTAGCCTATGTAATTGCCCCCGCCGAGGGCGACGGGACACTTTTTACTCGAAGCACGGAGGGGGCGACGGAGTACAAGATTCCGCGAGGGCGCACTCCCCAGCTCACTCCCGATAGCCGTTTTGTGGTTTTTACAGTCGCGCCGCTGTTCGCGGAGAGTGAGAAGGCGCGTAAGGACAAGAAACCCGCTTTGCCCTCGGCGCTGGGGATTCTGGATCTGACGACCGGGAAGACGGAGACAATTGAGAAAGTTCGTCGCTTCACACTGGCAAGTGAGGGGAGCCGCTGGCTGGCATATCAATTGGAGCGTGTGCCAGCCAGCCCTACGCCCAGCCCGCGCCCCGCGGGTGGAGCAGGAGCGGTGGCGCAACCGGGACCGAGTCAGCCTGTTGGCGCGGAACTGACGCTACGGGATTTAACAATGGGGCAGGGGGTGACCATTGCCGATGTCACGGATTTTGTTTGGAATAAGAGCGGTGCACGACTCGCGTATGTAGTGGACAGTAAGGACGATGCCAAAGACGGTCTCTTTGTGCGGGAGCTAGACAAAGACAAAGACGGGGATACCACTGTGAGCGCGGGGCCGTCGGATATTCGGAGCCTTTCCTGGGACGATGCCGGGGAACAGCTCGTTTTTGTACGAACACCCAAAGCGGCTACCGGAGCGCAGGCTGCCCGTGTGAGTACCCTCTGGCACTGGAAAGTGGGTGAGGACAAGCCCAAGGAGTGGGTGACGGAGAAGACTCCGGGCGTCCCTACAGGCTGGCAACTCGCAGAGGTGGGACAGGTGCGCTTCTCCAAAGACGGGAGCCACCTTAGCATGGCACTTGCACCCAAGCCCGCTCCCAAACCAAAAGACCCCGTGGATTCCATCAATGTTGATATCTGGACCACGGGCGATGGGCTGCTCCAGACAGTGCAAAAGCTGCGTGGCACGGTCAAGCCCTCCTACCCCGCACGTCTGAGCCTCAAGAGCGGCAAGCTCATAGTGCTCTCCGGCCTGGATCAACCCACGGTGCTGGTGGGCGACGCGACCAAGCGCTGGGCACTGGCGCGCGATGCCAAGCCCTACCAGCAGCTTACGTCCTGGGATCAGAGCTATGACGATATCTACTTAATGGATATTGAGACGGGGGAGAAGAAGCGGGTGCTGACCAAGCAAGGGGCAGCGGCGCTTCTCTCGCCGAGCGAGAAGTATCTGCTCTGGTGGGATCAAGCGCAGCGCACCTGGCTGTGCCGCGAGGCTAGCGGCGAGAAAGTGGTGAACCTCGGGGCCAAGATTCCTCACCCGCTCTGGAACGAGGACGATGACCATCCCGCCCCGCCGCCGACCTATGGCTCCGCAGGCTGGACAGAGGGCGATAAGTCCGTGCTGTTTTATGATAAGTTCGATCTTTGGGAGGTGAACCCGGAAAATGGCGATGCGCGGCAGGTAACCGGGGGACGAAAGGCGGGGCTGACGTTCCGGTTGAGCCGCCTGGGCTTCGACCCCGAGAAGCCGACCATTCCCACCAACAAACCCCTTCTTTTTACTGTCACGGATCAGACCTCTAAGGCCGAGGGCTACTGGCGTGCCGCATCGCTCCGGGAGGGACGTCCTACCCAAATCGTCATGGACGACTGCTCCTTTGGGCCGCCGGTCAAGGCCCGCGATGCTGAGACGGTGCTCTTTACCCGCGAGCGCTTCGATGTTTTTCCCGATCTGTGGCTCGCTCCGAGTATTTCCAAACTCACGGAAGCGGTCAAGATTACCGACGCGAACCCGCAGCAGAAAGACTTTATCTGGGGAAAGAGTGAGCTGATGGAGTACACGACGGGCGATGGGCAGAAGCTCCCCGCGGTGCTCACGCTGCCGGATAACTTCGATCCTAATAAGAAGTACCCCCTGATGGTCTATATCTACGAGCGGATGGCCGATCAGCTCCATAACTACGTCCGGCCTGGTGGTGGGACAAGCATCAATGTGAGCCGCTACGTGAGCAATGGCTATATTGTCCTACGCCCGGACATCACCTACCGAACCGGCTACCCCGGCGAGTCAGCGCTGAAGTGCGTGATCCCGGCGGTTCAGGAAGTGCTCCGACGCGGCTACATAGATGCGCAGCGCATCGGGATTCAGGGGCATAGCTGGGGGGCCTACGAGATCACGTATCTCATTACCCGCAGCAATCTCTTCCGCGCCGTCGAGGCGGGGGCTGCTGTTTCGGACATGGTGAGTGCCTACGGAGGGATTCGCTACGAGTCTGGGATGAGCCGCGCGTTTCAGTACGAGCGCACCCAGAGCCGCATCGGTGGCCCACCGTGGACTGATCCGCTCAAGTACATCGAGAACTCTCCCATATTCTGGGTAGACAAAGTGCAGACGCCGTATCTCTCGATCCACAACGACGCCGACGGCGCGGTGCCGTGGACGCAGGGCATCGAGTTTTTCTCGGCAATGCGCCGCCTTGGTAAAGAGGCGTTTATGTTCAACTACAACGGCGAGGGGCATGGCCTGACCAACCGCGACAACATGAAGCACTGGACCGTGCACATGGCCGAGTTCTTCGACCACTACTTGCTCAATACGGCTCGCCCCGAGTGGATGCAAAAAGGCGTCCCCTACACCGAGCGCGGCGTCCGTGACCTGCGCGCGTTCTACACCCGTCCGGAAGAAAAGAAAGAAATTCAATGAACTACCCACTAACCGTCTCGTTTAAGCTCCTGGCACTGCTCAGCCAGCTCACTGTCACGGATGCATCGGGCGCGACGGTGTGTTACCTCAAGCGCAAGTTTTCCTGGAAGGAGAAGATTACGATTTTCTCGGACTCCGGGCAGACCCAGCCGCTCTACTATATTGAGTCGCACAAGGCTATCGCCGTCTCACCCGTCTACACCTTTACCAACGCTTCGGGTGCGGAACTGGGAACCGTGACCTGTAACGGCTGGAAGTCTCTCTGGAATATTGACTATCAGATTCGGCCCGTGGGAATGGAAAATGCGACTCTTCAGATAGACGAAGAAAATCCCTGGATCAAGGTGATTGACGGCGTGTTGGGCGAGATTCCGATTCTCGGATTGGCGACCTCGTTTCTTTTTCACCCCGCCTATCTCGTCAAGCGCGGCGACACGAAAGTGCTGCGTCTGGTGAAGAAACCCTCGCTCTTTGAGAGCAAGTTTGCACTGGAAAAGCACGGGGATCTGTCCACCGACGAGGAGACGCTCGCACTACTCGGGCTCATGGTCATGGTCCTGGCGGCACGTAATCGCGGGTAGATAGCAACGAGTCCAAGTGTCCCTGCTGTGAGGCTTTATGGACCGCGGATGCACCTTCCGGAAGCAGGCGGTATACTGATCTCCAACCTATGCACTTCTTCTCCCGTTGTGGCGGTATCGCCCAGATTATCCAGCGCTCCTGAGCAACACACGGTTCGGGGCGAGCGATGGTGCTTGCCCCAGGGTTCGGCGAACCGTGGCGATTTTGCTTTCAGGGGCGCTGTTGCTTTGTCTCGCTGCCGACCCGCGCACTCTCTCCAAAATTTAGATCACTATGGACTACTCAAAAACGCTGAACTTGCCGCAGACGGACTTTCCGATGCGCGCCGATCTGCCCGCCCGCGAGCCGCTTTTCCAGGCACGCTGGAAGGAGCAGGATCTCTACCGAAAATCGCTGGACAAACCCGCCCCAAAGGGCATGTTTCTTCTCCACGACGGTCCGCCGTACTCCAACGGCAACTTGCACTTGGGCCACGCGCTCAATAAGACGCTCAAAGACATCGTCACGCGCTACAAGACCATGTCGGGCTTCCAGTCGCCGTATGTGCCTGGCTGGGACAACCACGGGCTGCCTATCGAGGTGCAGGTAGTCAAAGAGTTCCGAGAGAAGAAAGAAGCCTGGACACCAGACACGCTGCGTGCCCGCTGCCGCACCTACGCTGCCGAGTGGGTGGCGGTGCAAAAAACGCAGTTCCAGCGCCTGGGAATCCGGGGCGACTGGGACAACCCGTACCTGACAATGGCTCCCGCGTTTGAGGCTAAGATCGTCGAGACCTTTCTGGCGATGGCGTGTAAGGGTTTTGTGTACCGTGGACTGAAGCCGGTTCTTTGGGATATCGCCAACGAGACAGCGCTCGCCAACACCGAGGCCGAGTACAAAGACCACGTGAGCCCGGCGATCTATGTGGCTTTTGAGAGCGTGAATGAGCCCGGCTTGCGCGCCGTGATCTGGACCACGACGCCTTGGACCATCCCAGCCAACTTAGCCCTGGCATTTCACCCGGACTTTGACTATGTGGTTGTTCAGACCGAGAGAGCTGGAAAGCTCGTGCTGCTTGCCGAGCTACTCGAAGCCACGGCGACAGCGTGTGATTTAGGGGCCGTCACGGTACTCGAAACGCGAAAAGGCGCGCACTTTGAGGGCATGCGTTTCCGTCACCCGCTGCCCGAGCTAGACCGTGACTCCGTGGGCGTGCTGGCAACCTACGTGACCACGGACACGGGTACGGGCATTGTTCATACGGCGCCGGGGCACGGTGCCGACGACTACCTGACGGGGATGAAGTACGGTCTACAGATCCTCTCGCCACTCGACGGACGGGGCCGCTATACCAGCGAGGCGGGGCCATTTGAAGGCATGAGCACCGACGAGGCAAACAAAGCTATCCCGGAGCGATTGGCCGAGCTCGGGGCCCTTCTGGGGAGCTACAGCTTCACGCACTCCTACCCGCACTCACCGCGTGCGCCCTACAAACCGCTGCTTTTTCGCGCCACGGTTCAGTGGTTCGTCTCCGTGGAGCACAACGGACTGCGGCAAAAAGCGCTGGAGGGTATCAAAAACGTCGCCTGGTATCCCGCGCAGTCGGAGAACCGCATCACCGCTGCCGTCGCTGGGCGGCCTGACTGGACCGTCTCACGCCAGCGCCACTGGGGCGTTCCTATCGCCCTGTTCTATGCCAACGGCGAGCCGGTCATGGAGGAAGTCGCGTTCGATGCCGCCGTCGCCGTGATCCGCCAGAGTGGTGTCGAGGCGTGGTACGCCGCCGCGCCCGAGGATATCTTGCCCACTGGGTTTAGCTATAAGGGGGTCGCTGCTCAAGACTTCGAGAAAGAAAAAGACGTGCTGGATGTCTGGTTCGACTCGGGCAGCACCAGCTTTGCTGTACTGGACTCGGGGGTATGGCCCGACCTGCGCTGGCCCGCCGATCTGTATCTGGAGGGAAGTGACCAGCACCGGGGCTGGTTCAATAGCTCACTTCTGATCGCCACCGCGCTACGCGGCGTCCCGCCGTACAAGGCCGTGGTCACCAATGGCTTCACGGTGGACGAGCTGGGCTACAAGATGAGCAAGTCCAAGGGCAACACCGTGGACCCGCTCGGTGTGGTGGAGCGCTACGGCGCGGATGTCTTGCGTCTCTGGGTGGGTAGCATCGAGTACACCGAGGACACCAAGCTGGGCGATACTATCTTAAAGCAGCTCGCCGATAGCTACCGCAAATTGCGCAACACCCTGCGCTTCTTGCTCGGAAATCTCGCGGACTTCAACCCCAATACTGATGGGGTGGAGCACGCCAAACTCGATCCGTTAGACGCCTGGATTCTCTCCAAGCTCTCCGGCGTGGTAGGGGAAGTCACGGCGGCCTACGAGGAGTACGCATTCTACAAAGCCACCCAAGCACTGATCGGCTTCTGTAACACGGAACTCTCGGGGTTTTACTTAGATGTGCTTAAAGATCGGCTCTACACGTCGCTGCCCGAGGACCCCAAGCGCCGCTCCTCACAGACCGCGATGTTGGAAATCACCGCCGCGCTGATCCGAATGCTCGCGCCGGTTCTGGTGCACACGGCAGAGGAAGCCTGGGATTTTCTTCCCTCCTGGGACGGAAAAGCCGAGAGTGTGCATCTGGCGGACTGGCCTGTGGCAGGGGAGCCCGATACGGCTCTGGAAGCCCGTTTCGAGGCACTATTGACAGTTCGCGATGCCTTTAATCTTCAGATGGAGCCCTTTCGTCAGGCGCTCGCGGCGGCGCGCAACGCCAAGGAATCCACGGTGGGGCTGATCTCTAAACCGGAGGAAGCCCAGGCCACTATCACCGTGACGCCAGAGCTGGCAAGTGCCATCGGGGACGGGATCTTGGAGCTTCTGGCTCAGGCTCTGGTCGTGCCCAAGCTCACGGTTACGACGGGAGAGACGCTCTTGGTCACCGTCGCACCGGCACCAGGAACCAAGTGTGCCCGGTCGTGGTTTGTGCGCGAGGATGTCGGGAGTGACTCAGCGTACCCCGAAATCTCTGCGAGTCAGGCCGCTGTGGTCCGTGAATTGGTGCGGCGTGGTGCGATCAGCGGGGATTAAAATCCCTCGCGACGTATTGCTAGGAACCGGCCTCTAGCTCCGCTCTAAACTGCTCGGCGTAGAGCCTAGCATAGATTCCGCCAAGCTCTAAAAGTTCGGAGTGGCTGCCGATCTCCTTGATCTCGCCTAGCTCCATCACGACAATCTTATCGGCTTTGACAATTGTCGAGAGGCGGTGAGCAATCACAAAGCTCGTGCGGCCTTGCATCAGGCGATCCAGTGCTTCTTGAATGAGCGCCTCGGTCTCGGAGTCCAGTGAGCTGGTGGCCTCGTCGAGCACTAAGATGCGCGGGTCGGCTAAAAGAGCGCGGGCAATGGCGAGGCGCTGCTTCTCCCCAACGGAGAGCTTGACGCCGTCTTCCCCGATCTTGGTATCGTAGCCCAGCGGACACGCCTCGATCACTTGCGTGAGATTTGCGGCCTCCACGGCGGCGGCTAGTTCTTCATCGGTGGCGTCTAGCTTGCCGTATCGTAGATTTTCGCGGATCGTGGTGTGAAAGAGAATGCTCTCTTGCAGCACCACCCCAATTTGTTTTCGCAGGGAGGTGAGCTCGATCTCTCGGACATCGTGGCCGTCTATGGTGATGCTGCCCTTGATCACATCGTAGTGGCGCGAGAGCAGGCTGATCATGGTGGTCTTGCCGCTACCGCTTCCGCCCACAAAGGCGATCATTTGTCCGGGCTCGACCGTGAGATCAATGCCCTTGAGAACAAACTGCTCGGGTTCGTAGGAAAACCAGACACTCCCGTAGACCACGCGCCCCGAGATTTTGGGAAGCGGTGGTGCTTGCAGATCGTTCTTGACCACGGGCTCGGTGTCTAGTAGGTCGAAAATACGGCGCAAGCTGGCCTGGGCGCGGGCAAGCTGGTCGTTGAGCTGGATCAGGCGCACGGTCGGGGCGTAGAGATAGGCCGTCACCAGCACCAGAAACGCCACAAGGTCCCCCTGGCGTAGCTCGCCATTGATCACTGCCTGGCCTCCGACACAGAGCACGGTCGCTGTCCCGATAGCGGTGATGAACTCCGCACGGGCAAAGAGCAGTGTCCCCATGTTGCTCTGTCGGATATTGAGGTTTAAGTTGTCGCGGTTCAGGTGGGTGTAGCTGCGTACCTCGGAGCGCTCCTGAGCATAGGATTTCACCACCTGAATCCCCGCCAACTTCTCCTGCAAGTCCGAGAGAATCACTCCGCGAAGCTCGCTGATCTTGCTAGCGTTTTCCTTGAGCACCGTGCGGGAGAAGACATAGTTCAAGATATAGATGGGGTAGACCGCGAGGGCGAGAAGTGCGAGGCGTGGGTTCTGCATAAAGATCAGGATCAAAACACCAATTAGAGTGACCGAGTCCTGGATGATAGTGACAAACGCTCCCGTAATTAGCCCGTTGACCTGCCCCACATCATTGACCAGCGTGGCGACGATCTTCCCGGTCTGGGACTTCTCAAAAAATCCCTGAGAGAGCTCCTGAAGATGTGTGTAGAGCCGGACGCGCATGTCGAGCAGAAAGCGCTGGCCCATCGCCTGAATGGTCACGCCCATCACGTAGCTCATCAACCCCGCCGCGAGCGAGACGAGCAGCAGCAAAATAAAGGCCCCCGTGAGGCTGGAAAACGGTCCGGGTAGGTGAAATGGTTGGGGCTTACGTGGGTCGAGAAAGTTGAATATCTGCTTGATCAGCCCAGGTGTTTGGAGGGAGAGTAGTGCCGAGATCAGAGTCAGAAACGCGATCCACGCCTGTGTGGCCCGGTACTTTCCCAGCTCCCGAATGAATCGCCCTATCTGCCCCATGGTGCGTTTAGTCTACCACAGGACGCTCCCCTGAATTCGACAGCTCCCGTTCAGGGGAGCGCTCAATCAAAGTCCAGCGTTCGGGCTTTCTCGAAGCTCTCCTCATCTTTGTAGCCGCGCGTGGGGAGGGGAGTGTTGCGCACTTTCGGCACGCTGGAGTAATCTGCCCAGGGGTTTGCGGCGACAAAGTCCTCGTAGCGGGTGAACATCTCCACGAAGATCGGGCTGCCGGTAAAGCTCAGAGGTGAGGCCGGGCCGGTGAACATGAAGGGGTACTGCTTGCGGCTCTGCGGGTCCACAAACGAGCGGTAGAGCGAGAGTGCCTCTGGGTCGCCGACCAGCTCGTTTAAGTTCGCCAGCTCACTGCCCATAGTCAGGCCGTAGCCAAACGCACAGAGCCGGAGCTGCCCGATAATCTCGCGGTGGAGGCTGGCAAGGGTCTGCGTGATAAATAAATACCCGAGGCCATACTTTCGGGTGGTGCGCACCGCGTCCACAAATTCCGTAGTGAGCTTGGACATCTCCGTGGTGTCCGACGAGCGCGTAAAGTTCCGTACAAACCGATGGGCCTCATCCAGCGCCACTAAGCAGTTGAGCTGCTTGCCCTGTGCAAACGCCTCGCCGCCCTCGCGGTTGAGCGTGCTGGCGATCTCTTTCAAGAGCAAGGCTTTTATTTCGTCATCGTCCTTGAACTCCGTGCCCTCGCCCGAGATGTCCAGAAACACAAAGGGCTGTGTGTCGGTCTCCGCCGTGTTGATCATCGAGGCAACGACTTGCGTCAGCGGCGTGCGCTCGTTGCCTTTGGAGTCAATTTTCTGGAACATATCCAGCGCCGTCGTCCAGCGCTTCTGGCAGTCGGTGAACTCCTCGTCGTCGCTGAGAATCTGCCGTAGGCGCTCGGCGAGCTGCTCACGGCGCTCTTTTCCTGTGTAGATGCGCTCCAGCGATTTCTCGTCGGTGACCCAGCTCGTCAGCGTGTCCTTGAGTAAGTTCCCCGGCGCGGCATCGAGCTTCGCCCCGGCTGCCGTCAGTGCCTTGCGTACGTGGTTGTACAAAACCTCTATCGCGATCTCGGCGTTATCGGCGTTCTTGATGCCGAGGAACTGATAGAACTTTGCTTTGGCGAGTAGCTCGCAGAACTGAAGCGCGTTGTCTCCCAGCCGCAGTCCGGTCGCCATTTTATAGACTTTGACATCGCGGCCCTGGGCAAAGAGTGCGCGGTGTAGGTCAAAAGGCAGCCCCCAGCCGCTGGAGAACTGGCCCTGCGGGTCAATAAACAAAACACCCATCTCGCGCTGCCGGGCGTAGCAGAGCAGCAAGTAGGCCGCGAGACCGCTCTTACCCGAGCCGGTCTTGCCAAAGACGCCAATGTGATACGCCTCCCCGACCCCGCCCGCGCCCTTGCCAAAGTGCCGCAGGTGCTGGGGCATCTTGACCTGCGTCCCAAAGACTTTCCCGAGATACACGATCTCTTTCTGGTGCTTCTCTAATAAAATCGAGAGAACCTCATCGCGCACGGCGTAGACGGCCTTACCCGTGCTGGGCGAGGTGCCGAGCATGTCTTCACTGGCAAACTCCTCGCCTTTTTCGTTCTCATCAATGAGAAACGCGGCCTGCACGCTGATCGTCGCCGTGCGCACATCGGCGCGCCCCGAGAGGTTTTGCAGCTCGCCCTGCCGCTTGATGATCCCGCGAAAGGCCATGTCCTCGTGCCAGCGGTTTTTGGTCTCCACCCGGCTGATCTGCCCCAGCACCGCCATCTGCTGGCCGCTGTTTCCCAGCGGCACCACCAGATAGACCATCTGCCCCCGAATCCGGGAGTTCTCCGCGCTCTCCAGAATATCAATGGTGATCTGGTTGGTGTCCGACGGTGACCCGACCACGCCAATCGGAACCGCCTGATTCTCTTCTTGAAGAACCTCTATCACCCGCCCACGCTCTTTCCGCATGGGCACAGTGTACCGCCGATTGAAATCGGCGCTGATGAATCTCGGACGGGTACATTCCCCGGAGCTTGCTCCGCGTCCGCATAGAATGCTTTACAATGCTCCGTGAGTCAATATATCCATAAAAGCCATAAC
>NZ_JAYVPL010000124.1:0-113384 GCF_043757465.1 Armatimonas sp.
TAGGAATCTGACTTTACCATCTTGATCTCTTGTACCCCCTTCGCGGAGCCGGAGGGGGTCGGCGAAGCCGGGGGGAGGCAAAAACTGAATAGCCGTGGCTGGCTGGGGTCGCGCCAAGCATTCCGCTGGCGCTGGTTGCCCTGGCGGCTCAGGCGAAGCGATCGGGGCGCAGCATTTCCAGAGCGATACTGGGGGATTCCCCTGCGAGCACCTCGCCGACCAGCTTGCCCGACACGGGCCCGAGGGAGAGCCCCATCATGGCGTGGCCCGTGGCGACCACCACATTGCTCCATTTTTCAGGCCGACCCAGGTACGGCAAGCCATCGGGGGTGACCGGGCGCAGGCCGCTCCATGTCGGCAAGCCCGCGAAGTCTGCTTCGGAGAACGCGGGATAGTAGCGTGGCACGGACTTGACGATCCCCGCGACCCGGCGTGGGTTTACGGACAGATCATTGCCCGCGATCTCCATCGTCCCTCCGATTCGGAGTGCGCCACCCATCGGCGTGACCGCGACACGCGCCTCGACGAAGATCGAGCAGATCTCGGGGAGCTGTTTTGGGTTTTCCAGAGTTATGGAATAGCCTTTTCCCGCCTGCATCGGCAGCGTGAGACTCAGACCACGCGCCGCCTCGGGGCTCCACGCGCCGCCCGCCAGCACGAACTGATCGGCCTCGAACTGCCCCGCACTGGTCAGCGCCGCCGTCACCTGGCCCTTTGTCGTCACCCAGCCCGCCACCGACGCGCTGTAAACAAAGCGTACGCCGCGCTCTTTGAGTCGCCGTGCCAGCCCCGCCATCAGCTTGCTGGGCGAGAGGTGACAGTCGTTAGGAAAGTACACCGACCCGGCGATCTCCATGGTAATATTCGGGTCGAGCTTCGCCGTCTCCTCGGGTGTCAGCACCTCGGCGGGAATGCCCAGCATACGGGCTTTGGCCGCCATCGCCGTCTCTTCCTCAAAAGCAGGCGATGTCTTGGTGAGCATGAGCAGGCCACGCTTTACCAGTCCAAACTCATTGCCAAATGTCTGGGCGAGCGTCTCATACTCCGCCCGGCTGGTGTTGTTCAGATCGCGTAGCAGAGGCGCACTTCTGTCCACGTGCTCCTGCGTCGCGGACTTCATGAACTTCAGCCCCCAGTCCACCAGCTCTTTTGTGGGCTTGGGGCGAATCCAGAACGGGCTCTCCGGGTTAGCGAGCTGCCTCAGGCCGTAGAGCATCATCCCCGGCGCGGCCAGCGGGACAAAGTGACTCGGGACGATCATCCCGGCGTTGCCCAGCGAGCAGCTATCCCCGCCCTCAGGATTGCGCTCCAGCACGGTTACCGAGAAGCCCCGCTCCGCCGCATACCACGCCGAGCAGAGCCCGATAATCCCTCCGCCAATAATGCAAACCGTCAATGCATTCTCCTTTATCCGTAGCGGCGTTTGGGGAAGATACTCGTATCCCCGTGCGCTTCGGCAATACTTTCTAGGTAGGAATGAAGCTCGTCGGTGTAGCCCCAGCCAAAACCGTCCCCGTCGCTGTAGAGCTGCTTTAAGCGCGGGAGGAAATGTGAGTACAGAGTCTGGTTTTCCGGCTTCTCCAGAACTTTGGCAACGTCGCCCATCACGGAGAGAAGACTGCTGTAGAAACTATCGGTTATATCGCCGAAATCATTGGTGAACTGGGTTCCGGTCTCAATATAGTGCAGCTGCAAGTCGAGGTAGTTTTGCAGATCGCCGGGTCGGGCTTTCTTAAACTCGCTGAGCACCGCTTTCCCATCGCGCAGTTTGGGGTAGCCATTGGTGGGGCCATGTTTGCTGCGCGAGTAGAACGCTACCCGAATCCGCTCTTCGAAGTCGGCCAGAGAGATCTCGCCCCTCAGAACCCGCGCTTGCAAAAATGCCTTGTTGCTCGCCGATGCATCGTAGATGTCTTTGAGGAGGTTGAGCGTCTCTTCTTGATTGAGGAGGATCAGCTCTTTTTTGATCGTGGTCCAGGATACTCCAGATGCCATGCCGTTATTGTACCGCTACCAAACGAACCTGAAGGAGTTAGTAGGGGGGATTAGCGGGACCTTCGTAGCCGCACATTCCCAGACGCGGCGAGTTGACCAAGAGCACAGGCACATAGTCCTCCATGTGTCCGTGTGGCTCCAGGCAGGCATCGCACAGAACAACCCACTCCCCTTCTTCTGCCATGCACTCTGAGCAGAGCCAGCGGGCGGGCTTCTCGCACTCCTCGCAGCTCACCTCAGGGATCTTGTTGCGAACCATCAGCGCAAGAGGCCGATCCGTGGTCGGAGCCCCTTTGCGCTCGACCATCACCCGAAGCGTGGTCTCGGAGGTAGAGCCCATGTCGTAGAGGTGCGTGATTTCCTTGTGGTTTTTGAAGACGCTCTCTACCTTGCGCGAGGACGAGATCGTGTCCTCCCACGCCTCGTAGGCGAACTCGCTCAGGTGGCCGCAGCACTCCAGCCAGATCGCGCGAAGATAGGTGTCCAAGTCGCTCAAGGTCGCGGAGCCGCGCACCTCCAGATCGAGAAAGAACGCTTTCGTGTGAGCGGACTCGGCCCGCAGATAAAACAGCGTCTCGGCTTTCCCGGTCGCTGCGCCTATCGCCGCCTGACGCGGTGCACACTTTTCCAAGTGCTTGCCAATGCTCTGCTTGGCGACTTCCTCGCCGCAGTAGCGACAGATGCCTCGTGGTCTTGCTGCCATGTTGCTATTGTACCTTTAGCAGTCAAAATCAGCCACAATGACAGTATGAGCCAGAATGATGTCTACAATATCGAGCCGACTAAAGAGAATCCCCGTAGCTCCGAGGGGGCGTTTGTGACGCTCACCAACGGGCGGATTCTGTTCTGCTACACCCAGTTTTACGGAGGAGCTGCCGACGAAAGCCCGGCGCGGCTGGTGGGGATTGAGTCAGGGGACGGCGGCAAGAGCTGGAGCGTGCCGCGTGAGATTCTCATCAACGACGGGGGCAATAACGTGATGAGTGTCTCGCTACTGCGCCTCAAGTCCGGGCGCATCGCGCTGTTTTACTTAAAAAAGAATAGCTGGATCGAGTGCCTGCCCTACGTCCGCTTCTCCGAGGACGAGGCAAAGACTTGGAGCGCTCCAACTCTGATGACAGCCGCGCCGGGCTACTTTGTGCTCAACAACGACCGCGTGATTCAACTAAGCTCCGGGCGGCTGGTTGCACCGCTGGCGTTTCATCGCTCGAAGGGCACTGACCCCCACAGCTCGCGCTCGTTCGATGCCCGCGCCGTCGCACTCTGGTCGCTCTCCGACGATGAAGGGAAAACCTGGCGCGAGGCGCGGAGCTGGTGGGCGCTTCCCGTGGCGAGTGGTACGGGCCTGCAAGAGCCCGGCGTGGTCGAGCTCGCCGACGGTGCGCTGCTCTGCTTTGCCCGCACGGATAAAGGCGCACAGTACGAGATGCGCTCCACCGACAAGGGCGAGACCTGGAGTGCGCCCGTGGCTGGGCCGCTGCTCTCCCCGGTTGCACCCGCCAGTATCAAGCGCCTACCAAACTCCGCGCGGCTGATCGCCCTCTATAACGATCATTCTGGGCGCATCACGTTTCCCAAAGGCAAGCGCACGCCGCTCACCCTCGCGCTCTCCGACGATGGCGGCAAGAGCTGGCACGGGCACCGCGAGATCGAGACTGACCCCGACGGCTGGTACTGCTACACGGCGATTCATTTTTTAGAGAAAACCATTCTGCTGGGCTACTGCGCGGGAGATAAAGTCGTTGGGGGGCTTAACCGCCTGCGGATTCGGAGCATCTCGCTCCCATGAGACAGACAGAGACCCCACTCACTTACAGCGATCCCGCGCCCAAGCGCTATGCACTCACGGCGCGTGCCAGCCAGCTCGATCCGCGTGCCCGCCCCCACCCGGAGATCGGGTTTGTGTTTGAGAAAGACGGCAAGCCCGCCGACACACAGCATGCCGCCGTGGATACCCGGGTCGCGCCACTGGGCAGGCTGGTGATCTGGCTGATGGGCTACAGTGCGCCGCTCTTTGACCGACTGACGAGCTACGGCCTCCACGCGATTCAAGTGCACTACGCCAACGGTTGGTTCGGGCAGTTTGGCGACAAAGGGCCCAAGGGCGACACCACATTTAATGGCCGGATTCGGCTTGAGGCTGCCACGGGCGAAGACGTGAGTGAGGCGGTGAGCATCCCTAAGCCCGATAGCATCATGGAGAGGGCACTGCAATTCGTGCGCTGGCTGGCCAAAGAAAACCCGCAAGGAGGCTGGGAGTATTTCCTGACGGCGGATCAAAAAACCCTGCGCTGGGAGCGCGTGATACTCTCAGGCGCGTCGCACGGCTCCACAACGGCGGCGCGGCTGGCCAAGCACCAACGCGTCGCGCGGGTAGTGATGCTCTGCGGTCCGCGGGATCAGCTAGAAACCTGGCAGTCGCTGAAGTCGGCGACTCCCGCAAATCGCTACTTTGGGTTCAGTCATGTGCTCGACGGCGGCTGGACGGGAAACCACTACCCGCGCTCCTGGGAAATGCTCGGGCTGGAAAAGTTCGGCCCGATTGTGAACGTCGACAAGGCCAAAGCACCCTACGGCGGCACCCGCCGCCTCATCACCGATGCCGAGGTGCAAGGAGATGCCAACCGCGCCCATAGCTCCGTCACGCCGGGTGGCAATGCCGTGAAAGATGCCAGCGGAAAGTTTATCCATGAAGATGTCTGGCGCTATCTATTCACGCACCCCCTTGACTGAGAGGTGAGAAAAGTGAGAGGGGGGAGCTCAGGCGGCTTTGGAGAGGGTGCTGACCACATCAAAGGCCGTCGTGAGTTTTTCACGGGTCAGCAGGCGGCCCACGGCCTCACCCGGCATCAAGCTCACGTCGCACCCGAACTTCTTGCGCTCCTCCGCGAAGCGATGAAGCAGCGCGAGCGTCCCGATATCCAGAAAATCTACCTCGCGCATGTCCAGCTCGACATGGTCCAGAAAGCTAGGGAGCTGGCGCAGGTGGAGCTCCAGATACGGGCGGTTCTCCTCATTGGCTGCGCCATCAAGCACCAGAGCGGCCAGGTTGCCCCGGAGTGTCGTGCGCACTTCCAGAGTCTCCGGCAACTGACCGCGCAGGGCATCGGTGAAGGTCTGGTAGACCCGCAGTCGTGACTGCGCCTGCGAAATTTTCAAGACACTCTTCAGATGCGACGGCACCCCGACCAGGCGCACCTCCCGCCCCACAAACGCAGCGCGCTTGGGCAGGTTGAGCAGTGTTCCTAAGATCGCACTGTCCATGTCCGTTGTATTTTGAAGATCCAATACCAAGTGCGACGGCAGATTCAGCGCGTGCTCCGCCTTGGCTTGGAACTTCGAGAGCTGCTTGCTGTCTAGCGAACCCACCAGCGAGATCACGGTGCAGTCGCCCAGAGCAATATCCGCGACCCGCGCCTTCCCCTGCGTGTGCTTGCGGCGACGCATCACCCAGAGCTGAAGCGTGATAAAGCGCGCAAAGTGAACAATATCGCGCACGTAGCGCCGCCAGAGCCGCCTAGGTTCCTGGCAGAGCCGGTGGAGCCACTCAAACCCGGATTTTTGCATCCACTCGGGGGCGCGCACGGTCGCTCCCGCCAGAAAGTCAAATGTCCCCCCAACCCCGATGCACACGGGCACTTTTAGCCGATCCCGGTGCATGTGAATCCACTTTTCCTGCTTGGGGTTCCCAAAGGCAACGAGCAGAATATCGGGCTGCGCTGCCTCGATCTCAGCGAGTATTTTCTCGTTGTCCATCGTCACGATGTGCGAGGGAGCCGGGGAGCTGCATCCAACAATTTGCAGGCCGGGGTTCTCTTGCTCCATGCGGAGCTTCGCCTTTTGGGCGTTCTCCGGCTTGCCGCCTAGCATGAAGATCTTGTAGCCTTTTTGCGCCGCACGCTGTGCCAGCATCGGCACCAGATCCGCACCCGTGACACGCTCTTTCAAAGGCGCATCGAGCCACTTTGAGGCGAGCACAATGGGCATGCCATCGGGCACCACGAGATCAACCGTCCAGAGAATCGCCTTGAGCTCCGGATCATCGAGCCCCTGGATTAAAAAGTCCGTGTTCGCTGTCGCCACTTGATGAAATCGCTGCGATGCCACAAACTCATCGAGGCGCTCCATGACCTGCTCGGTGTTGAGATCATCTATAGGGATTCCCAGAATGGCAACGGTGTTTCGCATAGTTTCAGAGGTAGTATCGGAATTTCAAGACAACATCTGTACCGGGCAGCAGCAGAGCGCTTGAATCACTCGCACTCTAGTGCTACACTGCGCTACAATGCAAGAGCGACGGTATGAGACGAAAAGTATTCTCGGATGGACGGCAAAGATCAACGTCGTGCTGCGCCAACAAGATGCCGCTGCACTGGACTGGGCGCTGGTGCTACTGACCTCGCAGCTCAAGGCGATCTGTAAGCTCGTGCCACCCAAGCCACTTGTGGAGCTGAAACGCGTGACGCTCTGGCTCTCGCCGGAGTACCCGAGAACGCCGCCTCGCGCCGAGTACCATCCGGGCGCCGGGTGGCTGCGCGAGAATGGCCGCAATCCGGAGATGGTCAAGGGTGTCGAGATCACCGATGTGAAAAACTTCGACGCGGAAACCCGCCGCATGCCGCTGTTTGTGCTCCATGAGCTGGCCCATGCCTACCACGACCAGGTTCTAGGCAACGACGAGCCGCGCCTGCTGGCGGCCTACAAGAGCGCAAAAGCCAGTGGCAAGTACGACAGAGTGGAGCGCCAGGACTCCGAGGGCCGCAGGCGCTTTGACCGCGCCTACGCTCTTACCAGTGTGCAGGAGTACTTCGCCGAGGGCACGGAGGCATTCTTTGGGGCCAATGACTTTTTTCCGTTTAACACCGCTCAGCTCAAAGCCCACGACCCGGAGTTGTACGCACTGCTCGCGAAACTCTGGCGCTAAAACCAATGAATATCCTCTTTGCCTTTGCCGATGACTGGGGACGCTATGCCAGCGCCTACCGGGGGCTGGCCGGAGCGAGCCCGCTCAACGACTTAATCGAGACGCCGCACTTTGACCGAATTGCACGCGAGGGAGTGCTCTTCCAGAACGCCTTAGTGCCCGCCCCAACTTGCACTCCCTGCCGCAGTGCGCTGCTCTCAGGGTCGTACTTCTGGCAGACGGGCCTCGGGGCGATCTTACAGGGCGCAGTCTGGGACGAGAGCATCCCGACCTACCCACTGGAGCTGGAAAAGAGCGGCTACCATATCGGCTATACTTACAAAGTCTGGTCGCCAGGCCAGGCAATCAATGCACCGTATGGCGGAGCCCGCACACGCTACGAGCCCGCCGGAGATCTCTGGCGACACTTCTCGCAAAACGCCGTCGTCTC
Organism: Armatimonas sp.; assembly: GCF_043757465.1. Taxonomy (GTDB): domain Bacteria; phylum Armatimonadota; class Armatimonadia; order Armatimonadales; family Armatimonadaceae; genus Armatimonas. The sequence continues at coordinate 7,350 of NZ_JAYVPL010000124.1, forward strand.
CGGCAAGCAGCCCCTCTACGACGAAGTCCGAGCCAACTTCGACGCGTTTCTGGCGGCGCGGCCTGCCAATACCCCGTTTTGCTACTGGTGGGGGCCAACCAACACCCACCGACTCTGGGAGCGCGGCTCGGGCAAGAAATTATGGAGTTTAGAGCCCGGTGATCTGCGAGGCCGCTTGCCGGCATTTTTGCCCGATGTCCATGAGGTTCGCGAGGATGTCTGCGACTACTTAGGGGAGTGCCTGGCGCTGGATGCAGGGCTCGGGGTGATTCTGGAGCAACTGGAAGCGACCGGTGAGCTGGACAACACGCTGATTGTGGCCAGTGGCGACCATGGTATCCCCGGCTTCCCTCGTGCCAAGTGCAATCTCTACGATCTGGGCTGTGAGGTCGCACTGGCCGCACGCCTGCCTGGAAAGATACCCGCGGGCCGCGTCGTGACGGACTTCGTGAATCTTATGGACCTAGCCCCAACGTTTCTAGAGGCGGCGGGTGTTCCCCTTCCCACAACGATGACGGCACGAAGCCTCTGGCCCGTGCTCACGAGTAGCCGCTCCGGCCAGGTAGATGCAACCCGAACATCTGTCGTCACCGGGCGCGAGCGGCATGTGGCGTCGGCACGCGAGGGCCACCGGCCCTACCCGCAGCGTGCTCTGCGCACGGCAGAGTTTCTCTACATCCGCAACTTCGAGCCGGAGCGCTGGCCCATGGGGAGCCCGGAGAGCATGGACGATCCCTTTGTCACACCGCCCTCCTACGACGAGCTGGCCAACAACACAATGGTCTGCTACCCCGACCTCGATGCCAGCCCGACCAAGGCGTGGATGATCCACCACCGTGCTGAGATTCCCACCGCGTTCGAGCTTGGCTTTGGTAAGCGCCCTGCCGAGGAGCTTTATGCGCTGGGCACAGACCCGCACTATCTGAATAATCTCGCAGCCGATCCCAGCTACACAGAGATTAAAGCTGCCCTAAGTGCCCAGCTCCTCGCTGTTCTTACCGAGCAAGCCGACCCACGGGTCGCTGAGACTCCCTGCCGCTTCGAGAATCCCCCCTACACGGAACCATCCTCATGAAAACAACGCTATTGCTCCTCGCTCTCTCTCTATCAGTGCTCCCCCACTCAGCAGGAGCTAGAGGGCAGGCAACGGAGAGACCCAATATCGTCTATTTCCTGGTGGATGATATGGGCTACGCCGACTGTGGATTTAACGGCGGCAAGGACATCAAGACCCCCCACATAGATAAGCTCGCCAAGGCGGGCGCGATTCTGAAGTCGTTCTATGTCCAGCCCGTCTGCTCGCCCACGCGCTCGGCGCTACTGACGGGGCGCTATGTCACCCACACCGGGGTCTATACCATCGTCCGCCCAGGCGCACCCTGGGGCCTGCCACTCGCGGAGCGCCTGCTGCCCCAAGCCCTCAAAGAAGTGGGCTATACCACGGCGATCTGCGGCAAGTGGCACCTCGGCGAGTTTCAGGCCGCCTACACGCCCACCAATCGTGGCTTTGATCATCAGTACGGCCATATGTTCGGCGCGATTGACTACTTCACCCACATCCGCGACGGCAAGGCGGACTGGTACCGCGACGATAAGCCGCTCAAGGAAGAAGGCTACTCCACGGAGCTGGTTGCCAAAGAGGCCGTGCGCCTCATCAACGCACAACCAAAAGACAAGCCGCTCTTTCTCTACCTGCCCTTCAACGGGATCCACGCCCCCCACCAGGTGCCCGAGCGCTATCTCACGACCTACAAAGACCTGCCAAAGCCCCGTCAGACCATTGCGGGAATGCTCTCCGCCGTCGATGAAGCCATTGGGCAAGTGGTCGAGGCTTTAGAGGCGAAAGGGCTGCACCAGAACACGCTGATTATCTTCTCCAGCGACAATGGCGGGCCGGGGCCGGGACGCGTCACCGTGAACACGCCGCTCCGTGCGGGCAAAGGAACAATCTTTGAGGGCGGCATCCGCGCTGCCGCGTTTGCAACCTGGCCGGGCAAGATCGCGGCAGGCCAGACCATTGACGAGCCTCTACACGCCGTGGACTGGTACCCCACACTGCTCAAGCTCACGGGGGCCTCGCCCGTGCAGAAGCTCCCCGTAGACGGTAAAGACCTCTGGCCCGTGCTCACGAAGCGTGCAAGATCACCCCACGATGCGCTGCTGCTCCATGGAACCCGCCCTGGTGTGGCCGCCGTGCGCAAGGGTGACTGGAAGCTACTTTTCAACGCCTCCGAGAAGGATGCCGAGGAGGGCAGCGACAACGATAAGCTCGCTGGCAAAGTAGAACTCTACAACCTCAAAGACGATATCGGAGAGCACAAGAATCTCGCGGCGACCCAGCCCGAGAAAGTCAAAGAGCTCCGCGCCGACTTAGAGGCGCTTCTCAAAGACGCCGTACCCAGCGGCGCGGACAAACCCACCACTGCCGCGCCGAGCGCGGCGAAGGGCCGCGATACCCTCTTCGATCAGAAAGACACCAACCACGATGGCAAGCTCACGCTGGAGGAGTTCCTGGTCGGCCCCAACAACCAGGCCGCGCCCCAGCAAGCCCGCATGCGCTTCACCAGCTTCGACACCAACAAAGATGGTTTCCTTAGCCGCGAGGAGTTTGTCAAGCAGGGCAAAAATCCGTCGTCTGGAGAAAGCAATGAATAGTGGATTATTTGGAGGATGGGTTGCACTGGTTGCCATGCCTTTTGTACTCCTGATTTTCAAACGCACGATGCCTCTACCGAAGGGCTACCGCGACGACGGGCCGTCTTTAGACGAGCTCAAAGAGCACTTAGGCAAGCGGGGGAGTGCCGCCGAGGGAAAAGGGGCAGCTATTGGCGCGGCGGTGGGCGTTGCGCTCTGCGGCGTAATTGGACTGGTGGCCTTCGGGCACTACCAGCGCTTCGCCAACGAGCCGCTTGCCGTGGCGGGGCAGAAGCTATTCTGGGCGATTCCGATGCTCTTCACGGTAATGGCGGGCGGGCTTGCCGGGACGTTCTACGGGCTGAGACGTTTTCTCGGGGAAGATTACGAGAGCTATGTTCGACTAAGTCGGTTGAAGGCGAACTACTGCGTGGATACGATCAACCGCTATCTTGTCGGGCTGATTTGTGGCATTGTTTTCTTGCTCTGTGGGCACTTTTTTGACAACTACACGGTGTTTGGCAAAGACACCATCACCCTCAACCCCTTCTTCTCTCTCGGCACGACAACCCATAGCTACAGCGAGGTCGAGAGCATTAAAGTGACGGAGAGCCTTCAAGCCCCCAACGGTAATATCATCCCCCGCCACGTCTGCGAGATTCGCTTCACCAGCGGCGATGTCTGGAACTCGGACTTTGGTCCCAGCTTCGAGGAAGATGACACACGGCTCAGCGAGATCGAGCAAGTGGTCTCCCAGAAAAGCCACAAACAAATCGAAGCCGTGGAACGCATGACCCGGTAAAATGGGAGTATGAACCCCCACTTCAAGCTCCCTGCCCAGCTCAGCAGCTTCTCCGCGTACTTCGATCTCAAGGCGCGGGCCGAAGATGTCGCGGCGGCGTGGGGCTACCATTTAGAGCGACGGGTTCTGGAGCTTCCGCAGAGCACAGGGCCACTGGCGTGGGTTCCGGCGCTTCAAGTGCGCCTCACGGACCTGCTGACCCTCACCGACCTGACCAGCGAGCAAGCGCGGCGTGAGGTGCTGATCGGCCCTGTGCTCACCGAGGCGGCACTGTACCTGCGGGCGCGGCTTGAGATTGAGTACCCTATCGAAGTGGCGGACAACCTCAAAGGGACACTAGACTATCTGCTGCAAACCACGCACCATCTTCTCGTGATCGAGGCCAAGCACGCCGACCCGACGCGGGGGTTTATGCAACTTGTCGCCGAGCTAATCGCGCTGGATAAATGGACAGACCTGCCCGACGAGACACTCTATGGAGCGATCTCGTTGGGAAGCTCCTGGCAGTTCGCCTGTCTCCAGCGCGAGAAAAAGTGCCTGATTCAAGATGTTAATTCCTATGCACTTCCTCGTGATCTGGAGACAATCGCCCAAACAATAGTTGGGGTATTACAAGCCTGAAAAATGAAAAAACCTAATATTTGCCTGATCTTCATGGACGACATGATGCACCGCTTGCTCTTAGACAAGGAAGTCGAGACGCCAAACTTAGACAAATTGGTGGCACGCGGAACGACGTTTACACACGCCCACAATCAGGGTGCGTGGTCGGGCGCGGTCTGCATTCCTAGCCGCGCGATGCTGATTACGGGCCTCTCGCTCTGGCACGCACGTGAGCGTATCGAGAAGACGACGCTGCTGGGCGAGTGGCTGGGTAGTCACGGCTACCAGACGCACTTTGTGGGTAAGTGGCACAACTCCGACGCGGCCCTTCAGCGCAGCTACCAGACCCTCGGGCCCCACGCCGGTGGCTTCTATCCTTCAACAGACGAAAAAGGCGATGCGTATTTTCGCCCCGTGCCCGGCAACAATTGGCGCGCCGACGACACCACGCGCAAGGGGCACTGGCTGGAAGTAAACGGCAAGATCGTCCACAGTAGCGAGCACTGGGCCAACGGGGCATTAGCCTTCCTCAAAAGCTCCCCCGTGCGCGGGGGGGGCACGGAGCCTTTCTTTCTGCATGTCGCGTTTCATGCACCGCATGACCCGCGCCAAGCTCCGACCGAATATCTCGACAAATACCCCGTTGAGCGTGTCAGCCTGCCGCCGAACTTTCTGCCCGAGCACCCTTTTGACAATGGAGACCTGAAAGTGCGCGACGAAAAGCTCGCGCCCTGGCCGCGCACGCCCGAGGCCATCAAGCTGCACCGCAAAGAGTACTACGCGATTCTGACACACGCCGACTACCACATCGGGCGCATCCTAGACGCGCTTCCCACCGATACCCTGGTCGTGTTTTCCGGCGATCATGGGCTCGCCGTGGGGGAGCACGGCTTGCTGGGCAAGCAGAACTGCTACGATCACTCCGTACGCATTCCGCTGGTCTTTGCCGGGCCGGGAGTTCCGAAAAACAAGAAAAATGATGCCCTGATCTACCAGAACCAGATCTTTGCCACGCTCTGTGACTTAGTGGGGATTCCTCAGCCACCCAGCCTCGAAAACCCCAGCCTCGCGCCGCTGGTCAAGGGGGCAAAGCAGGAGCGCGACGCGGCGATCTTCGGTGCGTATCTCACTGTCCAGCGCATGGTGCGCACGAGGGATTACAAGCTCATCGTCTACCCGAACGCCAAGCACGTCCAGCTCTTCGACATTCAGCGCGACCCGTGGGAGACCAAGAACCTCGCCGCCGAGCAGCCCGAGCAGGTCAAGAGCCTCTGGGGACGCCTCAACACGCTTCAGAAACAACTCGCCGACCCACTGGAGCTGCAGTTTTTTCCTAACGGTTCGTGATTCCCCAGCAAAATGGGTCAGTATCATCAAGAAGCAGCATCGCTTCGGCGCTAATCCACGCGCGGCCCGTGATCGTGGGAATCACCCCTTCGGCTTCGCGAAGGGGGGTGAAAGTTCCCTCAAAGACACTGCCGATGACGCTCTCTTGTCGCCAGATTGCGCCGGGGGCGAGCTTCCCATCGGCGGCAAGGCAGGCGAGCTTGGCGCTGGTTCCCGTGCCGCACGGCGATCTATCGTAAGCACCACCAGGGCAGAGAACGAAGCTGCGGGAGTGGTTTTCGGGGTCGCGGGGCGGACCGAAAAGCTCGATATGATCCAGCTCCGGCCAGCGTTTATTGGCCTCGTGCCGAATCTCCCACAAGAGCGCCGTGAGCCGCTCCATATTACCAACATGAATGTCTTCGCCGTGATCCGCGCACAGAAAGAACCAGTTCCCGCCCCAGGCAATGTCCCCCGTCACGCTCTGGCCACTCGGAAGCGTCAGAGCCACGGCCTTCTCGGTACGGTAACTCACCACATTTTCGATACTCACGCGGCTATCGGAGTGGAGCGTGGCGCTGACGACACCGACGGGCGTGTCTATTTTATGCGTCCCCGACGCAAGCTTGCCCAGATGCGCCAGAGTCGCTATCAGCCCAATCGTGCCGTGCCCGCACATCCCGAGATAGCCGACATTGTTAAAGAAAATAATCCCACAGACACAGCCCGGCTCGTACGGCTCGACGATCAGCCCGCCCACGATCACCTCGGAGCCGCGCGGCTCGTTCACGGTCGCGCTTCGGTAGTGATCAAAGTCCCGCTCAAAGATGGCGACGCGCTCGGCGAGCGGGCCGTTGCCTAGCTCGGGACCACCGGAGATAATCAGGCGGGTAGGCTCGCCGCCGGTGTGAGAATCAATCACTGAAATACGTTGCATAGGCTTATCTCTTTTTACCATCTCCGAACGAAGAAGGTGGGAACCTGGAGTGTGCCGTGCTCCTCTAAGCAGTAACATTTGGAGAAGAGGAAATAACGATGAGATTTATAGCATGGATCGTGGTTGGCTTGATCGCGGGTGTGATCGCCAAAGCTCTGATGCCAGGGTCGCGGGAAGAGCCATCAGGCTTGCTCTTCACTATACTTTTGGGAATTGTAGGGGCGGTTATTGGAGGATTCCTTAGTGGTATGCTCCTGGGCGGTGGCGGTGCCAATGGGATTAATATCAGTAGTATCGTTATCTCCGTGATTGGTGCCTGTGTCTTTATCGGCATTCTGCGGCTGCTCAGGCGCTAAGGCTCATAAAGCTTTTTGAGGAGAGCATTTTTGAAGGCCGCTCCAAGGAGATAGTTATGTTCGCATCCTACCCCATCAAGAAACTAGCCATAACCCTCACCAACGCGATGGTTCTGATTAAGCTGCTGGCTATGGTTCCTTTTTTCAAGGTGATCGAGGATGACCCCGCTAGGGAATAGTGGTCGTGTTGCCACTCATAAACATCTGGACATAGTCCTAGCGCAAAAAGCTCTTCGGTAGTGATTGAGTTGCATAAGAAAAAAGAATCCCATCTGTGGTCTGAGGTTCCGGTACAATTCGCGCATGAGCAGTAGACTGATTTTGGGCGGGCACTCGTTTATCGCACAGCTGGGCTCCGACCCTGCGCCGGATGCGAAAACTCAAGATGCGATTGTGGCGGCGTGCTTGGATCACGGGATCACGACTTTCGACACCACGTATCTGCCCGAGCGGGTCGCGCTGGGCAACGCTCTCAAGCGCCTCGGCAGACGAAGCGAGGCCCAGCTCATCGCCTGGAACTTCTTCACGGACTTCGGGCCAGAAGGCTCCGTGGGTGGCCATGCGCCCTACGAGCCGCCGCACTTGGAGCAGCTGCTTGCGGAGCTTCAGAGCGAGCATATCGAGCACTTAGTGGTGCATCCCGTCAGCGATCCGGCGGCGCAGGAGCGGCAAGAGGCGCTCGCGGTGAAATGGCAAGAGGCAGGTCATGTCGGGCGGCTGGGGACGTGGATGCCGCCCTTGGACTTAGACTCCACCACCCCCGGCACGTATGCGTTTGCCGTCGCCCCGTGCAATGTCACCAACACTGATGACGCCACGCCGCGCTTTGCTGCCTACAAGGCCCTCGGCTGGGAGACCCTCGCCACATCCCCCTTTGTACGCGGCTGGGAGCTGGATAAGCAAGTCGAGAGCCAGGGAAAAGACAAGGCCACCGTCGCCGACGAAATGTTGCGTTTCTCTGCGTTCTTCCCCAACGTGGACAGACTTATCGTCGCCATGCGCCGCCCGGAGTGGGTCGCGATCAACTGCGCCAGTATCGGGCGTGGGCCACTGGCTTAAGGATCTGGCTATGTGCTATGGCAAATTTCACTTGCACTCTTGAGCATTGCCCCTCATAATAGCCGCGAGTCCACGAGACTCTTGTTAAGATCACGGAGGTTGTGATGCGCTTAGACTTTTCGTTTTTTGCTCTTCTTGCTCTGGTTCCACTGGCGGGATCGGGAAGAGCTCAGGAGCCCAGACGACTAATTCCAGTGCAGAGAAGTGAGAAGGTTGCAGTATCTCGGCTCGATACTCTCAGCTTTACCAACCCTATTGACACGCGGCTGACAGTGAAGCCACCTCGTCCTGCCAACCCCACCGAGCCACCCGACTTTGTCTTCCAGTCCAACAACCTGTCTGTAGGAGGAGTCCTTCCTCTGCCTGGTCGCCAAGAGAGAGGCGGGCTCTGGCCTGCTGTGGGGGCGACAGGGTGGTACCCACCCGATCCCGATCTCGCCGTGGGTACCAACCATGTTGTTGCTGTGGTGAACTCGTCCATCGCTTTCTTCACCAAGTCGGGGACGAAACAGTTTCAGCAGACTGCGGGGAGCTTCTTTAGTGGAGTGGCGGTGGACACCTTCATCTTTGATCCGAAGTGCTTCTACGACAGGGCACACGATCGCTTCGTGCTGGTCTTTCTGGAGCAGGACGACGCGACTCAGCTCAGCAAGCTCCTGCTGGCCGTGAGCGACGATGGCGACCCAAACGGAACTTGGTATCGCTATAGGATAGAGTCCAAGCTCACCTACAATGGCTCTACCTACTGGCTGGACTATCCCGGCTTTGGCTACAATAAAGATGCCTATGTTGTCTCGGGAAATATGTTTGGCTTTGTTTCCGGCTTCGCAGGGGCACAGTTTGTCGTCATTCCCTCCGCGCCCTTGCTATCAGGTCAGCCTGCCACATCTGTCTCAATCCACGATCCCGGCTCCTCCAGTGTGCAGATAGCGGACATGATGGACGTTAACCGCGAGGTGGTCTTTGGGGCCTCGCGCTCTTCTTCCACCACCGTCAAGCTCTTTGCGATCCAGAATCCTGGCACACCGAGCCCGACCCTAGTCTCCTCCAATGTCACGGTTCCCTCCAACTCCAGTCCTGCAGGGGCTGCCCCCAGTACTAGTGGACGAACTCTGAGCACGGTGGATGGGCGTGTCTTCAACGCTGTCTGGCGCAACGGGCGACTCGTGACAGGGCATACAACTGCGGTGGGCGGGATCAACGCTGTGCGCTGGTACGAGCTCAGCACCGGCACTTGGCCTGAGTCGGGGGCACCCTCGCTTGTGCAGGCAGGCAATATCGCCTCCTCTACCGAGCACTACTTCACCCCGGCTGTTGGGATCAACTCCCAAGGCGCGATCAGTGTGCTCTTCACGGCTTCCAGCTCAACTCTGACCGCCGACATCCGTATTGCCAGCCGGGCCGCCACCGACCCACTGGGCGCGATGTCTACCCCTACCACCCTGGAGTCCAGCGCGGGGAACAACTACCCAGATGGGCGCTGGGGGGACTACTTCGGTGTGGATGTCGACCCTACCGATGACACGACCTTCTGGGGAATCGGTGAGTCGGTTTCCTCGACCAATGCCTGGCGAACCTCGGTTTTTAGCTGGAATGTCAGCTCACCTACCAACACCGCGCCAAGCGTGACGATCGCTGCGCCTACAAGTGGGAGCACCTTCACCAGTGGCTCGCTGATCACCTTCACCGGCACAGCCAACGATATCCAAGATGGCAACCTGAGCTCTGCCCTTGCCTGGACTTCCTCGCTCCAGGGAGTGCTTGGCAATGGCTCAACCTTCTCGCGCTCGGATCTGGTGGTCGGAACCCATGTCATCACCGCCAGTGCCACAGACTCGGGTAGCCTGACGGGAACGGCAACCACCACGATCACGGTTCAATCGCTCAGTTCGCCTCCGTCGGCTCCGAGCAACCTTGTGGTGGCCAAACAATCTGCAGGGGTGGCTCGGCTGACCTGGATCGACAACGCGAACAACGAGACAGGTTTTGCGATCGAGCGTGAGAAGAAGTCAGGTGGCAACTGGATCAATCCCACGACCCTCACCGCAGGGGCCAATGTCACGACTCTGGACAACGCGGCGGGCTCGGGGAGCTTCCGCTACCGCGTCCGCGCGGTGAACGCTTCGGGGGCTTCCAGCTGGACGGCTTGGGTAAACTCCCCCCGCCTCTAAAACGAAGTTAGTTCCTTTGTGCCGCAGGCTCGTCCCTGCGGCACTTTTTTCAAAGTACGGCGTTTTTCAGGTCGCCGTGACCTCTACTTCCCTCTTGGCTCCACACCCAGCAGGTTCTTGACAAAGAAATCCATGCGGCGGCGCTTTCCATACGGGCTCTCGCCTGCGCCGTGGTTGGCTCCGGGAAAGACGATCAGCTCGTAGTCTTTGTTGGCCTTGATCAGCGCGTCCGTAACTTGCATCGTGCTTGCCGGATCCACGTTGCTGTCCACCTCGCCGACCGTGAGCAGGAGCTTGCCGGTAAGAAGATGGGCGTTCACGACATTGGAGCTCTCTTCGTAGCTCTTGTCCACGGGGTAGCTCATCCACTGCTCGTTCCACCAGACTTTATCCATGCGGTTATCGTGGCAGCCGCAGTCGGCGACGGCGGCTTTGTAGAAATCTCCGTGCCAGAGCAGGGCGGCCAGCGCGTTTTGCCCCCCCGCGCTCCCGCCGTAGACCCCGACGCGCGTCAGATCGAGCGACGGGTACTTTGCCGACAGTGCCTTCATCCAGGCGATCCGGTCCAAAAAGCCCGCGTCTTTGAGGTTCTTGAAGCACACATCGTGGAAGGCTTTGCTGCGACTATCGGTGCCCATGCCATCTATCTGCACGACCAAAAAGCCCAGCTCCGCGATTTGCTGCGCATTGCCGGAGCTGCTGCTCCACTGTTTAGGCACAAAGAACCCCTGCGGCCCCGCGTAGATCTGCTCGACCACGGGGTATTTCTTACTCGGGTCAAAGTTCGTGGGCCGCCAGAGGACGCCCCAGATGTCGGTAGTGCCGTCGCGACCTTTCGCCACAAAGCGCTCGGGCTGCTTCCAGCCAGTGGCGAGAAGTGCTGTTGCATCGCCTTTCTCCAAGAGCGCCAGCTTCTTGCCATCGGTAGTGCTTCGTAGCTCCGTGACGGTCGGCAAGTCCACGCGGGAGTAGCTGTCCAGATAGCGCGAGCCGTCAGGCGAGAGTGCGATTCTATGGGTGCCGTCACCGTCGGTGAGTGGCGTGAGTGCACCCGTAGTCACAGAGACTCGTGCGTAGTGGACATGATAGGGGTCTTCGCCGGGCGTGCGGCCCGCCACTTTGAGGAGTAGCTCGCCTTTGTCTTCGTCGAAGCTCTCGACACCGCGCACTGTCCATTCGCCTTTAGTGAGCTGCCGCTTGAGCTTTCCCGTGGTGGCATCGTGGACGAAAAAGTGGTTCCAGCCGTCGCGCTCGCTCATCCAGAGAATCTCGTTGGACTTCGCTAAATACCGCGCCCAGAACTTGCCCGAGTAGTTAATAAAAGTCTTAGTGCTGTCCTCGAAGAGTGTCTTGGGGGTGCCGCTGGCCGCGTCCACACTCAGCACACGCAGGAGCTGATGCCCGCGCTGGTTGTAGGCGAAAAAGAAGCGCGACGAGTCCGCGCTCCAGGTGATACCCGCCCCCCAGCCGGAGTCGCCGAGCGCGGGCAGGCTCCAGGGATCGGGAAAGAGCGACTCACTCAACGCTGTGGCTTTCTTTGCCGCCACATCAAAGAGCACCGGGCGCGGGTGCTCGATCTTATCGCCGGGCTTTAAATAATCCAGGGTCACCAACTTGGGCTGTAGCTGGTCTCTGGGCGATGACTGCACGGTGTAGACTTTATGCTCCTGCGCCGCCTCCGTACGAAAGGCAACGAGCTTGCTGCTATCGGGCGACCAGAAAAATCCCGTGCCGCTGTAGGAGTCCTTGGTCTTGCCCTCACTACTCAAGGAGATCGCCTCGCCGCCTTGTGTGGGCCGCACCCAGAGATTATCGCCTTTCGTAAACGCGATCCACTTGCCATCGGGCGAGGCTCCATGGTTGCCGCGCGGTGTCTCGCGGCGTGTCGGGGGGGCGCGCTTTCCATCCACGATCACGGTGGCGGCGACACCCGGCGCGCTCACATAGCCCAGCGTCTTACCCGCCGCATCGCGCACTTCCCAGGCATGGCCTCCAAAGGTTCCCATCTCGCGCTTCTCGCCTGGCTTGACGGTTCCATACGGCGTCCGCTCGCCCCCGTTCACCCAGAAGAGCGCGAGCTCCCCGCTGGTCTGGTTGTCAAAAGTAAGCCCCACTCGCTCGCCCACCTCGCCCGGCTGCACCCGCGCCGAGAGCCGCAGAACACTCTCAGTACCCAGCTTTCCCCCCAGCGCCGCTCTGAGCGCCGCCTCGCTGGCAAAGCGCGTCAGCTTGCCATCGACCTCGACCAGCACCCACTCAAAAACATTCGGGCCGCTCTCTAGCCGATACCAGAGCCGTCCGCCTTCAAGCCAGTTGGGGGCCACACTCGCGCGGAAGACTTTTCCGCGCGACAGCTCGCCTAGCTTGCCCGCCCGCTCATAATCCGCCTTCGTTCCCTGTGCCCGTGCCATGCCTGTTGCTCCCAAAAGTAATGCCGCGAGAGCCGCCCACACGAACGTGGGCGTCTTCGGGCGGAACGCCGTAATGTCGCGGAGCGACTTTGTGGCCGAAGGATCGTAGATGTCGCTTTCAATCGGCGGGAGGGGTAGCGGATTTCCGTAGTGTTTCATAGTTAAAATATCTCAGCAGGAAGTTCGTCATTGTTGGCCGCAGCGACTTTCCCATTGCGCAGGATAAAGACCGTGCGCTGCGAGTCTTTGGCACGGGCGAAAAGCTCGTAGTTGTTGCCGCCGAGCGGCTGGAAAAAGAGAATGCGCTTGTCCTCAAGCGTGTCGAGAAGTGGACGAGGAATGTTCAGCTCTTTCACGCTCTGCGGAGCACTCTCACGGCCGACGAGCGTGAGCGAGAGGGCCTGGAGCGCCGCCTGGGTCGCGAGGCGTGCTTTAACATCGGCGATCAGCGTGGGTAAGTGCAAGACGCTTTCCAGGGCTTCTAGGGGAGGGAGAAATGTCTCCTCGAAAAAGCCTGAGAGCTTATCAAAAACGCCTCCACCGAGACGGGCTAGGGTCTGATCGGCGCGGCTCAGGACACTCGTGCGCTCGTCGGAGGCAGGGGCGGGAGCGGCGAGGACTCCGTTTTTACTGACACTTTGCTGACCGGCGGACACAATTGTTTTTTTATTGCGCACGACCATTCGCGCATCGCCCGTGCGCACCGTGAGCACCGAGCGGGCACCGTCGCTGCCGACACTGAGCACCGCGCTTCGGCTGCGAACACGGATGCGAAACGTCCCCGCTAGTACCTCAAAAAGGGCATCACGACGGAGCGGATCCACCTGTGCGATCACTGTCCCCCGCTTGAGAGAGAAACGCCGGATCGCACCGTGGGAGTAGCGTGCGGTCTTGACCAGAAGCGCCGTGTTTTGCCGCAGGAGCAGGCGTGCGCCACGGGTCGTCAGCGCCAGTGTCGAGGTTCCGTTGGTGGAAAAAGCAACCTCGGGTGCGAGCCGCACCCGCATTCCTGGAACCGCGGGCTTCTCCTCGCCACTTTCATTGATCACACGTGGCTCGCCAGTAACGGCGGCAACGGTGGCAAATTGGTAGTCGGGCATGCGAGTGGCCGTGTAGATCCCTCCTACCACCGCCACCCCCAGTACACTGAGCAGGCCACGAACCAGCCGTTGCCGCCGTGCGAGCGCCTCCGCACCTCCTTGGCTACGCCGCCACCGTTCGGCCTTGAGAACCCGCTCCACCGCCACGGAACCATCAGCCTCAATCTTCATCGGGGCTTCGTCGCCCATCTGGATAGTCGTTTTGTTGCTTGGGTCGCTCCAGCGTCTCATAGCTCTACTATAAGTCTCATAGTTCCACTATAACATGTAACACTATAATCCGAGTCAGTCTAGGCTCGGGCGCTCGGCGAGGCCTTTATGGATCAGTGCGAGAATTTCCTCGCGCTCGGCTCCCGCAAGAGTGAGGCGCGGAGCACGTACCCACTCGGCCCCGAGGCCCGCCTCCTGAAGCACCAGCTTGATCTTCTGGACAAAGTGCGGCCCAATATCAAGGGTCATCAGCGGGAGGAACCAGCGCCAGAGATCACGAGCCTTGGCCCAGTCACCCGCCATCATCAGCTCCCACATCCGGGCGTTCTCTTTGGGAAAGGCAAGCCCGACACCCGCGATCCAGCCAGTTGCGCCCATTAAGACACACTCCGGGATAATCGTGTCCACACCGCCAAAGATAGCGTAGCGCACGCCGCAGGTGTTAGCGAGCTCCGTGATACGCGTGGTGTCTGCCGACGACTCTTTGATCGCGACGAGTGTTTCCACATCCGCGAGCTCGGCGAACATCTGGGGGGTGATGTCCACACCGTAGCCAACCGGGTTGTTGTAGACAATAATCGGGAGCTTACTCGCTGCCGCAACCGTGCGGAAGTGCGCCATGGTCTCCCGTGCATCGGACTTGTAGACCATCGCCGGGAGTACCATCACGCCATCGGCTCCGAGTGCTTCCATGTCCTGAACATACTGACACGAGGCTGCCGTGCTCATCTCGGCGACGCCCGAAAGCACAGGAAGACGGCCCCCAGCCACTTCCTTGGCGTGCTTCACCACGGCGCGTTTCTCGGCGGGCAATAGGGTCTGATTCTCCCCAAGCGACCCGCACATAATTAAACCGTGGACGCCGGAGTCAATGAGAACTTCTAGGTGCTTGGCCTGTGCTTGCCAGTTGATACTCTGGTCTTGATGCATCTGGGTGGTGACAGCGGGAAAGACACCACGCCAGGAAATTTGCTGATTTGCCATATTTTAGATTATAATTCACATTGCGTACAATGTCAAAAAATTTATCTCAGTTTATTAGTGAGGATCTCAGGGCCAATCCCCCTCCCCGCCAAGCCCCCCTCACCCTGGCGGCTCTGGCAACACACTATCAGGTCAGCCTCACACCGGTTCGCCAGGCCGTGCGGGAGCTGATCGCCGCTGGAGTGCTGGAAAAATCCGCGACGGGGCGGCTGCGCTACCGAACCACCCCACACACACCCTTGCCACCGACACGGGTGCCTCTTCCTCCTAGCCTGCCTCGCGCCTGGGAAGACGAGCTACGCCGCTCTATTCTCCAGCGCTCGCTACGGGGCGACCGGGAGTTTCTACGCGAGGAAGCACTTTCGGAGCATTTCGCGATTGGGCGGACGGTTCTACGGCAGGCGCTGCACCGCTTGGCAGGCCAGGGATTTGTAGAGCATGTCCCGCGCTGTGGCTGGCGGGCGCGGGAGCTGACCCTGACCGAAGTGGACGACTGGCTGCGGGTGCGCGAGCGGTTGGAGCTTCTCGCCCTGGAGCTCGCCTGGCCCCGCCTAGACCCCCCGACCCTCACTCATCTTCGGGATGGCAACGTGGGGGCACGGCTCGACAATGACCTTCACCGCTACCTGATTGAGTGTGCCGACAGCCCGCTCTTGCGTACACTCTTTGCCCAGCACGGTGCTTACTTCGCCGCTCTCTTCGATCACGCCGCTCCCGAAACCCGGATGGAGGAGGCCATGGCCGCTCAGCACCGCGCCATTCTAGATGCTCTGATCGAGCGCGATCTTGACCGCGCGTCCGCCACGCTCGCCGCCCACATCCGCGCCCAGCGCCGCATTATTGAAAAGCTCCTCAGACAGCTACGCAACGACCAAAAATAAGAGAAGCCGCCCGATAAACCGGGCGGCTTCTCTTTGGATTTCCACAGAACCTATCTGCGAATGATTGCATCCTTGAGAATCAGGTTGCGCGGGAGGCTTTGCATCAGCTCTGGACGGATGAAGTAGTGTGCACTCTTGGCCTTAACCCACATCGCACGGCGACCGATCTTGTGCGTGCCGTACTTGATGTACATAAAGCCACGCTGGCTACCGTAGCCGCAGGTCTCGCCCCAGTCGGTTCCCCAGGAGTTCTTGATAATCCAAGACTGTTTGCTATCGTCCCAGCCAACAATCAGAATCGCGTGGTTGGTGTTGCTGACATTATCAACGTGATCGAAAATGCCGCCCGTGTAGGCCAGGAAGTTACCATCGGCGTAGAGACTCGCCTCGACCGGGCCGTGCTCACAGAGTGCTTCCTTGATCTTCTGTACCGAAGGAATATCCACCGCTGCATCGACGAATCCCCAGGCGAGGGCATCGTAGGGTGTCGCAGTGCCCGCTGCCGTGGGCGTGTTCATGGTCGCATTGTACGGGCAGGTCGCCTCCGTTGTCGTCCCCTTGGAAACGAGCCAGGCATTGGCGGGGGCACGGTCACCGCCGCCCGTGTTGCCCGCTCCACTGTAGGAGACCATGAACTGCTCCGACGCGTCCACCGTGACATTGTTGCGAATCAGCCACGACGACTCCAGTGCGCCCATACACGAGAATGCCCAGCAGGTTCCCGCCGGGTTCTGGTCCTTGACGGGGCTGACCTTGCCTTGGGAGCGCCAGTCCCAGCGTCTCAGATTGGGGCTGGCGATGATCTGAAACTCATAGATCTTAGCACGCAGAGCCGGGTTAAGCTTTACCGCACTCTCCCGCTCCTGCTTATCTAGCTCCAGTACTCGTTTGGAAATGGGCTCCTGAGCATCGGCGATCTGCTGGATATTGGGTGGGATAATGTCGCCCGTGATCTGCTTGAGATCCTTGCCCAGAACACTGGTCTGGCCGATCGTGAAGTTGATCTTCTGGTTCTGGAGATCAAGGCGCAGCTTGTTGAGGTCGAGCCCCTTCTGAGGCTGAGCCGAAACAACGGCAGCAAGGGCGACCAGAGTAGTCCCACCCAAAAGGCGGGTAAGTGGATATTTCTTCATCTAACCTATTCTCCTAAATTCAGGCTACCCATTTTGGCACCCAATCAAACATGGCTATAAACTCACTGTTTTACCCTTGGTAACAGCCCAAATCGGTTAACTCAATTCGAGCCGTGCCTGTAGCGTGCGGGGCCACTGTGAGAGCTGGAGCCCGTGCTCGGCGAGTAGTGCCAAGACGATACGCTCCATGCCGAAGGCGAGGCAGGCGGTGTGCGCTGTCTGACCATCCGCCGTGTGGATATCGAAGAGATGCCCGAAGTGGTCTTTGTGGTAGTTCGATGACATCACTGCGGTCGGGCGCTCGTCGGAGACAATGGGGATGAGTAGCTCGAACTTGAGGGCTTGGGCACGCTGTTGAGCCGCCATGAGCCGCTCGCCCGCGCCAAAGAACGGGTCGCTAGCGGCCTCGACCGTGGCAGTGAGGCCCAGTAGAGCGAGAAACTCCTGCGCTCGCTCGATCCAGTTATCACGAAAACTGAGCGCCTGTTCGGGCGTCCCCGCGTGGACAAACTCCCGCATCCGAAACGAGCGCATCCGCATGGGGTTGAGTGAGGGCTCGTGGCGGTAGCACCAGTTCTCGATATCCGTGGTCTTTCCCTCAGCAGGGAGTGTCCCGGCGAGGTAAGGATAGACATAGTAGCAGGCC
Organism: Armatimonas sp.; assembly: GCF_043757465.1. Lineage (GTDB taxonomy): Bacteria > Armatimonadota > Armatimonadia > Armatimonadales > Armatimonadaceae > Armatimonas. The sequence continues at coordinate 24,603 of NZ_JAYVPL010000124.1, forward strand.
GCCGGGGCCATCACGACATCGGCAAGCTCCAGGTGCGGCAAGAGGTTCTCCCCGGCATCCACGGCCTGCATCAGCGCATCGTGCTCCGTCGTTCCGCCTGTAAACGAGCACATGCAGCCTAGAAGCTGTGGAAAGGACTGAAAATAGCCGCACTTCTCCACAATGCTGCGCGGCAGAACAGGCGGACAGCGCAGGAGAATAGTCTCCTTGGTGCGCCCGTAGCGCGTGATGGCGTGCTCCAGGCCCTCCATAAGCTGCGCAAACGCCGAGCCACGAGCGTAGATGCCAGGCAGATCGGTGGGCAAAAGAAGCTGGGCGGCAAGAAGGCGATCCAGGTAGGCCTCTTCGGCGGTGGCATTATGGGTTGTGAGAGCACTCATGGTCAGATTCCTTTCTGCATCAGCAGGAGCGAGCCACTCACCGCGTGGAGGCGCTCGTTGCCGATCATCACGGCGGCGGAGAGGGCATCGCGTAGGTGGCGGCCCAAACTGTAGGGAGAGTCGTTGCGGTAGCCCTGAATTCCGGTGATCGCAAGGCACTGCTGGATAATCGAGACAATCAGCTCGCTCGTGCTGGTCTTGAGGTTGTTGATACGGATCGCCCACTCAAACGAGAGCAGGCCGCGCGTGTCATTTGAGGCGCAGAGGGCTTCGTAGTAGCGCAGGCACTCCGCCAGATTCGCCCGCCCGAGCTGGAGCTGGCTCATTGCCTCAGCGAGACGCAGCTCGCCGGTACTGGCCGCACCAGGAGCATTTTTTGCACGGGAGCGAACATAGGCCCGGGCGCGGGTAACCGCATCGGCGGCAATCCCCAGCCAGACACCCGCCCAGAGCAGGTGCGATGCCGGAGCCATGGTCTGGCTACAGATCTCGCCAAAGCCCACTGGGAAGAGGGCACTTTCTGCCACGGGGCTAGAGACCATGAAGCCAGGGCTACAGGTGCCGCGCATGCCGAGCGTGTCCCAGTTGCCGGTCTGCTCCAAGTCGGCTCCTTCGCGCCGCAGGAGTACCAGGGCTTGGTCGTTCTCAGGGGCGTCGGGCTGACGGCGGCAGGTCAGAAAGTAGGCATCGGCATGGGCACCGTAGGAGAGGGTCGTGGCCTTCTTCGTGATCTGGCCATTTTCGAGTGCGCAGAGACTCGTGCGAATGTCTCCGCCCACGCCCACCTCGCTAGTGATCGAGGCGATGAGGAGCTGCTTTTCTCGGAGCTCATCGGCGAAGGCATCCCAGGCGGTGTGGCCCAGGCCATGGCGGACAAGGCAGGCGACCTGGCTCTGGTGCATCGCGTAGATCATCCCCGTGGCCGCGCAGCAGCGCCCCAGCTCCCCACAGAGCGCCACAACCTCTGTCAGGCTCTGGCCATCGAGAAGTGCCGAGAGCAGACGGGCATCTTTGAGGGCGGTGATTGCCTCGATCGGAAAACGGGCATCGCGGTCCACAGCCTCGGCATGGGCTTGAGCCGTGGTGCGAACAGCCTCAGGCAGCGACATGACTGGCTCCTAGCTGGCGCATGACCTGCTCAATCCGACCAATGGTGGCAAACGTGTCGCGTCCTAAAAGCTCGCTGGAGAACTCGACTTGAAACGTACTCTCCAGGGCCATCATGACCCGAACGGTCGCCAGGGACTTCAGGCCCGCTTGGTAGAGATCAGCATCAATAGGAAGACTCTCGGCAGGAATTCCCGCGCTCTGGGTGAGTATCTGTCGAATCTGGTCTATCATAGAAATATCCTCATTAAATATCAACGATTAGCAAAAGGTAGCTCGTGCTGAACCTGAGCCGGATTTCCGGCAACGAAGGTGTGTGCAGGGACGTCCTCGGTGACAATGGAGCCCGCCGCAACCACTGCGCCGGGGCCAACGGTGACCCCAGGAAGGAGGAGTGCGCTCATACAGATCCAGGCACCATCGCCTACGGTCACGGGAAGAGCGTTGAGTTTGGGAGTCATACGGCGCGAGCCAAAGCCCATAGTATGGGTGGCAGTGCAGAGAGTGACATCGGGGCCTAGCGCAACATTTTTCCCGATCACCACAGGCGCGTCTAGGCCGATGCGGACACCAGGTGCGAGAATGCATCCCTCGCCTATCTGGATTTGTGTGAGGTCTTTGCGTCGCCCCACCAGCCGGAGCCGTCCCTGAACCGTCACGCCGCGGGCGATTTTTATTCCTGCCCAGCGGTACAGAGTGGCACGAACGCTCACCAGAGCAAACTCGGGCAAGCACCCCACGAATGCTTGAGCGATGGCAAGGCGCAGGTGCAAACACCCGCTCAGACTCTCTAGCTCACGCCGCAGCCCTGTCTTTACCTGCTTATTAAGTTGTGGGGTTAACAAGGACACTCTGCCCATACACTATTTATGGGCAGAATCTATACCAAACAACAGCCTGGAAATTATTTCAGTACTGCATTCTCGATGACAATCTTTGCCACAGCCTGGGCCAGCGCGTCGTAGCCTGCGGGGGTGAAGTGGACATTGCGCGGCTGTTGGAGCGTGGCCAGTATTGCGGAGACGGCAGTGCAGAGATCATCGAGCGGGATTTGGTTTTCTGCCATGATTTTCTTGACAACTTCATTGTAGGCGCGCTCACTTCCTGCGATCCTGCCCGTCGTGCCCTCAGGAACAGGCGTCGTGGTAGCCCAGACCAGCTTAGCCTTGGTAGCGCGAAGCCGCACGACGAGCGCCCGCAGATTGGCCTCATAGTCGGCCAGCGAGATAAGCTGCTTGCCTTTCTCTACCGCGACCATCGTGCCTTTTTCGTCCACAAATTTTAGGTCATGGAGGCCAAAGTTCACGTGAATGACGTCCCAGGGCTTGTCCCCCAGCCACTTATCCAGCTCACGCAGCCCGAAGCCGCTGTTGGAGCAGTTCACGGGCGGATGAACCACGTTGGCCTTGCCAGCCAATAGACGCCGTACGGGCAGCGTGTAGCCCATGGAGATCGAGTCGCCGATGAGCAGTACGCGCGGCAGGCCCGGCGTCTCAGTGATCGGACGGAGCGCCGGGTCTATCTTTGCTCGCTTCTTGAGCCACCCCAGGCCTTCCAGAAAGCCCTCCATCTCGGCGATGGTCTTGCCTAGATACGGCTCCTTGTTGAAGAAGCCATGTGCCTGGCCGGGGTAGACCACCAGCTCGGACTTCACTCCCACGGCGCGCTGGGCATCGCGAAACGCCTCAGCGGTCTTAACAGGCACGAGCTTGTCCATGTCCCCGAACAGTACCAAAGCTGGTGGCGATGTTTTATCTAGGTTCTGAAGCGGCGAGAACTCTTTCACGCGCTCTTTAATCCGCTCGCTACCGTAACCGCCAGGGCCATTGTCATAGACGGGGTTGAAAAGCACCAGCGCATCAGGCCGACACGAGATCGCTTTATCGTCTTTCGGGTCATCAAGGGCGCTGACAGTGCCGCAGTGCGCTGCCAGATGCCCGCCCGCCGAGCCCCCACCCGCCCCGAGCCGCTTGGGGTCAATGCCGAGCTCCGCTGCGTGTCCGCGCACCCAGCGGAGCGCCGAGCGTGCGTCGTTCACGGAGCTTTCGGGTGCCTTACCTTTCTCCGCCAACCGATACTGTGCACTGATCGCCACCATGCCACGTGCCGCCAGCGCCTTCGCCTGCGGGTAGAGTGCTGTCGGAGTGCCACCGGTCCAGCCGCCGCCATGGAAGAAGATAAAGGCGGGGCGCCTGTCGCTCGCTTTCCAGCCGGTCGGCTTGAACACCTGCAAAACCAGCGACTTACCATCGGCTTCTTTGTAGGGAATGGCCTCCTGAGCACGTGTCGCGCAAGTCAGGGTGGCCAAGAGCAGAAAAGAAAAAAGAATGTTTTTCATGGGGTTACCTCAGTGTCAGAACCACAGCGCTCAGGTGCATCACTTCAGCACCTGGAATCTCCAAGGCACGGAGCGTTAGGGGACCGCGGCCGCGCTCTAGGCGGAGCTTGCCCAGCCGTAGGGTGTGAAACTCTTTCAGGCGCGACTCCGCCGGGGGGCGTGGCAGCGTGTCCTGGTTGGTGTAGAGCGGCGGATCCCAGCCGGGAGCCACGCGCCCCTCCAGCCGACTGCCTTGAAAGCTCAGCGCGATGCGGGAACCCGCATCGGGCAGGGGGCAGGTGTAGTGTAGCTCCACGTCGTAGGTTCCCGCTGTGTTGACCTCAATCTCCCAGGAAATCGTGCCGTCGGTGCGGGTCCAGTTGCGAAAGTAGGAGCTATTGGGCGCACTTGAGCTGCGCTCTACTCCCCCTCCCGGCGTGCCATCACGTGCGGGAAGCCAGGTGCGCGGGAAGATCTTATAGCCCACGGGAATCGGGCGTGGATCCACGGGCGAGGCGGGGCGGGGCGAGCGCGAAAATAACTCGGTGCGCCAGGCTGCAACCGCAGAAGTGAGCTGCCGCGCTGTATCCGGCTGTTGCGCCGTGACCGAGCGTGTCTGGTTCGGGTCGGCAACCATATCAAACAGCTCCCCTGATGCATCCAGGCGGTGTGTTTGGGAACGCACACTCACCCGGCCACCCCAGGTTGTGAAAAGCATCCGCGGTGGTGCAGTGAGCGTGCGGCCCGCGAGAAGCGCTGAGAGATCGCGCCCATCAAGGGGCTTCTCCCCCACGCGTGTCACGCCCGTCAGCGCGCTCAGCGTAGGAAGCAAGTCAATCGCTCCCGTGATCTCTGGCACCCGATGGCCTGCGGGGAGCTTGCCCGGCCAGCGCATAAAAAATACCGAACGCACGCCGCCTTCGTCGGTGGTGGCTTTAATGCCTTTCATCCCCCCGTTCCAGCGCGCCGTGTTGGGGCCGTTATCCGAAAAGTAGACAACAATCGTATTCTCGGTGAGCTTGAGCTGCTCCAGCTTTTTGAGGATCCGCCCGACATTGCGATCCTGATTCTCCAGCATCGCCAGGGCGCAGCGGGTCTGCTCGGGGATCTCCTTGCCGGGCTCGGTGGCTTGCTGTAAAAGCGGCTTGTCTTTAAAGCGCTGCCAGTCGCTCTCAGGGACGGCCCACGGGGAGTGCGGGGTGGTGAAGGGGACATAGCAAAAAAACGGGCGGCTCCTGTTCTTTTCAATAAACGCCAGCGCTTTATCGGTGCAAAGATCAACGATATAGCCGCGCTCACGAACGGGCTTGCCGTTATGCTCTAAAGGCGGGTTGAAGTACTCGCCCCAGTGCCCCGATGTGTAGCCGTAGTACTCGTCGAAGCCACGCGCCATCGGGTGATACGGCCACTGGCTCCCGTTATGCCACTTCCCAAACGCCCCCGTGGCGTAGCCCGCTCTCTGGAAGGCATCGGCGATGGTTTTCTCGTCCAGATTCATCCGTTCCTGGCCGGTAGAAACGCCGTAGACACCGGTTCGCGGATGGTAGCGGCCGGTTAGGAACTCCGCACGGGTCGGGGCACAGACCGGGCAGACAAAGAAGCGCTCCAGTGTCACACCGTCGCGGCTCAGGGAGTCAATATGGGGTGTCTGCACCGTGCGGTTGCCACTGGCGCTGTAGTCGCCCCAGCCCGCATCGTCGGCGAGGAATACCACTACATTGGGTGGCCTCCTCATTTGTGCGCCTCCAGCCCCAAGCGCTCCCACTGCTCTTGTGGCGCATCGTACTCCCGCAGAAGCGTATCCAGTGAGACCAGGAGCCGTGCTTCGACGGCGGCATCGGTGCAGGGCTGGCTCTGGCTGGGGTCGGTGTGCAAGTCCCAGAGCGCGGTCTGTTTGAGGCGTGGGTTGCTCCCCGCCATGCTCTGGTGCGTCGGAATCTGCATCACCGGACAGGCTTTCGTAAACGAGAAGGGCGGCGCAATCGTGACTTCTTGAAGCTCGCTGAGAGGCAAGAAGCCACGCATCACCGTGGGGCAGAGCGTGTAGTTGTAGAGCGGCGCGTTTTCGTCGTTGGCGGCGCGCCAGTAGACATAGCGGCCATCGGTGATATTCACCTGTGCACCGTGCATCCCAAAGATCGCCGCCTCGCGCACGGGCATGTCGCTTGCAAGAACCGGCGCGAGGTCTTTGCCGCGCATATCGGGAGTTGGAAGTTGACCAAAGAAGCCCAGGATGGTCGGGGCCAGGTCAATCGAGGGCTGCACCAGTGCCGAGCGCCGCTGACCCGCTGCGCTGGCAAAGCGCGGGTCCCAGAGAAAGAACGGCGTGTGCGCCACCTCATCGTAGAACGGCATCCAGATCTTGGCCCAGAGATCGTGCTCCCCGAGTAGAAAGCCGTGATCGGTCCAGACAATCAGCTGCGTATCGTCCCAGAGATGATGCCGATCCATCGCGTCTAAAACCAGGCCGAGGCTATGGTCACACTTGGTCATCAGTGCGGCATACTCCGTCCGAATGTGGGTTACTTCCTCGGGTGTCTCGCTGACTTCTTGGTAGTAGGGCCAGTCAAAGAGAAGATCACCACGCTCGCCGGGGTACTTCTTGCGCCACTCCTCATGCACAAAGAACGGCTCGTGCGGATCAAAGGTCTCAATCGTCAGGAACCAGTTGTCCTCGGTGTGGTTACGCTCGATAAAGTCCAGCCCGGCGGCAAAGGTTCGGGTCTGTGAGTGCTCGGCATCCGTGGGAGTCGCCCTGCGGTTGACTAAGTCCTGGCGGGCATAGAGGTCTTTGGGATTGGCGTGCCGGCCGCGTGCATGGGCGGGAAACGCGGGGTCGGCCACTTGTCCGACCCAGAGGTCACCCTCTTGCCCCCGGATCAGCTCCGCCGTGGAGTAGCGGTTGTGGTAGGTCGCGCCGCCGTCTTCCCAGTAGTGGTAGTGGTCTGTCACAAAATGCGAATAGACCCCAATAGTTTTCAGTAGCTCCGGCAGAGAGTCGTCAAAAGGCTCGAGCTGCCCCCAGCGTCGGTGCAGAAAGTTCGGGCGGCCCGTGTGCAGATCCCGGCGTGCGGGCATGCAGGGCATGGAGCAGACATAGCTCGTCTCAAATGTGGTACAGCGCTGCGCCAGCCGCGTGAAGTTCGCCGCTTGCACCTCAGCGCCCCCGTACGGAGGAAGCATTCTCCGGTTGAGCGAGTCGAACATCACCATGATGGCTTTCATTTAGATAGGGCTCCGTACTGCTTCTCGTAGCGTGTCTTAAACGGGTTGACTTTCAGCGCGGTTTTATACGCGTCCTCGTTTTCGAGACAGGGCAGAATGCTTGTCCACCAGGAATCGTAGGCGGCGTTGACTTTCTGCACCAGCGCGGGATTCTGGACCGAGATGTCGGTTGCTTCGGCGGGGTCTGTGTCGAGATCAAAGAGCTGCCAGCGGGCGCTCGGGTTCTGCGTGGCAACCGCATTGTAGTGCGAGAAACGGATGCCCGCGTTGCCGTATTTACTGGGCGACTGGCCCGGCTCCCAGCGACCGGTGTGGGCAAAGAGCATCCGCTCGCCCCACGCGGCTTGTGGGTTCTTGAGTAGCGGCAGCAGGCTACGACCATCGAGCCCACGTGGCGCTTTGGCTCCGGCAAATTCAGCCAGCGTCGGCAAGATATCTAAGTGCGCCGCGAGGCGGTCACAGTCGGCAGGCTTGAGGGTACCTGGCCAGCGCCAGAACGATGCGGCGCGGGTGCCGCCCTGATAGACCGTATTCTTTGAGGCCCGCATCCCCGCATTGAACACTTTGACGCCCGCCGTGCCGCCATTATCGTTCATGAAGATCACCAACGTCTCGCGCTCAATGCCAAGTGCTTTGAGTTTCTCGACCAGCTTCCCCACATTGTCGTCTATGTTGGCAATCATCCCAAAGAACTTCGCCGCCTGTTTATCGGCTACTTTCCCGGCGTAGCGCGCCTCATCCTCAGGGCGCACTTGCAGCGGTCCATGAGGAGCGTTAGGCGTAATGTAGGCAAAGAACGGCGCTTTCCCCCCTCGTTTCTCCTCGATCCAGCGGGTTGCTTGGTCAAAAAACACATCGGTGCAGTAGCCTTTGGTTTTCTCGAAGCGTCCGTTGTGCCAGATGGCGGGGTCGAAGTAGGTATTGCCCGGTGCATCACCGCCGGTGCCGGGGTAGCTCTGCCCGATCCCACCCGCGCCATGAATAAAGACCTCATCGAAGCCGCGCTTGTCGGGTTGGTAAGCGTCTTCGTCTCCGAGGTGCCACTTGCCAAAAATCCCCGTGGCGTAGCCCGCTTTCTTCAGCACCTGTGCCAGTGTCGTGGCTTTAAGGGAGAGCCGCTCCCGCTCGTAGATCGTGTGGCTGATCCCCGAGCGCATCTCGTGCTTGCCGGTAAGTAGCGCCGCACGGGTCGGCGAGCACGTGGGGCTGACATGAAAGTGGGTGAACCGAACCCCTTCGTCGTGGAGGCGGTCTATATTTGGCGTCTTGAGAACCGGGTTACCGTGGCAGGAAAGGTCGCCAAACCCCTGATCATCGGTGAGAATCAGGACAATATGGGGTTTCTTCATTCCGCTATTCTAACAGAAGACACTATAGTCTCTGTGTTACAATGGGGCGAAATGCAAAAAATATTCGATGTTTTCGGGATGTGTAATGCGCTCTTTGACCTTCAAGCCGAAGTGAGCGAGACGATTTTAAGTGAGCTCGGGGTGGAAAAAGGGACGATGCGCCTGGTCAGCGCCGACGAGCAGCGGGCACTGGTTCCGGCGGTCTACACGCATATCGTGAACACCCAAGCGGGCGGCTCCGGGGCGAACACCATGATCGGGATCGCGCAGATGGGGGGCACGACCAGCTTCACCAGCCGCGTGGGCCGCGATGAGCACGGGCCCATGTACAAAGCAAGCCTAGAGGAGTTTGGAGTCAAGCCGAATCTAGGTGAGGCACTGGCAGGAGAGACCGGCCTCTGCCTGGTGCTGATCACGCCCGATGCCCAGCGCACGATGGGGACGTTTCTGGGGGTCTCTCAGGAGCTGCACCCGGAAGACATCAATGTGCCTGATCTGATCCTGAGCCGGTATCTCTATATCACGGGCTATCTCTGGGACACGGATACCCAGAAAGAAGCGGTCACATTTGCCATGCGTGAGGCCAAGCAAGTCGGTACCAAAGTCGCGCTCTCGCTCTCGGATCCGTTCTGCGTGGGGCGACACAAGGCCGACTTCGAGTGTTTATTAGCTGAGTACGTGGATGTTGTTTTTGCCAATCGTGACGAGGCCCGGATGATGACGGGTGAGGACGATGCCCGGGTGGCGGCAAAGCGGCTGGCGGAGATGTGCGGCGGGCTTGCAGCGGTGACTCTCGACAAAGAGGGCTCCATTCTTGTGCAGGGAGACGATATTTATGAGATTCCGATCTATCCGGTGCAGGCAATAGACACTACGGGTGCGGGCGATATGTACGCGGCGGGGATTCTCTACGGCCTTGCCAAGGAGCTGCCCTTGCCCGTCACGGGCCGGATCGCGGCTTGGGCGGCGGGCAAGGTTGTCGCGCACCTGGGGCCACGGCTGCCGTCGCTGGATGTGGATGCGATTGCAGAGATTGAGCGCGGGGGATTTCCCCATGACGCGTGAGCAGGTAATCGAGGCAGCGCGGGCTGCCTTCCTGGCTCACTACGGCGTGGCTCCCACGGCGGTCGGTGTTGCACCGGGCCGTGTGGAGCTGCTAGGAAATCACACGGACTACAACGAGGGCTTCGTTCTCACGGCAGCAGTAGATTACGTCACAGCGATTGCGGGAGCCCACTCCGAGCGCCCTCTGACGCACCTGGCGAGCTCGGCGGGCTTTCCTGAGGCCACTTTTGATCCGAGTGCAATGGAGAAGAGCACGGGTGAGGATCGCTGGGCGAACTATCTTAAGGGCATTGTGGATGAGCTCCAGAAAACCGGCACTCCCGTGGGCAAGTTCGCCGGGTTCGTGGTCTCATCGGTGCCCGATGGCTCGGGGTTATCGTCGTCCGCGGCGCTACTCATGGCGGCGGCGCGGCTTCTCACCACACTCTGGCCTGACCCCCTTGCCGACAGCCCGATGGAGCTTGCCAAGCTCGCCCGGCGCGCTGAGAACGGCAAGTTTGTGGGGGCACCCGTGGGACTGCTGGATCAGTTTTCGTCGGCGTGTGGCATGGCGGGCAATGCGCTCTTTTTAGACTGCCGCAGCTGCGCCTGGCGCGCCGTTCCCCTGCCCTCTGACAAGGCCGGAATTCTCATCGCCAACACCAATGTCAAGCACGAGCTCGCCGCAGGGGGAGGCTACTCCGAGCGCCACGGGCAGTGCCTTCAGGCGGCGCGACAGCTTTTAGGGCGCGGCGATGCCAAGCTACGCGATGTGACTCCAGCGCTTCTTGAGAGCAAGGGCATCGGCCTCAACCCCGTGCTCAAGCAGCGGGCACACCATATCGTCTACGAAAACGCTCGGGTCGAGAGAGCCGCCGAAGCGCTAGAGCACGGCGACTTAGCTGAGGTTGGCAGGCTCATGAAGCAATCGCATGAGTCGTGTCGGCGCTACTTTGAGAACTCGTGCGATGAAGTGGACTTACTGGTGGAGGTGGCATCGGCGCTCCCTGGTGTCTACGGTGCGAAGCTCACCGGCGGCGGCTGGGGCGGCTCAGCGGTTATTTTGCACGACCCTACCGTAATCGAGGATCTCAAAGCCGCGCTCACCGAGAGCTACACGACAAAGTTCGGCAAGGCTCCCACACTTCTCACGACAACTACTGCACAAGGGGCGGAAGGTATCTCGCTGTGAAACACTATCGTATTGGCATTGTTGGCCTCGGCTGGGTGGCTGGGGCGCATATCGAGGCGTTTAAGAGCGTCCAGGGCGCGGATGTTGTCGCCGTCTGCTCCCGCCGCGCGCTAGACGCAGCAACTATCAGCGCGCAATTCGGTACGCCGCTCGCCGTCACCTCAGACTTCAATGACTTGCTCGCCGACGACTCAATAGACATTATTGACATCTGTACGCCCCACCCGCTCCACCCGGAGCAAGCCATCGCCGCCGCAAGAGCCGGGAAGCACTTAATTATTGAGAAGCCCATCGGGATTGACTGGCAGAGCTGCGTCGCCGTTCGTGATGCCCTCCGAGAGGCTCAAGTTCAGGCATGCGTTTGTTTTGAGGTGCGCTTCAGCCGTCAGGCGCAGGCGATTCGGGCCGCGCTCGATAAAAATTTACTCGGCGATGTTCACTACGCTGAAGTGGATTACTACCACGGGATCGGCCCCTGGTACGGGCAGTACGCCTGGAACATCAAGAAAGACTTCGGCGGCAGTAGCTTGCTCACAGCGGGCTGCCACGCGCTGGACTTGTTGCGGCATTATTTGCCCGGCCAAATTGAGGAAGTGACCTGCTACGCCACTCAGTCCAAGAACCCCCAGTTCACGCCCTACGAGTACCCGACCACCACCGTCTCGCTCCTGCGTTTCGCCGATGGGCAGCTTGGGAAAGTCACGTCGTGCATTGACTGCCTCCAGCCGTACTATTTTCACCAGCACCTGGTCGGCAGCGAGGGCAGCATTCTCGATGAAAAACTCACCTCGCTCCAGTGGCCCGGCCTGAGCAAAGATCTCTGGACCAAGCTGGGCGTCCCGACGGTAGACTCCGGCGATGTGAGCGATCATCCGTACCCGCCGCAGTTCCAGGCGTTTATTGACGCGCTGCAAGAGAACCGCCCCATGCTCCACACGGACTTCGCGACCGCCTTCGAGACCCACAAAGTCGTCTTCGCCGCCGAGCTCTCCGCCACGGAGCGCAGACCCGTCAAGCTCAGCGAGTTCGCTAGCTGAGTTTTGAGTCGCTATTTTTTGATTACTTGGAACCTCAGGTCTTCTTTTTGACTACTAACTTCAGAAATGTTTAATACAATAAATCGCCACGCAATTTTAGTCGGCCTGACTCTCTTGATTTCCACACCTCTCACTGCTCGGGCAGCGGATCCGACTTCTAAAGAGTCCGTCGCCCCAAGTTCCGTGATTAAGATGACCCCCGTGGGCTCAGTAAGTATTCGCTACGTTGCCCTAGACTACGGCGTTTCGGGAGGCAAGATTTTCCTGCATGAGTTCAAGAAAGAAAACGGCACGGATATCGTGCGCTTTGTGGACATCATCACTCCCAATGGCAAGCGCATTCAGCGCTTCAAGCTAGTTTACCCAGCAGAGACTGCGAAGGCCAGCTATAACATTCGTCCGATGTGGATCATTCCCAGCCGCAAGAAGCTCGCGGGCTTGCTCTTCGAGGGCACTGAGGCGCACCTGATGATTGTCTTTGCTCAGGGGTTCGGGCAGCCGGGCAGTCAGCAGTTTTTCGCGGAGCAGAGGGATGCAGAAAAGCGCGAGATCAGCTTCAATGAGCTGGATCGTCGTGGCTATCGCATGGTGCGCCTTGACACCAATGAGCCCGCTACCGGGGAGAGCCCCGCCCTCAAGACAACCGCCTACTACTTCTGGGATGGCACAAAGTTCAGCGAAAAGCCGCGCTAAAGTGGGGTAAACTAATCCGGAAATACCAGAGGCCGGTGCGATTCCGGCCTTTTTGTCTGTCTGGAGGATACGTGAGATGAGTGGTAAGGCGAACTTTGACCCGTCGAAGGATACGGATGTTGTCGTGATCGGGGCCGGGCCGGGCGGCTATCCGGCGGCCAAGCGTGCGGCGCAGCTCGGGGCGCGGGTGGTCTGTATTGAGTCCGATAATCCGGGTGGGACGTGTTTGAACTGGGGCTGTATCCCGACGAAAACGATGATCGGCTCCGTGGCGGCGCTCCACACGCTCAAGCACGCCAAAGACTTCGGCCTGATCGCTGAGAACGTCGGCTACGACTTTCCCGCGCTGATGGGCCGCAAAGATAAGATCGTCACGGGGCTTAACAAAGGCGTCGAGTTTCTCTTAAAGAGCGCGAAAGTGAAGCATATCGCGGGCTACGGCAAGATTTTAGATAAGAACACGGTCGAAGTCACCAAGGCCGACGGCTCGGTGGAGAAGATCACCACGGCCAATATTATTATCGCCACGGGCTCTGTGCCGAGCAAAGTGCCGATTCCGGGTGTGGACAGTGCCGATATCTGGGTGGACAATGCGAGTGTCAAAGCCAAGAAAGCCGACGGCACGCTCGCAAGTGGCGCACTCTGGACGAGCAACGAGGCCGTGAGTGCGAAAAATGTCCCGGGCGAGCTCGTGATTGTGGGCGGCGGCGTGATCGGGGTGGAGTTTGCCTATGTCTACGCCGGGCTCGGCAGTAAAGTGACAGTGCTGGAGTTTCTGCCGCGCGTGATCGCCAACATGGACGAGGATCTGTCCAAAGAGCTGGCCAAGAGCCTCAAGAAGCAGGGCGTCGCGATTCAGACGGGCGTGAAAGTGACCCGTGTCGAGGACAAGGACGGCCAGAAAGAAGTGTTCTTTGCCGGAGCCGATGGCGCGGAGAAGAGCTTGCCTGCCGATGTGGTGCTGATCGCCACGGGTCGCACGCCGTTTACGACCGGCCTCGGGCTGGAGAGCGTGGGTATCACGCTGGGCTCGCCCAAGGGCCGCGCCGCGATTGCAGTGAATAATAAGCTCGAAACCAGCGTCCCGGGAATCTACGCCATTGGCGACGTGATCGGCTCCGGGCTGGCGCACACCGCCACCGCCGAAGGGCTTGTCGCGGCGGAGAATATCTGCGGCCACGCGGCGACCATGAGCTATAAAGCCATCCCGAGCTGTATTTACACCGAGCCCGAAGTGGCTTCCGTGGGTCTCACCGAGGCGCAGGCCAAAGAGCAGGGCTACGAGGTCAAGACCGGGACTTTTCCGTTCCGTAACTTAGCAAAAGCCATGGCAATTGCCCAGACCGAGGGCTTTGTCAAAGTGGTGGCGGAGGCCAAGTACGGCGAGATTCTCGGTGTGCATATTATTGGCCCCCACGCCACGGACTTGATCATGGAGGCTGTAGTGAGTATTCAGCTAGAGAACACCGTGGACGAGCTCATGAAGACTGTCCACTCCCACCCTAGCCTCGCCGAGGCCATGGGGCAAGCCAATGAGGATGTCAAGGGGCTGGCGATAGACAAGTAACCTCTCGATTCTGTCTAGGCGGGGATTTCGCATCCCCGCCTGGAGCTTCTTGACAAAATCTAATCGTTTAGATAAAATAGGCATCAAGCAGTGATGGTAACAATTCGCGATGTCGCAAAAGAGAGCGGAGTGTCGGTAGCAACCGTCTCCTATGTTCTCAATAATGGCCCCCGACCCGTTCGTGCTGAGACACGAGAGCGGGTGGTTTCGACCATGCGCCGTCTGAACTACCATCCGAACGCCGTTGCCCGGAGCCTGGTACGTCAGCGCACTCACGTGATGGGGATTCTCGTGGGTGATGCGCAGTCCGAGATTGTAACCAATTACTACTACGCGGGCATTCTCGCGGGGGTGTTTGGGGGAGCTCGGCTGCGTGGCTACAACATCACTTTTTTCACGGCGGCTGCAACCGATGAGGGTATCGAGCACCATATCCGTGCCCAGCGTCCTGATGCCATGCTCGTGATTGCTCCTCGGCTCGGGCAAGACTTTCCCAAACGCTTAAAAGCGGTGGGAATTCCGCTGGGGGTTGTGGGGGCCGACGACGTTTACATAGACTCTGCGGCGGTCTCTCTGGACGTGGACAATGTGGCGGGAATGCAGCTGGGGATGCAGCACCTGCGGGAGCGAGGGCACCAGCCCAGCTCTATTGCCTATGCCATGGGCGATCCCAATCAGGAGAGCACACGGATTCGGCGCGCTGTCTATGAACAAACCTTGCGAGACTGGGGAGCTGCGCCGCAGGAGCAAGACATTATCGCGCACTCTTTTCATTCCGATATTGTCTATGCCGCCGTCAGAGCACGCCTGGAGCTACCCCATCCTCCCACCGCGATCTTTGCGGGCAACGATGGCATTGCGCTGGCCGCGATGCAGGCCATCCGAGACACTGGGCGGCGCATTCCTGAGGATGTCGCCGTAATCGGCTACGATAACTGGCCAATAGCGGCGCATATCACGCCTGGGCTCACGACGATCCAGCAGCCCATGCATGATATCGGGGAAGCGGTTGTTTGCGCCCTGGCAGATCGGCTGGAAGAAAAAGCATCCCGCACAGAGAGTATGATAAAACGATTTATGCCGACCCTCATCGTGCGAGGTTCGACATGAGAGATAAGCTTTTCTCGGTCGTCGGACAGCCTTGGTTCTGGATCGTGGCGGGTGGCGGAGGACTTCTTTCCCTCCTCGCCCTGATGCCCGGAACGCCAGAAACACCCGTGGCGGTGTCAGCATCCCCGCTGCCCACCTCGGAGGAGAAGATGCAACAGGATCTACGGCGCATGCGGGAGTGGGCTGTCAAGAGTAATGGCGACTTTGACAAGGTTCCCACAGAAGTGCAAGGTTACATGAACCACGTGTCCCTGGGGCATGGAAAAGAGTGGCTCCGTCAAGAAGCGGAGCGACTGAAAAAACAAGGAGCCATCAAGAATGGCTCTGATAAAGGGAAGTGATCACAAAAACATCCAGGACATAATTCCTACGATGTATTACTATCGCATTCTCGATCCATTGAAATGGATCAATGACCTACGAGAGGAAATTTTGCAATGTTTCGCAACCGAAGAGTGTTTACGCTCATTGAGTTGCTTGTCGTGATCGCGATTATCGCGATTCTGGCAGCAATTCTGTTCCCTGTTTTTGCACAGGCTCGTGCCCGTGCGCGTGCTATTTCTTGTATCTCGAACCTCAAGCAGCTCGGTACCGCATCCATGATGTACGCTCAGGACTACGACGAGGTTCTGCCCGGTGGCTGGACCAAATCCTGCGACGGCACGTGTGGTGCCAATGCGGGCTGTATGCACTGGCGTGACACCATCTTGCCCTATGTCCAGAAGTACAAGACAAATGCCGCCAACAACTACGAGGCTCTCTCTAGCAACACGGTGCTCTCCTGCCCCGAGTACAAGGCAGGCAACCAGATCGGCCCCACCAGCTACGGCATCAACGATGCCGAAGTGAACCAGGGTTACTGGACAAACGGCGACTGTACCAATGGAATCTTTGGACGTGCAATGGCCAGCCTCAATCAGCCCGCGGGTCTGGTGATGCTAGCCGATGCCGCGCAGACCACGGGCTCGCTGGCCCTGGATCCCGCCTTCAACCAGGGCAGCGGGAACTGTAATATCCAAGCAGGAACGGGCGACTGTGGCCCCTTCACCTTCACGCCTGAAAAATGGAAAGCCATGCAGGGCTGGGGTGGCTGCGACTGGAACTTTGCCGTTCCGGGCCGTGGGCACGGCGACTGGCCGCAGCCGAGCGGCAACAATGCTCGTCGCCCGGTGTTTCGTCACGCACTGAAGTGTAATGTCGTCTTTGCCGACGGTCATGCCAAAGCGGTGGGCGGCGGCGGTCTGAAGGCACGCCTCGGCACCTCCGAGGATATCTGGCACAACTGGTAGCGAATATCCGGGCCAGGAGGAAACTCCTGGCCCACTTTTATTCTCTTGAACTCCCTTGAAAAAACACTATCAGGCGGTGGGTGGGGCTCTTGTGCTGGCAGTTGCCATCGGCGCGGGCGTGTTTACCTACCAGCAATCGGAAACCTATCAAGATCGGCAGTGGAGCCCGCTCACGCTACCGCAGTTTCAGGCGCGTCTGGCGCAAAACAAAAACAACCCCCTTTTTCTTTTTCACTTCGGCCAGCTCCTTAACTCACAGGAGCGGTTTCGCGATGCCCAGACACTTCTGGAGCAGGCGGCGGAGCGTCAGCCTGACAGCGCCCGCATCCGTGATGCGTGGGCAAAGGCACTGATTGGTCAGGGAAATATCACCGGCGGCTTCAATGTTCTCACGCAGTTCTCCAAGGCCTATCCCAACGATGCGGAAGGGCACCTGAGCCTTGCACGTTTTTATGTCTCGCAAAACTCCACAGCCCGTGCGGGAGAGGAGCTGAAGCTCGCTCTGACCTACAACCCCTCGCTGGGAGAGGCCTGGTTTCTGAAGGCCGTGGTGAGCGAACACGGGGGGGATCAGGCGGCGGCGCTCAGTGCCATTCGCGAGGCAGTCGCTCTGCGCCCGCAGAGCGCCCCGGATCAGGCGATGCTAAGTAGCCTCCTGCGCGACTCCAATGATCCCGTGGGCGCGAAGAAAGCACTGGCGAGAGCCATCGAGCTCGACCCGAAAAAAGCGGGCTACCACGAGGAGTTTGGCAGCTTACTACTGAGCCAGCAGGACTATGCCGGGGCACAGCAATCCGCTGAGAAAGCGCTCGCGTGTGATCCTGAAAGTGGAGAAAGTGCCCTGCTTCTGGGGCAAGCATTCCAGGCGCAGAAGCTCTGGAAAGAGTCGCTCGCTCCTCTGGAAAAAGCCGCCAAATCTCTTTTTTATGCTTCCTTACCCGCGAATCTGCTACGCAAAGCCTACCGTGAGCTCGCGGATGGCTCCAAGGAGCAGCTCTGGAACCGGGAGTTTCTGGCGCGGCGCGAGGAGTCCGATGCCTTTCAGCGCGCCGAGGAGACACTGCGTCGCGCTCCAGATGCCCCCGCCTCGCACCAGGAGATGGCACGCCGCCTCGCACACCGCGCCGATGCCACCGGAGTGCTACGGCATCTGGGGGCCGCGCAGCGCAATCCCGTTGACTCCCCAACCGTTCTGACCGCAGGGGCGCGCCTCTTATTAAATGAGAAACAGGCACCGCTTGCCCTGCTACTGCTACGCGATGTGTTTAAGCAGACCCAGAAAAGCCCAGCGGCGTTTGAGGCGATGGGCGATGTGCTTCTGGCGCTCGATCGTCCTCGGGAGGCATCTCTGTACTACCAGACCGTGGCAGGCTGGGAGCCCGAGAAACAGGCACGCTTCAAGGCAAGCCTCCAGCGTGCCTACGAGCAGCGCACCGCACACGGGGGCGAGGCGGAGAAAGCCTACCAGGAAGCGCGCACACAACAAACCAGCCGACTCGGGCCAAGCCTCACCACCGATCCTATTGTAGAGCTACTCAAAAAAGCGGTCACCCTTGCCCCTGAGGTTACCGACTACCGTCGGGCACTCGTACGCGCCTATGTGGAACGCAAAGAGAATGACAAGGCCATTGCGGCGGCACGGGAGCTACTCGCACTCTCCCCCGAAGACACGCTCAACAGAGCACTACTAGGGGTCGCAATGCTGGAATCGTCGGTGCAAGACAAAGACTTCGCCGAGATCTTTGCCCATTTCAATGTCGCTTGGCCCGACCCCGTTGCCCGCCCGATGGTTCACTATGGCCGAGGGCTACTGGCACTGCGGCGTAAAAACGCGGACGAAGCCATTGGGGAGCTCAAAAAAGCGACTGTGCTCTCGCCGGACTCCGAGCCGGTCTGGTACCAGCTCTCCCAGGCGTTGCGCCTCAAGGGGGACGAGGCAGGAGCCCGTGAGGCACTGAACGAATCTACACGCATCCGGGATGCGAAGCAAGCGGAAGTGGATGTGCTCAAGGCGATTGTGGATCAGCCCAGTCGGCCCGAGCTCTACGACAGAGCCATCAGCTTCTACACACAGCGCGGAGGGTTGGCGCAGGCCAATGCCATCCGTGCCGAGCGGCAGCGCCGCTTCAGCCAGCCTACATCAGGGAAAAAGGAAAAACGAGAGTGAACCTTAAAGAGAGTGCGGGTCCTATCGCGACCATCATCGCAGTGATTGTCGTCATCGGGATCATTATATTTGTCGTCGTCAAAGGGAACCAGCCCGATTCTGTCAACCCTAATGGACCCATCGGGCAACCGCCGGGTTATGCTAAGGGAAATGTGCCCGCAGGACAACTCCCTGTCGGGAATATGTCCGCTCCTAGCCAGGGAGGCCCTCCTGGTGGCGCGGGTGCCTACGGTCGCCCCATGGGAGGCGGACGCTGAGACACGCTACAGGAGGTCTTTGCCTTCTGGGACTGCTCGCGCTCTCGGGCGCGAGCTGTCCCAAAACGCCGACCAAAAACGCGCCTCCTTCTCCTTCCGCCCCGGTCGGCCCTCTCTTTAGTGATGTCGGCAAGGCCGCGGGGCTGAACTATGTCTGGGAAATTAGCGGCACGCGCCCCCTTAATATTCTTCAGACCATCGGCAATGGCTGCGCCTTCTTCGACTTCGACAACGACGGCAACCTGGATATCTTACTGGTTGGCCCCAAGCCGGGGCTGTTTAAGGGCGATGGGAAAGGGAAATTTACACCCAGTAGCGCCCTCCCCTCCCTCACTGGACACTTTATTGGCTGCGCGGTGGGCGACTACGACGGCGATGGTTTTCCCGATCTCTATCTCTCTGCCTACCGGGGCGGTGTCCTGCTGCACAACGAGAAAGGCGAGAAATTCACCGATGTCACGGCGGCAAGTGGCCTCAAGGCGCAGCCCTGGGGAACATCGTGCACCTGGGTAGAGCTGGTGCCCGGCTCCGGGAAGCTGGATCTGATCGTGGCAAACTACGCACGCTTTGGCCAGGAGCCGGGGATATTGCAGCTCTGCGAGGGCAAAGATGTTGACGGCAAGCCGCTGCAAACGTCCTGCGGCCCCCGCCACTACGAGCCGCTCAAGGCGGCACTCTTTCGCAACCAGGGGAGCGGAAAGTTTCTTTTTGAGCCGCTGAAACAGACAACGGGCCGGGGGCTTGGGGTGGCGAGCTGCGACTACAACGCCACGGGCACGCTCGGGATCGCCTTCGCCAACGACGAGATCGCGGGAGACTTGCTCCAGAGCACGGCAGCGGGGCAGTTCAAGAATATCGGGCAGGAGTCCGGCACCGCCTACGACCGCGACAGCAGTGTCCACGGCGGCATGGGCACGGACTGGGGCGATGTGGACAACGACGGCAAGCCTGACTTAGTGGTCGCGACATTTCAGAACGAGCCGAAGTCGCTCTATCACAATGAAGGCAATAACTTCTTCACGGATGTCAGCTACCCGGCGGGGCTGGGTGCCGCGACACGTCCGTATGTCGCTTTTGGAACCCGCTTCTTTGACTACGACAACGACGGCTGGCTGGACCTCGCCTTTGCCAACGGTCATGTCCAAGACAATATCGCCCGCATTGACAAGAGCACCAGCTACCGCCAGACGTCCCAGCTCTTTCACAACCGGGGCGCGATCGCCAAGAACGAGCCGCAGTTCGAGGAAGTCAGCCAAAGTGTTGCGGCGCTCAAGAAGCCTCTGGTAGGGCGCGGGCTAGCAACCGGCGACTACGACAACGACGGGCGCGTGGATCTGCTGATCGTGGACAGTGAGGGCGAGCCGCTCCTGCTACACAACGAAACCACTCAGACCGGACACTGGCTCGGGCTACAGCTAGAGGGAACAAAGAGCAATCGGAGTGGCTACGGTGCTCGGGTCACGGTAGAGGCTGGGGGACGTAAGCTCGTGCGCTACTGCCGCGCCGATGGCTCCTACCTCTCCAGCTCGGATTCTCGCGTGCATATCGGGCTGGGAGCGGCGAGCAAAGTGGATAAAGTGGAGATCCACTGGCCCAGTGGGCAGACCGATACCTTGACAGAGTGCGCCCTCGATAGCTACCTAGAGATACGCGAAAATAAATAAACAAAACACCCCTGGAGCCTGGCTCCCGGGGTGTTCTTGTGTGTGTGATTGAGTTCTCCGAAATTTACTGCGGGTTGTTGCTACCCGGGTAGGCCAGTAGACCGCGTCGTGTTGCCTCACGAAAGGCCTGAAGACGGTTGGTAACACTGAGCTTGCTGTAGATATTAGCCAGATGAAAATCCACGGTTCGCTTGCTCACATAGAGCTGATCCGCCACTTCTTTGCTGGACTTTCCCTCGATGACGAGAGATAGTACTTCGACCTCACGCTTGGTGAGTTTGACTTGGCTGTCCGTTGACATACCGCTATTCGTATAAATGCCCATGGGGCTTGTTCCCTCCTGTATTCTCTCCGCGACTGTTTTTCAGTCTAAAGCTTTGGGCCCTCCCTTGCTCTGTACTTGATTTTTGCCATAACCAGGTAAAGAATTCATCTATAAATTTACTAGGTTTCGAGTGTTTTTCTCAGCTAGTGTAGAATACGAGGTAATGCAGGCAGTAATTCTGGCCGGGGAGCGGGGCGCTCCCCTCTATCCCCTCACGGCGCGCACGCCTCGCGCCATGCTTCCGATCGTCGCCAAGCCCCTGATCCAGTACTCTCTGGAGCAGCTTAAGCGCCACGAGATTCGTGAGGTGATCCTCTGTCTCCAGGTGCTTCCCGAGGTCTTTGAGAGCCGCTTCGAGGACGGCAAGGCACTCGGGCTCAATATTCGCTACCACCGCGAGCAAGTGCCTCTCGGGACGGCGGGCGCGGTGCGTGCTGTGAGCGATCGGCTGGTGGGCAAGAATATTCTTGTGCTGAATGGCCATGTTCTCACGGACGCCGACCTGAGTGCGCTGGTAGCCTTCCATGAGGAAAAAGAAGCAGCCGTGACGCTCTTGCTCACCAGCGTGCCGGATGCATCACGCTACGGCGCGGTGGTGCGCGATGCCGAGGGACGTGTCCAGGCCTTTGCCGAAAAGCCGCCCGTGGGGGAGGTGGCCACCGACACGATCAATGCGGGGGTCTATGTCATTCGGCGTGAGATCCTACGGCGCATCCCGGTCGGCACGGAGTTCTCCTTTGAGCGGCAGCTCTTTCCCCAGCTTGTGGCCGAGGGTGCACCCGTCTATGGATTTGTGGCCCCGGAGCACTACTGGCGCTCGATCACGACTCTCAACGACTACCAGCGTGTCCAAGCCGATGTGCTGGAGCAGCGCGTGCAGGCAACAATAGAAGGCGTCGAGGTACGGGAGGGAGTCTGGGTAGGCGAGGGCGCGACAATCCACCCGACGGCGGAGATTCGGGGGCGGGTCTTTCTCAACCACCATACCGAAGTGGGACGCGATGCCAAGATTCGGGGAACCGTGGTGATTGGCTCGCGCTGCCAGATCGGGGAAGGCGCACTCATCGAGGACTCGGTGATCTGGCGTGGCTGCGTGCTTGAGGAACAAACTGAGGTGCGGGGAAGCATTTTAGGCAACCACTGCACGGTGCGCGCGGGTGCCCGTATTCGCCCGGGTGCCGTGGTCGGTGCCGATGCCGTGATCGCATCCATTGTGGCGCACCTGCCCAGCCAGAGTGAGATCCAGCGCGCCGGAATTCGCTTCGGCACCGATGGCTGGCGCGGGATCTTAGCCGACGATGTGACGGTGGAGAATGTCCGGCTCCTGACCCAGGCACTCTGCGACTGGGTCAAGAGCGACTCCGTTCCAGGCGACGGGGTGATTGTCGGCTACGATACCCGCGCTCAGTCCGACCTCTTCGCCCGCGCCGCCGCCGATGTGGTAGCTGCCAACGGCCTGCGCACACGCCTCTCGCACGCTGCCTGTCCCTCCCCCACGGTAAGCTTCGCCTGTCGTTTCTTCGGAGCCGCCGCGGGGATTGTCATTACGGCAAGCCACAACCCGGCGAGCTTCTCGGGCATGAAGGTGAAGGCGCACTACGGCGGCCCCGCCTCCCCGGCCATGACGACGCGGATTGAGGAGAAGCTCCGGGAGCTGCTCATGAGTGGGGGGACACCCCGCACCGAGGGCGGCACCGTGGAGCTGACGGACTTTGCAGCTCCTTACCTAGCGCACTGCGCCCGCCTCGTTGATCTGTCAGCACTCAAGCAAGCAGGTCTTGTCGTGGTAGATACCCTCCATGGCGCGGCGGCGGGCTATCTGTCCCAGCTCCTGGCTCCCGCAGGAGTTGCTCTTCAGGAGATCCGAGCGGAGCGCAACCCATTTTTTGGGGGTGTCACACCCGACCCAACCCCTGAGAACCTGGAAGCACTCTTTAGAGCCGTGCCTGCTGCCAAAGCGGCCCTCGGGCTGGCACTCGACTGCGATGGCGACCGGCTAGGAGCGTGTGACGCAACAGGCACGTTTGTGGATGCCCACAAGCTCTTCGCACTACTACTACGTCACCTGGTAAAGACACGCGGCCAGACGGGCGGCGTGGTGCGGACAATCTCAACCACACAGATGGTGGATAAGCTCTGTGCGGTGTACGGCCTGCCCCTTGTGGAGACACCGGTGGGTTTCAAGTTTCTCACAGAGAAGATGCTGGAGGGCAATATTTTGATCGCGGGTGAGGAATCGGGGGGCTTCGGCGTGGCGGGGCACTTACCGGAGCGCGATGCGATTCTCTCCGCACTTCTCATTCTCGAGGCAGTGGTGCTCTCAGGCAAGTCTCTGGCGGAGCTTCTCAGCCAGCTCGCTGAGGAAGTCGGGCCACATGAGTACATCCGCATCAACCTGCGCCCTACCCCGGCGCAGATGCACCGCATCCACACCGCGCTCCAGAGCTTCAAGGCGACAAGCTTTGCGGGCGCTCAGATCGCGGCGATCCGCCGCCGTGATGGCACACGGCTTGACTTCGAGGACAGCTCCTGGCTCCTGCTGCGCCCCTCGGGCACGGAGCCCCTGGTGCGTGTCTACGCGGAAGCGGCCACCCGTGCCCGCGCCCGGGAGCTCACCGAGGCAGGCGTGGCATTTATTGTCACAGCCTAGATTTTTTTATTTTTTCTACAAATGGAACATTACCTGTATAATGTGCGATCTGAATGAATCGTGCACGGCCATTCAGTTTTGCCTCCCCCGCCCTCGTTCCTCGGGCACCCCCTCCGGCTCTCGGTCGTTCCTCCCTGCGAAGGGGGACGCACGGGAGCCCCAAACCCTTCGCGGAGCCCGTACCCAGAGGGTGCCCATGGCGAGCCTAAGCGAGCCGGGAGGCAAAACTGAATGGCCGTGTGAATCGTGCCTCAAAGAAGGCAAGTGGTATAGTCGAAAGGAATGTATAAGATGTCGTTAGTTAAAGAATTTCGTGAATTTGTAGGCTCAGGCAGCGCCGTAGATCTCGCCGTCGGTGTTCTTGCCGCAGGGGCACTCGGAAAGATTCTCCAGTCGTTTGTGGACGAGATGATCATCCCACTAACAGGACTGTTAGGCAAGGTAAGCTGGGCCGATGCGTATGTGGTTCTCAAGGGCGACGTTCCCGCAGGGAAAGCACTGGTCGAAGCACGCAAGATTGATGGAGCTGTTATCCTAGGATACGGCCAGTTCATGACGGTTGCTGTCAACACACTTATTCTTGTCTTTGCCGTTTTCATGGTCGTTAAGGCAATCAACGCCATGAAGAAGAAGCAGGCCGAGGAAGCCGCCGCGGCACCGCCGCCCGCACCGCCCGCACAGGAAGTGCTCCTCACCGAGATTCGCGACCTGCTCAAAACAAAATAATTTTCGGGAACCCCGAAAAGCTCTCCGCTGTATGAGAATTCAGCATGGATAGCAAAAGTCTCCAGGCGGCGAGTTGTGCACTCGCCGCCTTTCTCATGATCGGCCCCGCGTGGGCCCACTCTCCCGCGCAGCGAGAGAGCTTCAGCCTCCCTACCACGAAAAGCGCTCCGAAAATAGATGGGGATCTCTCCGATGCCTGCTGGAAAACGGCGTTTAAGGCGGGAGAGTTCGTGCGCTTCACCGGCGGCGCCCCTATTGTGGAGCAGACCGAAGCCTGGGTGACGACGGATGGCACGACGCTCTATATTGCGTTTGAGTGCCGCGACGAGCACCCGGAGCTGATGCGCGCCAGTGAGACGCAAAGGGGTAGCTCGGCGGTGGAGGGCGACGATCACGTGAGCGTGGTGATTGACAGCCAGAACCTGCGGCGTGGCGCGTCTAGCTTCTCGGTGAACGCGCTAGGCACGCAAGTCGAGCATCTGGAAGGGGGCACGGCGGGCAATATCACCTGGGCAGGCGACTGGAAAGCCGCTTCCAAGCCCCTCCCGGAGGGCAAGGGCTGGAGCTGTGAGATTGCGATTCCCTTTCAGCTCCTGCGCCACCCCGCGCGAGCACGGGCGTTTGGACTCCAGGTAGGTAGGTCGCTGAACCGTGAGGGCAACCAGATGATCTGGCCCGCGCTCCCCCCCGAGGGCCAGTCGTTTTTCTCCCGCGCCTCGTTTCTGCCCGAGCTGCGCCTCGCGCAGCCGATGCCCGACCAGCGCCCTCCCGTGGTAGTGCTTCCCTACAGCCTGACAACCGCCCGCACCGAGGGCGCCAGCGCCCGTCAGGGTATGGACATCAAGTACCCTTTCAGTACGACGCTCACCGGGTTGCTTGCGGTGAACCCGGATTTCCAGACGATCGAGCAAGATGTCGCCAGCGTCAATTTTTCCTATAACGAGCAGCAAGTCCCGGATCGCCGTCCGTTCTTTGCCGAGGGCAATGAGTTCTTACCCTCCAGCGAGGTTTTCTACTCACGCCGTGTCGGGCAGTTCGATGACGGCCTCAAGGTGGTGGGTCGTGAGGGCGCGACTTCCGTGGGGCTTGTCACGTCACAGTCGCGAACGGGGGAGCCCGATCGGACGAGTGCGGCTCTCGCGCTCCGTCAAGCCGTGGGGCTTTTCAGTGAGTACAGTGTCTATGCAGCCAGCGATAATCGCGCGGACAAGCTCAGCAACCGCGTGGTGCGGGCGGCGGGCAACTACGGTTGGGTGGATGGCACGCAGCGCAATAGTATTTACTTCTCCCGCAGCCAGTCCTGGCAGGGAGGGATGCAAAAAGGCGGAGCCAGCGATCTGACACTCAGTAGCCGAGGGGCGCCGGGCAGGCCACGCTACCGGGTTTCCAGCTCCTCCCTCTCCGAGGACTTCATCAGCAATCTGGGGCTCGTGCAGGATCGTAACCGCAAGGGCTGGTCAGCCAGTATGGGGATTCGTAACCAGCTTGATCGGGGCCGCTTGCTCTCGTACGATGTGGACTGTGACTATTTCTCCAACAAGCGCCTCACCACGGATGCATTCTTCAACGAGAGTATCTCCCTTGATCTTGGGGTCAATACCCGGGATGGCTTTGGCCTCGACATCAATCTCGACGAAGGCCGTCGCCAGCAAGATACTGCCACGCGTTACCACGACCGGCTGGCGGGAGGAGGCTTCTCCTGGAACCAGCGCACGCTCTTTCAAGGCGGCGGGTTGCGCTACCGAAGCGGCATGCAGGGCGGACTGCCCACGCAGAGCCTGAGCATCGGTCAGGGCTTTCTGGTGAGCAAGCCCTTCTCGGTACGAACCTCGTCTAGTCAGCAGAAGCGCGGTGGCGTCACCACGCGTCAGACCATCATCACAGGAACCTATCGCCTCGACAGCCTGCGGGCACTCTCGGCACGATTGCTCTCCCAGAACGGCACGGGCAACGCCGCCAATGTCGGCTCCCAGACCGGAACCAATCTCTACTTTGCCTACTCCCAGCGCTCCCGCAAAGGCACCGATTTTTTTCTTCTGCTCGGCGACCCCAACTCCGGCAGTACGCGCTCGCAGATGACGGTTAAAGTTACTCGCCCGCTCTAGCTGACCTGTGGTGTCGAGAAAAGCATACTATAGTATGAGTAACAGAGTGAGTGCGTGATGTTTTCAATTGGTATCACCTGTTTGTGATTTCGAATTTGATTGAAAACGATCCCTCAAGTTCTCCAATAGCATTGGGTCTGAGCAAGCCGATTGATGCATATTTTTTATTTCTTTGTTCCGTAACGGAAAAATTTGCCCATATTTGATCTTCTGGGTAATTCATCAAGTCTGGCCTATTATAAAAATATTTCAATGACAAATTTTCACATACAATCTGAATTGACGAGGCCAACTGGATTTCATAAGGAGTATCACTAAATGGTATCTCCGCTTTCTTCTCTTTAATCATTTTTTCTTTAAAATCATCAAGGATATTTTTCACACTTAACACAAGAGTTCCTAACCTGTCAGTTTTATTAGTATTATTATTTTCTATATAATTTAAAAATGGTAGAATCGTTGCATCTCTTAATGCAATCTGTAATTGTGAGGCCGATTTTGGATGGTGAACAAGTTTTTGAACTAGCTTTTTTTGTTGTGGTTGATTTATCAACTCAAGTTCAAATAATTTTTGAACACTTCTAATAATTCTATCATCGCTGGTAGCGGCCTTATTTATGATTTCGATCGGCAGTCTTTTGATGGGATCGGATAAAACTAAACGGTTCTTCTCTGAGAATTGTAAATCTAGTGCGTCACGGAGAAAAATACCTTTTGATGGTACTAATTTGCTTTCTCCAAATTTTTTGTCGATATTAACTTCTCTGCCTAAAAGTAACCTTTTCCCATTTTCATTAATTAAAAGCAATAATGAACTACCTTGTGACAATTTATTATCTATAACTACTTTACATTTATTGATATTTAAAAAATCTGGAAATACTCGTTTCAGATACATCAGAGCATCCCCAACTGTAGAATATAAAAACAAATTGTACAATGTATCTATATTTGATTTTTCCAAGAGAGTTATTCGAATGGGAGAATTATATTTTATTAATCTATTTTTTTCTGAGAAAAACATTTCTTGTAATTTTTTCTCAATAATTATTTGATATGTTTGTTTTGCAATTCTGATTTCAGGAAAAAGATTAATCAATATATCGAACCAATTTTGCCCAGTTTGCATAATTCCTTCAGGGCTTACGCAGGGAAAAACTATATCCTTATCTTTATAAGATTTTCTTAACAACCAGGCATTATTGTAAGGCTTAATCAACTCATATCCAAAATTATCCGCCACATAATTTATATTTACATTTGAGTAAGTCTTATTTTCTTTATGGTTTAAATCAAGTAAAGATCCTTCTGTAATCAAACAAATATTTCTACGCTCTACTTCTTTCCTTATTAGATCTCGAACAAAAATTCCGTATTCAATTTTCTGAACCGTTCTTATGCTCATTAGTTTGCTATTAATTTATTCCTAGAATTACAGGACGGAATCATATTCCCGCCCTGCAATCTACTAACCAAAAATAAGATTAATCTGAAAGTACCGCATTCGCACTGGCCCGTGCTTCTGATGCCCATGAAGATGAACTAGTCCCACTTGCAGATGCACCTAAATCGAAATAGAAAGTTATTATATTCCATGAAAGTAGGTTAGGAACAATTTTAATATCACTTGAACCGGCTACGGGATTTGGATGCGTTGAATATGTCGCTTCAATTTGAGATGTAGGAATTAATCCAGGCTCCGTCGGATTCGTTTGACCGCAAGATGCAATAGCGCCATTCATGACTCCATGCGTAGTGGTTGCTTTGATATTCCAGAAGCCTTTAACAGAAAACGCTCCAGAAGCATTGGAACCATTCCAACTGAAGATAGATTTAAGTGTACCGGATATCGACGCGTTACCAGTGGGCGTAGCGTACATTACAGGAAAAGATGTTCGCCAAGTTTTGGCATAGATATAATCAAAAGTTCCACCATTGAGTTCCGTAGGAGGAAGAGGCTGACCATATTCATTAATTATAGCATCAGCCCCCATCGAACTTGATGCCGATGATGCATTTCCGTTACGAATCCAAACATCTGAAGATGTCCATTGTGCAAAAGCAATTTTGTCACAGAAACAAGCCATACTCAGAAGAGATGCACAGATAACAGAAGAGATTTTCATTTTATTTTTTACCTTCCTAAACAGTAGCTCAAAAACGGTGAGCAGAAGATCAAAGATCATTCCTCAATTTCTGAAATGGAAGTATGCATTATGGTGGTCGTGTTTGTCAAGAAAATCTTGAAAGCCTTTCCCAAAAGAAAAAGCCCCGGGAAAGTCTCCACCGGAGCTTTTCTAGTCGGTAGCTCGCTGCTACCGCAGGCGTTTTGCGGCCCAGAGGGCGCTTACCACGGCCAGCCCGAGAGCGACTGTCATGTTGGCGAGTGTCCAGGGAAGCGCACTCGCTCCAAATGTCGCGGTGGTGAAGGGGATCGTCGCGTTGTTCCAGTTTGCGAACAAGTTCACGCCCACCCCCAGCGCCGCGCCCGACGCCACTTTCAGGCCGGGGCCTTTACGCAGCATCCAGACGAGGAGCGCGGGCGTGAGGGCGGAGAAGCTCAGTAAGTTCCACGCGGAGTCCGCACCCACGAAGTTGGTCACGGCATCCGGGACAAAGAAGCCCCCCGCAATCGCCGCTCCGATACCAGCACGCAGCGCGAGGTTACGGCGGCCCAGCGGCCCGCCAAACCCGATCAGGAGGCCCGCGAAGCCAATCGCCAGGGCGTGGCGCAGCTTCCAGGTATTCTCCGCCGCACCCTTGGCGGTGAGCTTGCCCACATTAAGAATCCCCGCGCCGTATTTTTTGGTGTTGTTCTCCTTGGGCTTGCTGGCCGTTTTTTGCAACAGGTCTTTAATCTTCGCAGGGTCTTTGGTGCCCTGGCTGTAGGCCAGCGCGGCGGCTCCGGCAACATGGGGCGACGCCATAGACGTTCCCTGGAAGGCGAAGTAGTCGTCCTGGCCCTGGTAGACCGTGTTCTGAAGGATGCCGTCTTTGGGGTCTTTGGAGTCAATCATGTCGCCACCCGGCGCGGCAAGGGCCACTTGCTTGCCCCACGACGAGAACTTAGAGAGCTTCCCGCTCGGCCCGACACTGGAGACGGCGATGCACTCGGGGAACGCCGCCGGGTAGCCGACGCCTTCCTTGAAGCTGTTGCCCGCCGCGCAGACAATCGTGACCCCCTTCTTGCGAGCGTACTTGCAGGCTTCGTGGATCACATCGGACGGGTACATCGAGCCTAGGCTCATGTTGATAATGTTTGCGCCCTTGTCGGCGGCAAAGCGAATGGCATCGGCAATATCGGCACTGGAGCCACTCCCCTCGGCGGAGAGCACCTTGAGCGGCATGATGGTCGCCTCAAACGCGATCCCGGCCACGCCCTCGTTGTTATTGGTGGACTCGGCAATCGTCCCGGCGACATGCGTCCCGTGCCCGTGGTCGTCGTCGGCGTTGGTGGTCTTGCTGACAAAGTTATAGCCCGCCGTGAACGTCGTTTGCTTAAAGTCCCGCGCCTTGCTCACGCCGGTATCAATCACCGCGACAACCGCGCCCTTGCCACGGGTACGCTCCCAAGCGCCTTCCGTGTCAATCATCCGAAAGTTCCACTGCTTGTCATAAAGCGGATCGTTCGGCTTCGTGCCCATCGGGGCATCGTCGGCAACAAGCTCAATAATCGAGGTGCCGCCCTGAACTTGCGATGACTTTATTGTATCCACAGACTGATAGGCCCAATGATCTTCATTGTGAACAGTCGGATCGGCCATCGTCGTGGTTTCGACTGTCGGATCAATCACGCGCGAACGGGCGGCGGAAGACCCGGCTTGCTCCAGATTAAACGTGATCTCCGGCTCGGCGGCTTGCACACGGGAGTCGTGGCGCAGGGTGTTGAGATCGGCGTTGCCATCGGTGACGCGGTAGAGGCGGTTGTCCTTGGCCTCGATGGAATTCGGAGCTAGCTTGAGCTTGTACTGTGTCGCAAACGCCTGAATGTCGGTGTCGCTGACGTTGTCGTTGAAGTCCACGAGAACTGTTGGGGTTGCGTTATTAATCAGAGCACCCAGCGGGTCGTTGAGGCTGAGTGGCTCGTGAGTCTCTTTTGTTGTCCAGACGGAGAGCATCGGAATTGCGGTGGCACCGACGGCGGCGGCGATGCCGAGGGTGGCTAACGTATTTCTCAGAGATTTTGTCATGATGGTTTGATCCTCCGAATAGGTAATGATTTCTTTTTGGCGAGTGGAGTCACGAGATCAAGCGGGCTTTTTTGCTCATTGAAGTGCGGGCTGACGCCCGCCACTTGCCGGTCTTTGTTCACTTCCGGCGTGCGCTCGTCGAACTTGGGGTTTCCCCCCGTGTGGGATTTCATTTCTCAAGCTCCTCTTGTAGCTTCGGGTTGCGCTTTAAAATATACTCGTAGCGGTCTTTGAGGCCCGGCGAGCGCTCGTCGAAGAGCGGGTTGCCGCCGGCGTAGTGGGTGTCTTTGGGGTCGCCGTACTCGTTGCGGCCCTCGCGCTTCACCCAGTCGTCAATCTTTTGTTTCAGCTCATCCGAGATCATAAAATAGCCCCCTGACCCCCGCCCGGCGGGGGGACAATAAAGTTCGGCCTTCGGCCCGTTATCTACCAAAGACGATGTCGGCAGGATTATGGTTGCACCGTAGTAGAAATTATAGACCATGTTAGCCCTTCTTCGCCCACTTCTGGTGGGACTGCTCTTAATCCCCGTGTGTTGCTACTGGTCACAGGATCAGGTCATTGACCGAATCTTCTCGCTGATGGTGCCGCCACTGGCTCTGACCATCGTCCTGGCGCTGCTCAATATCCCCGTGCGGAGAGTGCTACCGAAGTGGGCGCTCAACGGACGGGAGATCGCGGTGGTCTATGCCATGCTCACGATTGCCTGCGCCATGAGCGGCGAGTGGATGGACATGGTCGCTCCGGCGAGCTACGGCTTTGCGGTCTACTCCTCCAACAACCCACGCTACGGCACGTATATCCTACCCTACGTCCACGACTGGTTCTTCTTCCGTGACCCCGCCCCCCTCAAAGCCTTTGGTGAGGGCGGCAAGACATTTGGCTTTTTTGTCTCCCAGTTGCCGCTCTGGTGGCCCAAGATCGGGGCGTGGACGCTGCTTCTCACGCTGGTCACCACAGCCATGCTCTGCATCAGTGCGCTGCTCAAAGACCAGTGGGTGCACAAAGAGCGCCTCGCGTTTCCCCTAGTGCAGCTCCCTCTTGCCCTCACCGAGGAGAGCGTGCCAGGGCAGACACCGCTCTGGAAGAACAAGCTGTTCTGGGGGAGCTTCGCCGTGGTATTTGCCATTGACATGCTCAATGGGTTCTCCTTTCTGTACCCTCAGCTCCCCCACTTCAATATTCGCTTTATTGGCGACTTCAACCGCGCCTTTGTCTCGCCGCCGTGGAACCAGACCGGCTGGACTCCTGTCGGGATCTTTCCGTATCTGTCGGCGCTGGGCTTTCTCATGCCCACGGACTTGCTCTTTTCCCTTCTCGTGTTTTTCTTCGTCCGCAAGGCGCAGCAGATTATCGCCTATAGCATCGGCAACGAGCAGGGAGTCTTTGGCGGGGGAGGGCTCACGCCCAGCCCGCCGTATTTCTCTGAGCAGAGCTGGGGAGCGTTTATCGGCCTCTTTGTGAGTGCCCTCTGGCTGGCCAAGCCGCACTTAAAGCAGCTCTGGGCGCAGATCAACAGCGGCGAGCGCGATCCCAGTGGGGGGCTTCCCGCGCGGTTTCTCTTTGTCCTGCTGCTGGCCTGCATCGCGGGCACGGCGGCTATCGGTGTCGGGATCGGCCTTCCCCTCCCCTTCATCTTGCTTTATGTCCTGCTCTTTCTGGCCTTCAGTGTGGCTGTCACACGGCTACGAGCCTCGCTGGGCGCTCCCACCCATGAGATGGCGTTTATGGGCCCCCACCAGCTCGTCTTAGACTTTCATGGTAGTGCGGGGCTCTCCAACGAGCTGCTCACGCGGACGCTGGCGACATTCCACTTCATGAACCGGATTCATCGGACGCACACCATGCCGTCGCTGATGGAGGGACTCTATCTGGCGGATCGGGGGAAGCTCTCGGCCAAAGGCATGTTTCTGGCGCTCTTTCTGGCAATCCCCCTGGGCACCGTGGCGGGATTTCTGGCGCACATCTACTTTGGCTACCGCTACACGCCCGTGAGCTGGGTCTCCGGTGAGCTGGGCGGCTTTATCAGTAATATCCTCTCCACCCCGCGCCCGCCTAACCCCACCGCCATGCTCGCTGTCGCAGGCGGCTTCGGAACCGTGATGCTCCTGGATTTTGTCCGCTTCCGCATCCCCGGCTTCTGGCTGCACCCGGCGGGCTACGCGCTGGCCATGAACTTCGGCGTGGACTACTACTGGTTTGGCCTCTTAATAGTTCTCATCGTCAAAGTATTCGTCCAGCGCTTCTACGGCCTCAAGGGCTACGGCCAGCTCCGCCAGATCGCGTTTGGCCTGATCGTGGGCGAGTTCATGGCCGAGCTGATCTGGGCGACATTCTCCATGCTCAACGACAGACAAACCACATACTCGATCTCCATCAATGGCAAGATGAGCTGGGACCAGTGATTGACGCAGCCCCGGCACGCGGGGTATCCTTGGGGCGCTATGTCAAACCGCTACACACCCCTGCGCTGGGGAATTCTCGGGGCTGGGAGTATCGCCAACCGCTTTACCGAGTCCATCGCGCTGCTCTCGGATCAAAATGTCGTCGCTGTCGGCTCACGTGATGCCGAAAAAGCCGCCGCCTTTGGGAGCAAGCACAGTATCACCAACCGCCACGCCAGCTACGAAGCTCTCTGCAACGACCCGGACGTGGACGCGATCTATGTCGCCACGCCCCACACCTTCCACAAAGAGCACAGCCTCCTAGCCCTCAAGAGTGGCAAGCATGTTCTGTGTGAGAAGCCCTTCACGATCAACAAAGCCGAGGCCGAGGCTGTTATCGCAGTCGCCAAAGAAACGGGCCTCTTTCTGATGGAGGGTATGTGGAGTCGCTTCTTCCCGGTCTGGGATAAAGTGCGTGCGCTGATCGCCGAGGGCGCGATTGGCAAGCCACGCATGCTCTACGCCGACTTTGGCTTTCGCTGCGGGCCCAGCCCCTCCAATGTCGGCGACGACGGTAGAATCATCGGGCTGAACCCCCAGGCGCGCCTCTTCAACCCGGAGCTCGGTGGCGGAGCGATCATGGATGTCGGAATCTACCCGGTGAGCCTGGCCCAGATGCTGCTCGGGAACCCGGATCAAGTGGCATGCCTGGGGACGCTGGGACACACGGGCGTGGACGAGAACGCGGGGATGCTGCTGCACTTCCCCAGTGGCGCACTGGCTATCACCAGCACGTCGTTTCAGGTCAGCACGCCCCAGAGCGCGACTCTGATTGGCGAGAGTGGCAAGATCGAAGTGGCGGCCCCGTGGTGGACCCCGCGCAAGCTCACGCTGACCCGAGGCGGTGAGGCCGAGGTCTTTGAGCTGCCCTTCGACGGCCCCGGCTTCCAGTTTGAGGCCATCCACTTCGCCGAGCGCCTGCGCGCCGGCCACACCCAGAGCGATATTCTCTCCCATAGCGACAGCCTCGCCGTGATGGGTGCTCTGGACAACTTACGCGCACAAATTGGGCTAAAGTACCCGATGGAGTAGTTCCTCACCCCCATGAACGGGGGCGAAAAGAAAGAAAAACATGTCAATGTATTCACCCCTTCGCTGGGGATTTTTAGGCTGTGGCTCCATTGCCAACCGTCTGGGCGCAGATGTGTCCAAGCTAAGTGATCATAAGATTCAGGCAATTGCCTCGCGCGATCCTGAGAAAGCGGCCAAGTACGCCGCAAAGTTCGATGTGCCGACCCAGCACACCGACCCCGATGCCTACACCAAGCTCGTCAACGACCCGGAGATTGATATTGTCTACGTGGCGACGCCGCATAATTTCCACCGTGAGCAGGTGCTACTGGCGCTGAACGCAGGCAAGCACGTGCTGTGTGAGAAACCCTTCACGGTGAACCTCAAGGAGGCCGAGGAAGTGGTTGCCAAGGCGCGGGAGAAGGGGCTGTTCCTGATGGAAGGTGTCTGGAGCCGCTGCTTCCCGGTCTGGGTGAAGGTGCGCGAGCTGATCGCGGAGGGCACGATTGGAAAAGTGCGCCAAGTCTATTCGGACTTTGGCTACGGTGCAGGTACTCTGGATGATAAGAACCAGCTGATTATCGGCAATCCCAATGGGCGGCTTTTCTCTCGCGAGCTGATCGGGGGGGGGCTGATGGATGTGGGGGTCTACCCGATTAATATCGCCATGATGCTACTGGGGAAACCAAGTGTGGTGAAGGCGTTCGGGCAGCTTGGAAGCACAGGTGTTGACGAAAATGTGGGGGTCGTACTGGGCTTCCCAGACGGTTCCCTCGCTACCTGCACGACCTCGATTCAAGTCACCACGCCGTTTGTTACCACAATTATCGGCACCAAGGGCAAGATCGAGGTTCCGTTCTGGTGGCGCCCCAAGAGCCTGATTCTAACGGCGGATGGTCACACCCAGACACTAGAGTTTGAGCACGAGGGCGAGGGCTTTCAGTTTGAGGCGATGCATGTGGCGGAGTGCCTGCGCGCCGGAAAGACGGAGAGTGAGATTCTCCCGCTCGATGGGACACTGGCCGTCATGCGTACCTTAGACGCGGTGCGTGTGGAGATTGGCCTCAAGTACCCTGGGGAGTAGCCTTTGGGGCGCGTCTATGCCACGCCGCGAAAGCGCCGATCCGCCCAGCGGGTGGCGTACTGGAGCTGAAGCACATAGCGTGTCCGGTCGGAGAGATTCGGTGCGCCCCGGTGCCAGCACTGGTGGTTGGTGAGATACACATCTCCCGCCTTGCAGAACACTGGCACGGGGCCCTGTCCTTCAAACACGGGATTCTCTTCGCCTTTCGGGGGCCGACGGCCTGAGTAGTGGCTCCCGGGCACAAACTGGGTAGGGCCATGCTCCAGAGTCTCGATAGCACTCAGAGCCACTTGCACCGTCAGCCAGAGCACGGGCAGGCGAATCCGGGCATCGAAGCGCGGGATCTCCTCGGGGAGGGGCAGCTCCAGCACATCGTCCACGTGCCAGAGCGAGATCGCCTGCCCTGGCTCGTTACGGATCACATTGAGGGCATTGAAAGCGGGCTGTGGCCCCAGTGCCGCACTCGCCAGCGCTTGAATCTCAGGCCGCTCGACTAAGCTGGCGAAGAGCGGGTCGTACTCTGCGCCGCGCCGCAGTACAAACGCCCCGTAGACATGCGAGATAAACTTTGGGTCAACCTGCTCGCGGTTGGCAAAGCACGCGTCGGTTTTCTCACGCAGCGCCGTTACTTCGTCGGGCGTGAAGATGCCAGGGAAATGGAGAAAGCCCTCGCGGAAAAAGACATCAATGTCAGCGGTCATCTTGGGAGTTTACCTGAACTTTGGCGGCTGCTCCCTGAGTAGCTTGGGGTAGGCAACCGATCACACTCACCAATCGCCATGGGTTTGTTGCCGATAATCGGCAAAATATAGTCGTACCAGCTCTGGTTAAAGCCCTGATCGTAGACATCAAAGGCAAAGATCTCCCAGTAGCGTGCGCCGGTATTGTACTCCGCGAAGTCTCGGGTCAAGTCCTGCATGTCCCAGGTCCAGAGACCAGGGTACTTACCAACTCGCTTGAAGATCTCGTCGGTTTGGAGCGACGGCTTGCCATCAATGCTCTTAAGATAGTCTAAGACGGCAACTTTGTTCATGGTGTTATTGGACTGTGACATCGCAGAAAGTCAGGGCGGCGATTCCGTTGGCTCCTCGCAGGAGCCGCTTCTGGCTCCAGGCCGCGCTGTCAAGATAGGTAATTTTCTGCGCCGTCGTCGGCTCCGTGAGCGTGAGAGTCAGCCGATTGCCCGAAACCACGCCCGAGGCTATTTTACCTTTTTGACCATCGAGATAGAACTCGCTCGCCAGCGCACTGTCCCAGACAATGGCCTGATCGAACTCCAGAGTCAGTGAGTCTTTCTTGGCGCTGGTAAAAGTGGCACGCCTCAGACTTGGCGGCGTGATCGGCTCCGTAAAGATCTTGCCGTAGCTGTCGCGCTGGATTATCGGGAAGATCAGCCGTGCGAACTCGGCGTAGCCTGCCGCAGGGAAGTGGCAGCCACCGGGTGGATCAATGCCCAGTGTGGACATAATACTCATCTTCGAGAAGAGCGAGGGCAGCTGACGCTGGACATCGCGGAGCTGATTGTCGGAGCCGTCAATGCCCATCGCGCACGACTTGGGCCAGATCTGGAAGAGATAGTGGCGCTGGAGATTCGGGAAGTCCAGCTTCCAGGCGGCAGTGAGATCTATAAAGTACTCCCGATAAGTCTCCCAGCCAAAGCCGCCGGTGGGGCCATCCGCGCCCTGATCGTTCTCGCCCTGGTGCCAGAGAATCCCTCGAATGCCGTGGGTCAGCCCGGCCTGGCGCACACGCCCCAGCAAGCGCCCGTAGATGGTAGTGGGGTCGGTAGGGTTGTTGGGATTGCGCTGGTGCTGGTCAATACGCGTCCCCCCGACGGCACCATTCAGAATGCAGAGGGGAACCTTCTCACTCTCCATCAATCGCCGCGCCAGCTCCATCCCCCAGTAGCCGATCTCACCCGTCTTGCCATCTTGATTTCTATGGCGAGCGTCTTCCCAGCGCGTCCCGAACGTCCGAATCCACTCGCTCTGAAACGCGGGGGTTTCCTTGCCAAAGTCCGTGGCGACCGCGTTGGACTGCCCCTGGATCACAAATGCATCGCCGCAGACGAGATTCGAGGCCGTGCGCAGAACGGTCGCTTGACCGCCCGTGACACTCCCAGACTCCGTACGGTAGTGGATCAGACCCGGCTTGAGCGATACGGAGAGCGCATAGGCACGGCTCGCAGGGAGCTTCTGCGTGACGGTCTTGACCAGTGTCCCGTCAGCGTAGAGGCGCAAAAACACGGAGTCGGCGGGGGTGTTCAGCATGCCCTTGTCGTGGAGCGTCCCCTCGTTTCTGGCATTGCGGGCATAGAACTGGTTGTCCACGGGCTGCTCATCGGGGGCGGGCTTGCGCTCGATCCAGGGATCGGCCTTGGGCTCCGTCACCGCAAGTTTCACCGCCTGTGTCACGGGTGCGCCGCCGTTGTCCACCGAAACGCTCACCGTGAGTGTCCCGCTGTTTTGGGCACGAGTGAGGCGCAGCTTGCCGGGAAGCACCTCTTTGCGGGTCGCGAGCCCGTCCACTTTCCAGGCGTAGCGCAGTGGCAGAGCGCTCTTGTCCGCCGTCGCTATAATCTCAATCGGTGTGCGTCCGTCCCACTGGCGCGGGGCTTTGAGCGAGATCACGGGGTCAGCAATCGCCTCCTGGATCGTCACCGGAATCTCGCGGCTCTTGACGCCCTCGGGATAGACAGCTTTGAGCAAGAGTGTGTGTTTTGTGTCGCCGCTTACTCGGCCCGCGTCGAGCGTGTAGGCAAGCTGGTCGGTGGCGACAATCTTCTCTTGCCCCTTGTGCTTGAGCACCCAGAAGAGCTTCTGCGCCCCGCCTGCCTGCGCCGTGATCGTGGCCCGCTCGCCCTCGCGCACGGTGAGCTGTGGCGACGAGACGGAGAACTCACTGCCGGGCTGCACGAGCATTCCCACCAGCGTCTGCAAGGGTTTCTGGTTCTCGTACTCCAGGTTCACCCAGTCGGCAGAACGTGCAACAGAGGAAACTCTAACTTCATCCATCTCGCCCACAAAATCGTAGCTGTTGTACCAGCCACCGATCCAGAAGCGAGCGGGATTTTGGATATTCAGCGGCGCGGCTGATGACTGCGCTGTGCCGTCTAAGACACCGTTCACATAGACCCGCGCATTGCCCTTTTCGTAGGTGTGTACCACGTACAGCCACTCCCCCATTGGGAGCTTGCTCTTTCCCGCGACATTGGCATCGGAGAAGTAGCAGTCCATGCTGACATGCGGCGGACTACGAAACTGCATCGTCACTTTGCCCTGGCGCTCCTCGTTGCCCCAGCCAAGAATCCGCACGTTGGGGCGCTCCGCCCGAAACCACGCCTGCGAGCTATGCGGCTGGCTGCCCGCGGGGAGGCTCGTGAGCTTCTCGCCTCCGGCAACTCCCTGATTTTCGGCAAAGCGCCGCGCCACCCCAATCAGGCCAGGCGCGAGAGTGGTGCCTTTGTTCGTCGCCGTGAGCTTGCCCGTTGCGTCTGCCAGTGTTTCGTCCATGTGCCAGACACTCAGGTAGCCATTGGTTGCATTAAACACTGCCGGGCCGCTGGACTCGCTCTTTGCCGCCGGGTTGCCCCAGTGTAGCCGTAGCTCCTGGCGCGCATTGCCGGTGATCTGAGGGACACGCACCCAGACACTCGCCGTCCCCGCTTGCGCGTCCCACTGCTCGATCTGATAGGCAAGCGGCTGGCCCTTGCTGTTCGTGACCCGCAGATCCTCGCCGTGGGGCTGTGCCTGAGCAAACGCAAACGTCTCACGGCGGAGGCGAACCAGCACCGGAAAGTCCGTGAGTATCACCGATGCGGGCAGGTTTGCGCCGTCGGGAGTGGTGAGTAAGTAGACGGAGCCGGAGTGCTGCCAGGCTTGCCCTTGCGGACGGGCGGCAGGGCCGCCTTGCAGACCAAACAAAAAACACGCGAGAAACGCGAGAACCACAGGGGCATTTACCACCGAGGATTGCTGTGTTTTCATGCCACCACCCGTGCTTCGGCCCACGTACCCAGAACATTATCGCCGGTAAACTCTAGCATCAGGCAGCCTTTGTTCGTAACATCAATATCAATGGTCTTTGGTGGTGCATCGGGGCGGAGCTTGCCGCTGTCAAACAGCACTTTATTGCCGAAGAAGTCCTCTTCCAGAACGCGAAAACGCCCCTCAACGGTGGGCAGATTCGACGGATCAAGGCCGACCGTGGCTTGGAAGCGGCTCGCGCGGCCATTGAGCTTGTACATCGCGACCGACTTGCCCTGGCAACCCAGTCCCTTGCGGTAGAAGTTCCCATTGAGCACCAGCGGCTCGCGTTTTGCACTCTGGTCACTGACCGGCGGACGGTCACGTCGCCAGATGTAACAGAGATCGCTGAGATAGGTGACGCCGTTCTTGGTGACCGTGTAGCGCTCTAAAGGCAGCGGTTCAGGTGCGGGCAGAGGGCGGCCACGGGAGCCGATCTTAAGAAGCTGGTGCTCGTGCTGCGCGAGGCGTGGACTGGTGAAGGAGCCCTCAAAGGCACCGATGTCTTTGCGGAGCCACAGATCACGAACTTTTTGACGACCCGTTAGTCCAATCAGCTCCCACGGAACCGTGATCGCGGCGGGCTTATCGCTCTTATTGAGAATCAGCACGGCGGTTGTCCCGTCGGCGAGGGGCTTGTTGTAGATCTCCTGGCCATTGTTTTTCAAGACTTTGTAGCCCTGAATGCCGCGCGGATCCTGGTTGATCGCAATCACTTCCTTAGCCGTCAGAATAGTCCGCACGCTCTCGGGCATCTTGCGCAAGTCGTTGCCCGCCATGAGTGGTGCGGCCAGGATGCACCAGAGACTGAAGTGGGCGCGGCTCTGGGTATCTGTCTTGAGGTTGCCCACTTGTAGCATGTCGGGGTCGTTCCAGTGCCCCGGCCCGGCAAACTGCCCCAGGCCATTGAAGGCCGGATGGGTCACGTGGTCGCCCGCCGACGTCTCAGCGCAGTTGTAGACCGAGTCCATATTCGGGTAGATGTCATACGATGTCCGCCAGAGCTGGCCGATCTTCTCGCCATCCCAGGCCCACGCGCCACTGCCAAAGTCGGACATACTCAAAATCATCGGGCGGCCTGCCTTGGCAATCGCATCCCGGTAGAGCGTGTAGTCATCGCTACTGAGGCGCTTATTGAGCTCGGCGTAGCAGCTATCGAGCTTAAGATAGTCTACGCCCCAGCTTGCAAAGGTCTGTATGTCCGTCGTCTCGTGCTGGTAG
The DNA here is from genome assembly GCF_043757465.1 of Armatimonas sp. GTDB lineage: Bacteria > Armatimonadota > Armatimonadia > Armatimonadales > Armatimonadaceae > Armatimonas. The sequence goes on from NZ_JAYVPL010000124.1 coordinate 64,782, forward strand.
CTTCCGGCGAGGCCCTGGCAGGTTAGCTTGCCCCGGTCTTCGTAGATGCCAAAGCGCAGCCCTTGGGCGTGAATGTAGTCCCCGATAGCCTTCATGCCGTTTGGGAACTTCATCGGGTCGGCCACTAAAATCCCCTTGCTATCGCGCTCCTTTTGTAGCCAGCCATCATCAAGCACTAAGTAGCGGTAGCCCGCATCGCGCATCCCAGAGCGCACCAGCGCATCGGCGATCTCCTTGATGGTCTTCTCATCAATCTTCTGCTCAAAGGCGTTCCAGCTATTCCAGCCCATCGGCGGAGTCTGTGCGAGTTTTTGGGAGGTAGTCATGATTTTTTCCTAGCGCGGAGGCGGATTGGATTGCCGCGTCGGCCTGCACTCACGGGATAGAGGTTCCACTGGTTGGCTCCAGCGGGCTCCAAGTGAAACTCTCGTGTGTTGTCACGCAGCTCAGCCTTGAGCTTCTCGGCGAATGCGCCGGTTTGCCGCGCGGTCTCCCACTGGTGGATCGCCTCAAGAATCGCGGGGATCGCCCCGAAGCGCTTTGCGGTCTCGGTGGAGAGAGGGTCGGCACTTAGCTGTGCGGTGCTGGCGAGGCTGGTCGCCAGTGCGAAGCCCGCATCGAAGCCCGCCGCCCGTGCCAGCAGCCACTCGGCGTCTTCGAGAGTGGTCTCAGGACGCAGGGCGAACCAACCCAGCATCCGGGGCATGAGGTTGCGGCTGTAGTGGAGCTGGTTCTTGAAGCGATAGAGTGTCTGGCTTTCCCGAAAGCCCGCGTACCAGGGCTCGCCCCAGTTCATGCGGGTGTAGACATGCCAGTTGAAGTGCCCGGGGTTACTGGCATCGTTGATCTGACCTTTTAGCTCGGGGGAAAGGCTTGTATACCAGCTCTGCGTGAAGAGCGTGCGCCCGTACTGTCCCATGCCCGTGGACCAGTTGCCCTCCAGACCATCGAGCGAGATCTGGAGAGTGCCTGTCTGATTACAGAGCGCGGCGATATTTTTAGCCATGTCTTGTGTCAGCAACGCATCCGTGAGAAAGACCTTGTAGTCGTGGTCCATCAGCTTGCCAACGGCGCTCTGGTTCGCGTGCGCCGTGGCTTGCGTCCCCCACGCCCCGCGCTGGCAACCCAGAAGCCGCCAGGGTGCGCTGGTCGAGACACTCTCAAAACGAATCAGCTCCTCGCCGATTGCCACAGTGCTCAGCGCGGTCTTCTTTACAAACGGCTCGGGGTCGGCAATCCGTAGCTCGGTCTGGGTGACGGAGATACTCGCCGTGAGTACACTCGTGCCGCTTCGGGCGAGGCGTGGGTCGGGGCGGGGCGTGACATACGGATCGTTGGGGGTAACAAAGTTGGAGAGCGTGTGAAAGCCGACTCGAACTCCGGCTTTTTTGGCACGCTCCACACACTCGCGCAGACCCGCGACCCCGTGAGGAAAGAGTGCTGGCTTCAGGCGAAAGTGCCCCCAGGTCTCAAACGGCGAGCTATGATAGAGATAGCGCAGCCCCGCCTTCAGAGTCATCTCAATTGCGCGATCAATCGTGCTCTCGCTAAAGTCCACGATGAGATAGGAGTCTGTGGCTCGGGGGGATTTCTTCGCCCAGACCCCATCGAGCAGTGGATGCGGCAGGCCCTCCGCGACTTCGATTGCCCCGAGCGTGTCCAGCGCTTTTGCGGCGGGGCAGGCAAAGAGCGCGATCTTGCTGCCGACCACGCCACCGTCGTCGAAAGCAGGTGCAGGGAATTTCTCGATGCCCCAATTGGCGATTAGCCGCGTCTGGCTGCGGTTGCGACAGTAGCACTGAATCACGCTCCCAAAGGCGGTGCGCCGTGCTGTGTCGCCGCGAAAGAGCTGGTCTTTCTTGAGCGCATCGGGCAGATCGGGGTAGCTGCCCGTGTCATCGGCGGTGTAGTCGGGTTCAATATCGCTCTCCTGCCCGGGAAAGCCCCCGAGGGTCTTGGTATTGAGCGCCTGAATGCCTATCGCCCACTCGGAGTCGCGCACCACCCCGATAATCTCGCCAATTGTCTCCCCGATCACGGTCGGGTACGGCCCCCAGACCACCAGCTCGACAGTTTCTTTTGGAGCCACTTCGACGAGCTCCAGCGTGAGATGGGTTGGCTTAGCCTGCACCGCGAGCGCCGCGCTGACGCCCGTCGCGCCAAAGCCAAGCGTCAGCCGCTTGGTCTTCGCGTTCCAGCGCGCGGTCTCGGGTGCGTAGAGCTTCCCAGCGATCCGTAGTTGCAGAAGCGGAGCGGGCTGCGTAGAGGCAAGATAGCTCCGGCCATCACGGCGGCGTGCCAGCGCGACCAAGGCGCCACTAGCACCCAGCACAAAGGTGGCATCGCGCGTTGTCCAGGTAACGACGGTCTCTGTCTTTATCACACGCTACTATAGCCCAAAAAACGAGAAATTCCTCTTCGCTGACTGAGGGGGCTAGAGGGTACGATATTGTGTACAATAAGCCACGCCATGCACAGACGCCTCCTTGCTCTTCTGCCGCTCGCTGTCTTGGGTACACTCGCGCTCGCCAGCCGCGAGAGTAGCCTCTGGTCGCTCCAGCCGGTGCAACTCCCCCCCATCCCCCGCCCGGCAGGGGGAATAAAATGGGCACGCAATCCCATTGATGCCTTTGTGCTAGCAAAGCTCGAAGCCAAAGGACTAAAGCCCGCACCGGAGGCCGATCGGCGCACGCTCATTCGGCGAGTGAGCTTCGATCTCACCGGCCTGCCGCCCACCCCACAAGAGATCGCCGCGTTTCTGGCGGATGCAGCTCCCAATGCCTATGAGAAGCTTGTAGAGAGGCTACTGGCAAGCCCGCACTACGGCGAGCGCTGGGGGCGGCACTGGCTGGATGTGGCGCGCTTTGGCGAGAGCCATGGCTTCGAGTACGATCATCTGCGAGAGCATGCCTGGCGCTACCGCGACTACGTGGTAAATGCCCTGAACGCCGACAAGCCCTACGACCAGTTTATCCGCGAGCAGGTCGCAGGTGACGTGTTGGAGAGTGCGGGCGAAGACGGTGTGATCGCAACGGGCTTTCTGGTCGCCGGGCCACAAGATGAGGCGGGAAAGGGCGCTCCGGGCCTGCAGGTGCGGCTCCGGGCACGCGAGGAGGAGCTGGAGGACATGATCGGGCTGGTCGGCCAGACATTTCTCGGGCTGAGTGTCAACTGCGCCCGCTGCCACGACCATAAGTTCGACCCGATTCCCGCCAGAGACTACTACCGCCTCAAGTCTGCGCTCGCGGGAGCCCAGCCCGGAAACCGCTCCGTGCTCACCAAGACGCAAGCAGAGTCACGCGCACTCCAGATGCAGCAGCTCCGTGCCAAACAGGCCGAGTGCCAGAGCCAGCTTCGGCGCATCGAGGAGCCCATTCGTGCCCAGTTGCTTCAGGAACGGAAAGGCACTGGCAGACCGATTCCCGTCGCTCCCCAGCCGCTACTGTGCTGGACTTTTGAGAACCTACCTGGTGGACGGCTCAAGCTCGACGGAAAGAGTGGGCGTTTTCAGAGCGAGCCACTGACGAGGGAGCTTCGGGAGAAGACACTCGAAGCCTGGGTGAGCCTAGCGGATCTCGACCAGCAAGGTGGGAGCGCACTGACAATCGAGACCGAGAACGGCGCACAGTTCGATGGTATTGTTTTTGGGGAGCGCCAGCACGCCCAGTGGATCTCCGGGAGCGAGTTTTATCACCGCACAAAAGATTTAGACGCGCCGCAAGAGACCGCTTCGCCCAACGAGCTGGTGCAGCTTGTGATTGTCTACCACGATGATGGCCGTATCCAGCTCTTTCGCAATGGGAAGCCCTACGCTGCCGCCTACCAGCCTGAAAACGCGGCCCGTACCTACCCGGCGGGCAAGACACACCTTCTTATCGGCCCACGCCACACCGGCTCCACGAACTTTCTGAGGGGCGAGATCGAGGAAGCACGTGTCTACGACCGGGCGCTCACGGATGCGGAGGTGGCGGAGTCCTACCGACAGACCCCCTTTAATGTAGCCCCCGAGATGCTGGAGGCCGCCCTCACCCCCGAAGAGCGCAGGCAGCGCGATAGGCTACGGGCCGAGAGTGAGCGTCTGGCAAAACAGCTAAAAACCCTAGAGATTCCGGTTCAAGCCTACGCAGTCGTGTCGCAGCAGCCACAACCAACGCAGCTTCTCTTGCGCGGCGATGTGCAATCAAAAGGTGAGATCGTCACCCCCGGTGGTCTCAGCGCGCTGTCGGCTTGCTCGCCTCACTTTGGCCTCGCCGCCGACTCCCCTGAGGCACAGCGCCGCCTCGCACTGGCAAGCTGGCTGACGGATTCACGCAATCCGCTGACGGCACGGGTGATAGTCAACCGGGTCTGGCAGGGGCACTTTGGGCATGGAATTGTCGGCACCCCCAACGATTTCGGCAACAACGGCGAGAGCCCCAGCCACCCGGAGCTATTAGACTGGCTGGCGACTGCGTTCTCCGGTCCCGGCGCCTGGAGCCTCAAGAAGCTCCATCGCGTGATTCTGCTCTCCAGTACCTACCGTCAGTCCGGGCAGTTCGATCCCAAAGCGGCAAAAATAGACGCTGACAACCACCTGCTCTGGCGCTTTTCTCCGCATCGTTTAGAGGCCGAGGCCGTGCGCGATAGCATGCTAGCGATCAGTGGACAGCTCAACCCCGCCCTTGGCGGCCCCAGCTTCCGCCCCTTTACCGTAAGTAACTACGGCTCGGATTTCTACCAGCTAATAGACAAAGACACGCCCGAGTTCAACCGCCGAACGCTCTACCGGATGGGGGTTCAGAGCGCCCGCAACCCGCTGCTCGAAACCCTCGACTGCCCCGATCCGTCTACCAAAACCCCGAAGCGCACGGTCACCACAACCCCTATTCAGGCCCTCGCCCTGATGAACGATAGCTTTGTCCTGCGCCAGTCCCGCGCCTTCGCCACGAGAATCATTCACGAGGCGGGCAGCACCCCCAGCGCACAGATCACTGCCGCCTACACCCGCGCCTTGGGACGCCTGCCCACGCCCACCGAGCGCACCCGTGCTCTAGCGCACCTCAAAGCCCACTCGCTCGATAGCCTCTGCTGGGCACTGTTCAACTCCAGTGAGTTTCTCTATGCCAGATAACCCGATCAATCGCCGTCATTTTCTCACCCAAGCCGCCGGTGGACTCGGCTCCATCGCGCTTACCGCATTACTGGCAGATGAAGTGAAAGCCTACCCCCTAACCCCCGCCCAGCGAGGGGACAATGAGGAATCTTCCTTTTCTCTCCCCCGTCGGACGGGGGGCGGGGGGGCAGCCAAGCGCGTCATCCAGATCTTTTGCTGCGGCGGCGTCAGTCATATTGACACGTTTGACTACAAGCCTGAATTAATAAAAATGGATGGCAAGGAGTGCAAGAAAGTCTTCGACACGTTCTTCGCCCAGCCGGGGAATCTGATGAAGAGCCCCTTTGCATTCAAGCAGCACGGCAAGAGTGGTAAGTGGGTGAGCGAGCTACTGCCGCACTTGGCGGGGCGTGTGGACGACATCACGTTTCTGTGCTCAATGAAGGCCAAGTCCGCTAACCATACCCCAGCCACGTTTCAGATGAACTCCGGCTTCACGCTCAATGGCTTTCCGTGTCTGGGCGCGTGGCTGAGCTATGGCCTGGGAACCGTCAACCAGGACCTGCCCGCCTTTGTGGTGCTCCCCGATCCGCGTGGCCTGCCCGCCGGGGGCGCGATCAACTGGACATCGGGGTTTCTACCGGCGACGCACCAGGGGACGGCCTTTAATCCCAAGGGCAATCCGGTGGACAATCTCTTCCCGTCCAGTGACGTGAAAGCCGCAGACCGGCAAGCAGCGCTGGGCCTACTCCACACGATGAACCAGGAGTTCGGAACCTCCAACCCCGGCGACTCCGCACTGGCGGCACGGATTCGTGCCTATGAGCTAGCAGCACGCATGCAAGTGAGCATTCCGCAAGTGGTGAGCTTCGAGAGCGAGCCCGAGCACATCAAAAAGCTCTACGGCATTGACGATCCTGTCGCGGGAGGCTTTGCACGCAACTGCCTGCTTGCCCGTCGGTTACTGGAACGCGGAGTGCGCTTTGTCCAGCTCTACCACGGCGGCGCGTTTGGCTCGCCGCGCATCAACTGGGACGCGCACGAGGACATTGTCGAGAACCACACCAAGCAGGCACGGAGCATGGACCAGCCCGTCGCTGCCTTGCTCGCGGATCTGAAACAGCGCGGGATGCTCGACGACACCCTGATCCTCTGGACTACGGAGTTTGGCCGAACCCCCATCACCCAAGGTGTCGGCAAGCCTGGTCGTGACCACCACCCGTTTGCCTACACCTGCTGGATGGCGGGCGCGGGCCTCAAGCCCGGCTTTTCCTACGGCAGCACCGACGAGATCGGCTACGACACCGCCGAAACCCCCGTGAGTGTCTACGATTTCCACGCCACGGTCCTGCACCTGCTGGGAATAGACCACACCAAGCTCACCTACTACCACAACGGCACCCGCCGCCGCCTCACCGACGTGCACGGCGAAGTGATCCACGGGATTCTGAGCTAGCCGCCGATTTCAATCGGCGGCTACACGAACTAAGCGCGGCCCAACATCACTCAGTTTCGGGCAACCGGCGAGGGCCATGGAGAGCTTTAGGTCATCGTGGAGGTGCGTAAGAACGTGCGCGACCCCGGCCTCTCCATTCACCGCCAGCGCCCAGAGGTAGGGACGGCCAATCAGCACGGCGCGGGCTCCGAGGGCGAGGGCTTTGAGGATGTCGGTGCCGCGACGGATGCCGCCGTCCACATAGACCTCAGCTTGGCCTTCAACGGCGGCGACGATCTCGGGGAGTGCTTCGGCAGTACTCACGACGCTATCGAGCTGCCGCCCACCGTGGTTTGAGACGACGATACCTACCACGCCGTGCTGGACAGCAAGAAGCGCGTCCTCGGCGGTGAGAATCCCCTTGACCACGATTGGCAGGCGCGTGACGCTCCGCAGCCAGTCCAAAGCGTCCCAGGTCAGGCTCGGATCGAACTGATCCGCAACATAGGCCAGGAGCGCCGAGCCTTCCGCCACATCGGGGATGGCTTGCTCGAAGTTGGCGGCGCGGACGTGGGGAGGAACTTTGAAGCCGTTGCGAATGTCCCGCTCCCGTAGCCCCGGCATCGGAACATCCACCGTCACACAGAGCGCACCAAAGCCCGCCGCCTCCGCACGCTCCACCAGCGCCTTTGTTAGCCCACGATCCCGGTAGCAGTAGAGCTGAAGCCAGCGCATGCCGCTCGATGCGGAAGCGAGCTCCTCCACAGAATACGACGAGAGCGTGCTGACAACTTGAATCACGCCTGCTGCGGAAGCCGCACGGGCCACGGCGAGCTCCCCGTCGGGGTGGGCCAGGGCATTGAGGGCGCACGGCGCGGTAAGAAGTGGCATCGAAACAGGCTGACCCAGAATCGTCGTGCTTGTCTGGCAAGCGCTCACATCCACCAGCACGCGAGGCCGCAGCCGCAAGCCCGCCCACGCCTGCTCGTTCTCACGCACCGTAATCTCATCGCCCGCTCCGCCGACGTAAAAGTCATAGATCGCCTGAGGGAGAATCTCGCGAGCACGCTGCTCGTACTCCCGTAGGTTCCGTGGCTGGGTCATGGGCGGCGCTCTTGGTAGGCTCGGGCAAGTGCCTCCCCCAGAAGTAAGGTTCCCTGCGTCCCAAAGTGCACACGCTGGTGGGGCAAGTGCTCGGTCTTGACAATAATGAGCTGCTTGTCGGTCTGCGCCAGCTCTCTCAGACTGGCGTTCAGTGCCTCCTCGTTCTTCCAGATCGCCTTCGGGTGCTGCTCGGAGACAAACCAGGGGAGATTTGGCTGGCCCAGATCCTGCCGCACCTGGGCCATAAGCACCTTCATCCAACCCGCGTAGCTTCTCTGGTAGGGCGTGAAGTAGGTATCGTTCTCGCCGGGGTGCCAGAAAACGCCCTCCCAGACTGCGTCGTAGCCCTGGCGCGTGAGATCAGCAAGTGCGTCGCGGAGAAAGGCGATAAACCGAGGATAGAGATTGCGGCGGCTCTCCGGCGAGCCCTGTGGCAGCCAGTCCGGCCCCTGCGCCCCGCTGTGGGTGAACTTGAGAAGCGCGACACCATCGCTGGCGGGGAGGGACTTTCGAAGCTGCGCCCCGAAGCTCAGCTCTGGGCCGAAGTTGCCTAGCGCACTCACCGGGCCAAGCGGCTCCCAGGCCTTAGATTTCTGGACGCCACCGCTCAGTGAGTAGCGAAAGAGCACGTCGTTCTGCGGCTGAGTGAGTGTGACGGGAAGCTCGCTCACAAACGCGTCCTCGCCCTCCATATTGCGCTGCCCTGCGAGCACGAACAGCCGGATACGGCCTTTCTTGGGAACCGGCAGGCTTTTTGCAAACTTGCGCTCTTTCGGCTTCGGAAGCTTCCCGATTTCTTTTAAGTACGCCGCCCCAAACGCCTCCCCGAGCTGAAGCTGGCCCTGTGTTCCAAAGTGGTAGTGCGGCTGCCCGCTGTTCATCACGTCGAAGGCAAGGTGCGAGGTCGGCACCCAGCGTAGCAGTGGGTCGGACGCGAGGAACTGGTCTTGCTGCTCGCGCAGAATCGCGAGATTCGCGCGGTTGTCCATGCCCCAGATGCCTTTCTCACTCACTTCACCCAGAAACCACTTGAGCTTCGGGAGCTTCAGATCGGCACGTAGGCGCTGGATAATCGTGCGGAGATTCGCCGCATAGGCTGTATTAATCTTGCGATCCAGCATGTCGTTCTCGCCCTGGTGCCAGACCACGGCCTCGAACTGGTAGCGAATGCCTTGTTTGTCGAGCGCGGCAAGCGCCTCACGGATGAGCTGGAGGGTGCGGGGATAGAGCTTCTGGCCACTCTCGGGCGCATCGGGGTTCCAGTCGTAGGCCACGGTCGTGCCCCCAATCGCGGACTTGATGATCGCCAGCGGGGAGTCATCGTGCTTTTTCACCAGACGAGCGAAGGTCAGCTCCGGCCCAAAGGCATCGAGAGGTCGCAGCGGCCCCCAGCCCGATGTCCCGTCCTGGAGCGTGCAGTAGCGGACATCGGGCTGGGGTGCACCAGCTCCTTTGAAGAGCGGGAAGTCGTTGATGCGCTCGGGGTGGGCATCCGCCCCCACCATGTTCGACTGCCCCGCAAAGAGAAAGATCTTAACCGGCTTAAGCATAGCCCCGATTGTAGCACACGTCACTTATACCGCGACAGGGGTTACTATTTTCGTAGCCGACTTCGGTGTCGAAACCTCGCCCTTTGCGGTGTAGGTAGCCCGCAACAAGACGCAAGGAACCGGGGGGAGCATCCGGTTTCTTCTGTACAGGTGCTTGTTTCATGTCACATTATAGCGCGGAGAATTTCGCGCTAGGCACGTTCTTACTTTCCAGAGCGACGTACGGTAAGAGTTGTCGAGGTGCGGCGCGTGCCTCGCTTTGCCTCAACTTGGTAGACTCCCGCAGGCACGTCGGTCTTGTGCTCGGTTTGCAGGTCCCAAGTGAGGGTGTTGGCTCCACGTAGCAGGTTGGCTTGCCACTGACGCACCACACTCCCCGACGCGCTGGTCACGGTGAGCGTGGCGGCTCCTGCGGTGTCGCTCACTACCGAGAAGCGGGCGATGGGCCGACCGCGCCGGTCGCCGGGGACACTATCCCAGGGAAAGGGGTCGAGGGTGATGTCGCGGATCGGGTAGAGAAAGAGCGGCTCGCTGGTCGGCTTGCGGATCGGAGCGAGATCCAGAATCCAGGCACCGCGACCGTAGGTGCCGATCACCAGCTCACTGTCGCGCGACTGCACCGTGAGATCCTGCACCGGGGTGGAGGGCAGGGTCGCACTCAGCGACTCCCAGCTCTGCCCGGCATCCCGCGAGAGATAGACCCCCAGATCGGTGCCCACATAGAGCAGCTTGGGATCGGTCGGGTCTTCTTTAATGACGTTCACGCACTCGGGCGGCAGGTTGCTGGCAAGGGAGCGCCAGGTACGGCCGGTATCCGTGGAGATAAAGACATAGGGCCGCGTGTCGTTCTCCCGAAAGCCGGTGAAGCTGAGATAGAGCGTCGCGGCGGCGTGGTGCGAGAGCGTCACCCGGCTCACCCACTTGCGCGGCAGTCCAGAATCAATGCGGCTCCAAGTCGCACCATCATCGGTGCTCAGCCAAACACGCCCGCCCTCCGTGCCGCCCACCAGAATTCCCGGCACCAGCGGCGACTCCGCCAGCATCGTGAGTGCCCCCGTGGGAACCGCATCCCGATCCTTGCCCGCTGGCTCCCCCAGCTCTGGGCTGATGGCCCTCCAGGTCGCGCCCCTATCCACCGTCTTGAGCACCTGATTGGCTCCCAGGTAAAGCGTGCGCGGGTTGTGTGGCGAGATAAAGAACGGCGTGTACCAGCTAAAGCGCAGGCCCGGCAGGCGCGGCCTCAGGCTCTCCGACGACGGCCCGCCACTGAGGATTGAGCTGCCCGTGGTATCCATGCGCATCAGGGCACCGTTCTGGTGCTCGTAGTAAACGAAGCGCTCGTCGGTGGGATCGGGCAGGGTGACAAAGCTATCGCCGCCCGTCCAGCGATCCAGATACACACTGCGCCATGGGTCGGGGGTCGCGTCGTCCAGGATCGCATCGCTCGGCCCCACCAGCGCCGCGTTGTCCTGCGTCCCCGCAAAGATTCGGTAGGGCGTCTGATTATCCGTGGCCACGAAGTACATCTGCGCCACGGGGATATTATTGAGGTGCAGCCAGCTCTCGCCCGCATCGTAGGAGAGAAACAGCCCGCCATCGTTGCCCAGAAGAAGGCGCTCCGGGTTAGCGGGGTCAATGACCAGCTCATGGTGATCCAGGTGTAGCGCCCGGCCCGGCGTCTCCTGCACCCGCAAGATCCGATCCCCGAGGCGCTGGAATGTCGCGCCACCATCACGAGACTGGAAGGCATGATTGCCCAAAATGTAGAGACGGTTCGCATCGCGCGGATCCACGCAGATATCCGTGAACTTCCAGCCAAACGCCCCAAAGACATCGTAGAGGTCGTCGGTGTTTACCTTGCGCCAGCTCTCGCCAGCGTCCTCAGAGCGGTAGACCTCGCCGCCCATAAACGGCCTGTCTTTCTGCGTGCTCGGTGCACGGTTGTCGAGAAACAGGTAAACGATCTTGGGACTCTTCGGCGCAACCGCGATACTCGCCCGGCCCAGCGGCCCGGTAGGGAGGCCCTTCGTCAGACGCCGCCAGGTCTTGCCAGCATCACGAGATTTAAAGAGCCCGCCGCGCCGCCCTTCCTCGATTTGCCATGCCCAGGCATAGAGCGTGTTGGGGTCTTTGGGATCGAGCGCAAGATCCACCACGCCCGTGACCTCGTCAATAAAGAGCACTTTCTCCCAGTGCGCCCCACCATCGAGCGTCCGGTAGACCCCGCGCTCGGGGCTGGGTATCCACTGCTTTCCCAGCGCGGCGACATAGGCGATACTCGGGTTGGTCGGGTGGAGCAAGACCTTCGCGATATGATGGGTCGCCTCCAGCCCTAAGTGCTTCCACGACGCGCCACCGTCAACGGACTTAAAGACCCCCGTGCCCGGATAGGCGTACCCCGCGTACCGTGGCTGCGCCTCCCCCGTGCCCACCCAGACCACACTCGGATGACTCTGCGAGACGGCCACATCCCCGATGGCAAAAGCGCTCTCATGCTCGAAAAGAGGCCGCCAAGTAAGGCCGTTATTCACCGTCTTCCAGAGATTGCCCGAGCCCACCCCAGCGTAGATCCTCCCTGTATCTCCCGGAGGAATCGCAATCGCCTCGACCCGCGCCCCGATCTTCACCGGCCCCACAGGTCGCCAAGCTAACCCCCGACAGAAAGAACTCTGAGCCAGTGCCTGGTGCGCCGCCCAGGCGGGTGTTGTCTGCTTACTTATCATGCCTTCTCCACTGTGGCGGCATTCTAGCATAAAAAAGATTCCCAGTCGCAGAGCGACTTTCCCCAAGGGCAGAGCCTGACAAAACTCTCTTCAGGGTTTCTTCAGTGATCTAGCCTATAATAACCCCATGCGGCTTTTGCTCATCGAGGACGAAATTCTGCTGGGTCGAGTCGTGGTTCAGGGACTGGAGCTGGCACGCTACGAGGTCACTTGGTGTCAGAGTGGCACTGCGGGCTACGAGCGCGCGTGCGAGGGAGGCTGGGCAGTGATTCTTCTCGATCTCATGCTGCCGGGCCGCGACGGCTGGTCCGTCTGCCGAGGGCTGCGTGACCGGCGCGATGCCACCCCCATTCTGATGCTCACGGCGCGCGATGACATTGACGACCGGGTGCGCGGGCTAGAGCTGGGTGCCGACGACTACCTCGTGAAGCCCTTTGCCTTTCCGGAGCTGCGGGCTCGCATTGCGGCGCTGATCCGGCGGGGACGGGGTCAGCGGCGGCGCTGCATTCATGTGGGGGAGCTCGAAATTGATACGGAAGTGCGAGAAGTGACCCGTGCCGGGGAGCTGCTGCCCCTAACTCCGCGCGAGTACGATCTGCTGGAAGTGCTCGCCAGCCGCGAGGGACATGTTGTTAGTAAGGAAACCATCCTGAATCTCTGGGGCGACTGGGAGAGCACCCCCAACACGGTGGAGGTGCACTTAGCGGCTCTGCGGCGCAAGCTGGAGCCCGAGAAACTGGTCCACACCGTCCACCGTCGTGGCTACCTCTTGCGCGATCCGAAGCGCGAGACGGAGCCTTCATGAGCCTCTCCGTACGCCAGAAGATTCTCTGGGGCAACGCGGCGTTTGCGGCACTCGCACTGCTCCTCTTTACCCTCGCCGTTCGGTTCCTCACGGCAAAGCTTTTGCACAGTGCGCTAGACCGAACACTCTTCGATCAGGCACTCCCCCTGGCCCAGCCCCTAGCCGCAGATCCTCCCTGGCTACGCCCCGGAGGCCACCGCCTACCTGTCCCCCTGCCTTTCTCCCCCGACACCGTGACTCTGATCGCCCCCCGCCGCCTGCCTGTACGACGAGGCGGTCCCCTGCCGCTCTCCCAGCGCAGCTTTGAGAGGGCCATCCAAGGTGAGCTGGTCTACGCCGACGAAGAGGTCGAGGGATGGCCGGTGCGTATTCTGTCCATGCCGGTCCGCGCGGATGATGGCACCATTATCGCCGTCATTCAGACAGGTGCACGCCTGACCTCGCTTGCCATTGCCCTGCGTGGGGTAGACCAAGCGCTTCTCCTGCTCTCCCCCATGGCGCTCCTCATCACCCTGAGCGGCGCGGCGCTCCTGACTCACCGGGCACTGGCTCCCGTCCGCGCCCTGACCGACGCGGCGGAGCAGCTGGCAGCCGCGGATCTTACCCGTCGCCTGCCTGAACCCGGCGGCGATGACGAATTAGACCGGCAGGCCAAAGTCCTCAACCAGATGCTCGCTCGCCTGGAAGCGTCTTTTACGCGCCAGAAACGCTTCACCGCTGATGCCAGTCATGAGCTACGGACGCCGCTTGCGGTGATTAAAGCCACAACGAGCTTGCTACTAGAGAGTGAGCTCAGCGCTCCGCAACGCCAGGCTCTCACGGGGGCTGACGAAGCCGCTGACCGTGCTGCCCGCCTGGTGAGTGATCTTCTGCTGCTAGCCCGCACGGAGAACGGCACTCTACCTGTCGTACGCCAGAAAGTGCTCCTGAGCGAGCCTATCGCGTGCGCCATCACGGATGCCCGTGCTCTCCATGAGGGCCTAGCAGCCCCTGTTCTACTCGACATCCCGGAGAATCTTCACGTCCACACGGATCCCCAGCTCGTCGTGCGCCTCCTCAGCAATCTCATCAGCAATGCCCTGCGCCACACCCCCGCCGAGGGCAAAATTGTTGTCGAAGCCACCCTAGACACAACCACACTGATCCTCACCATCACCGATACCGGGGAAGGCATCGCCCCGGAGCACTTGGAGAAACTAGGGCACCCGTTTTACCGACCTGACACCGCCCGTGCCCGCACCCACGGCGGCGCGGGGCTAGGTCTCTCGCTGTGCAAAGGAATCGTGACCGCGCTCCAAGGAGAGCTGAAGGTAGAGAGCAAGCTGTCTCAGGGAACTCGTGTGACACTTATCTTCCCTCTCTAGTCTTTACAGCATCGGAAGTGCTAGGCGATGGGGCTGCTCTAAAAACGTGCGGCTATCTGTGCGCTCGATGATGTTGTAGAGCGGGTCGCGCTCGACGGGATCACGGCCCGCCTCGACAATCATCTGCACAAGCTGGCGCTGGCTGAGGTTCTGCTCCTCGTTTTCGTCGGCGATCTCGTGGGTGATGACGTACTCCACAATCGTGCCGTCAATGTCATCGGCACCATACCACTGAGCAGTCTGTGCAACCGGTGGGGTGATCATCATCCAAAACGCCTTGATGTGCGGGAAGTTATCGAGCATCAGTCGCCCGATAGCCACGGCCTTCAGATCCAGATAGCCCGTGGTGCTGGGAATATGCGAGAGCTTCGTCCCCTTACTGGAAAACGCGAGAGGGATAAAGGTCAGAAAGCCGCCGGTTTCGTCCTGAGCCTCGCGCAGCTTCATCGTATGGATCACGCGCTCCTCTAGTGTTTCGATGTGCCCGTAGAGCATGGTCGCGTTGGTGTGCAGACCCGCGCGGTGCGCCGTTTTTGCCGTTTCGAGCCACTCGGCGGCGGTCTCCTTGCGGGGGAAGATCGCATCATGCACACGATCCGTGAGAATCTCCGCGCCGCCACCGGGCAGGCTACAGAGCCCGTGTGCCTTGAGCTCTAGCAGCATCTCGGTCATGGGTTTCTGGGCGAGGGTTTGAATGTGTAGGAGCTCCACCATCGTGAAGGCCTTGATATGCGCCTCGGGGCGGGTGGCCTTGACGGTATCGAGCAGCTCTAAGTAGTAGGAATAGGGCAGCTTTTTATTGATGCCCGCCACCATATGAATTTCCGTGACGGGCAAGTGGCGCGTGCGCTCCAGTTTTTCGCGCACCTGCTCCATGCTCATCGTGTAGGCTGAGGGACCGTCTTTTTGGGCATAGAACGAGCAGAACTTACAGCCCTTGTTACAGAGATTCGTGTAGTTAATGTGCTGGTTGCGGACGTAGTAGGTATCGTTGCCGTTCTTGGCCTCGCGGACAATATTGGCGAGTGCGCCGATGGCGGTGAGGTCATCGGACTTCCAGAGCGCAAGGCCATCGTCAAAGGAGAGCCGCTTGCCCTCCATTACTTTGTCGTAGATCCCCGCCAGTTCTCCATGCTGGAGATATTTATGCATAAAACTTGACGTTGCCATCGGTTTGCCTAACTTTGTGAACTTGTTCACAAATTCTATCGCTGGTGAGAAAGCCTGTCAAGCAAGCCGATCATCTAGTCTGTGCTACCTTGCTCGTTGTTCACCGATCCGCCTTTTGTGCTGGCCCTGCTCTGGCTGGCGCGTGCGCTCGGGCGGCAGATCGGGCGGGGGCGCTACGATCAAGATAACACTCTGCTCGAATTAGCTATAGGGTTAGGGAGCCTACAGTTCGTTTTCTTCGGTCTTGGCACACTTGGCCTGGCAAAGCCGCTGCCGATCCTGGTAACCCTGCTGCTACTAGCGCTCGGGGCACGGCGGGAGTTTTCCCCCCTGCCACGGCTGCGTTTCATCCCTCGGGAGCCACTGGAGTGGGCACTCGCTCTTGCGCTCCTCTGCTTTTTTCCCTTTGCAGTGGCTCCCGTGACGGATCACGATGGACAGTTCTACCACTTGACGGCGCTCCGGCGCTGGCTGATAACGGGGCGGCTGGACTACCTGCCGACGCTCACCATGACCCAGTGGCCAATGGGCGTGGACATGCTCTTTGGCCTCCCGCTGGCTCTTTGGAGCGACACTGCAGCCAAGCTCCTGCATTTTGCGCTGGGGGGACTGGCGCTGGGCACTCTGGCCGCACTCGGAATCGCTCTGGGAAGCCGTGGTGCGGGCTTACTGGCCGGAGCAGCGCTGTTGCTTCTGGGGCGGGGTGAGTTTTGTGCGGCCTACGTGGACCTGGGAGTCGCGTTTCAGACGGCGGCAGCACTGCTGGCTTTTGTCCTCTCAGTACAGCGCAACGACCGGCGGCTCTGGCTACTGGCGGCGCTTCTGAGCGGCTTCGCGGCCTCGTTCAAGCTCACCGGAGTTTTTCTCGGGCTGGGTTTACTTCTCGCAAGCGGCCCCCGAAGCCCCCGCGACCGCGTGATCTTCCTGGTTCTGACGTTCGCTCCAATAGCCCCCTATCTGCTCCGCGCCTGGTGCCTGACAGGTAATCCGCTCTACCCAACCCTAGCCAGCATCTTCCCGACTCGCGACTGGTCGGCGGAGCTCTCCAGGATCTTTCTCACGTTCAACCAGCTCTACAACTGGGGCAGTGGTCAGAGCTGGAATGCGGCCACGCGGCAAGCAATTCGTGGGGGGCTTATTCTCACAGTGCTGGGTGGGGGATTTTTCTGGAGGCGAGCCGAGGCGCTACAGCAACGCCTCGCTTGGATCCTAGCAGGCCTTCTGGCGCTCTCCCTCTGGCTGGTCGGCCCCTATCCACGCTACCTGCTCCCGCTTCTGCCCGTGGTGATCCTCCTCGTGGCGCTCCGTCTGCACACATTACGAGCACCACTCTGGCTGGCCAGTGTGGCTGTGCTAGGGGGGGGAGTTCTTCAGATACGTCAGCTTCCGGCCGCACTTCCGGCCATTTTGGGAGGCAAAGCGGCGCGCGCGACCTACCTCACGCAGCAGCTCTCCCTCTATCCGGTTCTGATCTGGATCAACCAGACAACCCCGAAAAACGCCCGCATCCTTCTGGTAGCCGACACCGCCTACTACTGCGAGAGATCCTGCTGGTTGCCACACCCCTATCTCCAGGGCGCCATTCGCCTCACGCGCTACGATGATTTCACCGCCGATGTGATGCGTGCTCGGCTCACTCATGTCGTTGTTGGCCGCAGGGAGCAACCACCACCCAGCCTCTTTCCCACGGAAAATCAGGTTCGGTTTAGTCAGCGCCTCGCACGAGAGCGGGGGGTTTTGATTTTCCAGAACGACGAGCTCGAGGTCTGGAAACTGCGCAATTGGTGAAACCTGCCGGGAACGAAAAGTCCCCGGCAGGGAAGAGTCCTACGGGAAGTCAGGGACACTCCCACTGGCACCTGAGCAGCCGTAGTTCTCCGGGCAACAGCTTGCGGAGTTACAAGCGTACCAGTTTGCGCAGACGGGGTTGGAGTTGCGGATTGTCAACTTCGCGCAGCCACGATCCAGGCGGGTCAGCTTCACGTGCCCGTCCACAAAGGCCATCATGTCCCACGCCGCTGGCCCCGTGCAGCAGTAGCGAACATTTCTATCGCCATCGTGCACCGTGTAGGTCTCGATCACCAGCACTTTCTGCGCCGGAAAGTCAATTCGCGCCAGTGGGCCTAGCCACTGATAGTTCAGGTTGTAGCTGTACTCCGAGGGATTGCCTGGGATCTTATTCTGGTTCGGGCAGAAGACCGCCATATCGGACTTGAAGTACGGCCTTGCCATCGCCGAGCCGCCGCCCTGCCAAACACAGCAGTAGCCCTTAGGCAGTCCGTTGTACATCAAAGGGCCGTAGACACAGTTGGTCGCCGTCACATTGAAAGGCGCGACACACCGCACACGAGCATCGGGGAAGCCCCAGTCCACGGAGATCCCTCCCGGCCCTGTATTTGAGGCATTTCCCCCACTGCCAGGAAACATCTCATCGTAGTCCTGAGCGTACATAATCGCCGCGAGAGCAATTTGTTTCAGGTTGCTCATGCAGGCCGTCTTGCGCGCGGACTCACGCGCCTTAGCAAAAACAGGAAAGAGAATTGCGGCAAGAATCGCGATAATCGCGATGACCACAAGTAGTTCGATCAAGGTAAATCCTTGAGACTTAGGGCTATTTTCCCTTCGTTGAGAAACCGACATTATCAAACCCTCCTGATACCTACTCAATTCACTGAGTAAAGATAAAGTAATTATAGCAAAAAGCCAGAATTCGTGCCGAATTTTTATTTCCTCCACTCTGGTAAAATGGCGGGTATGAAGAAAGCGTTTTTGGCGGTGAGCCTGGCCGTCGCGAGTCTGTCCAGCAGTGTGGCATGGGCGCAAGGGATCTCGGTGACGGTGAACGGGAGCCCGGTGGCTTTTCCCAAGCAGGGACCGATCCAAGCGCCCGATGGAAGCATTCTGGTGCCGCTGCGCGAGGTCTTTGAGCAGCTCGGGGCGGCAGTGCAGTTCTTGCCCAAGACCCGCATCATCACGGCATCGCGTGGGGAGACCAATATTTCGATCCAGCTCGGTGAGTCCGTGGGCTATGTGAATGGTAAGCCCAAGAGCCTCCCCACGCCCGCGCAGAACATTGCGGGAACCACCATGCTCCCGCTGCGCTTTCTCTCGGAGGCCTTTGGGGCGAAAGTGAAGTGGGATGCCAATGCGCGCCTGGTCGCGATCAACCTCACAGGCGCACGGCCCGTCGCCAGCACGGGTGTCGGCGGAACCCGGCCCGGCCCAGCGGAGGAAAAGCCCATTATTATTCCCGTAAAGGGACTCACGCCCGATGAGATCAAGGCCGCGACACCGCCTGCGCCCTCCAGCCCCCTTGTAAAAACGGATGCAGTCGCGGGCACCCTGACGGCGATGACAACCGGTAGCTTGACCGTACAGCCGGACGCCGGGCTTGCGGAAGTTTTGATGCTGGCTCCGGATGCCATTGTGCTGGTGAAGGCGGGGAGCTCTCCTCAGGTGCGCCAGGAGCTGAGCGCCCTCAAGAGTGGCGATTTTGTTCAGGTAAAGCGCGACAGCCAGGGCCGTGCATTTGTGATCGAGGTCAGCTACGAGGAGCGGATCGGGGTGATCAAGAGCCTGGAGGCACTGGGCAACCGCTGGATCGCGCTCTTTACCGACGGTGCTCCTGCCGAGGTCGAGACCCTCGCCGAGGTGAAGAAGCTAGGCAATCCCTCTAGCCTGAGCGAGATAAAGTCGGGCGAGCGGGTCAGCCTGCGGGTCAACCCCATAACCCATCGCGCCGTCGCTCTGGCCGTACTTGAGGCCGAGAAGCCTGTGATTCCCAAGGTCGAGGTGCTCAAGGTAAGCCACAATGTCGGGAAAAAATGGGTCAAAGCGGGCGACACGATCACTTTCGCAGTCGTGGGAACTCCCGCAGCCAAGGGCGTGCTCCGCGTCCCCGGCGTCCCTGGTGCGGAGGCGCTACCTCTTGTGGAAACGACACCGGGCAACTATGTCGCTAATCTCACGATCCCGGCGGGAGTTTCGCTCAAGGACACCACCGCCCTAGCAACGCTGATGGTGGACACGCTCTCGTCGCCCACCGTGGCGACGGCGGAGACCTTTGCCATTGACGCGATCGGGCCCACGCTGGGAACCTTCACTCCCACGGAGGGCAGTGATCTGACGGATGCCCGCCCGAACTTCACGGGAACCTACTCGGACATGGGCAGTGGCAGCGACCCGCATAAGATGCAGCTTCTGGTCAATGGCGAGGATGTCACGGCGCGCGCCATCTTCAGCGACACATTCTTCACCTACCAGCCCCAGACCGATCTGGCGCAAGGCTCCATCACCGCCAAGCTTACCGCACGGGATGCCGCCGGAAATGAGACCAGCCGCGAGTGGCGCTTCAGCGTCGTTGCCACCGTGATGCTCTCGTCGGTGGTGGCGCTCCCGGACGACCGACCGCTCAACTTCGGCGATATTCTGACCATCAAGGCGGCGGGCGCGGCGGGCTCTAGAGCGACTTTCTCTCTCGGGGTTAAAGTCAAAGACCAGCCGCTCAAGGAGGACTCCCCGGGGGTCTATGTCGGTAGCTACACGGTTCAGAAACAAGATGTCATGGTCGCCGCACCGGTGAGTGTCACGGTCACCGACCTGCGGGGACGAACCGCGACGCTCAAGGCAAACAACACGATTACGGTCACAGCGGGGCCACCCGACATTCCGATCATTGACCAGCCGCAAGATGGTGCCAATGTCGGCGGCAGTGTGGTGCTCTCGGGGCGCTGTCTTCCGAACGCCACCGTCAAAGTGACGGTGCGCTACGCGGGCAAGCGTGCCAATATCCTCGCCGCGTCGGGCCTGATCGGGGAGATCACCACCAAGGCCGATGCCAGTGGCCACTGGGCCACCGAGCCGATTCTGCTACGCGTCCCCAAGGAGCTGACGGGGCTGATCTTTACCGCCGAGGTCTCCGCCACTGGTACGGGCGGCAAGGGCTCCAGCACCGCGACCATTAAGTTTAAAAAGTAACCCAAGGGCCGGGATCAGCTCCTGGCCCGTAGGTGCTTCTCAATCTCCTCACGCAGCTCAACGACATTGGCAAGCGAGTGCCGCCAGGAGATCGGACGCTCGCCGTTGTGCGTGACCACTGTATCTCGCTCAAGCCCTGTCTCGATTTCTTTGATCTGCTCAAAGAACACCCGGCGCTGCCATTGAACTCTAACCTGCGTCACCGACTCACGATCCACGATGATCCGTTCGGCTTTATAGCTCCAGAGCGCAACGACCCAAGTGAAGAGTGAGGCTCCCCCCAGAGCCAACAGGGCAAAAACGGTGCGGTTGTCGTCCTCAAATTCCAAGCCTCGCAGCACCCACCAGACCAGGCCAGCTAGTACCCACCAGACCAGACCAGTGCACAGCCAGAGGCCCACGGTACGGCGGTTGGTGCGGGTCTGGTAGTGAAAAATGCGCTTGCCGCCGTCGCGCTCCGTGGGCACCAAAAGCTCACGCGGCGGGATTCGGAGACGGGCGATAGAGAGATGCGGGGCGTACTGGCGCACCATCGCCCGCAGAAGGGTGTGCTCTTTCAGCGCTGATGTAAACGAGGCACCCCAGTCGCGGGTTTCGAGCGTGTAGACCGAGCGCTGAAAGACCACCTGCGGATCGTGGAGCGCGAGCACATCACTCCAGGCGGCGGAGTGGAGCGTGTGGCCGTCGAAGTAGGTAACGCTCTGCTCATCGGCCTCAAAGTGCTCCCGGCGCTTCTTGCTTTTGTACCGAAAGGCATGTTGCCCGGTGATCGTTCCCTCTTTGCCACGCAGCAGCCATCCCGACGGCTTCGCGTGTGTCGCTTTTTGCGCTACCAGTGCCAGAAGTGCAGCCTGGTCGCTCCAGAGAGTCAGGCTGAGTTGCAGCGTACGACCATCCTGAAAGCGCAGGTAGTTTGTTCTGCCCGAACCCTTCTCTCCAGACACGATGAAATAGTCCTCGATCTCGTCCCAACGCGCCTCCTGCCAGCCGCCAAAGTGCCGCCAGCGCAAGCCGTTCTCATTGGTGACGACGGTAGCTCGGTAGGCCCACACAAAAAGAGAAAGAGTAGGGAGCACCGTGACACCAAAGAAAAGCATGCCAAACAACACCGGAGCTGACATCCAATAAAAAAGGAGACAGTACCCGAAGAGCACCCCTCCCACGCCTACGATCAGCTTGCTAGGGCGAAGCTGAAATCGCTCTTTCTGGCTCTGTGTTTGCATTGTCAGTCCGCGAGTAGCTCTTGCCAGGACTCCACTTCCAGCAGGCGGTCTACCAGAACCTCCAAGCGTGGCAGATCGGCGGCTTCCAGGACAGTGCGCACGGTGGCATCGGGCTCTCCAAAGCGCTTGGTCCCGAGTCTTAGAATCACTCCACGCTCGCCTTTAGCCTCACCTGTGGCCTCGCCTTTTTCAATCCATTCGTTGGTTAACGTTATCATTTTTTCTTTTTCCTCTTGGGGAAGTATCCCCAACTCTCTCTCAAAAAACGGTTGCTCTTGTGCGCTGAGGCGCAGATAGCTATGGACAAACCCAGCGATGAGCTGCGAGCGTGCTGGGTCGAGCTTAAGGGTCGCGATCAGTCGAAGGCACTGGAGCTTGACACGAACCCGATCCCGTCCTGAAATCTGCATCTTGGCCATCAGCGCTGTGGCCGCAGGGTTCGGCTGGCTCAGGTAGTCGCGCCAGCGCAGGCGGTTGAGCTGGATCACCCGGAACTGGAAACGGTTCACCACAAAGCGTGGGAAGGCCACCTGGTAAGTTCCCGGTTGCTTACGCCGGGGCCGATCAAACGAGTACAGAACCACGGGGTAGACAGGCAGATCGAACTTCTCGTGGAACCGAGCAAAATAGGTAAACATGCGCTTGGGAAAGTGTGACTGGGGCGTGGACTGGTTCTCGACTAGCAAGAGGAAAAACGCCTCCTGCCCCTGAAACCTTGCCTTCACTACCAGATCGGACTCGTAGCGCTGGCCCTGGGTAATATCCGTGAAGACCTCTTTGTCTAGAAACTCGACACTAGTCGGGTCGAGATACGCCGCGACATCAGGCAAGAACGCCGCGACAAAGTCCGTAAAGAAGGTTGTCAGAAGCTCTTTAAAAAGCCGGTCATGGTCAAGGGAAGTGGTCGGTTCCATGCGGCTCTATTGTATCGCTTGTGTGGCTTTTCGGGTGCAGGGTGCAGGAAACACGGAGTACATTCGCGTAATTTTCTGCGGGAGTAATTTTTATGCTAGATGCACTGGCGCTGATGGTCTTAGAGAACCAGAAGCTGCACCATAAACCAAAGGCGAAGCGGGTGGTGCAGCTCTTTATGTCCGGGGCGGCAAGCCAGTGCGACACGTTTCTCATTGACCAGTCCGAGCGTTTCGCCAAACGCTTGGCCGCTCTCCCCAAAGAGCGGCAGGTTGCTGAAGCGTTTCGGCTCGCGCTAGGCCGCTCGCCCAGCATCATGGAGCAGACAGACGCGCTGGCCTATGTCCAGAAAAACGGCCTCGAAAACCTCTGCCGCCTGCTCTTCAACACCAGCGAGTTTGTGTTTGTGGACTGAAAGATCACCTCGGTGATTCACTCCGGCAGGACTTCGCCCCGCTTTGCGCGAATTCTGGCGGCATGGGACCTTTCAATGTTGCCGTGATCGGCTACGGTTTTGCGGGACGGTGTTTTCATAGCTACTTAGTCGGGCTGACACCGGGGCTGAAGCTCCACGGGATCGCCTCGCGTGACCCACAGACACGCGAGCGGATTGTGCGTGATCGGGGCTGCATCGCCTATGAGAGCTTGGAGGACGCGCTGGCCGACGAGGTCGTGGACCTCGTGGTGCTGGCATCGCCGTCCGTGGTGCACTGCGCACAGGCGGTGGCGGCGCTCGATGCGGGCAAGCACGTGGTGACCGATAAGATCATGTGCCTCTCGCTGGAGGAGTGTGACCAGATGCTCGCTGCCGCAGAGCGCAACAAGAAGCTGCTCACGGTCTTTCAGAACCGGCGCTGGGACGGCGACTACTTAACGGTCAAGCACCTCATGCAGAGCGGCGAGCTGGGCAGTGTGCGCTGGATGGAGCTGGCTTGGCAGGGCTTCGGAGCGTGGGGCGGCTGGCGTGGCGCGGCGGCGATGGGCGGGGGGCGTTTCTTCGATCTGGGAGCACATCTGGTGGATCAGTTGCTCACGCTGCAAAACTCCCCTGCTGAGAGTGTTTATTGCCGCCTGCGCCGCGACTACGACGGCAGCGACATTGACTCCGAGGCGCTGATCGTGGTCACTTTTGCCAACGGAGCCACGGGAATCGCCGATCTCTCGGGGATGAGTGCGCTCTCCAAGCCACGCTTTCGCGTGCACGGCAGCCGCGCCACTTTTGTGAAGTACGGCCTAGACCCTCAGGAGAAAGCCATGATCGCCGGAGATATAGACAGCGCCGTGGAGCCGCCCGAGAACTACGGTCTCCTCCACGATGGCAAGAACGAGCGCAAGATCACCACACTTCCCGGCCGCTGGCGCAGCTTCTACGAGAATGTCGCCGAGCATCTGGCGGGCAACGCGCCCATCGCCGTTCCCCTTGCGGACTCCCGTGCCGGAATGCAGGTGATTGAGGCGGCGCTGAAATCGGCAGCAACGGGCGAAGTCGTGCGCCTATAGCACCCAGTAGCGGAGCAGTGTCTGCACCGAGAGCGCGATTCCGATCAGGATCACGAGCTTGCGGACATTGCTCGCGCCGAGCTTACGTGCCCCCCCAACCCCCAGCCAGCCGCCCAGCATCGCCCCGACCGTCATCAGGGCGGCGATTTTTAAGTCCACTTTTCCATTGAGCAGAAGCACCACGGAGGCAACCACATTCAGCCCTCCCGTGAAGACCGTCTTGAGGCCGTTCATCTGGTGGATCTCCTTCATCCCCAGCATTCCCAGCGCCGCCAGCGTTAGAATTCCGATCCCCGCCCCGAAGTAGCCACCATAGACCGCCACACAAAGTAAGTAGGCGGCAATTCCCGGTGTGATGCGCTCCAGCGTGCCCTCTGTGGGGGCTTTCCCGAGCTTTTTGAGCTTGTCTTGAAAGGCAAAAAGTAAAGTCGCCAAGAGAATCAGAAACGGGATCAAGCGGTCAAAGAGGCGCGTGGGGGTTGCCAGAAGCAAGAGTGCCCCGGCAGTTGCCCCGACCAGCGCGAGCAGCGCCAGTGGGAGCATCAGGTGGCGCAAGTTCGCCAGCTCTTTTCGGTAGCCCAAAAATGAGGTCAGCGCGCCTGGAGCCAGCCCGGCGGAGTTGGTGGCATTGGCGACAATAGAGTCTAGGCCCCCGGAAAGAAGCACCGGGAAAGTAAGCAGTGTCCCACCGCCCGCCACGGAGTTCACCCCGCCTGCTACAAACGATGCCACAAAGACCAGCCCAAGCGTGAGACTGGTCATGGAAGTGTCACTCGAACGTCCAGCGGCTTCTTCTCCCCGAGACGTCGCAATCGGATAGTCAGCCCCGTCTTCTCCGAGGCATCCAGCACCTTGAGCAGGTCTTCGTCTCGCTGAAGCGTTGCGGTCTTGATGCCATTGAGGCTCTCGATCACATCACCGGGCTTGATCCCCGCCTGCGCAATCGGCATCTCCGGGAGCACCGTTGCCACGAAGCGCTCACCGGTCTCGCGGACGATTCCTGTCTGCCAACCCCACTTGGGGACACGGCCCTGGGGAGCAGCTTGAGCGGTCTTTGCAGCAAAAAACTTCCCGTAAGCAACAATCCCAAAGGAGCAGAGAATCGCAAATACCGCCCCGATCCAGAGATCGCGCTTCTCCTGTTTGGTGAACGCTCCGTGGCGGACATTGGCGATCAGCACGGCAAGGCCCATCGGCACCAGCGCGGGCACCGGCAGGCTGGTCGTCTCCACCAGCACCAGCGCGGCTAGGAGCAGAGCGTACATCCAGCGCACCGTGCGGCCCAGAGAAAGCGCCCACTCGGGCTTGAGCCGAGGAAGCTGGGCCACCGCCGCCAGAAACATCGCCAGAAAGAGCACATCGGCGGGGCCAATCGTCACTGCGGAGACAAGAGGGACGGATTTCGCCCAGGGAGGCACAGGCACATTCCCACCCGCTCCCACGGAGACCGCCGAGATAATATTGGAGTTGGACTTGAGGACCTGAGCGACAGTCCCCATGCCCACGACCACTAAATCAAAGAAGATAGCAAAGCCAGAGGCCGCGAGAAGCGTGTTGGGGTGCTTGATAATGCGGCCTATGGCGGAGCCCACCAGCACGGCACCAATCGGCAAAAACAGATTGTTAGCCGTCAGGCTCAGTGCGAGCGACGACGGAAAGTGCCAGTAGTTGGCCAGCAGGACGCCACCCATAGGCAGGGCGCAGGCCAGGCCCACCAGCAACAGAAACGGCGTGCTCTGTTTTAGCTGCGCCGCGCCCCGCGCCAGGAGCAGTAATGCTGCCAGTAGCGCCGCCAGATAGACAAGAGAAAGAAAATGACTAGGAACGGACCCAACGGTGGGGAGGTTGGCGTAGGCGCCCGTGTAGCGGTTGACTAGGGTCAGGCAAAAAGCCGCTAGCGCACCGCCCCCCAGTGCGCCGAGCGCTTGAGTACGACGCGGTAGGGTGTCCATAGAGGAGGGTAAGGCTGTCATTGGTACCTGTTCATCGGTTCTTCAGTTGGCAAGGATGAGGAATTCAGTATACAATCGAAAGTTGTCGCGTGTCTACGGAGGAAGTTTTGACTCTCTACCGATGACACAATTAAGGAGTTTTGAATAAGTGGAACCACTGCGAATTGTGATCGCAGACGATGAACCGATCATCCGAATGGACCTCCGGCGAACGCTGGAGAACATGGGCCATATCGTGGCGGGGGAAGCTGGAGACGGTCGTCAAGCGATCGAAGTCACCCGCGAGCTCAAACCGGATGTCGTGATTCTCGATGTGAAAATGCCCCAAATGGACGGGATTGATGCTGCAAAGATCATCTCGACCGAGGGAGTGGCTCCGGTCCTGTTACTCACTGCCTACTCGGATCGCGAGCTGGTAGAGCGTGCCAAGGATGCGGGGGTCTTTGCGTATCTAATCAAGCCCTTCAAGGAGGCGGACCTCATGCCCGCCATCGAGATCGCCATCTCCCGTTTCGAGGAGCTCCTGGAGATCGAGAAGGAAGTGGCGGATCTGGAGAACAAGCTGGAAACCCGGAAAGCGGTTGACCGCGCCAAGGGAATCCTGATGGATCTCTACGGGCTGAAGGAGCAAGATGCCTTCCGCCGTATCCAGGTTCAGAGCATGAACACCCGTAAGTCCATGCGTGAGATCGCTGAGGCGATCATTATCGCGAACTCGGTCTGAGTGTGATTAAACAAACGGCGGAGGAGCTGACACGGCTCCTAGAGCGACGAGAGCACGAGCTGGCAGATGCCCGCCAGCGGATTCGTCAGCTCGAAGAGGCGCTCGATGCGCGCGCCTCGGAGGCAGCAGCCCTCCGCCGAATCTCCGAGGCCACCGGACAGGTGGTCACGACCGACGACATCCTCCCTCTGATCGCGGAGATCGCCCTGGAGGTCACCGACACCGAGTCGGCGCTTGTCTATCTCTTCAATGAGGCTGGCGATACTCTTGTCCTACGCGCCACCACCGACGAACCCATCAAACCTCTGATCGGGAAGCTGCGCCTCAAGGTAGGAGAGGGAATCACCGGCTGGGTTGCCCGCGAGAAAAAGCACGTGGCCCTTGCCTCCGAAGCCTGGAGCGATGAGCGCTTCAAGTTCCTCCCCGATCTCAACGAGGATCTCTACCAGAGCATTCTCTCCGTTCCCCTGATTTGGCGTGGCGAGTGCATCGGGGTGGTTAACGTTCGCACGAAAGCCCCCCACACCTACACCAAGACCCAGGTCCAGCTCCTCTCAGCCATCGCCTCACAGGTCGCGGGCTCCATTCACGCCTCACGAAAAGTCCGCAATGCCGAAAAGAGCGCCGCGCACCTCTCAACCGTGGCCGAAGTCTCACGCACCATCACGTCCAATCTTTATCTGGAAGAAATTCTCCAGCTCGCCGTCGCCGCCACGGCTCAGACCCTGAACTTTAAGATTGTCGCCCTACGCCTTGTGGATGAGGAAAAGCAGCAGCTCGTGGTCAAGGCCGTCCATGCCGCGTCCAAGGACTACGCCCGCCGTCCGCCCCTGCACATTGGAGAAGGGCTGGCGGGAAAAGCGGCGGAGACGGGCAAAGTGGTCACCGTGCTGGATGTCAAGAAGTCTCCTGATTACAAGTTCGGTGATATCGCCCGCGAGCAGAACCTCACCAGCCTCGCTTGCGTCCCTCTAAAAGTGCGCGACCGGGTCATTGGAGTCCTCAACTGCTACACCGACCGCCCTCATGAGTTCACGGAGAGCGAGCTGGCCGTTCTCTCTACTCTGGGCAACCAAGTCGCGGTGGCGATTGAGAACGCCAAGCTGATGGTGAAGGGTGCCCTCTTACAGGAGATGCACCACCGGGTAAAAAATAATCTTCAGCAGATCGCCAGCCTCCTGCGCCTGCAAAAACACTACGCGGGAGATCGGCCCGCCACAGAAGTTCTGGAGGAGTCCATTGGCCGCGTGATGGCCGTCGCCGCCGTGCATGAGCTACTCTCCCGCGAGGACCTAGACACGATCTCGATCCGTAAAGTCGCCGAACAGATCGTCCAGGCCACCAAGCAGAGCCTCACCCTACCAAACAAACGGATCGAGTTTCGTGTGGAGGGCCCCGAGCTGCGCCTCTCCAGCCACCAGGCAAACTCCGTCGCACTTATTCTCAACGAGATGGTACAAAACGCGGTGGAACACGGCTTCAAGCAAGCCGATGAGGGCACGATTCTCGTGCGGCTTATGGAAAAACCTAACGACTGGCTGCTCGAAGTGCGCAACACCGGCGACTCTCCCCGCCCGGACTTCAACCCCGACAAGCACCACGATCTGGGTCTCCAGATTATTCAAGGCCTGGTGCGCGGTGATCTTCAGGGGCAGTTCACACTGATCCGCGACGGTGAAGAGACCATTGCCTCGATCCGCTGGCCCAAAACTTAGTTGGTTTTTTAGAGGCGCTTTTTTGCTGCGATATAATGGGAGTTCGTAGAGGCGGATCATGTATACGATTGCTTATTTGGGAATGCAACAGATCGTCATCATCTTGGTGATAGCTTTGCTTATCTTTGGACCACAAAAAGTGCCTGAGTTGGGACGACAAATCGGGGGAGCGTTGCGCGACCTCAAGAAAATGTCCAACGAGGTACAGTCGGCGTTCGACTTAGACGATCATCCAAGCTATGATCGCTACGAGCCGCCAACCTACGAGTACACCCCACCCGTCAGCACAACGTACGGCCATGATTCCCTGGAGGGTCACGGGTCTCTGGATCAATACGGCCTACCCATCGCGTCGGAGCACCATGCTATAGAGATTGAAGCCGCCCCGGCGGTGACAATGGAGGCTGCTGTAGCGACAGAGCCTGATAGCTCCCCTCTACCCGAGCCTTCTGCCACCCTTGAGGAAGCGGCGGCAGCACCTTCCACGGAAGCGGCGGTGACGCACACCGAGGTGGCGATGGTATTAGAGGCGGAGACCACAGACCACGTTACCGACGCAGAAAAAGTTACCGGCGCAGACGCTGAGGCAAAAGCGCTTAAGGAGAAGAATTAAAACGCTATGTTGACCACGACATTTGCCTATTTCACTAGCTACACCGACTGGCTCATCGTCGGTGCAATCATTCTGGTTCTGTTTGGCGGAAGCAAGATCCCCCAGCTCGCACGCGGCTTGGGTGAGGGCATCCGCGAGTTTAAGAACTCCGTCAATGGCGATGCCAAAGACGAAGAAGACGAGAAGAAAACCGAAGACGAGAAGAAGCCCGAAGGGGATAAGATCAGCACCGGAGATAAGACGGGCAGCGAATCATGAACATCGTCATCGGTATATTAACCGGTGCCCTGCTCCTGCTCTCCTTGAGCTTGATCCTGGTGGTGACTTTACAGAACCCGAAGAACGAAGGACTGGGCGGAGGCGTGGCCAATACCCCCAGTAGCAACTTCCGAGGCAAGGCGGGCTACGACGAGATGCTCTCCCTGTATACCCGCAATATTGTGATCACGTGGATGAGCACCGCGTTGCTACTCTACATCCTCCATGAGATGGCGGGAGCCTAGTAAGCACTACCCCCGACGGCAAGCTGCCGTCGGGGGTATCTTAGTTTTTAGCCTCCGGGCGAGCAGTGGCCAGAAGATAGATGTAAAATGCTAGCGCCGCGGTCAAGTAGATCAGGACTCCGATCCCCATTGTCGTTCCCCCCTCGTTTTATATTCTAACGAAGGGTGCTCCTTTCGTCAAGGCATCTCGTATGCACCGTTCCCCCCTTATTTTATTTTGTACTGCCCTGGGAGCAGCCTCCGCGCAGGCGCAAGAGACCTCGCTCATCCAGCGAGTCGAGGTTAGCGGTGCCTCAGTCGTGCCCGCGAACCTCATTGCCCAGAGTGCAAGAACCGTGCTACAGGGAAAGCCTGCTGAGCCTGCCACACTCCGCCTTGCATTCGATGCGGTCAAGGCGCTCTACCAGCAGCGTGGTTACCCTCTGGCTCAAGTGATTAGCTACCAGCTCGCTGCCGACGGCACCCTGACACTCACGCTTGCGGAGGGACGCATTCGTCGGGTGATCGTCGAGGGCAATCAGCGTACCCAAACCCGTATCCTGCATGAGGCACTCTCGCTTCGTGCGGGGATGGTCTACCGCGAGGATGCGGTGCAGCGGGATCGGCTCCGGCTAAGCCGCCTGGGAATCTTCACCGAGGTTATTGTCAGCGGTCGCCCCCCCGAGGAAAGCGACGCCACAGATACCCTAGGGCTGATTGATCTTGTCGTACGCGTCAAAGAGGCACAGACTGGCAACGTCGCGGCAACCGTTGGCTACGGCGACGGCACGGGGCTGGTGGGCTTTGTCAATCTCAGCGAAACGAACCTTTTTGGAACCGCGCAGCAGTTCGCAGTGCAGTGGCAGCGCTTCGGGCGCGTCTTGCTGGACGACAACGGCTTTTTTGTCCAGGAGCCCCCCCGCACTGCCTTTGATGTGACACTCTTGCGCCCCGCCATTGGCCCACGCAGCCTGGCCTACGGAGTGAGTGTCTACGACCAGAACACGATTTTTCTGCCCACGTTTGGAACTCCCGTCGAGACCCTGCGTAGCTACGAGCGCCGCAAGGGGGGCAATGTTCAGATCGGTAAACCTCTGGGCGGGATTTGGAACCTGGCGCTAACGGGTCGGCGTGACGAAGTGGGCTACGACTCTATCCCTGACCGACTCAATCCACCTACAGACGCACTCACACGTGCCAAAGCCACAGTCGGCGCACTGGGCTTCGCACTCAGCACCGATACTCGTGACCGTGCCGACAACCCGCGCAGTGGCTCCCTCAACCGCCTGCGCTTCGAGGCGGCGGGCGCCGCTTTTGGGGGGAACCGTAACTTTAGCCAAGCAAGCCTGGACCTGCGTCGCTACAGTCCCCTAACGATTCCCAAAAAACCTGGCTCCGTCTTCGCCATGCGCCTGCTCGGGGGGACATCAACGGGCGATGTGCCCCTCTCCGAGCAGTTCTTTCTGGGTGGTTTTGAGCTGCTACGCGGCTACGAATTCTTCTCGGTGCGCGGTGACAGGATGGCACTGGGCTCCGCCGAAGTGCGCGTCCCACTAGGAGCGGACACAGCGGGTGTCCTCTTTGTGGATGCGGGCAATGCCTGGCTTCCCGGCCAGAATGTCTCCGCAAGTGGCCTGAAAGTGGGCGGTGGAGTCGGGCTGCGTTTTCAGAGCCCGCTCGGCCCGATTCGCTTTGATCTGGCTTTTGGCAACCGCTCCCGCACCTACATCTCGCTAGGACAGTCGTTCTAAATTTTAGAAACTATGGCAAGCACCGTCGAGCGCCTCGTGCAGCGCAAGCTCATCAGCCCGCCCAAGTGGCTCCCCGCCTGCATCGCCTACGAGACCATCATGGGCTCGATGGCCTACGGCGTTTCCTCGGATTCGTCGGACATGGATGTCTACGGTTTCTGCGTCCCCCCCAAAGACGATGTCTTTCCGCACCTGCGGGGCGAGATTCCCGGCTTCGGTCGGCAGCTCCAGCGCTTCGAGCAGTACCAGCAGCACCATGTCGAGGATAAAGACGCGCTGGCTGGCCGTGGCCGTGAGTACGATCTAACCATATTCTCTCTGGTGAAGTTCTTCCAGCTCGCTATGGAGAACAACCCCAATATCGTGGACTCCCTGTTTACGCCCAGAGAGTGTGTCCTGCACTGCAACTCCCTTGGGGAGCGTGTCCGCGAGAAGCGTCAGATTTTTCTTCATAGAGGCGCGTGGCATAAGTTCAAAGGCTACGCCTACTCTCAAGTTCATAAGATGGAGATCAAGACACCGCAAGAGGGTAGCAAGCGTGCCCAGAACGTGGATGTGTTCGGTTTCGACGTGAAATTTGCTTATCATGTAGTGCGTTTACTTGATGAAATCGAGCAGATACTAACATTAGGTGATCTTGACTTACAGCGCGATAGAGAGCGTATGAAGGCGATCCGGCGCGGCGAGTGGACTCTGGAGCAAGTCAAGGAGTTCTTCGTCACCAAGGAAAAAGAGCTGGAGAGCGCCTACACCGCCAGCAAGCTCCCGCATGGCCCCAATGAGGCGGCGATCAAAACGCTCTTGATGGAGTGCCTGGAAGCGCACTACGGCTCACTCGAAAACGCACTCTCCGTTCCAAACCAGGAGCGGGCGCTTCTCGCACAGATCAAAACCCTCTGCGAGAAGGCAGGCGTATGAGTATCCCCCTAACCCCCGCCGAGCGGGGGGAAAATAAGGAATCGGCTTCCTCCAATCTCCCCCGCCGGGCGGGGGGTGGGGGGCTGGTCGCAGTTCTTATCGCCGCATTCGTGCTCTCCGTGAGCTTTGCCGTCAATGTGCCCTTCGATCATAATCCCGATGAGTCGTCGCACCGGGACTATGTACGGCTTTTAGTGGAGCAAAAAGGGCTGGTGATGTTTGTCCCGAGCCAGGGCCGGAAGCACTTGCCTGCCCATGTGACGGAGACGATGCGGACACGTGAAGGCATGACGGAGCTTCCTGAGGGAGCACCCAGCCGCGACGAAACCCATCAGCCGCCGCTCTACTACCTGCTTGCCGCGCTGGTCTTTGCGGCGACGGGCGGGGGGAGCTTACTAGCACTTCGGCTCGTGGCGCTGCCATTTCAGCTGGCGACCCTCTGGGTGGCGTGGAAGGCAGGGAAAGAGCTGTTTCCCCAGCGCCCGGAGCTGGCTCCCGCGCTGGCGGCCTTTGTAGCGTTTTTGCCCACGCAGGCACAGCTCGGCGGTGCGATTAGCAACGATGCCCCAACGCACTTTTTCTGCGCACTGATTGTCTGGCGGCTTGCACGGTTCTTTGCGCCACACATTCCCCCACCGCATCGGGCCTATGCCTGGAGAGAGGGCACACTCCTAGGGCTGTTTTTTGGACTGGGGCTGCTCACCAAGCTCACGGTACTCCAGCTCTATCCTGTCTTACTTTTGGTGTGCCTGTGGCGACGTCTGCCTTTCACGGTGCTTCTGCTGCCCGTCTTGATTGGATTGCTCATTGCCGCGCCATGGCTGGTGCGTAATCAGATGCTCTACGGAGACCTTCTGGCACAGACGATCTACAAGGCAACGGGGCCGAATTTCTCCCCAAGCGAGATCAGTCAGATTTCCGGGTGGACGCCTGCGGATTACCTGAGAAACACGGGGCTGCGCTCGTTTGTCAGCTTCTGGTGTTTTCTTGACCCTCGGCTACCCACCGTACCGCTGGCTCGATTTATCGGCTCGCCCGTGCTCCTGTTACTAACGCTCGCTCTGGCCCTGACGCCTCTGTTTGGGCTCTATAAAGCAAGTAAAGAAAAAGTAAACGAGCCCGCGTTTGGGTTTGCCACACTGGTACCGCTGTGCCTGGTGCCGTTTTTTACGAAGTTCCTCTCTGAGGTCTTTCAAGCGCAGGGGCGGTATTTTCTCCCATCATTGCTGGCGGTGGCGCTGGTCTGCGTGGGCGGGTATGCGGCGCTACTAAAAAATAGCAAAGCGGCTTTTATTCCTTCAGCCCTGCTTCTCTTGCTCTCGGTGTGGCAGCTAGTTGGAGGAGGATACGCCGCCGTTCGCTGACGGGCGGGCTTGCTGCGGCGCCGTCAGATAACCCAGTCCCCAACCAGCGACAAAAAGCATAATCGCACAGAGTGCCAGAACCAGAGGGCGGTTCATCGCCGATGTGGTGAGCGGGTCGTCGGCAGCGAGCTCCTCCAGCTCCGGCAGTAAATGGGGCCGGAACGGGGCGGGCTGTTTTTCTAGACCAAACTCTAGCCGGGCATAATCACGTCCTATCCGCGCCATGCTCTCGACTGTCTCATTGGCCACCGTGGAGCGGATCCCGAGCGCCTTCAGGTTTCGTGCAATCCGTGCGGCGGTACCCGCGCCTTCACTAGTTCGTTGCCGCCAGACATCGGGCTCCATGGTCTCACCAAGGCGCATTGTCTCCCCGATCTGGTCGGCAAGCTCCGAGGCATCCTGCGTCAGAAGCTGTGTCAGCTCCAGGGTTAGTACATCATCGGGGTGGGGCGAGGGCAGCGCTCCAATCAGCTCCGCACCCAGCCGATCAGCCAGTTGTTTAATCTCCCCACGCCCGGGCAAGAGCAGGGAGGGTGCGCGGAGCACAACAGAGAAAACGCCACGCGGCGTCGGCCGCGTCGAAGGCCACCACGTCGCAAACGTGGCGAACTGGTTTACACCCAGAAGCTGCTGGAGCCAGCGCTTCAGCGCCGCTTCGTTCTCTGGGGTAAACGGGAGCTCAGGGGCAAGCGGCTCGGGGATAGCGGCCCTGGCGGTACTGGCGGGCGGAGGCGGGGGCTGGAGGTTTAGCAAGGTCAGGTCTTGAAGCTGCCCCTTCGTTCGAATCGCATCCCAGACTGCATCCGCGCTCATCAGAGTCAGTGGCCCACCCATGTTGAGGAGCTGCTCCGCAGGGAGCAGTAGGTGCAGGTACTCGACCCCGCGCCGCTGCCCTGCCAGCTCCTTGTCATCGGTGATGCGGGAGAGAGCCCAGAGATCCTTACGAATCTGCCAAAAGAAAAAGACTTTATTTGTCTCTGAGGGCATCTCGATATCCGAGTAGAACCCGTGGCAGAGAAAGCGAATGGACTCGGAGAGGCGCTCTTTGGTATCCGCGCTCCCATCTGCCACCATGGCCGTTACTTTGTAGTCGTCGTAAGGGCCACGTCCGCTACGAAACACCGCCCACTGCACGCCGATGTGCCCCTCGCTCATAGCTTACCTTCCTGTTGTACGGCGCTCTTCAATCGCTGTTTGCCAGAGTTCGACAACCTTCTCAATATGCCGAATCGCATCCAGGTGGCGCTGTGCTGTGGTATCGGTACTCCCCAGAAGCCAGCGCCGTAGCTCGGTAAACGTGGTCACGTTCCACCGCAGGGCCCGCGCCGTCAGCCAGAGCAGCGGGGTGGCACAGTTGGTAGGTGTCGTGTCCTGAGGGGAGATCATCTCAAATTTCCGGGTGGTATCCGGCTGCCCATCCGTACCATTGACGGGCCGGGAGGCCGTGATCGCAGTCGTCTTGAAGATCTCCACATCCGCAAAGCCTGGCCCCGTGGCGCGGCACTTCTCTTCCCACTCCTGCAAAATCCCAAAAGGGCCATCGTAGCGTAGCAGCGACGAGTTCACTTCGTCTTTGCCGCGCACCCGGCGCTCCCCGTAGATCAGGTTATCCATCTGCACATGGTTAGGCAGACCACTAGCAAGGTCCACACACTCATCACACTTGGTCATCACCATTCCGACAGGAATCACGCGGTTCTTGCCATTTCCCTCGATACGCCCCTCCGAATTGATTCCCATCTTCCGGTCGGTCTTGCCATCAATGAGAATATCCATCGCGGCTCGAAAGGCGTTATGAACATCGCTCAGGCCCTCTTCCTGAACACCGCGTCGCAGCGCGGAGATATCTCCCACGAAGAGAATCCCATCGGAGTCGGCGATCCGGTTCCAGTACTTGCGGTGGGCATCGGCGGAGTGGTCACTCGTCACCAGAAGGCTTCCTGGATAGTCCAGCAGGTTGATTCGGGCGACTTTGGTGGGCTGCTCCCCTTTACGCAGGCGAACAAAGACATCGAACTTGAACTCGCGCATTCCCTGCGTACTGGGTGGCCACTGGTTATAGGTATAGATAAGGTCAGAGAGGTAGTCGAGATTACGATCCTGGTAGAAACGCTGCTGGGCCTGATCGAGCTGCTCATAGTTCACCGGCGTGATATCCACCGGCTTGACAATCACCCCGTAGCGCTCCGCCGTGTTCTCCTGCCACTCTTTATAGGCACCAGCCAGCAGCACCGTCTTGCCCGATTCGCGGCCTCCGATAACCGTGAAGTTCATCTCCAGCGCCTCGCCGCCCGTGGCCACGTAGCGCGAGTCTCTGCCCTGCCTGCCCCCTTGCAAGAAGCGCAGTTTCTGGTCGGCTTTCCACGCCCATGCGAGTGTCAGCCCAGCCCAGCCAAAGCCAACCAGAGCAGGAATTCCCGTCGCCCAGGTCATAAAGGGCCAGTTCTGAATGATCCTATCAGTGAGGTCATTGAGCGGCAAGGTCAAGAGCGCAACCAAAGCGGCCTGCGGGAGAATCTGGATAATTCCCATTCCTCCTCCCGCCATGACCGCATCCCCGCGCACCGCCAGCCGCCGTGCGACAAGCAGCCCGATCGTGGCCGCAATCGCCAGCGCGATAAAGCGCGAGACATAGTAGGCAGCATTGCGGACATCCGTCGGTATGCTGGGGAAAATAGCGCGCGCCATCAAAATCGTGAAGACTGCCACAACCCCTGTGACGATACCGGTCACCGCCCAATCACGCAGCGCATCCACTGCCTTGTAGGTAGCTCCTTTACCCGCAGCGGCTTTCTTGGCAACCAGAGAGCGTAGGATCGCCGTGGCGATAAACGCCGCGAGGATCGCTCCTATAGGAACCAGGCTATAGGCAACCCGGAGCCCTTGTGAGGTCGTGGACTTAGCCATGGACCAGAGTAGCGCCTTAAACCACATCAGCAGGCCGCCCATTCCAATCAGCAGTGCCCACTTGGCCAGCTCCGCGACCTTCAAGCGCTCCATCGGATCCAAGCGCTGGATGAGCTTTTTGTCAGCCGTCTTGGCCGTCACCAGAGGAGCGGGCGTCTGCGCGGGACGCTCGTACTGAGAAAGATTAGGACTGGGAAGCTCCGTGGGGGGCGGGACGAGCACATCGGGATCCGCCGAAAAATCGGATTCTTTGAACGCCTCTCGTGGCATTTGAGTATAAACCTTTACAGGGCAAGTTGCCTGAGAGGATACCATAAAACTACCAGGTTGTAGCGACGGAATCCCTCGTGACAATGGTGCTGGGTTATAAGTCGGTATATTTATCTAAAAACTAAACCGTGGCTCCTGTGGCAGCCGTCTAGCGCTTGAGATACTTGTCGAAAAACGCAAAGAGTGCGCTGTCGGCTTGCTTTGCCTGCTCGCCGCCAAAGCCATGCCCTGCGCCTTGTAGCGTCACCAGTTCGGCATCTACTCCAGCAGCCAGCAAGCGATCCACCATCCAGATAGACTGCTCGTAGGCGACATAGTTGTCTTTCGTGCCATGGACGCAAAGAGTCGGTGGGGCAAGCGGCGTCACCCAGTAGAGTGGGCTCGCGGTAATATGTTTTGGGCGCTCTTTCTCCACATTGCCCCCCAGAAAGAGCGGGAGCACCTCGGCGGCATCCACGCTCTTGCCGTAGGACTTGGTGAGATCACTGGGTCCGTAGAAGTTGACCACACAGCTGACCTTGCTGGACTGCGCCGGGTTTCCGCCCTCGCCCTCCAGCTCTTTAACGCCCCCGGTCACTCCCAGATAGAGCGCTAGGTGCCCCCCCGCAGAGCCACCCGTCACCCCGATCCGCTCCGGGTTAATGTGGTACTTGGCCGCGTTTGCCCGCAGCCAGCGCACGGCAGCTTTCACATCGTGGATGGCCGCTGGAAACGGATACTTGGGCGCGAGCCGATAGTCTACCGTGATCGCAACATAGCCCCGTGCGGCGAGCTGCTTGATGAGGCCATCGTAGCCATCGCGGGTTCCTGCCCGAAAGCCTCCTCCGTGGATGCAGAGCACGGCGGGGAAAGGGCCATCGCCTTTTTCAGGCCGCGCCAGATCGAGTAGCAGGTGCTGGTTGTCGGGGTTGGTGAACTCGATCCCCTTCTCAAAGACCACGCCCTCTTGTGCCCGAACCGGGGCAAGTGCCAGCAGTAGTAGCGCCAGTGCGCCCAGTACGTTTTGTTTCATTTAGTGCATGTCCAGGCCACCGGAGATATCAATCGAGCCCCCGGTGATGTAGGCCGCTTTCTCGCTGGCGAGATAGGCAATCAGCTCCGCGATCTCGTCGGGGCGGGAGAGGCGCTTGACCAGCAGCTTGGCCATAAATGCCTCAACATCTTTGTCGCCGCCGGTCTGGCGGCGCTCGGCGAAGTTCTTCTGCATCATGCCTGTGTCCACGGCGGCAGGGCAGACGCAGCAGACCCGAATTCCCTCTTCGCCCAGCGAGATCGCTGCGGACTTGGTCAGATGAATCATCCCGGCTTTGCTCAAGCCATAGATGGTCTGCGTGGGCCGCCCGGAGCGCCCGGCAGCACTGGCGACATTGACAATCACACCACCATTGCCGAACTTCTTCATCTCGACGGCAACCGCTTGCAGGCAGAAGAATGCGCCTTTGAGGTTGATGTCCATCAGCCAGTCGTAGGTTTCTTCCGTGACATCCCAGATTGGCTCCAGGCGAAAGACACCGGCATTATTGACTAAACAGTCCAGCCGCCCCAGTTTTGCGGCCAGTGCAGCAAAGACCTCGCGGATCTGGGCGACATCGCGAATGTCCAGAACCGCCGTCTCCGTGCCCTCGCCCACTTGCTCCGCCGCACCCGCCAGTGCCTCGGCGTTCACATCCACCAACACCACTTTCCAGCCATCGCGGCGCAATAGCTGCCCCGTCACAATACCAATCCCCCCGGCCCCACCGGTCACTACCGCCACCTTTTGATTACTCATGCCGCTAACATTCCCTTCCGCAAGGGCGATTTCCTGTCACCAACGCGCAAAAAAACGCGTCTTTAACTTCCGAAGGAGTATTTATGACATGCTGACCCTATTTACGGCTCACGCCGCCCCTGCCTCGGCGTTCCGGGTAGACGACGAGACAATTCGCATCACGAT
Organism: Armatimonas sp.; assembly: GCF_043757465.1. GTDB lineage: Bacteria > Armatimonadota > Armatimonadia > Armatimonadales > Armatimonadaceae > Armatimonas. The sequence goes on from NZ_JAYVPL010000124.1 coordinate 103,269, forward strand.
CCAGAGCGACAAGAAAAAAGAAAAAGAGCAAGAAAAGGAAAAGGACAAATCCGAGAAGAAGCACAAACACCGCCATCGTGACGAGGACGACAACAATGACGACGAAGGCGAAGACGGTGGCAAGCCCGCTGTGACTCTACTCAGCGGCACCTACGACCCGCGCGGCGTGGGTTACGGTGCGCTACGTCAGGTCACCCTTTCGTCGCAGGGGGTGTTTCTGGACTACCTCAAGGGCAATGGCCCCACCAAGGCCGAGGTGATCGGAGTGGGCATCAATGGCGGTGCCTTTGTGGAGCGGCACAATCACGCACCTATCTCCCCGTTTCTCAACTGGGGCTGGGGCGTCTACCACGCGCGCGGCAACAGCTCCGAGACCAAGCTGGCCTGGCGGCTTGGGATGGGGATCACGACCAAAGTTGGGTTTGTCGCCAAGCTCCAGCTCTTAGACACCAAGCTCAAAAACGGCGACCTGCGCGGCTCCTCGCTGATGTTTGGCTGGCGGTTCTAGCCTCACCAGCCCTCACGCTTTGGACCCACCCGCCTCGTTCCTCGGCACCCTCCCTCAGGGCAGGGAGGGTTGGGGGAGGGTTTGGAGGGCTTCGAGAATACGCTGGCTAAGCTCCTGGTCAGAGAGACGCATGACCTCGGCGTTTGTCAGGCGCAAGAAGCTCAGATTGTCCTCTGATCGAAGATGTGATTCTCGGTTTTGGTCATATTGAGCGATGTCGGGGCGGAGATGAATCTCACCGTCAATCTCTAGGGCGAAGCGCTTCTGGGCACAGTAGAAATCAAGAATAAATCGTCCCACGACCCGCTGTCGTAAGAAACGATACCCGCCACAGCGCCGCTGCCGAATCACTTCCCAGACACGACGCTCCGCCCAGGTCATTTCCCGACGCATCTGTCGGGCGTAGTTACGAACTTGTAGATAGTTTTCTCTTCTCATGCCTGTAGAACGGTTGAGAAGTGCCCATTCTAATAAAAATCAAAAACTATTTTTTCCCCTCCCCCAACCCTCCCTGCCCTGAGGGAGGGTGCCGAGGAACGAGGCGGGTGGGTTCAAAGCGTGGGTCCAAGGCGGGTTCAGATCAGGCAGGAAATTTAGAGTGGGGTGAGGAACTGTGTGCTATGGTTCCTGTCATTCCCGCTCTCGTTTTTTTCGCGCAGGCTGCCCCACAGAACAATCCGAGCACCGCGCCACGCTACTTCACCAACGCAGAAAACGTCAGGCGTATCGCCGCAGGGAAGCGCTTTGTCGCCTTTGCCACGTCGGGCGGCGTCCGAGTTTTTGAGCGCGAAACGCAGAAGTGGCGCGTCTACACCCAGAACGACGGCCTCCCGACGCACAATATCCACGATGTGGTCTTCGATCCACAAAAGCCCGACACGCTCTGGATTCTGTGCGGCTCGTGGGGCGACTGGGCAAACGAGCAGCCGGAGCCAGACTTGCGCATTGCGACGCTGGATTTAGCAAGCGGCAAAGTCGAGTCCGTCGCGCCTCCAATTCTCGCACCTCGCACGGCACGCATGGGCTACCACTACTTTCTGGACTATCGCCTGAGCCTCTCCGACGGCTGGGCGTTTGTGTTCACCGACAAAGGCGCGGCGCTGGTGTGGGATCGCAACGCGAAGAAATGGTCACGTGAGATTACTGTCGAAGCCACGCCCCCACGCCCCAGCAACTACGCCGGGCACTCCTCCAGCCTACAGCTAGTCGGTAGCTCGGACAGCACCCTGGCTTTCTTCATCCAAACAAAGCTCACCTACATAAACCAGTCCCGAGTGATTCAGGGGGCAAATGGCGAACCTACTCAGGTTGTCAATCAGATGATTCCCATGGGCGATGGCCTGCCGCCTCATATCCTTCTCTACGACCGCCAGACTGGCCGTAGCACGCGCCACCCTATCGGCCAGGATTTGATGGGACAGCCCCGTGTTGTGTCAGATGGCCCCGGAAAACGGCCCACCATCATCAATGGAGGGCGGCCAGGGCGGCTGGTTCCCGACACACGCCCTGGAGCCTTTCTCATCGAGTCCCTGGCAAGTGAGCTCACCTCGTCCACGCCTGAAGGCGGCTACAGCGTCGCCTACACGCTGATTCGCCATCGGGTTGCTCCTAACTTGAAAGAGCCCGTGATGATTGGCTCCGAGAAGATCACCAATCAGCAGGCAGCACTGATCCAGCAGGCATCGCGCCAAAGAGTTCCGTTCTGGACAGATTTTCTAGTGGACGGTAACACACTCTGGGTGACGAGTTACAACGACCCCAACTACCCGCAGTCGGCGGGGATTGCGTGGCTGGACTTGGCGACTGGAAAGTGGGCCGGGCCAAAACCGGCAGAGAATGGTTTGAAGGCAAATTTTGCACGCCTGAGTCTTAATTCTAGCGATATCTTTGCCTGGCAACAGTTTTCCTTTGTGCGACGATACACGACCAAGGTGGACGACTTTCTACCCGTAACAGCATCTAATCCCAGAGATTTACCCTCTCCGCAGCTTTTCCCTGTCTTCTCTCACCCCGATCCCCGCGCAAAGCCGACCAATGACGAAGACCGATTTGCCTGGGCAGATCTCCGCGTACTGGGAACCAATGGGAACCAGGTGCTGGTTTTGGGACCGGCAGAGGCCAGTCGTCGTTATCAGAGAGAAGGCAATGGGTTTAAGTCTTTCGTCGTTAAGTACGACACTTATTACTTTTACGACACGCAAACCAAAAATCTCACTCCGCTTGAAATGAAAGGGCTGGGCGCACTGATTCCCCGCGCGGCAGGCTTCAGTGACAATGCCCTATTCTTTCTCACTGAGGAGCGAGTGCCGGGCGAGCGGCGCGGTGCGCCCGTGGTGGTGCGCTGGGACTCGAAAACCGGGGTCGTCACGCGCTACCCGGAATCTCTGTTTCGTGATGTCAGTGTTGCGGCGCAGCGGGCGGCGGGAACACGCCAGCAGGCGGACTTGAGGAAGCGCCAGACGGAGCGCAACGTGCGGCTGCTGCGCGACCCCAAAAGCCAGGAGCCCGCCATTGAGATCAAGGCTGTCCAGCAGTTTATCTATCCCTTGAGCAGCAGCTTTATCAAGGCGGCAGGGACAACCTGGCTGCGGCTCGACCAGCACTTGTTTCGTTACGATGCCAATAAAAACACCTGGCTCGCCGAGGGGCTGGCCGATAGCGTGAGTGCCGAGGGTGAGACGGCGCTCTGGAAGCAAGCCGGGCCGTCGCAGTGGCGCTTCGAGGGCGCCGAGGCACCGCGGCTACGCGGGGAAGTCTCACGGTGGAGCACGGAAACCGGCTGGCAGAGGCTGGAACTCGGCGAGAGTGCACGGCAGGCAGGCAGCAGCGTCCTCTTTCACGACGGGGCGCTCTGGCTCACGGGAGTCGGGGCGCTCCGATTGCCACAGAGCGCCTGGCAGCTCAAGTAAAGAATCAGTCGGGCAGGAGGATCATATTGGCGCGGGCTGCGATCTCGCCAATCCGCTGGGGGGTGACTTCCTCAGGAGTAAGGGCAGCAACCTCCGCGAGGCCATTCTCGACGCCGCCTGGGGTGAGAACTTGGAAAGCACGGGCGGGCTGACCGCCAGTAGCGCGGTGGGTGTGGGCGATCCCCTTGGGCAAAAAGATAAAATCGCCGGGCTGCGCGACAACGGCAAAGTCCTCGCCAGCGGTGATCGCGAGCTGGCCCTCCAGAACAAAGAACGCCTCGTCGGCATCCTGGTGCAGGTGCTTGGGGAGCTGGCTTCCGGCAGGCGATGTCCAGAGCATTATCGTGAGTGCGCCTCCAGTCTCGGCGGCGAGCGCGAGCGGGGCGAAGCCCTCACCCAGGACGGCGAGGGAGGAGAGTTTATCGGGCGCACTGGGGCGCAAGTACGGCTGACTCATAGTTTTAGGTTCCTTCATGCGGAGGATCATCCCCCCGACAGAGTTCACTTTAGAGCACCGTCCTTAACCAAGTCTTACAAGCCGCGGCCCACTAAAATAAAAGCGGCCCAGTAGTACGGATGCTCACGGTTTGGGGTTTTGCGGGCTGTCTGAGCGGCATGACACAGGGCGACGGGCTTGCTCTGGCCACGCTTGAGCGCGGTGTAGAAAGTCTCCATCCAAACGACCGTGGAATCATCGGCCACGGACCACTGGCTCAGCACGAGGTTGCGTGCGCCCGCCGCCGTGAGCGCCCAGCTTAGCCCGCGCACGCCCTCGCCCGTGAGAATCTGGCCCCGCGCCGTGTTGCACGCGGAGAGGGTCGCGAGCTCCACCCCAGAGAGATCCAGCCCCAGCAGCTCCCGGGCAGTGAGAAAGCCATCGTCGCGCAGGGGCTCGCTCGGGTCAGAGAGTACCAGGCAGGACAGGAGCGGCGCGGCATCGTTGATAAAGGCATGGGCCGCCAGATGCAGCCAGCGGCAGCGCACGGCGGCAGCCTTCACCTGGCTTTCCTGGGCCTGCTTGCCCACCAGCACGTGCGTGCCTGGAAAGAGCCTTGCCAGCGCCTGCACTTCCCGAGTCGTGCCCGGCAGCGCCGCCGTGGCAGCGCCTGCGGGTAAAAAAGCACTCCGCTCTGGCGCGATAATGGGCCTTTCGGGCGCAATTATCGGACGCTCGGGAGCAACTATGGGACGCTCTGGGGCGATAATCGGGCGGCTCCAGCCGGAGAGATTAGGCGCGGCCACTGCGAGCAGTGCAGTGGGACGTGGCGGGGGTGGCGGGAGGGTGCGCTGCGCGTGCCAGAGCGCCCCCGAGAAGGCGTAGCTCAGGGGAATTCCCTCCAAAACGACGGCGAAGGGAACCTCCCAGAGCACGCCATCCGGACAGAGAATCACCTGCTCAATGCCACGCAACTGCGGCTCCAGCGGCGTTATCAGCGCCTCCGCAACGGCTTTCGCGGCTTCCTGCCACGGACGCTCCGGGTGGCTACAGGCATGGCGCAGCCGGGCGATCCGACTCTGAAGCTCAGCCAGCGGTATCTCCAACGCGATCAAAACGGTACGCTCGCGGCGAACGGCCAGAACCTGCACTTTTTCCTGGCCGTGTGTTGTCCAGACAAAGTCTAAAAGCAGCTCTTTTGGGCCGAGCTGTGCTTGAACCTGCGCCCGTGTCGGTTCTGCGGCGGCGTGACGAAGCGCGGTCTGTGGTACAAGGGCGTGGAGCAAGTCGTAGAAGCGTGCCAGGGCGCTCTCCGCATCACGTAGCTCGCTCTGGAGTGCCGTAAAGCGCTTCTTGCCACCAATATCATTGGCGATCCCCTCACGCACCAGAGCGGCATTGAGCTGCGCACAGCGCGTCCGTAGCGCGGTCTCCTCCAGGCCGGGAGGCGCTTCTTGACGAGCTCGCCCCGCCACGAGCTGCTCCCGCAGCGCACGGGCCTTGAGCTTCTGCACCAGTTCAAATACCTCGGAGCTTTGTGCGGGAAGTAGCCCCAGCAGGCGCTCGTAGGGGGCGCGGCTTTCCTGGCGAAACGCCTGGTCGGCGGCATCTAGCCCGGCGTAGGTGCGGCGATGCTGCTCCAAAATGGCAATCGCGGCGCGGCAGGCAGCGGCGGCCTCGGAGCGCTTTGCTAGCTTTTGGAGCGCCTGGGCATGGCGTTCCTGGAAGTACGGCAGGTCGCTGCGCCAGCCGTAATTGACGCAAAGCACAATCAGCTCCGTACAGAGTGTCGCGACTTGAGCCCAGTTGCTCTCATAACCGGCAAAGTCCAGAGATTTTTGGAGTGCCCCCCGCTCCTCCTGAGGGCTCTTTTGCTGCTGCGCAAGCGCTTGGTGCTCCCGTAGCAGCTCCCTAGCTCTGGTTTTGTCGCCATAGAAATACTCAAAAGAGGCAAGTGCGCCCAGCGCCGCAAGCCGCTCCGGCCAGAGCTCGCGCTGGGTGCAGAGCTCAAGCTGCTCCGCAAAGCACAGCCGGGCTTCGCGAGGGCGCTTTAGCAGCCCCAGCACACTAGCACGCAGCCCTAGCATCTGCGCCTGCTCATGAAACGAGGCGGTGGGGATAGCTTTCGCCAGCAGCTCCACGGCTTCCGTGTAGGCAGACGGATCGCCCCAGCTCACCAGGAGATTTGCCTCCCCCCGTAGATTTTTCTCCCGCTGAAGTCGGCGACGATCACGCTCCAGAAAAACATGCGCTCGTGTTTTGTCTCCCTTTCCCAGATAGGCGCGCATCAGCCGGTTTGTCCCAAGCTCTCCCGCGGCTTCGTAGAGCGCAATGGCCTGATCCTGTAGGTGCAGCTCCGTGTAGAGATCGCCCAGCGCAATCGAGACCGATGCCTCGCCTGGCAAGAGCGTGTGGGCCTCGTACAGACAAGCGAAGGCGATGAGCGGCTGGCGGTTGCTCTGGCAGTCCCGGGAGAGCTCGATCAGGGCGGCGACGATCTCTGTCGGATTTTCTCGCTGACGCCAGCCTTCGATGCGTTGCCGGTTGAGGAGGATCGCCTGGTCATAGTTCAAGACACGTCGTGCCTCACCCGCCTCTCGTCGTAACAAGTCCAGCTCGGCAGGAGTAGGGAGCTGCTGTGGGCTCATCCGAGCTTCTCCCTAAGCTGTGCTGTGTACTCTGCAAGAGGGCTTCCGAGATCCCGGAAGCGGCGCTCGGCCTCGGTGTAGAGTGCTCGGGCTTTCTCTGGCTCGCCCTGCTGCTGCGCGACTTCCCCTAAGTTGCTCAGTGCCCGCGCCACCCCCGAGGGGTTTTCCAGTGCCTCTTCCAGCTCCTGCGACGCCGCATACGCCTGGCCTGCTGCCACCCAGTCGGAGCGCAAGAAGGCGAGGTTTCCTAGGTTATTGAGCGCGGAGCTGACGGCGTGCTGATCGCCGGTCTCTTTGAGGATCGCAATCGCCTCCCGTAGCGCCGTCTCCGCTGCTGTTCGATCCAGGGTCGCATCCAGAAAGGCAAGATACCCCAGATTGTTGCGCATCCGCGCCGCCGCCGGCCACTCCCCGACGGCAGTATAGAGCGCCAGCGCCCTCTCAAAATGCGTCCGGGCTTGTGTATAGTCTTGCTCCTGCTCGGCAGCCTGGCCCAGAAGATTCCGTGCCTCCGCCTCGTCCGCAGGGCCTGCCGCTAAGGCGAGGGCTTTCTCAGCACAGGCGCGGGCCCGCTGCGGCACTTGCAGGTCCAGGTGAAGCCCGGCACTCTCGCAGAGAAGCCCGTGGTGCGTGGGGGCACAGGCAAGCGCTCTCTCCAGCGGGCTCACCGCCGCCTGGGCGTAGCCGCGACGGCGCAGAAACCGCCCGAGTGCCAGCCCCAGGCAGCGGGTCGTCTCCACAGTCACAGAGCGAGAGAGTGCCGCCTCCAGGTTCGCCTGCTCGCGGGCCAGTGCTTGCAGTGCAGCACTCTCGCCGTGTGTGCGAAGCGCACTCAGGTGTTGGGCTGAAAAAGCACAGAAATACGTGGCGTGACGTACCAGCAGCTCCGGCCTACTCGCCTCGGGAAGAGCGGAGGCGAAGGCACGCAGCGGCTCCAGAAAACGATAGCGCTTCTCACTCAGTACCACGAGCGAGCGCCCCACAAGCCGGGTCAGCAGTGGCGCGATCTGCTTCGTCTCCAAAGCGGGATCTCCACAGACTGCCTCCGCTGCCTCTAGGCTCCAGCCCCCCGAGAAGACCGACAGCCGGGCAAAGAGACACCGCTCGCTCTCGGAGAGCAAGTCCACCCCCCACTGAATTGCCGCCTCCAGTGTGCGGTGACGTGGGGGAGCGGAGAGATCTTCTCCCAGCAGCAGCAGGAAGCTCCCCTCCAGGCGCAGTGCCAGCTCCGTGGCAGAAAGCGCAGCAATCTGCGTGGCCGCCAGCTCGATCGCCAGAGGAATGCCATCTAGGCGACGGCAGATGATCGTGATGGCTTTTTCCTCAGGGAAGGTCGGCTGCCACTGCGGACAGGCTTCCTGTGCCCGCTCGCAAAACAGCGCCTCCGCATCGGTGAGGGTCAGGGAAGGCACCCGCCAGACGGCTTCCCCAGGAATATGCAGCGGCTCGCGACTGGTTACCAGGAGCCGAACCTGCGGTGCCTGCGTGAGGAGTGTACGCACCAGTAGCGCGGAGTCCGAGAGGACTTGCTCACAGTTATCAATAAAAATAAGAACTTGTTGCTCTTTCAAAGCACGAAGTACGGCAGCGTGCCCCTCACTCGCCGCTCCGAAGCGCAGCCCCAGTGCTTGCGCGAGTGTGTCGGTCAGCCGTGCCCCAGGGGTGAGCGCACTAAAATCGGCGAAGACCACCCCATTACGAAAGTGCGCCGCACTCAGGCGAGCCACTTCCTGAGCCAGCCGGGTCTTGCCCACACCGCCTGCACCCGTGAGAGTGACAAGCCGACTCTGGAGTAGCAGCCCACACACGCGCTCCAAGTCGCGCTCGCGGCCCCGCAGTGGAGTGAGCGGCAGTGGCAGATTATCATGGCGTTCGAGATTCAGTATCTGTACTTGCTCACGATGCGTCCGCTCATTGAGCACCCACTCATCGCTCCAGCCCGCCAAAAATGCCCCGCTGTGACGAGCCGCTTGGGGGTCTTGCAGATCGGTGTGGCAGTGTAAGCGCAAGCGGCTTCCCTCAGCGAGGAGAAGGCTGTCCGCTGCCTCACCCAGCGCCACGCGTAGCTCCAGGAGTGTCCGGCGCAGGTAGAACCGCCCCCGGGTCTCGTCGGCGTCCGGCCAGAGTGTCTCCGCCAGCCACGCGCGCTCCACCTCGCGGGGCGCACGCAAAGCCAAGAGTGCTAGCAGCCGCGCCGCCAGCCGCCCACAAACCACAGGCGCCTCCCCAAACCGGGCATCCCATCCTCCGAAAAATTTAACCAAGAGCGCCATTCGCACTATTTTACGCCGAATTTGTAACAGAGCGAGCGGTATAATCACCGCGACAACGATGAACATCAATCTGCAGCACAGAGTCGCGCTGGTAACGGGGGCCGCCCGGGGCATTGGCAAAGCAATCGCTGAGTGTCTGGCTGCCAACGGTGCGACGGTCTACGTCGCCGATTTAGGCCGTACCGAGGCGCCACACTCCCTCGTGATGGATGTCACCGACTCGGCACAGATCGCCGCCGCGCTGGCGCAGATCGAGCAGGAGCAGGGGCGGCTGGATATTCTGATCAACAACGCGGGGGTCAACACGCTAGCGCACCGAGTGAACCTAGACGCTTTCCCTCAAGCCGAGTGGGATCGGATTCTGGCCGTGGATCTGACGGGCGTCTATCAAGTCAGCCGCGCCGCGATTCCGTTTCTACGCAAAGCTCCTGAAGACGGGCGGCGCATCGTCAATATCGCCTCAGTGGCCGGGCTAGTGCCGCTACGGCTCCAGTGCGCGTTCACGGCAGCCAAGGCGGGCGTCATCAACCTCACGAAAGCTATGGCACTGGAGCTTGGCCCGGAGAATATTCTCGTCAACGCCATCGCCCCCGGTTCGATCTTGACACAGGGAACGGAGCAGCTTTTCTACGGCGACGACGGTCTGTTTAAAGACTCTGTCCAGCGGCTCCTTGATCACATTCCCCTAGGCCGCCCCGGTACGCCTGAGGAGATCGCCCATGCAGCATTATTTTTGGTCGCCCCCGAGAGCAGCTACATCAACGGCCACTGCCTCACCGTGGATGGCGGCTGGACAGCGGGCTACCACCGCGAGTTTTAGGAGAACAAAATGGCAAAGATTACCGAATTCAAGGGCTACCAGAGCGACGCCCCTCCGATCATCCCCAAGCCCGAGACCCCGCCCGACCCAATGATCGTCACCGTGCAGGAAGGCGTCCCCGTGGCCTATCCCAACTGCCACGGCCTCGGGGTGCGCGTGGTGCATCCGGTCAACCCCAACGCCCCCGCTAAGAACATGGGCCTTGTGATGTTCTATATCCCGCCACATGCCCTGCTCTCGCCCGGCTCCCACGAGACCGAGGAGACCTACGTGATTTTAGAGGGCAAGGGCAAGATGACCTTCGCCCGCTACGAGCGTGAGGTCAAAAAAGGCGACTTTGTCTACCTGCCCCCGTGGTGCGTCCACGGCATCGAGAATAGCGGCGCCGAGACGCTGGTCGTGCTAATTGCAACGTCCCCCCCGAATCCATAATTAAACGACCGAGGGGACTGTCTGCTTTAGCTGACAGGGGAATCGGCAACCGCACGGCACAGGTGCGCTGCGCACCATGCCGCATAGAAA
>NZ_JAYVPL010000125.1:0-15608 GCF_043757465.1 Armatimonas sp.
GACATATCTGTCTTTCTGGTCGTTATAGTACCGCCTGCTAGTGGAGGGCTACCCCTATTTGGCGGCGGCTAAAGTGTCCAGAAAAACGCCCGGATTACAGTTTTCGGGATAAATAAAAATAGACTATACAAGGGAAGATAGAGGGAACCCGCAGCAAACGGAACCCTACTGCTCCTGATCCCCCGACAGTCGCTCGACAGCAGCCTGCCGCCAAGAGTGGCATGGCGATGAAGATGCCCGAGCACTGCAAAATGATGATGCAGATGCATGAGAAGATGCAGGCCTCCAACAAAGCCCAGGATGCCAAGCTCAAGGAACTGATGGCGCAACGTAGCTCCCACCAAAAGATGATGGGCCACATGATGGAGCACATGCAAAGTGGCGACAAAAACTCGATGATGCAGTGTCCCATGATGAAAGACGGCGGCATGATGGGCAAGGGCAAAGGTGGCATGATGGGGCACGACATGACCAAAATGAAGGATAAGTAGGAGCACATATCGCGGCCACGAAAAAGTACGTTTTTCGTTTGACAGGTATACCCGGTGGGGGTATACTTCTCTTCATGAGAAGCCAGAAAGATGCTCAGAAAAGACGAACCCAGCGCCTCAACCGGACTGCGGGCCAGGTGGCGGGTATCCAGCGTATGGTTGAGGAGGAGCGCTACTGCGTGGATATCTTGACACAGATCGCTTAGGTGCTGGTGCGACCCGGTGAGAAAATTCCCGTGGATGGCATCGTGGAGAGCGGTAGCTCCTCGGGGGACGAGTCCCTTCTCACGGGCGAGAGTCTGCCCATTGCAAAGTCCGTGGGCGATAACGTGAGTTACTCAGGAAAGCGAACTCGCTCTGTAGAGGCTGTGCTCCTTGGCGCGGTTTTCTTCGACCTTGCGGCCTTTGGATCCGTTCTGCCCGATGTCCAGACGCGCCTGGAGGATTTCGGCGCACGCGGCTGGCTGATCGGCCTGATCCTTGCCGCCTATTTTCTTGTGCAGACACTGGTCTCTCCACTCTGGGGGACCTTCAGTGATCGGCGGGGGCGCAAGCTTCCTCTCGTTCTGTGTTTTTCTCTCTCCGCGAGCTCGTTCGTGCTCTATGGGCTGGCGGGAAGTAACCTGCTCGTTCTGGTAAGCCGCATTGTCGCGGGGCTGGCCGCGGCGAATATCGCCCTTGCCCAGGCCGAAATGGCGGCACTTCATGAGGAAGCGGCACGCCCCGCTGCCCTGGGACGACTGAGTGCTGCGACCACGAGCGGGCTGATCCTGGGGCCAGCCATCGGGGGCTGGCTCTCGCATATGGGGGGGAGTTTTCTGCTGGGCATGAGCGCCGCGAGCCTCTCGGCGCTGGCCGCTCTCGCCCTTGCCCTAGTGATTCCGACGAGCCCCGCTCCCCAGCCGAAAAACGCAATGACAGAGCGTCCCCGCGCACACCTGGCCTTGCTTCGTGAGATTCCTGCACTGACCACACTCTTTGTTCTCGCTGCCACGGCCTGGTTTGCGCTCGCCTGTTTAGAGGGAACGTTTGGTCGGCTGATCCGTGCACAGCTCGGCTACGGCCCTCGTGAGTACGGTCTGATTTTTGGCTACGAGGCACTCCTGGGGGTTCTGGTTCAAGCGCTCCTCCTCGGATCGCTCACAAAACGCCTCCGCCCTGTCGTCTTGCTACGGTTGGGCTACGGACTCCAAGGAATCGGCTTGGGGCTAACTCCGTTTGCTCCGAATCTGGCGTGGCTCTTCGCCTACAGCACCTTCTACGCGGTTGGGGCGGGCGTGGCAAATCCGACGATAAATGCACTCTGTAGCGCTGTGACTCCCTCAGATCGGCAAGGGGAGATGTTCGGTTTACTCCAGGCGGCGCGCTCGGTGGGATTCCTGCTGGGGCCTCTGCTTGGAGGGATTCTTTTTGATTGGCGACCCGAGGCACCGTACGTACTCGCGGCGGCAGTGATGCTCGTGGCGGGGCTCCTTGCACGATGTGAAAGCCGAACGCGGGTACACTGAGGGCACGATGTTAGAAAATTTTGCCCTCGCCACTGACGCGGCGTCCCCCGAAGCCGCCCGAATCCTACAGCTGGAAGCCAATCAGGAGCGCCTGTTTCTCATCTGCACAGCACTGACGGAACTCATCCGCGACAAGAGTCTTGCTACGGAAACAGAAGTGATTGCCAAGCTTCAGGAGGTGGATCTGCGCGATGGGATGGCGGATGGCAAGTTCAGCGGCGTCCAGATTGTCGCATGTCCGCACTGCGGCAACCGCACCAAGCGCCGTCACCAGCACTGTATCTACTGCGGCAAGCCACTGGAGCTGCCCGAACCCGAGCAGCCCTAGCAAGTGCCGCTTATCTAGCCCGCAACGATCTCGACATTGGCGCGGGGAACAGTGACTTCCTCGCCGCTTGCGTTCAGCGTGGCGCGCAGAACGCGCACCTCGGTGCCGGAGTCCACTTGGACGAGGTGGGTGGGAAGCTCGGTGACCGTGGCCAGAGCACCGAAGTAGGGCTCGCGGATAATGCGGATAGGAGCGCCCGGATGGAGCGTGAAGTCCAGTGTCACTTCGTCCTGTTGGTTGGCACTCTGCTCCGGTGTCTCGTCCGCGACAATCACCTCGGGGCGGATGACGCCCGCGCGGATCTGGGTGGCTCCTGAAATGGCGGCAGTGCGGCCCTCTAGGGATTTCAGCAGGTTGAAAGTGCGGGTCGCCATTGCAATGGTTCCGAAGCCCTCGGTGAGTACAAGCGTGAGCGGAATGTTCTCGTGGCCCGTGATCGCGACTCCAATATCGTAGCCTAAGTAGTCCACCATATCCTTGTCAATAATTCCGCCAACCACAATTCCCACGACTCCCATATCCGCCGCTTTTTTCAGAGCTGCACCCGAGATGTTGGAGCCGCCCACGATGACTTTTCCGGCCAAGCTGGGATTGATATCGTTCTCCGTGAGGGGCTGATCCGGGCTCTGAGAGACCATCTGAAGAGGCGCACGTCGCTCGCCGCCCAGTCCGAAGATGCCTTGAATCAGGGCACCGTGCGCCGTGATCTGAACTCCCTCGCCTTCCAGAACTTGCGTGATCCGGCCCGGAATGTAGGCTGTGATCTCCACAGGAGTGGGCGACTCGCGGATACCGACATTGCCGGAGATGGGGGAGATAATCTCGATAATTCCGGAGGTGCTGGCCTTGGCATCCGCGATAAAGAACTTGTTAAAGAGCCCCTTGGTGCGCGCGATAAGATCGCCCCTCTCGACCCGGTCACCGAGCTTGATGGTCAGCAGTTCGGGCACTTCGGAAGCATCCACACCCAGACGAGACGCCACTTTGACGGTCTGCATGATGCCGGGCAGGTTGGCCCGTGCGACGGCGCTGTCAGGCAGCACCCAGTCGTCTGCTTTTACGAGAACTTCGCCTTTAAGTGGTAGGCGACGGATCTTGACGATTGTTGTTCGAGCGCTGACGGTCAGCCCCGGTGTGTAGCCACTAGCCATGGTTGTCTTTTTGTCCCCAGATCAAGTGATAGTAGAGTAGTGCCTCGGTCGCGCCGTGCACGCTGAAGTGCGGTGAACACTGCGCCTTAAGCTCATTTTGGGTGAGCCGAATAAAATAGATTCCGCCGGGATGATGCCCCTCGCGCTGGCTCGACCAGCTGATGGGCGGCCCCCAGCGGTACGCGGAGAGTGCCAGACGTCCGCCCTCTTTTGCGGACTTGCACGCCCGCGCTAGATGCTTCAGCGCGCCGTCGCGTGCCTCCGGTGTGGGAATGTGCTCGTAGACCCCAAACGAGCCCACTCTGTCGAAAGCGTCGGAGCGCGTCGGAAGCCGGGAGAGATCCGCCTGCACAAAGAGTACCCGATCTGCGAGCGCCGGGGGGACTTTAGTCTTGGCGACCCGCAGCGACTCCCGCGAGAAGTCTACACAGAGCAGGCCACGGGTGCGCTCCGCAAACGTGGGGGTCATGCGCCCGGTGCCGCAGCCGCCCTCCAGCATGAAGTGGGAGCTTTCGAGCGGCAAGAACTTTAGTGTCAGGGGAACCTCGTAGTAGGTGAAGAGCTTCAGCCCTAGCATCTGGTCGTAGGACTTGACCTGGGCATCGCGCGCCTGCATCTCCGAGCGCTTCTCCGCCACCTCGGTATCATCGGCGGGACCACCCCGTAGAGCGTCGGGCAGGAGGTTTGCAATGCCATCGGTAACGGGGTAGCTGCGTCCGTCGTCGGTTTTTAGCGTCCCCTGTTCGCTGACACCATCCCAGCCCGAGAGCGCCGCGCCCGTTTCCGGGCAGATCAGCAGTGCGAGGAGCTCCTCACGAATTGTCACGGGCGCAGTATAGCCGAGATTTGCTCCTGTCGCATCTTTGCGGTATCAAATGCTACATGACACGAGCTATTGCCTCTGCGCTGATCGCCCTGGTTGTCGTTGCCGGGCCGCATCTGGCTCCGACGCATGCGCAGACATCCCAGAATGTCCGATCCTGAGGGTGAGAAGCTTTTAAAGTAGAGCTAGTTGGCCTTGCGGATTCCCAGGATTCGGAAGGTATCGCGGTGGGTAAATATCTCCAGTGCGCTACTGCCCCCCACATTTTCATAGCGGATACGGATGGCGGGGGCACTCTCGTAGGTCGTCGCAAGCTCGGGGACACGGCGCAGGCGTGGCGTGCTTTTCCAGAACACCTGCGCTTCGGGTGCGCCTAGGAGCAGGCGGCCCAGAGAGATCGCCAGTGTCGGAGCGCTACAGTGCGCACAGCGCAGGGTGAGAACATACTCACCGGGGAGAGCTTTGAAGCCCGCATCGGGGGCGAGGCAGCTCACTCGGGCGGGCTTGCTGCAGTAGGCACAAGCAACCTGTCCGCGCTCCAGTGCCTGCTGGCAGTAGCGGAACCCGGCGGCATCGAGTCGGGTCTGGATGGTACGAAAACCCTGTGCCTCTCCGATAATGCGCTGCACGGCCCGGGTGGCAAGATCCACGGACTCGAAGTACTGCCCCGTGCTGACATAACACTGAGGGCAGCGCAGAAGAAAGCAGTCCTGCAAGTCGCGGAGAGCCTGGAGCCGTGCAGTGCCGCACCGGGCGCACCAGAGCTTGGTATCAACCCAGCCTACCTCACTCGCCTCCGCCAGTCCAAAGGCAACCGCCTCCTCGCTGAACTGGGACTTAAGCACTTCCTGGAGCGCCTGTCTTCCCCGATGGAGCCGGACGGCAAGTGCCCCCGTCGTGGCTCCGAGGCGCTCGGAGAGCTCGCTTAGAGGGGTATCTTCTACATATTTGGCGACCAAAAGCTCACGGGTAGCGGGGGGCAGTGTGGTGAGTGCGCGGTCCAGAAGCTCTAGAAGTTCGTTTTGCTCCAGCCCGTCTTGCCAATTGGGGGCGGTCAGCGTATTCTCAAGGACATCATCGGAGGCATCTATCCGTCGCCCTGAATCACGGCCACGGCTACGGCGCCAGCGCCAGCAGACATTCACGGCAATACGAGAGAGCCAGGCAAAAGGGCTGCCACTGCCGGTCCACTTATGGCGATTGCGCCAGGCTTCTACCAGAGTTTCTTGCGCCATGTCCTCAGCGGCATCACTGCTGCTGGTCAGGCGTGCGCAAAGGCGGACCAGGCGACGGTAGTCCTGATCAAATGCGGCCACGAGGCTCTTGTACTGCTCCTCCCCTTCCAATCGGTGTGCTCCCTCTAAACTTACTCAACAAAAAAAGAGCATCGCAGATCGGCGTCTCCGCACCACGATGCTCGGGAGTCATGTCTCATCACTATAAGATCGCAGTGAATTCAGTTTGGTTAACGCTAAAACCTGAATCTTTCAAAAAACTTTTGGCGGGCAGGGGGCTGGGTATACTAGGAAGCAGATGAAGCTCTACACACGTACCGGCGACACCGGCGAAACGGGACTCTATGGCGGCGAGCGGGTGCGCAAAGATGACCTGCGGGTTGCGGCGTATGGGAGCGTGGACGAAGCCAATGCGGCACTCGGCGTGGCGGCGGCCCTTGGGACGACGGAGCGGCTCCAGAGGATTCAGGCTGATTTATTTGTGGTGGGCGGGGATCTGGCGACACCGTTGGACCGTGATATCCCACGAATTACCCCAGAAGCGACGGTGCGGCTGGAGCTGCAGATAGATGCGTTGGAGGCGGGACTGGCTCCCCTGCGCAATTTTATTCTGCCCGGTGGAACCCCCTTAGCGGCTGCACTGCACTTGGCAAGAACCCTGGTGCGCAGAGCGGAGCGAGCCGTGGTGAGCCTCTGCGATGCCGAGCCAGAGCAGACCAACCCGGAGACGTTGCGCTATCTGAATCGCCTCTCCGATCTTCTCTTTGCCCTGGCACGTTCTGCCAATCAGAGCGCAGGCCAGCCCGATATACTCTGGAAAAGGAACCTTGACTAGCCAATGAGCCGACCGATTGAGGGGCAGCTTGCCCCGGACTTTACTCTCCCTGCCTCAGGAACAACTCAGAGCATCACGCTCTCCGAGCTGCGCGGAAAGCGCGTCGTGCTGTTCTTCTACCCAAAAGATGACACCCCAGGGTGCACCGTGGAGGCTTGTGCCTTCCGTGACCTGAACGCTGCGTTCGCTGCCGCCGGTGTGGTGGTGCTCGGGCTCTCCAAAGATGCTTTAGGGGCGCACGAGAAATTTACGGGGAAGTTTGACCTGAACTTTCCGTTGCTTGCGGATACCGAGACTGCCGTTTCTCAGGCCTATGGTGTCTGGGTGCAGAAAATGAACTACGGGAAGCCGTATATGGGCATTGAAAGAACGACTTTTGTGATTGGTTCTGAGGGGCATGTCGAGCGTGTTTTCTCGAAAGTAAAACCTGAGGGGCATGCTGAGGAAGTGCTTGCTTATGTCGGCGAGAAGTAATTTTCCTATTTTCCTTGACGTGAGCTTGTGAACGCTGGTACAATAGCCCCGCTTTCATAGGCGCACGTGTGCCTGGAAAAAGCAGAACAGGTGGCGATAGGGTTTGCCGGAACTGCCGGAAGTTGAGACACTACGACGGGGGCTTGAAAAAGAAGCTGTTGGGTGTTGTGTTCACGCGGTAACGATCGTTAACCAAAAGGTACTAAAAGGCCAGAGCGAGGCTGAGTTTCGAGATCGCGCCGTCGGTAAGCGGATTGTGGGTGCGGATCGGCGCGGGAAATACCTGCTACTGCCGCTTGCGGTGGATAACCTCTCTTCTCCCTCTTTTACTCTTTGCCTTCACCTGAAGATGTGTGGCTCTATTCGACTCCAAAGAGCGGATATGGCCTTGGGGCGATACGGTGTGTTGAGCTTAACCCTGGATCAGGGAAAAGCGCTACACTACAATGATATGTGGGGCTGGGGAGAGTGGCGTATGGTGGCTGATACAGAGCCCCTGCCACTCCCTAAGCTCGGAGACGAGCCGCTAGAGCCGGGCTGGGATGTCGAAGCGTTTGTAAGGCATCTGGCAGGCAGGCGGGTAGCTATCAAGACGATTCTTTTGGATCAGAAGGTAGTGGCGGGCGTGGGGAATATCTACGCCGATGAAGCGCTTTTTCGCGCTGGTATTGCTCCGACACGGGCGGCGGCGGGGCTAGTGCGTCAGGAAGGTGAGCTGCTTGCGGAAACGATCCGGCAGGTACTCACCGAAGCGGTAGCACTGGGAGGGACACAAGGCGACTATGTGGATCTCTACGGGCAAGCGGGGCGGTATATCCCGTCGGTTTATAATCGGGGTGGGGTGGCTTGTCCGCGTTGCGCCGTGCCGCTGAAAAAGATGAAGCTTGGGGGGAGAGGAACTACTTTCTGCCCAGCATGCCAAAACTGAATACTTTATTAAACTGGAAAACATGAAAAACAGTACAGCTACCTAGCGTAATTGCTGTATTTGTGGGGAGTTATCGTAGTCTATGTCCGAGGATATGAACGACGCGACGCTGGAAGCTGTAGCTGAAGCGCCCGTCACGACCAATGCCACTGAAGTGGAGCAGATGCCACCGCTCGATGAGATTGATGTACCTGGTGGTAATAAGAACGACAGAGATTTTGAAGACTCTGTGCGTGAACTGCGAAACGGTTCAGTGGTTAAAGGAACCGTTGTCCACATTGACTCGGACGGCATTTTGGTTGATGTCGGCACGAAGTCAGAGGGTCTGATTCGCCCCAATGAGATCTCTCGGGAGCCTCTTGCCAACCTGGAAGAGGAGTTCCCAATCGGGAGTGAGATCTTAGTGGTGGTGCTCGATGAGGACAAAAATGGTGTCCTTCAGCTCTCCAAGAAGCGTGCGGACTTTGAGAAAGCCTGGGATCGTGTCCAGGAGTGCCTCAAATCCGGTGAGACCGTCATGGCTAAGGTCAGTGAGCGTGTCAAAGGTGGTCTTGTTGTTGACCTGGGAATCCGCGGCTTCGTCCCGGCGTCCCATGTCGGAAATGGCAAGCTCAAGAACCTAGATAAGTTCGTCGGCACCGAGATCCCGCTCAAGGTTCTGGAAGTGGATCGGGGCGCACGCAAAGTAGTGCTCTCCAACCGCATCGCCACTGAGCAGGAGCGCGAGAAGCAGAAGGTCGAGACTCTCTCCAACCTTGAAGAAGGTCAGGTACGCACCGGGATTATCCGTCGCGTCACGGACTATGGTGCGTTCGTAGACCTCGGGGGAATTGATGGCCTGCTGCACGTCTCCGAGATGAGCTGGACGCGTGTGAAACATCCTTCGGATGTGGTTAAAGTGGGACAAGAAGTGCAGGTTAAGATCCTTCGCCTCGGGTCCAATGAAGGCCGCGTAAGCCTCGGGATGCGCCAGATTCTACCAGATCCGTGGGAGAGTGTCGCTGAGAAGTACCGCACCGGCGATGTGGTCGAGGGTGAGGTCACGAGGCCCGTTCCCTTTGGCGCATTTGTCCTGCTTGAGGGCGGTATTGAAGGGATTATTCCCAACAGTGAGCTCTCGCACCGTCGTGTTGCCCGTGCCTCCGATGTGGTCGAAGCGGGTCAGATGGTGCAGGTCAAGGTGGTGGATGTTCGCCCCGAGGAGCGTCGCCTGACGCTCTCGCTGCGTGCCATGACTACCCGTGAGGCCGAGCCAGAGCCACGTGTGCCCGCTACAGGCCCCGAGGGTGAGGGCACTGCTCCGAAGAAGCGCAAGAAGCGTGGTCGTGAGGACGATGAGGGGGGCGGCAGCGGTGGTTCCGGTGGCGGCGGCGGCGGTGGCGATTACCGCCAGTACATCCGCGCCGATCAATTTGGAGGACTCACGCTGGGCGATATGTTCGGCGAGATGTTCAACAAGACCAAAGCCGGTGGCAAGCGCGAGAAGCGCCGCCGTGTCGAGGAAGAGGAAGATGACCTCTCCGACATTGACGGCACCGAGCCGCTCGACTCCGTTGTCGAAGAGGAAGTCGCTGAGGTCACTGAAGTTGCTGAGGCGACGGAAGTAACCGAAACGATCGAAGCGTAGATCGAAGGCCCCGATGCTCAATGAGCATCGGGGCCTTTTTCTTTTATGTATATCTGGGCCATTACAGGTGGAATAGCGTGCGGGAAGAGTACCGTGAGTCAGCTCTTTGCCGAGTGCGGGGCGAGGATTGCCTCCGCCGACGACGATGCACGCACGGTGCTGGCCGAAAACTCCCCGACACGTGCTGCCGTCCTGGAGCTCTTTGGGACGGTTGAGCGCGCCGAGCTGGCAACCAAAATCTTTGGCGATCCTGACGCCCGGGCAAAGCTGAACTCCCTCATGCACCCGGCGATCCGCCAGCAAATGCGCGCCGCTATTGGTGCTGCGCAGGCGGATTCCACACAGGGCCTGCTTCTCTACGAAGTGCCGCTTCTCTATGAAGGCACGCTAGATACCTGGTTTCAGGGGGTGATCGCCGTGGCGGCGAACCGCAAGACGCAGTTGGCGCGTCTGAAAGCCCGTGGCCTCAGCGATGAAGCCGCTCGGCAGCGTCTGGCCGCACAGCTCGACCCGGAGGAGAAAGTACGCCGTGCTGACTTTGTGGTGCGTACCGATGTGCCGCTTGCGGAAACCCGTGCGGCAGTCCTGACTATCTATCAGGCGATCACACAATCTGCCGAAACGCCGATCTAGACGCGTGCGCTCTGGTCTATACTCTGTTTCTGGAGGCAAGAATGAAGATCGTACTGGGAGCGGATTTGGCGATGGCAGTGGGGGGCTCTCCCGCTGTGGAGCTGCTCAAGCGGCTGCGGTTTAACGGGGCGCAGACCGATGTCGTGCATGTGGTGCCCCCGCCGATCTACACGGGCTGGGAGTATGATCCGGTCATTGCACCCTCGGTGCTCGCTGATATCGCACAGCAGGATCGAGAGAGCGCCCGTGAGGCCATGGAAAAAGTGGTCGCGGACGTTGGGGCCGGGCTGGGCGCGAAGGCGGTGGTGGCGATGGGCAATCCGACCGAGCGCTTGATGGTGCACGCTGATGAAACCCACGCGGACTTGATCGCGATCAACGGCACGGTTGCCGGGCCGCTTGTGGCGTTTCTCACGGGAAGTGTGGCACGAGGGCTGGTGATTGGGGCGCATCAAAGTGTGTTGTTGGCGCGCGGCAAGAGCGAGGAATTGCGCCCACTCCGGGCCGTTCTCGCCACCGACCACTCGCCTTACTCCGAGCGCTGTATGGCGCAACTGACGCAGCTCTGGCCCCAGGGTATCCAGCACATTACCGTGCTGACTTCCTACCCCGAGGATCGGATTCGCGCGATGGAGCCAATGCTGCCCCAGATGGCTGTCGAGCCCAGTCAGGCGGTGCGTGAGACGCTGGAGGCTAAGAACACGGCTCTGATCGAGAAACTGAGTGGGTGCTTTCACCCGATGCTCACCACGTTTGAGTCGCGCATCTCGCCCTTGCCGGTACACGATGCGATTGCCGAGGCGATGAAAGAGAGTGCTTCTGAGCTGCTGATTCTAGGAGCCCACGGGCACAGCTTTCTGGAGCGCCTGACCATGGGGAGCACGTCGTTTCGTGAGTCAGTGTTCTCACCGTATTCGGTGCTGGTGATGAGGGCCTAGAGAAATGATGCAAATACTGGTGGGCGTGGATCAACAGCCCGGCCCTGTTGTCTCTTTGCTCAAGCGGCTGCACTTTCCTTATGCCCATTACGAAGTGGTGCACACGCTCTCCGCAGGGGACTATCTGAGCTACGGTATCGAGGGGGCGAGAACGCCTGACGATGTCGAAAGAATTGTGAGCACCGAGAACCGGCAGGCACGTCAGCTTGCGGAGAACGCGGGGCGGCTACTTGTGCGCGAGGGTGAGCCCCATCCCGTGGGCGATGTTTTGTTCGGGCATCCCACGGAGGCGCTCCTGCGCCGTGCCGATAGCCTCCGTGTGGAGCTGCTTGCCATCAATGCATCGCACACCCATAGCGAAAGTGCTGCGGCGCTGACGGGCAGTGTGGCCCGTGGGGTGGCGATGGGGGCGCACCAGAGTGTCTTGATTGCCCGACCCTCGGTGCTTTTCCAGGCGGACGATCAGCCGGTGCGTGCGGTGTTTGCGACGGATCACTCGGACTACGCGAACCGTTGCTTAGAGACCCTGGTTGACTTTGCGCCACAAGGGCTCTCGCACTTGTTGGTGACGACGGCGGCACCGGAGAAAGAGCTTGAGGTGGTGGATCGGGAGCTCCCTGAACTCGGAATTTCCGTCTCTGCGTCGGTACGGAGGGCGCTGGAGCGCCGCAATCAGACGGTTGCGCACTCTCTGGCGCGTGAGCTTACCCACGTGAGTATCGAGACGGCACTCTACACTCAGCCCATCCATGAGGCGATAGAGCGTGCGTTGGATCAGGCAAGTGCGGATCTACTGATCGTCGGGGCAAAGGGCCATAGCTTGCTAGAGCGTCTCACTCTAGGCAGTGTCTCGCTCCACCAGGCGCTCAGCGGCCCGAGTTCCGTGCTGATTTTGCGCCACTAGAGATGCGAAAGGCATTACAAGTCTTGGAGTGATTGCGTGGCCTCTTCTAGGGCGCGGCTCTCGCTGGTGAGCTGGCGGACACGGGCACGCAGCGTGGTCAGCTCCGGTGGGATGAGTGCGAGCGGGGTGGTGCGGGTGCGTAGCAGCGCCGCATGGGCCAGAGCGACTCCCTGAGAGAGGAGCTCTCGCTGGGCATCCAGTCGGTGCAGAAGAAGGGGGAGTGCACGTAAGTGGGTGAGGCGCTCTTCACACAAGCCCAGGCTCTCAGTGAGCGCGGCATGGGCGACGGGATCGCTCTCACAAGCGAGCCGCTCGGTGAGGTGCTGGTGCTCGGCCTTTGCCCCACGGAGCGCCTGTGGGTCGGTGGCGGCTCGGAGACGGCTCTGCTGGGTCGCCATCGTCCGGTCTGCCTTGACCAACTGGTTCATGTCCAGTAGGAGCGCTCGCAGGGGCGCGGGTTGCTTGGCGGGAGTCTCTAAAAGCATCAGAAGCGCCTCACTGTAAAGCCGCTCGACACGGAGCAAACTCGGCTCTGCAAGCAAGGCACGCAAGGCGTGCGCTCCAACATGACGGGGCGCACGGACACGCGAGACATTTGTCGCGGCCAGGAGAATCCCTGGGGAGAGCAAGAGCAAAAAGACAGCCACCGCGCCGCCCACCCGGAAGCAGACCAGGATATAGAGCGCACAGATCGCCAGCGAGCACAGCAGTGAGAATACCGACCAGATCGGCTCAAGAGTCGTGCGCTCGGGCGATGCCCTTTGGTTCTGCTGCACCACATCAAGGCGCTGCGCGATTCCGGGTTCTAGCTCTCGCAAGCGTACCAGCATGGGCTATTTTACCCAGACAAGTACATTTCTGCGAGAGGACTCCCGATCAGGGAGTGTTAGCTCGATCTGCCGGATCAGCGTCAGCCCGAACTTCGCCGCCACGCCCTCGTCGTCTTCGACTTCCACGCCCTTCATTGCGACAAAAAGCCCGCCGGGTTTGACGAGGGGGGCACACCAGCCGATAAGCTTCGGGAGCGCGGCGACAGCACGTGCGGTGACCAGATCAAACCTTGCATTTTTCAGTTCCTCTGCGCGGGTATGAATGAGCGTGACATTGGGGATTTCCAGAGTTTCCAGTGCGCTCTCTAGAAAACTCAGGCGCTTGCGCAGGCTATCCACGAGCGTGAGCTGTAAGTCCGGACGGACAATTTTGAGGGGGACACCGGGAAAGCCCGCGCCCGTGCCCACATCGCAGACCCGTGCGCCGTGTTTCAGCTCCAGGATAGCCAGGAGCAGGGTGAGCGAGTCCGCGAAGTGCTTGACCGCCATTGCCTCAGGCTCGGTGATGCGGGTGAGGTTGAGAGTCTGGTTGGTCTCCACCACAAGTGCCGCAAAGTGCGCACACTGCGCCGCCTGCTCGTCGGTGAGGGGTACTTTGATGGCCTCGGTGGCAGTTTTGAGAGCGGCGAGAAATACTTGTTTGTCCATATTTATTTTGGCATTGTATCTTGTGTCAGGCCGTAACTATTGTTGCGAAAATGGCGTTAATAGCCTCATGAGACGAGTGAACCTGCTGGCTGCGAGCGCAATCGCGGCGATGTTTGTGGTGTTGTCCCTGGTGCCGCTGACGCGGACGGCGCTCCGTTTTGACATGCAGCTTGCGGCGGGTAAGCCTATTCTGGGTCGGATGCTGGTGGATCTGGGACTCAAACAAGAGGATATGCCGTTTGGAGGGATGGGACCCGCTATCTCGACCACGCCCGATACCCGTGCTGCTGACTCGCCCGAGCTGCCTGTTCGTCTTGCCAATGCCATGCAGCTCTCGGGGCGGGTGAAGTGGGGGGCGCTGCAAAAGCTCGTGGCCGAGTTTCCAGAGAATCTGGCGGTGCATGCGGCACTGGCACGAATCGCCTGTAAAAACGGCGGCTCGGTGGGGGTCGGCCATGATGCCGAGCAGTACGAACTCCTCGCTTCACCACCGCCCTCAAGCCCGACCAAGAGCAGCGCCAACCCCGACGATGCGCGCGTGATGCTGCGCTCCTGTGAGTCCGGCGAGCGACTGGCTCCCGACAATGCCTACTTCCCGGCGATGGCCGCGATTGCGCATTTTTCCCTCAACAACGACACGGAGGCCAGAGCGGCGCTACACCGGGCCGCACAGAAGCCCCGCTGGCAGGAATATCTCGATGTCGAGGCAGCAGGCCGCGTTCGTCGGGCGGAACTGCTCTTTGGCCCACAGAATACGCTGACAAAAACGGTCGTCTACGCCAGTATTCTCTTCCCCCACTACGCTGCCCTGCGTGGGATGGCGCGTGTCGTGACGGCGCAGGCCATGCACGCCGAGCAGTCTGGTGACTTCAAAACGGGCTTGGCGCTCCGCCACGACACCGCACAGCTTGGAGCCAAGATGCGCGAGCAGTCTTCGTCACTCATTGGCAGTTTGGTAGGAACGGCCATGATCCGAGTGGCCGAGGGCCGACCTGGCGGTGCTCCTGCCCTCAAGGCTGATGAGGAATCAAAGAGTAAAGAGACGGAGACACGTTTCCTGGCGTATTTAGCTGCCAACGGACAGGCCGCCGAGGCCGCGTGGTGGCAGAAGCAGCTTGTGGCGTGCGACGAAAGCCGTGCGATGGTGAAGCACACCGATGCATCTGTCCTTGGGGGCACGGCGTTCTTTGCGACACCCTGGAAGCTGTTGGCAAATCTTGCTCTGCTGAGTGTCGCTAGCTTACTCTGTATTTTAGGAGGGCTTGCGTTTCTCCAGCCCTGGCTGGGGCGCAAGACGCAGCATCTGGCACCGGTGATTGCCGTGGCGGCTTTTATGGTGATTCTGAGCGGGGCTGCCTGGCAGAGCCTGGGGAACTGTCGCGATTTTATGGCTTTGAGTGGGCTGATCCAGGGGCTTTCGGGCTCGGAGTCGGTGGACACCACGTGGAGTGTTATCAAGCAGACGATTCAGGGGGAGATCTCGCTGATTGTCCTGGTGCTGCTCACGCCTTTTGTCTACCTGGCCACGGTTGCTTTCCAGACTCTCAAAAAACGCGGCTCCCTCACGGCTCGCATTCGTCAGACAGCTCTGCCTCTCGCCGCCGTGCTCACGCTAGCCTACGCCGTGCATCTCACGGCATTTGCCCTGCGCGAGCGTGTGATCGAGAGGCAGCTCCGGCAAGTTCTGACCCACGAGGGACGCTTTATCGCCGCACAAATTGGGAAAGAGTGGCCAACCGTTCCCTAAGGCGCTTCAGGTAAAATGCCTGTATGTCCTCCGCACCCTTTGAACTTGAAGAAGTCTCCCTCTCCCAGCTCCGTCAGCAGCTCAAGGCTGGACGCTACACCGAGCCGCAGTTGGTTCAGCTCTACCAGGCACGCATCGCCGAGCTGAACCCGAAGCTGAGGGCGGTGATCGAGCTGAACCCCGATGCCCTCAAAGATGCCGAGCGCTTGCAGGGTGAGCGGGCGGCAGGCAAACCGCTGGGGCCGCTGCACGGGATGCCAATTCTGATAAAAGACAATATTGCGACTCTGGACAAGATGCAGACCACGGCGGGCTCGCTGGCGCTGGTCGGGGCAAAAGTAAAAGCCGGTGCGCCCGTGGTGGCAGCACTGCGCAAAGCCGGGGCGGTGATTCTTGGGAAGACAAATCTCAGTGAATAGCGTACGGGTACATTCCCCGGAGCTTGCTCCGTGACCGCATGGAACGTGTGGGCATCTCTCAGGATGCCCACTTCTTCTAGGGTTTCGGC
>NZ_JAYVPL010000126.1:0-15415 GCF_043757465.1 Armatimonas sp.
CCGCTGCAACGCCCCCTAGGTTGCACCCGGTCTTCGGATCGGGTGAGGATTGAAACTCCACCGTGACCATGGTCGTGGTCGAGGGGACAGTTGCACCCGGTCTTCGGATCGGGTGAGGATTGAAACGCCAGCGAGTCTCTCCCATCCTCTTGCCCACCAGGTTGCACCCGGTCTTCGGATCGGGTGAGGATTGAAACTTCGTTGACATCAAACGTCGGCACGATCTCTTTGGTTGCACCCGGTCTTCGGATCGGGTGAGGATTGAAACACTTTGCCGGTGGGGTTCCTGCGGTGCAACGAACGTTGCACCCGGTCTTCGGATCGGGTGAGGATTGAAACGTAAATCCCTGAGAGTCATGCCTGAATTATCGCACAGTTGCACCCGGTCTTCGGATCGGGTGAGGATTGAAACTCCCCCGCCTCACGAAACGCCCAGTGCCCCGTCGGCGTTGCACCCGGTCTTCGGATCGGGTGAGGATTGAAACATTTTAACACACTGGAGCCCTGGAAGCGCAGTGGTGCAGTTGCACCCGGTCTTCGGATCGGGTGAGGATTGAAACCCTTTAAGCGAGACGCCATCCTCAGCCAGCTTCTGTTGCACCCGGTCTTCGGATCGGGTGAGGATTGAAACTCGAAATCCTGGCACAGTCCGCCGCTCTGGATACGTTGCACCCGGTCTTCGGATCGGGTGAGGATTGAAACCCCTTTACGCCGCCAGCCAGGCGCGAATGTCGGTGAGTTGCACCCGGTCTTCGGATCGGGTGAGGATTGAAACTGCGGTGGCCTCGTCTTCGGCGGCGGGTTTTGCCTGGGTTGCACCCGGTCTTCGGATCGGGTGAGGATTGAAACAACGAAGGGATGCTGTTTCGGACTTGGTACACGGCAGTTGCACCCGGTCTTCGGATCGGGTGAGGATTGAAACGTTTCTGCCGATGTAGGGAATACCATCCTCATAACGTTGCACCCGGTCTTCGGATCGGGTGAGGATTGAAACATGACAACGCTGGCCAGTAACCCATTCCCTAATGTTGCACCCGGTCTTCGGATCGGGTGAGGATTGAAACATTCAGCGCTTGCTGGACTCTTGGGAAAAGTGGAGTGTTGCACCCGGTCTTCGGATCGGGTGAGGATTGAAACGGTGAGATTCTGGGCTGTCAATGATGTAGCGTTTTGGAAGTTGCACCCGGTCTTCGGATCGGGTGAGGATTGAAACACCCGCCCCACGCTCACCCTCCGCCGCTGGAATACCGGTTGCACCCGGTCTTCGGATCGGGTGAGGATTGAAACAGACGACGGCGATGCTTTTGTCCTGTGCGCAGCCCGTTGCACCCGGTCTTCGGATCGGGTGAGGATTGAAACGCCCACCAAGCGCACCAGGCCACCAGGCCGCAGAGGTTGCACCCGGTCTTCGGATCGGGTGAGGATTGAAACGACGGTTGCGGCGGTGACGGTAGACATAAGAGGTGTTGCACCCGGTCTTCGGATCGGGTGAGGATTGAAACTCAACCTGGCTGGATCTCTGCTCTTTGAGCGCTCCCGTTGCACCCGGTCTTCGGATCGGGTGAGGATTGAAACAGCTGCTGCGACCTGCTCGGGTGTCGGCTTTGGAGTTGCACCCGGTCTTCGGATCGGGTGA
The DNA here is from genome assembly GCF_043757465.1 of Armatimonas sp. Lineage (GTDB taxonomy): Bacteria > Armatimonadota > Armatimonadia > Armatimonadales > Armatimonadaceae > Armatimonas. The sequence continues at coordinate 1,637 of NZ_JAYVPL010000126.1, forward strand.
GGATTGAAACTGGCGAGCTTCCTGCTTCGGCTCCCGGTCTCTGCCGTTGCACCCGGTCTTCGGATCGGGTGAGGATTGAAACGCCAAGCTGCGCCGCTCCACCGCTCCACCGAGCGCGTTGCACCCGGTCTTCGGATCGGGTGAGGATTGAAACTCGCATGTGTCCTGGCTGTGGTCGTGTGTCGCTGTGTTGCACCCGGTCTTCGGATCGGGTGAGGATTGAAACTTTTTTGGTTTTGCGCTGCTTGATTTCAGCCTCGACGTTGCACCCGGTCTTCGGATCGGGTGAGGATTGAAACAAGCGCCCCAAGTACTTGCCCGTCGTGCGAGCGATAAGGTTGCACCCGGTCTTCGGATCGGGTGAGGATTGAAACTCCTTCGGGAAAGCTCGTAGAGAATCCGGGAACGGTCGTTGCACCCGGTCTTCGGATCGGGTGAGGATTGAAACATGAATTTCCTACCGCGAAGGACGCTCCCGACCTGGGGTTGCACCCGGTCTTCGGATCGGGTGAGGATTGAAACTCGGCTACCGGCTCGACTTCGCAGGACTTTAATGAGGTTGCACCCGGTCTTCGGATCGGGTGAGGATTGAAACTTGCAATCCTACGAAATATCGCAGTTTGCCCATAAGTTGCACCCGGTCTTCGGATCGGGTGAGGATTGAAACTGTTTCCGTCTCTCCAGCCGTCAACGCGTCTATGAGTTGCACCCGGTCTTCGGATCGGGTGAGGATTGAAACCCTAAAATCAATGCCTCCCGGCAAAACTCGGGCGTTGCACCCGGTCTTCGGATCGGGTGAGGATTGAAACTCCGTGGCCCGTGAAATGCCGTAAATCTCGGCTTGGCGTTGCACCCGGTCTTCGGATCGGGTGAGGATTGAAACACCCTGCCGGTTCTGGTGCATCTATACCGGATAGCGTTGCACCCGGTCTTCGGATCGGGTGAGGATTGAAACCCGGCGTGGTGGGCTTTGGCACAGGGGTAACACGGGGGTTGCACCCGGTCTTCGGATCGGGTGAGGATTGAAACATCCTAGCACCTTACACTGAGTGGCTCCCCGTGGTTGCACCCGGTCTTCGGATCGGGTGAGGATTGAAACTGATTCCATCTCTCCAGCCGTCAACGCGTCTATGGTTGCACCCGGTCTTCGGATCGGGTGAGGATTGAAACTAGGGGGAGAAGCGCTTGTCTTTGCGGTTCTCGACGCGCCAGCGGAAGTTGAGCGCACCGGGGCCGTAGGTGAGCGAGAAGGGAGGGACGTGGTAGATGGAGACGCGGGGGAGGCGCAACAAGTCTTCTCCTGTTGCCAGCACCCGTCCGTGCTGAGTGGTGGTCGCGGTGACAAAACCCGCCTCACGGACGAGCGCCACTACCGAGTCGTTGAAGTGACCGTAGGGATAGCAAAAGTGGCGCACAGGGCGCTGGAGCTTCTCTTCGAGCTGCTGCTTGCTACGGACAATCTCCTCACGAGCAGCCTCAGCAGAGAGCTGGTCGAGCTTGGGATGGGTAGCAGTGTGCGCTCCAAACGTGATAAGGGGGCTGGCAGCAAGCTGGGCGATCTCAACTTCGCTGAGTAGCGCCGTTGCTTCATAGCCCTCCGGCTCCACCCATATGTTACGACTCCCGAGGCGCTCGCTGACAAGATAGATCGTGTAGGGCCAGCCCGCTTCGGTGAGCACGGGGTGTGCATTGCTTAAGACATTCTGGTAGCCATCGTCAAACGTGAGGGCTATCGGCTTGGGAGGGAGCGGGCCGCCCGAGAGACCGGCGACGAGCTGATCTAAAGAGATCGCTTCGAAGCCGAGTGCTTTAAGTTCTTTAAGTTGCCGCGCGAACTCTTTAGCGGTGACATAGAAGTGCTTGTATTTATCGGGGCGCACGGCACTCTCAACGGCATGGTACATCAGGATGGGGATTGGGCGAAGGCTCACTGGGCGACCTCCTTGTAGAGTGAGCACAGCTCCGTGAGCTGGCGCTTCGCAGAGAACTCCTGATGCATGCGCCGCTGCGCCGCTTGGCCCAGGCACTGCCGAAGAATGGGATCCGTGAGCAGGCGCTGGAGGCGTTCCAGGAGCTGTGCATCGTCGCCAGGTGTGACGAGAAAACCTGTTTTTTCATCGTCCACCACCTCCGTACATCCTCCAATTTTAGTGGCGACCACAGGGACGGAGGCCGCGCCCGCTTCCGCCAGTGCCAGGCCAAACGCCTCCTCGCGGGGCAGGTGTACTAGGATATCCAGGGAGCGCATGACGGCGGGAATCTGATCGCTCATGCCGACCACAAGGCTGCGTTCAAGTAGTCCCTGGGCCGCGAGCTCTTGCTGGAAGTCCTTGTACGTAAGCTCCAGAGCATCGGGGCCGACAAAGACAAAGTGGAGCTTTGGAAACTGAGCCGCGAGTGTCGCTGCCGCCGGAAGAAACCCGCACTGGCCCTTCGTGGTGAGCCGTCCCACCATCCCGATGACCAGAGCATCATCGGGAAGCTTCCACTGTGTACGCAAGTTACTAGGTGCCAAAAAACGTTCCGTCTCGATGCCATTGTAGATCCGACGCACCAGCCCTTTTCGGAGTGGGTGCCAGCGTTCCAGTTCTTGTTGTGCAAAATCCGAGACCGCAACAATCGCTTCCACTTGACTGAAAAAATGCCCTGCCAGACGCAGGGGTTCACCCAGTGGCCGCACGACGTGGACATGGAGGATCACTGGGCAGCGTGCTAGCTTTCCCGCGAGTGTGGCGGTGACAAAGTCCCGGCGGGCGTGGCTGTGTAGGATGTGCGCATGACAGGATTTCAGGAGCCCAACAAGCCGCAGCATCGCGCGAAGATCACCACTGTTGCGAAGATGAAAAGGAACCGTTGGAAGTTGGCGGGCATGGCTGGTGTGCTCGGTAAAGCTGTCGGGAGGACAGGCTATACAGAGCGTGCCACCGTGCGCCTGGTACGCCGCTGCCAGCGCGACCGTATGGCGATCCGCGCCGCCATGGTTGCGCGAGCTAGAGAGGACGAGGACACGAGGGAGCATCAGTCCGACCTTGCCAGTAGCAACAGAGCGACGAGGATAAAGAGCGCATGGGTAGAGAAAGCACAGACCACGGGGGGAACCCAGCCCGAGAGCGCCACGGATTTCATGAGAAGAACCGTATTCCACCCCACAAAGACAATAATTACCGAGAGCAAGACACCCGCAAACGAACCCGCCTTTGAGAAGCGGACACACAGCGGCGGCGCACAGAGGGCAAAGACAAAGCACATGCCCGAGAGCGCGAGCTTGAACCAGCGCCCCGTCTCATACTCAAGCGCTTTTCGCCTATCGCCTTTACGCCGGGCTATCTCCGCCGCTTTGGTCAGATCTGTGAAGGATAGTGCTGTCTGGAAGCTCTGCTGGAGGCTCCAGAAGGGCAGTGCCCCGGAGAAATCCGTACGGGCATCCACAACCAGGCTCGGGTGCGCCAGCTGGGCGACGAGCTTGCCGTACGCATCGTAGCGGTGCTCCGTGGCGTTTTGCAGTGTCCAGCGACCGCTGGATCCCTCGTAGGTGGCCTCCGGGGCGAGCAGGATACGCTGCTTCTGGAGGAGACTGACGGTACTCAACCCCCAAAGGGACTCCCCTTTTTTCTGACCGCGCTCGAACTGTACCAGCCACTCCCCGTTCGCCCCTCCCCGAGTTGCCTGCCCCGCCTCGACAGCCCCCAGAGTGCTGGGTTGCATACCCGCAAACTCCTGGTTTTTCTTTACTGCCTGGGGCTGAAGCGTATTGGCCGTGTACAGTCCGGCACCGGCAAGTAGTAAGCCGGCGATCCCAAAGGGGAGGAACAAACGGACAAGGGGCTTTCCCGTTCCCCGAAGCACTGTCAGCTCATTGTCGCGCGTGAGTCGGTTGGTTGCCAGCGCGGCTCCTAGTGCCGTTGCGACCGGCAGGGCCATCTCCAGAACATTGGGCAGGTCCCAGAGAATCTGAGTGAAGAGCTGGGAGAAAACGCCACTCTCACGCGCAAGCTGTGTGGCGACCTGCTGGAACCGGAGCGCAATCACCAGAAGCATGGACGTTAGCAAGCCAACCAGAAATGCCTGGAGGAACTCGCGGAGTACATAGCGGTCGCAAAGGGTCACAAGGCTACTCCAGCTTCCTCAGAAAAGTCAGGGCACCAACCGTAAAGAGAGTCGCGGGGAGCAGCGCAGCGGGAAGCGGGGGCACCCAGCGGTTCAGCGCAATTACTTCCGCGCCCGTAAGGGCCAGGATCGCAAGAAACACGATAACCAGTGCGAGCATCAGGGCTGCAAAGGTTCCCGCGCGGGCAAAACGAATTGCCAGCGGCACCGCGAAAAGGGCGAGCGGAAGGCACATCAGGGGCAGCCCCAGCTTGCCCCAGCGCTTCACTTCATAGACAACGGCTCGCTTGGGATCGCGCTCCTCACGGGCACGCTTCAGGAGCTCCTCACTGGGCAAGTTTTCCAGTTGATCATCCCCCACAAAGCCGTAGCCTTTTTGTTTCTCTAGGATAACAGAGATCTCCTCCGTACGCGCAGTGAGGTTGTAGTCCGCCGTGCCATTGGGGTGAAAGGCATGCACCACGACATCGTTGAAGGTGAACTGCTGGGCACGGTACTCACCACGGGCAGCATTGCTGATGCGAGGGGGTGCTCCCGTAGTGCGCTCTAAAACAGTGGCATCGTACACCACAAAGGTCTTCTGGCCGTCGGGGGCTTTCTTCCCCTCAGCCCGAGCGAAGCTAAACACATAGCTGTCTATCTCGATCGTGGTGGCGCTCTCAATCACATTCTCGGGCAGGTTCGTGAGGATCTTTTGCACATCACGCTGCTCCTGCCAGGCCCAGGGAACAACCCGCTCAAATAGGTAGATTCCCGTCGCCGACAGAGCAAGCCCCACAACGGCCAGCGGTGCAAAGACTCGACGCAGGGAGACTCCCGATGCACGAAGCGCCGTCAGCTCGCCATCGCGCGCAAGACGGCTCGTGGCCAGGCTCGCGCCCACAGCGGCGGCGATGGGAAGTGTCCGTACTAGAACGGTGGGAATATTAAAGAGGAGCACCCGCGCCACATAACCCACTGGCCACTTATCCTGAAACATTCGATCCAGGAGCTGATAGAGCGTGTTACCCACCAGCATCAGCAGGAAGGCAAGGAGTCCGATCAGCACAGGGACGATCAGCTCGGAGAGAAGAGATTTATCAGTCAGGCGCATCGTAGTCCCAGAAAAAGACATCTAATAGAAACAAGTGTAGCATATCTACCTGAGGTGCAGGTGTCACACGTGCTATAATTAAGAGAGAGGTAATCACTTAAGTGGCGGACGAAAACACGGTAGGCTCGCGGCTGACGCTTCGGCCCGAGGAGCCTGAAGTCAAAACGGTACGCATCCCGCTTCCTCCACAGCTCAAAGCGGATGAGGAGCAGCTGCGGGAGGCGGAGCATGCGGCTGAGGCAGTGGGACAGGCTGCACTGCTCCAACACGCAAGGAAGGGAGCAAACCGTCCCGCGCCGATCACGCGTGCGGTGCCACCCATCCTGGAGACGGTGATCACGGCGGCAAAACAAAAGAAAAATGCTTCTCCACAGAAGTGCACCGCCTGCCAGACACCGATTGCGCCGGAGAACGCTGAGTTTTCGTTCTGTACGCACTGTGGTGCCGATCTGCCCAAGGCGAGCCTGAGCCTCGAAACGACCCCTCTCACGGAGACCAAGCCACCGCAGCGCCCTGCCTTGCCCCCCGAGGAATTTCTTGCCTATGGGGTTCGCGATCCTCGTGCCACGGTTCGCAAGATCGCGCAAGTGCACGCGGGCGCGGGGCAAGCGCAACAAACGGGCACGATGGCTACCAAAACAGTGACATCGCCGCAGATCGAGATCGAGTTCCGTCGTGAGATAAACCCCACCGTCCATGCGATTCTCGCGTTTCTGTTTCCCGGGGTGGGGCAGCTGCTCAATGGCCAGGTCGGTAAGGGGATCTTGCTGATTCTCGCGGCTTTTGTCGCCGTGAGCCTGCTGAAGTTGCAGCCCTTTGGACTGGAGCTGCTGATCGCTCGTGTCCTGATCGGGCTGGATGCCTACCGGATCGGGGAGAAGCGTCGCAATGGCCAAAAGGTCGGCGAGGGCGACTGGGATATCGCATAATCCGTGGAGAAGATCGGTGTTTTCGGTGGCACCTTCGACCCGATTCACTACGGGCACCTGCGGATCGCCGAGGAAGCACGGGATCGGTTTGGCCTCTCGCATGTTCTTTTTGTCCCCAATCAGGTCTCACCCTTCAAAGTGGGAGACACCGCCACCACAGCGGCTCTCCGTGCGGAGCTTGTGCGGGTTGCCATCGTCGGTAATCCGGCTTTTGGCCTCTGGACGGGCGAGCTTGAGCGGGAAGGCCCAAGCTACACCGTGGAGACCCTGCGGGCACTGACAAAGAAATTTCCAGCGGCACAGCTCTACTTCCTTACCGGAACGGATGCGGTGCGCGATATTGGCAAGTGGCGCGCACCCGAGGAGTGCATTACACTGGCGCAGTTTATTGCCTTTCATCGCCCCGGTGTCACCGAGAGCGAGGCGCGTTTTGGAGTGCCGGATCATCTGGAGCCGGGTATTACCTTTGTGGAGATGAACGGGCTGGATATCTCATCCACCGAGATCCGGGAGCGCGTGCGGGCGGGACGCTCGATTCGTTACCTCGTGCCCGAGGGTGTGATTGCGTTGATTGAGGAGAAAAAGCTCTACCGCGTGGTAGAGTAAGTGCTAAATGTCGAATAATACAATGTTAGATTCCCAGACCAAGGCCCAGATTTTGCTGGAAGCCATCGAAGACCGCAAGGGTCACGAGCCCATTTTGCTCGACCTGCGCGGGAAAGTCAATGTCGCAGATTTCTTCTTGATCGTCACCGCGACCTCCCTTCCGCACCTGCGGGCGCTTGCCGAGAATGTCTTGGAGCGTGCCAAAGATGAGCCCGGTATGGCGAAACCGAACGTCCAGGGCGAGGCCAGTGTGGAATGGGTGCTGATGGACTTTGGCGATGTGGTAATTCATCTGATGAGCGAGGAAGCCCGGGAGCGCTACAAACTGGAGCAGTTCTGGACAACTCCGCAGCCCAAGGGCGCTTTGCCACCGGTGCCAGGAACTGTTCTGCCCGAGACGCCTCAGAATGCCTGGGACATTGAAGAAGACGATGACGAAGAGGATGCGGAGGACGATGTGGCGTTCTTTGCTTCCCTTGATCTGGAAGTGGAACCAATAGACGAAGATATCGTCGAATAAGTACTCCTTATGAGCGACACGGCAGAACCAAGCGATCCGGCAGAAAAACCGATCTTCTGCGCCAACTGTGGCGAGCGTAACCCCAGAGCCAACAAATTCTGTGGTTCCTGTGGCACGCTCCTGTTTCTGCCGCCGACAAACGCGGCCAGCGCCGCGCCCGCTCCGATTGCGACTCCCGCTCCGATTGTTAGTCCTACTCCTGCGGCTATTGCGACTCCCACTCCTCAGCCTGATGTTAGCATTCCCGACGATCCCCTTGCACGAGAGCGGGAGCTAGAGCGGCTACTGACACGGGCCAATGTGGAGCGGGCGCGGGCACTGATCCGCGACTCCCGAAAGACTCTAAACCAGGCACTGGTTCTTGCCGAGCATGTCTCCGCGTCCGCCGCCGCCCCGGTCTACGAGCAGCTCGGGGATCTGTTGGCGGCGGAGGAGCGGCTAGACGAGGCAAAAGTCAACTACGAGAAAGCGCTCGAACTCTCCACGGGGAAGCGTCCTTCGGCAGAGAAGAAACTCGCCGAGGTGAGTTTGCGCCTCTCCGATCAGTCGGCGATGGAGCGCCTCGGCGGTGTGCTTGGTCCCAGTGAAGATCTCGTTGATGTTTTGCGCATGCCGCGCAGTGGAAACCGCCATGCGGGGATCGCGATGATGCTCTCGATTGCGCCGGGCTTCGGTCAGTTCTACTGCGGACAGGTCATCAAGGCAGCGGTGATCCTTGGGATTTTTTTGATCTCACTTTTTCTTGTCATGCTCATGGACTATCAGGCGCTCTTTGCGCATCTGGCCAATACGTTTGCGATGGGACGAGGAAAGCTCAAGACATCTGCCCCGAGTACGACGACGGTAGTTTTTGCGGTGATCGCCTTCTGTGCCTGGCTCTACTCCATCGCGGATGCCCCGTTCAGTGCCGCCAAGACCGACACCCTCGACACGCCTGGTCTCCTGCCAACCCCGATGGGCAACCGGTCCGGCTGGGAGCCGTAGGGGACTTCAGCCTCCGCACTCAGTCCAGCAGTGCCACCGTGCGTTTTTCTTGTGCGGAGAGCATCGCGCTGTCCACGATCTGCTGACCGATACGGCAGAGCGTGGGATCGAGTGGGCCGTGGAGCGGGCAGCCGGTTTCCAGATGGTGTATCAGGTGCTCGATAGGATTGCGCCAGCCGGGCGAGAGAGTATCCACGGGAATCTCGTGTGTCTCCGGTTGCTCTCTTGTCTGAACCCGAACCACCCGCTCATAATCGTAGCTGGAGAGGGTGCCGTGCGTGCCGCGTACCACGAAGCCGCACTTAGGCTGGGGCTGGAGGGTCCAGGGATCCGTGAAGGTGCCCCAGCGGGTCTCGAACTTGGAGAGGCCGTAGGGGGCGGCGTACCGGCAGACCGTGATCGAGTGCTCATCTACGTCTAGGCCCGGTTTGCTATCCGTCACGCAAGTCACCTCGAGCGGTTTGCGGCCATCCATAAACCATGCTCCCAGGGTGACCCCGTAGCCCAAGTAGTCCTGCAGCGAGCCGCCTGCCGCCTCTTTCTGGTACCACCATGACTCAGATTTCTGCCGATTGGCTTCGTCCTCAGTGATCTCGACTTTATCAGCAATATGGCGCAGCGGCCCCCGGTTACCGTCGTAGTAGTGCACCTCGGTCACCTCACCAATCAGGCCCTCGGTGATCGAGCGTTTCGTGGTGACATGGGGCGGGTACCAGGCGAGCGGCCAGTTAATGATGAGGGTCTTGCCCGTTGGTGCCATCGCCGCGATCATTTTATCGGCGTCGGCCAGGTTCGCCGCGAAAGGTTTCTCCGCCAGAATATGCACTCCGTAGGGTGCGGTATCTACGACAGACTGCCCATGCTCGCCCGTTTTGGGGCAAAGAATAACAATATCGGGCTTGCTGGTCTCAAGGCACTCTCGCCAGTCCGTGAAGACTTTTTCTTTGGAGAGGCCAAAGCGTGCAATCGTATCTTGCATGCGCTCACGGCTGACATCGGCGATCCCGACGATCTCTGCACTGTGGTGCTCACTCACTTGGCGGAGCAGATCCCCCATGTGCATGTGGTCGAAATTCACCCCGGCGACGCGATAAAGAGGACGGTTTGGCATGCGCTAGGATACGACGGGGCCTTGGTCTTTTCCTGCCGCTAACGCGTCATGATACCTTCGCGCCAGGCGTAGACAGCGGCCTGGGTGCGATCCGTGACGTGGAGCTTGGCGAGGATATTGCTGACATGGCTCTTGACCGTTTTCTCGGAGACGAAGAGCTTCTCTGCAATATCTGTGTTGGAGAGACCATCCGCGATGAGTCTGATAACTTCAAGCTCGCGGTTCGTGAGAGGAGACTCGGAGCCGCTGTGCTCGGTTGCTTTTCTTTGACCCGTGACCGCTTTCATCATCTGCGCGGCAATCGCGGGCGAGAGGGTGACTTCGCCTATGGCGGCTTTACGGATCGCGGTAGCGATCTCGCCTGCTGCGGCATCTTTTAGTAGATACGAGAGTGCCCCGGCGCGGATGGCGGGGAGAACGTGCTCGTCCTCGTGGTAGCTTGTCAGGACAATCACCTGGGTACGTGGGCTGATGACCTTCACTTGGCGGGTTGCCTCGACTCCTCCCATGCCGGGCATGAGCAAGTCCATCAAGACAATATCGGGAGCCAGGCTCTCGCAGAGCCGGACTGCCTCTTCCCCACAGCTTGCCTCGCCGACAACCTTGATATCGGGCTGGGTGTCTAGAAACGCGCGAACCCCCTGCCGTACAATGGCATGGTCATCCGTCAGCAGTACCGTGATCTCTTCCATGAGGACTTAAAGCATCCGGATGGCGTCTTCCATCCCTAGGAAATCATCCATGCGCGCCGGACGCGCCACGGAATCGCAGCGCACGACGATGCAGCAGCCCGCGCCGGGGGTGCTCAGAAGCTGGAGACGACCGCCGGGCAGGCCCTGAGCCCGCTCGCGCATGGTGTGCAGCCCGAAGCCCTCACCGCCACAGAGCCGTCGCTGACGGGCATCGAAGCCGCGCCCGTTGTCGCGCACAAGAAGCCGCACGCCACCTGCATCGTCGCGCCGTAGGGAGACCTCCACCCGCGTTGCTTCACTGTGCTTACTGGCATTTGCAAGGGCTTCTTGCGCGACTCGCAGGAGGCCGTTCGTTGCCTCGGGAGAGAGAGGAGGCAGCTCGTCGCTCTCGAACGTGGTCGGGATACTGTTGCGGCGGCTCCAGTCGCTGACATGTCCCTTGAGCAGGATCGCAAGAGGAGCACCCTGCGCACTCACGGGCCTTAGCTCCTGAAGCACCGCGGTTAGGTCACGCTGTGCTTGCTGCGCAAGATCATTGGCTGCATCAAGCCGCGCGAGCGCCTGGTCAGGCTGCGCGGGCAGGAGGGCTTTGGCGGCTCCGATCTGCATGGAGGCGGCAAAGAGGTGCTGCTTAACCGTATCATGAAGGTCTCGCGCGAGGCGGTTGCGCTCCTCCAGGGTGGCCACATCCTGGCGAAGTGCCATGAGATCACGAAGCTCCGCGGCCATCCGGTTGAGGCGATTGGCCAGCATGCCCATCTCATCGCCTGCCTCAGGGGCCATCGCAGTGAAGTCGCCACGGGCCCAGGCATCCGCTGCCTGCGTCATTGCATCGAAGCGCCACGCCAGCCGTCGTGCCGAGAGATACCCCGAGATCCCGGCCACAACTCCCGACGAGAGCGCGAGCACGAGCGCACTGGGAAGAAGCTGCTCCAGGAAGTTGGAACGGGGATGGTTTCCAAAGAGGGAGACCAGAACAAACAACCCCAGGGTAGCCAGGGCTGTGGTCAACGCCGCCTTGACGTGTGACTCTTTAAGCTGCGTGCGCAGGCGAGGGTAGTGCGCTTTCATAGGGCTATTGTACGTCACTACCCCTTTATTCCCCTCGGTCTGTGGACGGATTTTTACCGATCTTCGGCAGCGTGAAGAAAGACTTCCTCAAAAGGGGTATCGGTGGGGACGATAAGATACTCCATCTGGTAGCGCTGTGCGAGCTCGGCAAGGCGCTGGCGGATGTCGTCCTCCAGACGAAGCCCCTGGCTACCCTCTTGCATCTCGGAGCGATCCATGAGGTGGATCAGGACGATGCGTGCTTCGCCTGTCAGGAGCGCAAGGGCACCCCACTCCCAGTTGCGATCACGAAAATCAGATAACAACAAGATCAGGGAGCGGCGGGCTGTCCGTCGGATGCGCTTTCGCAGAGCCCAGGCAAAGTTTCGTGTTCCTCCCGCACGGAGGGCCTCAAGGTAGTGGATCAGCCCTTCCATGTCCTCAGGGCGGTTGACGACGGGGCTTCGTTGTCCCCGCGCAGGAGCCAGTGTTGTTACCTCAAAGCGCTGGTCACGCAGGGTTGCGGCGTAGCCCAGTGCAGCCGTGAAGCGCCGTGCGAAGTCAAATTTCCGCGACGGCTCCGGGGGGGTGTACCCCGAAAACGTCATCGCGAGCGAGGCATCCAGCAGCACATGTAGTGTTGTGTTCTCCAGACGAAATAATCGGATTAAGAGGCGCTCCAGACGAGACGACTTCCGGGTGGGCTCCGTTCGTCGCCCAAGACGAAAGGGGGAGTCGCTTCGGGGCGTCCGCCGTCCGGTATGTCGGCCCTCGGTATCGCTCTCGGGAAGGGCCGTCTCCAGCCGCTGCACAAACTCTGGATCAAGAAGCATTCTGGTTTTCCGTAATCATTCCTCGAACATGATTGGCCCACTCGGAGGTGGGATAGAGCCGTAAGAACTCCGCAAAGATCGCGAGGGCATTGTCACGCTGGCGCAGCTTCTGAAGATGCAATTTCCCCAGTTTTAGCATCCCCAGCTCGGCATCCTGGGTATGCGGGAAGTCTCTGCAGAGGTTCGCCAGCGCCTGCCGGGTAAGCTCGTACTGCTGGGCATTTTCACAGGCGCTCGCCACACGTTGCAGAAGGCGCACCGGAAGCGAGACACGCAGCAGGTTCCTCTGGGCATCACTGTAGACCCGTGCCACCGCGGCCGCGTTGCCTTGCTTAGAGAAGATATCAAGCGCCTCGGTAAAGTACCGATGGGCAGCTTCCTGGTCACCCAGGCGGATCTGCACCAGAGCGAGTGTGTGTGCCAGGCCCCCGTCCGTGGGAGTGCGTACCAGAAGCTCGCGGTAGTAGCGTGCCGCTGTAGGCAGATCGCCTTGAGCCAGTGCTGCCTCCGCATCTTCGATACCGTACTCGCGGGCGCTCTGTTCTAGCACCCGCAAGGGGAAGGCGATCCCCAGGCCAAAAAAGAAGCCCGCGAGGTGTGCGGTATAGGCCACTTGATCCGCACCCGGGGTCACCAGGGAGCGAATCGCGAGAAAAATCTGGAGCACCATTACGATACTGACCGCGATGGCGGCAGGGACGGCAGGAATCCCGAAGAGCCGCACTCGGGTTCGCCAGAAGCGTATGGCAAAGAGCCCCAGTACCGCAAAGATGGCCCCCGACGCACCAATAAGCGACTCCTCGGGTGCCGCGACCGGGAAAAAGGCATTGGTAATCAGCACATGCGCCAGCCCGGCCACCAGTGCCCCCGCAAGGTAGGCCACGAGATACGCCACGTTGCCCAGCGCCTCTTCAAGATGCACCCCGATGACATAGAGCGTGATCATATTGCCCAGGAGATGGAAAAGATCGCTATGCACAAAAGCGTAGCTAATCAAGGGGAGAAACTGAAGGTGCCCACGCATCAGTCCCCAGCTTTGCACGACTTTCTCGGAGATCACGAGCCCCTCGGTGGGGGATAGGTTGCCAAAGAAAATCACGGAGTTGATCGCGAGTAGTCCAAGGGTGACGAACGGAAAGTTTGCCACGCCAGCACGCCGCCGCCGTAAGGGCAGGATTGGCGTAAACAGCAAGACCACCAGAGCGATCAGAAGCAACAGAGCCAGAAACAGCATGGATTGCTGCCTAGTATACAGCCTCACTCACAGGATTGCAGGGGCGACCGTAGGAGCTGTCTAGCTTTTCCACCAGCCCGCACCGCTGGCTGAGGCTTCTTCTGAACGGGGCAGGCTGGGGCGACGGTGGCGGAAGTGGGCGACGCTGCGCTCAAACTGGCCGGGGTCAGTCGGGGGGAAGAAAAAGAAACCACGACGGTGACGGATTCGGTAGTGCCCTTGCGCGGTCATGGAGAAGGTCTGCTCCTTGGGGGGCCAGCACACCCAGCCTTCCATGACCAGGGTCTTACGGCTTACCGGCTCGATGCTCTCGATCTCGCTCCAGGGTATCGTCTCCGTGGGGGCCAGCAGGCGCTTGATGTGCACGCCACGCGTGTCGAGCTCTAGGCGGAGCACGCTGATCTTACGGAGCATCAGAAGAAAGGCTAGCGGCCCCAAGAGCGCTAGGAAACCACCGCGAGGGTCGGCGAAGAGCACGCTTCCCAGCCAGCCAAAGAGTACCACCATTGCGAGCATTGTCAGCAACTTTAGTTTCCGCTAATTGGGGGTAGTTTGCATGGCATGGCCAAAGACGATACAAGAGCTTATCAGAACACAGGAAAGACCTTTGACCATGCCAA
>NZ_JAYVPL010000127.1:0-48168 GCF_043757465.1 Armatimonas sp.
CATTTCTTCTCGTCGTCTGCGTCGGGTTTGTCCGAAGCGCAAGGAGAATATTATCGCAGCATACATAAACTGTCAAGAAAAAACACAAAATACTTTGCTTTTCTTTTGGTACAATACGCTCTATGTCTGACCTTCGACTTTCTCAGCTGGCCCAAGTACTTGTTACGCACTCCGCGCGCCTGCGCGTGGGTGAGCGCGTATTTATTGAAACCTTCGATACACCCGATGATTTTGTCCAGGCACTTATAGAAGCAGTCGCCGCCGTGGGGGCTATTCCCTTTGTGGAGACGCACTCCAATCGTGTTTTACGTACTCTTTACCAGAGCGCTACGACGGAACAAATGCAGGCGATTGGCCAGCATGAGCTAGAGCGCATGAAGACAATGGATGCCTATTTTGGGATCCGCGGGGCAAGCAATAGCCTTGAGATGAGTGATGTCCCGGCGGAGAAAATGGCCCTCTACCAAAACTTCTGGTGGCGCCCTGTCGCGGATCAGCGGGTCAACCATACCAAATGGGTTGTTCTGCGCTATCCCTCGCCTGCCTTTGCTCAGTCTGCGGGGATGAGTACAGAAGCTTTCACGGATTTCTACTTCGATGTTTGTACTCTAGATTACGCCAAGATGCAGGAGGCAATGGTTCCTCTGCGCGAGCGAATGCTACAAGCCGATCGGGTTCAGCTTACTGGTGAGACACTTGACCTGAGCTTCTCTATTAAGGACATCGGGGCAGTGATGTGCTACGGCGAGCGCAATATCCCCGACGGTGAGTGCTTCACATGCCCTGTACGCGACTCCGTCAACGGGCACATTCTGTTCAATACTGCCTCGCTCTATCAAGGAAGCCTCTTCGAGGGGATTCGACTCGTGCTGGAGAATGGCAAGATTGTCGAGGCGACAGCTAGCACCCCCGCCCAGACGGCACGCCTCAACCAGATACTTGATTCCGACGAAGGAGCACGCTATATCGGGGAGTTTTCACTCGGGTTCAACCCCTATGTCCTTCAACCAATGCGCGATACCCTCTTCGATGAGAAGATTGCAGGCAGTTTCCACTTCACACCCGGCCAAGCCTACACGACGGCTGACAATGGTAACCGTAGCCAGGTGCACTGGGATCTGGTCTATATCCAGCGTCCTGAGTATGGAGGCGGTGAGGTGCGCTTTGATGGGGAGCTGATCCGCAAAGATGGCTTATTTGTTCCCGATGATCTACTAGGACTCAATCCGGAGAATTTAAAATGAGACGTACTGCGGAGCGAGATCGGCTCATCGTTCAGGAAATGTGGACACTGGCCAACAGCGAGCCTCTTGCACTGGCAGCCCTTCAGCCACTTGGCATGATAGATCGTGAACGCTACCGGCGCTATGTGGATGGCTTGATCCTGGAGCTCACTCTGGAAACGAATCCAAAGACTAGTGTCTGGAGCTATGAGCTTGCCTTAATCCACCCCGAGGGGGAGCGCATTGATGAAGAGATCATCATTTACTGGCTCGATCAGTTCTTCGGAAACGAAGTGCGTCACGCTGCCAAGCGCGGTTTTATGCTAACGACGGATGCTCGCTTTACTTTCCCCTATAGTCGCCGCTAGCTAGTAGGCTTCGTTCCTAAAAAAGCACGGTTGCCATTTATTAAGATATTAGGTACACTACTGCCCGGAAAACATTTCCAAAAAAAGATGAAACCCTGACAGTAATAACGGGGTCTTAGAGGGTTGAAACGGCAGCACAGATCGCTTAGGACAACGAAGAGGATGGGAAGGCAACGTGGAAACTACCCCAGCTTCGAGAAAGTCCCTGGCACGTCTTAGGTTGACCGATACTCTCGGAGGGAATTTTAAACATGAAGAAAGCGCTTCTCGCAACCGCAGCACTGGCACTTACCGTCGCTCCGGTTCTGGCGCAGGACGGTCCTTTCAAGGACGTCCCGAACGACCACTGGGCCTACCAGGCAATTGACAAACTCGCTCAGCTCAAGATTATCCTTGGCGATCCGGACGGTCTCTACAAGGGCAAGCGTACGCTGACCCGCTACGAGATGGCCGTGATGTTGGCTCGTCTCCTGGACATCCTCGACAGCCGCTACGTCCGCCAGCCCCTTGTTCTGCCCGACACGAGCGGTTTCGCCACTAAGGCCGAGCTCGCTACCAAGGCTGATAAAGATCACACACATGCAGGCCGCGGCAATGTCGGTGGCGGTCAGGCCCCCGTGGATCTGTCGGGCTACGCCACCAAGGGCGATATCGCCGGTATGGTGAAGAAGACGGATCTCGACTTGATCCGCAAGATGGTAGCCGAGTTCCAGACAGAGCTTACAACCCTCGGTGTGGATGTGGACGCTGTTAAGAAGCGTCTGAAGAACCTTGAAGATCGCGTTTCGAACCTTGAGGCCGAGTGGAAGAAGCGTCTTAAGATCGGTGGTGGCTTCAATACCTACGTGCGTGGTAACTTCCGAAACGGCAATGCGGCAGCGGGTATTCCCGTCACCGGGTTCCGCGATAAGGACGGCTTCACGGTAACGGGCGGTCCTGGTACGAGCGGCGGCGTTTTGGCCGACACCCGTGCACTGCACGACCTCGACCTTAACCTCAAGGCTACCCCTAACGAGAACGTGACTTTCGAAGCCAATCTGACGGTGGGCAACTATCTGCCCTACCTCGGTGGCGGTATGGGCGTCCGCTCCGACCGTGGTGCAGCTAAGGTCAATCAGGATCAGGCAACGACCCTCTGGTCAGCTCACATGAGCACCAGCACCAGACTGCCCATCATTGGCAGCACCGGTGTGACTGTAGGTCGCATCCCCACTATGTTCGGGGATTACACCTTCAAGACTCCTGATCAGGATTCCTACTTCACCAACCAGAAGACCGACATGGGAACGGTTCCCACGGATGGCCTTCGTTCAAACTTCCGCCTCCATGGCATCAATGTCACTGCTCAGGCAGGTAAGGTGAACCCGGTCAGCTATGGTCCGGCTTCAGCCAACCTCTCCCCTGGCGTGATGGCGGGTGCGTTCCGTGGTGGCTACGTGGGCGGCTTGACCCGCGCCAACACTGTTGGTGCGTTCGGCCAGGCGGGCCGTGTGGGTGCGATGGGCGTGAACCAATTCGCGGGTGGTAGTGCAAACGTGAACGTCAATTTCCTGACCAAGTTCAACGTCAACGCGACCTATCTTACCTTCGGTGGCGGACCTCAGGCCGCAGCGGGTGCAGCAAACTTCGATACCGTGAATGTCCTCGCGGCTGATGTCTCTACCCGCCTACTGGGTCTGAACATTGTTGGCAAGTATGCCAAATCGAACACCCAGATCGGCTCCAAAAAAGTAACGACCAAGAATAATGAAGCGATGGATGTCAATGCTCAAGTGGGCAAGGGCAACTTCATGCTGACCGGTGGTTACCGTAATGTCGGACCGTTCTTCGGCGCTCCGGGTGCTTGGGCTCGTGTGGGTTCCTTCCAGAATCCCACCGATATCAAGGGTGGCTATGGGAAGGTTTCCTACAACCTGTCCAACCGTATCGAGCTGATGGGATCTGCCCAGAACTACACGGGCACGGGCAAGGCGGGCCTCGGCGGCCTGGCCACTACGAACAAGATCGAGAACCTGGGCTTAGGTGTGAAGTGGCAGGTAACCGGTCCTTCCTCGGTGGAAGTTTCCACCGAGTCAACCGATTACACCCGCACGGGAACTGCAGGAAAGCCACGTGAGATGTTCACCAACATCGGCTACCGGTTTGACTTCAACCCGGCGAGCACGTTCCGTCTTCTCTACCAGGTGGCGGACTACAACGGACGCAGCAATGTTGCCTTCAACGGCTCCGCGGCTGCGACCGAAAACGTCCAAAAGGGTGGCGTCGTTGCCGGACAGTTCTCTGTTCGCTTCTAAGTAAGGCCTCTCCTTACGGTGGCCCCCGGCACATGCCGGGGGCCTTTTTCGTGCTATAATAGCCACAGTTTCAAAGGAGTGTTTTTGATTGGATACCAGTGAATTCCGCAACGGGCTCTCTCTCATCTATGACAACGATATCTACACCATCGTTGATTTCCAGCATGTCAAACCCGGCAAGGGAGGAGCTTTCGTCCGCTCAACCCTCAAGAATCTGCGCACGGGACGTACTTTAGATAAGACTTGGCGCGCGGGGGAGAAAATGGAAGCCGCTTATCTGGAGCGAAAGCCAATGCAGTATCTCTACGAGCAAGATAGCGAGTACTTCTTGATGGATATGGATACCTTTGAGCAGACCGGCGTTCCTGCGGCTCTGATCGGTTCTCAAGCCAAGTACATGAAAGAGAACATGGAGATCCAGGCAGTGACACACAAGGAGCAGATTATCCAGGTGACGGTTCCGGATTTTATGGAGCTTGCTGTCATTGAGACGGATCCTGGAGTGCGTGGCGATACAGCCTCCGGTGGAACCAAGCCCGCAACCGTCGAGGGTGGTGTTGTCGTTGCTGTTCCCTTCTTTATCAATGTTGGGGACAAGCTCAAGATTGATACGCGTACCGACAGCTATCTGGAGCGCGTTAAGTCCTAGATGTCCGCTGGAGACACTTTAAAGGAGAAGCCTCATGAGTAGAGAAGAATCCGAAGAAGGTGGAGTCTATGTCCCGCCTGTCGTCTTTGCCCTAGCCAACCTAACGATGACGCTTAGCTTCGTGGTGGCGGGCCTAGGCTTTGCCTACTTACTATACGGAATATTCGCAGGGCTGAGTGGCTTCTCAGGTTGGGATACTGCAAAGCAGCAGGTCATGTTAGGCATCATTGCACTAGCGGGCAAGGCGATGATGATCGGACTAGGCATTGGTTCGCTCTGCGCTGCGGTTATTTTCTGGTTTGAGGAAGTAGTCGGCTATGTCATTCTGATCAGTGCGGGGGTGCTTGGTCTGGGGATTCCTTTTGCCTTCCCTATGATGGGCGGCGAAATTGCCTCAAAGGGAGTCTCAAACGCCCTTGGAGTTTTCCCCCTTGCCGCCATCGCTCCTGCCATTATTGGTGGGATACTGGTACTGCGCGATATTTTCTCCAAGTTCGGTCGTGCGATCCAGCGTCGTGGCTCCGATGCCGATCTCTCACAGGTCAAGCTCGGTGCCAGTGCAAAACGCGAACAAAAACCATTACGCACTTCGCTTCTGGGTAAGTGTTGGGAAGGGAGCTACTGCCGTGACTGGGTACGCCCGCACTGCCCTATCTACCAGCGGCGCGATGCCTGCTGGCGGCAGCGCCGGGGGTGCTACTGTGAGCAGGAGATTGTCAGTGCCGCTGCCAACAAGAGTCAGGGAGGCGTGCAGTTGGAGATGGCTCCGTCATCACAATACAACTATGCAAACCCCTCTGCTCCGGGTTCCACAGCACCGCCCAAAGTGATCCTTAATGATTCCCAAAAGGCGGAACGCTGTCGTAACTGCGTGATCTATAACGACCACCAGTCAGAAAAATATAAAATAGTAATGCCGCTCGCGATCGTGGCCACGATGGTTCTCTGCGCTCTGCTCTCCCCTCTCATGAAGCAGGGAATCCAGGGGAGTTTCACTCTCATCGAGCAGACCGTCGCCAAGGTTAGCTTCAGTTCCTCAAGTGAGAGTACAGTAACACTCACCCGACCACCGTCCACAGTAGAGTGGGGTCTGGTAGGCGCATTCTCTCTCATGATCGTCTCTAAAGTGCTCCAGGTGGTGGAGTGGTGCGTCTTTGTCAAGAAAATCTAAATGAATCACGAACAGTCTAAATGAACCACGAACAGATCGAAGGTTTTGCGGCGCTCTTTAGTGCCGTTCCACGTCTCACGGAGATAGAGGTGCGTAGTGAGGGAGCCTCTCTGCGCCTCCGTCGTAGTGTGACAGTCCCCCTTGCCCCGCTCGTTGCAACGGAAACGGTCCCTAACGCAACGATTCCTCCCGCCGTCGCCTCGTCCCTCTTTGTCACGGCGGAGCATGTCGGGGTGATCCAGCTCGCTCCCGTCACGGTGGGCGAGCAAATACAAGGGGGGCAAGTGCTCGCGCAGATTGACACGATGCGCCTGCTCAGTGCCTGTAAAGCTCCCGTTTCAGGCAAGCTCGTCTCTTTACTCGTGGAGGAAGGACAGCCCGTCGAGTACGGCCAGCCTCTCTTTGAGATCACGCCGGAGGAAAAATAGATGCGACGATTGTTTTCGATGATCGAGATCCTTGTGGTGCTGGTTATTATCGCCATCCTGGCCACCGTGCTCGTCCCTCGCCTTATCGGGGGCGGCAAGGATGCGTCGGGCAAGCGTGTGCTTACCCATAAGCAAAGAGCACAGCAAGTCGGTACGATCAGCTACGTCAGCCAGATCCAGCAGGCTATCACCATGTACAAGATGGATAACGAGGAGCGTCTCCCCACCAGCCTCACGGAGCTCAAGCGCTACGGGGTCACCGACGAAATGCTGATTGATGGGGTGAGCAAGCAGCCTCTCCAGTACAACTCCCAAACCGGTGAAGTCACCAGCCCGACTGCCCTTCCCGGCAATATCGGCAGAGCACTAAATCTCCCTAACGCCGGACAATAAACAGTAAAGACAGCCATGTTCACTAAAATCCTCATTGCCAACCGCGGCGAGATCGCGGTTCGGATCACTCGTGCCTGCCAAGAGCTAGGCATCAAGACCGTCCAGATTCACTCCGATGCTGACCGAGACTCGCTGCCGGTGCGCCTCGCCGATGAAACCGTCTGCGTGGGCCCCGGTCCTTCCAAAGACTCCTATCTCAACATCCCGCATATTATCGCTGCCGCACTGAACACCGGAGCGCAGGCTATCCACCCCGGCTACGGCTTTCTCTCGGAGGTGGCGAGTTTCGCGGAGATCTGCGAGCAGTGTGGTATCAAGTTTATCGGCCCCCCTATCTCCGCCATCGAGAAGATGGGCGACAAAGCCACAGCCCGCGCCACCGCGCAAGCCGCAGGTGTCCCTACCGTACCGGGCTCTAAGGGCATCGTCGAGAGCGACACCGATGCTCTCAAGCTCGCCAGTCAGCTTGGCTACCCGGTGATGATGAAGGCCACGGCGGGTGGTGGAGGACGTGGGATTCGCATCGTCGAGAACGAAGACGAGATGCAGCGTCAGTTTAAAGTGGCACAGGTCGAGGCGGAGGCGGCGTTTGGCAACGGTGGGCTCTATCTGGAAAAGTACATCCGTGAGATGCGCCATATCGAGGTGCAGGTACTCTTTGATGAGCACGGTCACGGGATTCACCTGGGCGAGCGCGAGTGCTCCGTCCAGACCGTCCGCCACCAGAAAGTGGTCGAGGAAGCACCGTCGCCCACCCTCACCCCCGAGCAGCGCATGACTATCGGCGCAGCAGCGGTAAAAGCGGGCGCGGCGGCGGGCTACGCCAATGCGGGAACCGTGGAGTTTATCTACACACCCAGCGGCGAGTTCTACTTCATGGAGATGAACACCCGCATTCAAGTCGAGCACCCGGTCACGGAGTTCGTGACGGGCGTTGACTTGATCCAGTGGCAGATTCGCATCGCCGCCGGGGAGCCGCTGAGCCTCATGCAAGAGGATATTACATGGACAGGGCACTCCATCGAGTGCCGTGTCACCGCGCAAGACCCCGCCAAGAACTTCCAGCCGTCGGCGGGCAAGATGGGCGAGGTGCTGCTCCCCGGAGGCCTGGGTGTCCGAGTGGACACGCAGATCTACTCTGGCTACTCCGTCCCGCCCTACTACGACAGTAATCTCGCCAAAGTGATTGTCTGGGGCGTGGACCGCGACGAGGCCATTCGCCGCATGGAGCGCTGCCTGAGCGAGACGCGTATTGAGGGCTTGCCCACCAATATCAGCTTCCTGAAACAAATCCTCGCCGACAGCCGCTACCGCAACAACGAAGTCTCCACCAAGTTTCTCCCCACTCTTATGGAGGAGCTGGGGCTGTGAGCAACGGGCCGATTTAGCCGTAGCATGGGCATTTTATGACCTACCAAGTGCTCCAAAGCCGCCTTCTTGGAGGCACCTGATGACCGTCACCACACTTTGGGAACGGATCGAACGAGAGCTGGAAGCGCAGTTCCCACACGTCCTTGCCACGCTCAATCCGGGAGCCAGCGAGGAAGAGATTATCGCGGTGGAGCAAGCGCTGGGCATCGGCTTTCTGGATGACTTTCGCGAGTCCTTGAGCCGACATAATGGGCAGAACGATAAAATCTCGCTCGTGGGCCGTGGTCGTCTTCTGCCGCTGGAAGAGATTCTCTCGGAGTGGCAGCGTGAGCAAGAGATCTACCAAACCTCCACCTACTACAGCGACCACTACTGCATCAGCGATCCGGGTGTTCGCCCTGTCTGGTGGCACACACGCTGGATTCCGATTACGACCGACTGGGGCGATCACGACTGTCTGGATCATGCCCCCGCACCCGGTGGAACACATGGTCAGGTCATTGAACACTGGCACGACGATGCGAGGCGCTCGCTCCGTGCCCAAAGCTTCAAGGAGAAGCTGGAAAAGCTCGCCGAGGCGCTGGAGCAGAAAAATCTTACCTGGAATGGTCGGAGCGGCCCAGAAGAGCACTGGTTCTGGCGCATCTTTGATAGGCTCACGACCTGGGAACTCTATGAACTCATGTATCTGCGACAAAAAGTGTTTGTGGTTGAGCAGAACTGTGTCTACCTGGATGCGGATGGCTACGATCAGGTAGCTCGGCACTTGCTGGGCCGTGACGAGCACCAGAGCCTCGTTGCCTCGTTGCGGCTCTTTGCGCCGGGGGGGAAGTACAAAGAGTTCCCTGAGGACGCGAGCATTGGGCGGGTCTGTACGGCGGCTTCGGTGCGTGGGACGGGGCTGGGGCGTGAGCTGATGCGCCGTGGGATCGCGGAGGCGGAGCGGCTCTGGCCGGGGTGTGCGATTCGCATCTCGGCACAGGTGTATCTAGAGAAATTCTACGGGAGCCTAGGATTTGTGGCGGTTTCCGCCCCCTACGACGAGGACGGAATCCCTCACGTGGAGATGGCTCGTCCTGCGAAAATACCAGATACGGTACAATAGGCGCTGTGTCTGCCGTTATGTCGTTTCGTTCACCTGCTTATAGAGAACTGATTCTTGGGCTGATTGGGCGGGATGTAAAAACCCGCTACAAACAATCGGTGCTGGGCTATGCTTGGGCGGTGCTCTATCCACTGGCGACTGCGCTGATCTTTAGTATCGTCGGGCAGATTATACTGCGTCAGAAAACCGGGGGGCTTCCCTACCCTGTCTTTGCCTACTTCGGGCTGCTCTACTGGAATCTTTTTTCGTCGGGCCTCACGGCGGCGACGGAGAGCCTTGTAGGGCACCTGAACTTAATTACCAAGGTCTACTTCCCTCGTGAGGTCTTTCCGATCGCGGCGGTGCTCTCCAAGCTCGTGGACTTTGGGTTTGGCTTAGTGGGCCTACTGCCTCTCTTACTATTTTTCCGAGTTGCGCCTGGGCCCTGGATTCTCTTGAATATCCCGATTGCCCTATTGGTGGTTTTGTTAGCGACGGGTTGGGGAATGCTACTAGCATGTGCTAATCTCTATTTCCGCGATGTGCGGCATCTCGTAGGGATTGTGCTAAGCTTGTGGGGATTTCTGGTGCCCAATATCTACCCTTTGCACCAGGTACCACGTCAGTGGCAGAGCCTTTATCTGCTCAACCCGGTGGCAGCACTCACGGAAGCGGGGCGTCGTCTAGCGTTTCCTCAGACCGGCTGGTTGCGTGCGATTGACCCGGAACAGGGGAATCTGCAGTCGCTCTGGCCTTATCTTGGGAACGCCCTGGCGTTCGCACTTATCTCTCTGGTAGTGGGATTTGTCGTGTTCAAACACAACGAGCCCCACTTTGCCGAATATATCTAGATCGAGGAGCTTAGAATTTTGAGTAAACGTGCACTGATCACCGGTATCACCGGTCAGGACGGATCGTATCTGACAGAGCTATTGCTGTCAAAGGGCTATGAAGTGTTCGGCGTCGTGCGGCGCTCCAGTACGGAGAGCTACGAGCGCATTGAGCACCTGCGGAACCGAATCACGCTTGTCCAAGCGGACTTGCTGGATCAGTACTCACTGATCGAGGCACTAAAAGCCGCACAACCTGATGAGGTCTATAACCTCGCGGCACAGAGCTTCGTCCCGACATCTTGGTCCCAGGCAGTGTTAACCGGCGAGTTCACGGCGCTTGGTGTCACCAAGGTGCTGGAGGCAGTGCGCTCGGTAAATCCAAAGATTCGTTTCTACCAGGCAAGCTCATCGGAGATGTATGGGAAAGTGCTCGAAGTGCCCCAGCGCGAGGAAACACCCTTCTATCCCCGCAGTCCGTACGGTGTTGCGAAAGTCTATGGCCACTTTATCACGGTAAATTACCGCGAATCTTATAACCTATTTGCCGTTTCCGGCATACTTTTCAATCATGAGTGCATCGCAGGCAATACTCCGCTTATTGTGCGCGAAGGCGGGCGGGTCGCCGTCACAACCCCCGAGGCTCTCGTGCCCTTGCGCCGTAAAGGCTCTTCAGTACAGACGTTTGAGCTTCCAGGAATGGAGGTCTGGGACGGCACACAGTGGACACGAATCTGCGGACTGACCGCCACCTACCGCCGAACCACCGATTCTGATCACCGCTTACTCTCTACGGAAGCGCGAGCGGGAGTCGTCTGTACCACCGCCCACCACCATATGCTCCGCGAAGACGATCAGGTGGTTCGTGCGGACGAGCAGATCGAGGGCCAGGCTATCAAGTTGGCTGAGGGCTTTCCTGGCACTCCTGGCTGGACGCTAGTTCTGCCAGAGCTGGCCGAGTTTTTGGGCATGATGTGCGCCGACGGGTATGTCGGTGAGCGGAAAGTCCAGTTCACCAACAACGATAAAGGGATGCGCTCCCGCATGATGGAGCTCTGGGCGCGGCTATTTATGGGAGGTACTCATGAGTATGAGGGAGTCTCGGGCTGGAACCCGGAGCGCACGGTCGGTCAGCTCAATCTGACAGGAAATGCTGCGCTGTGTACCTGGCTTCGCGCCCAGCTCTACACCGAGGATGGCTTCAAACAAATCCCCTCACTGATCCTTAATGCCAAGTTAGAAATTCAGAAATTCTTTTTGGAGGGCTACTACGCAGGAGACGGTTTGAAGGCAGGCAAAGGCGAGAGCATCAAGACCAACAGCGCCGTGCTGGCTCAGGGCTTGTGCTGGCTCTACTCCCTTCAGGGTCGGGATTCGTCGGTGTATGCGGAGCACCGTGATGGAAAGACCTACTACCAGCTTAACCTCTCTGGTGAAGCCTCGCAGAAAGGGCAGCACTTACGAAAAAGCCCCTCGGAAATTCGCAAGGTTCTTGAGCTTCCCAATTCCTCCGGGGACTGGATTTTTGATCTGGAAACGGAGAGTGGGGTATTTCAGGCAGGTGTTGGTCGCGTTGTGGTTCATAACTCGCCTCGTCGCGGTTTAGAATTTGTCACTCGTAAAGTCAGTGACGGCGTCGCCAAGATCAAGCTCGGGCTCGCGAGCGAGCTACGCATGGGCAATCTAGACGCCAAGCGCGACTGGGGCTTTGCAGGCGACTATGTCGAGGCCATGTGGCTCATGCTCCAGCAAGATGCCCCCGATGACTATGTCATTGCCACGGGTGAGACGCACACCGTTCAGGAGCTGGTCGAGGTTGCTTTCGAGCGCGCCGGGCTGGACTGGCAGAAGTACATCGTGATAGATCCTCGTTTCATTCGCCCTGCCGAGGTAGATCTTCTGATCGGCGATCCCGCGAAGGCGAAAGCTAAGCTCGGCTGGGCGCGTAAAACCAGCTTCAAGGATCTAGTTCACATGATGGTTGACTCCGACATCGCCCGCCTAGAAGCGCGCCAGTAGAATCGCCGCCCCCGTTCATGGGGGCGAACAAAGGGGTGGGCTGGTTCATGCGTATTCTTATCACCGGAGCAACGGGATTCGTCGGGGGGTATCTCGCGGCGGAGCTCGCGGCGCACTATCCCCTAGCGAAGCTCTTTGGCACGACCTACGGCCACACATCAGGCGCGATGCTTCCTGGTAGCATGCCTCTTTTAGAGGCGGATCTGCGCGATCCCGCTAAGATCCGGGAAGCACTGGCGCAGAGCACACCCGATGTTATTTTCCATCTGGCGGGCTTTGCCTCCGGAGCGGGTACTGATGTTGCGGTGATTCGTGCTGCCAATGTGGATGCCACGCGCATGCTGGTGGAAGCGGTGGCCCAGAGCGAGAAGCCCTGCCGCCTGCATCTTGCTAGCACAGGCTATGTCTACGGCACCACACCACCAAACGTGCCTGCCACGGAAACCGACACGCTACGCCCAGAAGGCCCGTACGCACAGTCCAAGGCCGAGATGGAGACAGCCGTGCAGCCACTGGCTTCCGAGAAGCTCTCGATTACGGTGACACGAGCCTTCAACCACACGGGGCCGCGTCAGACCCCGGTCTTTGTGGCGCCGGGATTTGCCCGTCAGCTTGCACGGATTGAGCGGGGGCTGGATGCGCCCGTGATGCGCGTCGGCAACTTAGAAGCGCGACGTGACTTCCTCGATGTCCGCGATGTGGTTCGGGCGTATCGTTTACTCCTTTGCGAGCTCGAGCCTGCGCCCTGGCGCGTCGTCAATGTTGGCAGTGGGGAGGCAGTGACCATACAGAGCATTCTGGACACGCTCCTCACTCTGACACAAACATGTGTCACGGTGGAAGTGGATCCTGCACGCCTGCGGCCCTCAGACATGCCGGAGTGCGTCGGCTCCTCAGTCCTTCTCTCCCACCTCACGGGCTGGAGAAAGACCCACTCTTTAACCGATACTCTCTTGGAGACACTCGCCTGGTGGCGCTCCACAGGAGTAGAGATCTGGTGACCGAGACAAAGCCGCTGATTCTGGTTCGCCCGCCACACGGGCTGGCGGCGCTTAATATTCATGAGCTGGTGCAGTACTGGGAGCTAGTGCGGACGTTTGCCCAGAAAGAGATCTTACTGCGCTACCGCCAGACAGCACTCGGCGTGGTCTGGGTGGTGCTTCAACCTCTTCTCACCTCCGCAATCGCAAGCTTTGTCTTTGGAAAAATCGCGGGTTTCGCGCAAGGCGACAGCGCATTCTTCCTGCGTGCCTTCGCCGGGCAGATCGCCTGGACTATCTTTGGCCTCTCCATCTTCAAGATCAGCACGTGCCTGGTGGGCAACAGCGCAATGCTCTCAAAAGTATTTTTCCCTAGGCTCACCTTACCCGTTGCTTCTACCGTCGCGGCGCAGATGGATACCCTCGTGGCGCTGGCAGCGTTTGTCCTGCTCATGCCCTTCTTCCATGTCGTACCGACACTGGCTATTCTCACGCTTCCTCTCTGGTTCGGGGCGCTGGCGGTCATGGCGCTCGGTGTGGGGATGATGGCGGCTGCTCTGATGGTCTCCTACCGAGATGTGCAGTTTGTCTTGCCCGTCTGGCTAAACTCACTGATGGTGTTCTCGCCGGTGCAGTGGCCACTGGCGAAGATGGCGGGCAAGCTGGGCGGCCTGGGGACTCTCTATCTGGTCGGCAACCCCGCAGCGATTCTTATTGAGGGCTTCCGCTGGTCGCTCATGGGGGGGACGCTGCTCATTGCGCCCTGGCAAGTCGCTTACGCTGCCCTGATGAGTGTTGCGGTTTTGTTTGTGGGCTTATTGATCTTCCGGATGCAGGAGCGGAGGTTCGCCGATGTCATCTAGCACCAAGATGGTAGGTGTCTCGAACCTTGGCAAGCTCTATAAAATTGCCCCCAAGGGCACGCGGCCTGGGACGCTCACTGAGAACCTTCTCGCGACACTCCGTGGTAAACAGTCTCCCAAAGAGGACTTCTGGGCGGTGCGCAGTCTTAGTTTCGATGTCCATCAAGGGGAAGTGGTCGGGCTGATCGGGCACAACGGCGCGGGTAAGTCCACGCTGCTCAAGCTGCTCTCACGCATTACTGAGCCGACCGAAGGACAAATTGCGCTCTATGGACGTGTCGGGAGCTTGCTAGAAGTTGGGACAGGCTTTCACCCGGAGCTCACGGGCCGCGAGAATGTGTTTATGAACGGCGCGATTCTGGGGATGAGCCGCAAGGAGATCCAAAACCGCTTCGACGAGATCATTGAGTTCGCCGGGCCGCGCGTGGCACTGCATCTCGACTCCCCCGTCAAGCGCTACTCCTCGGGGATGACGATGCGGCTGGGCTTTGCCGTGGCCGCGAACCTGAACCCTGAGATTCTGATCGTAGATGAAGTGCTAGCCGTCGGTGATGCGGAGTTCCAGAAGAAGTGCCTCGGGAAGATGCAGGAAGTGGCCGGAAGTGGCCGGACAGTGTTCTTTGTCAGCCACAATCTCGCGGCGGTGACCGCGCTCTGCACGCGCGCTTTACTGCTGCACGGCGGCCAGCTCCACGAAGATGGCCCCGTGGCCCGCGTCGCCGCCACCTACCAGCTCATGACCCGCACGGGCACGGCGCTCGGTGGTGATCTCACGAATGCTCAGCGCACGGGCACAGGTACGGGACATTTTCTCTCACTCGCGCTCCAGCCCTACGCTGCCGATGGGACACCACAGTCGCTGGTCTACAATGGGAGCAAAGTCCAGTTTGAGCTCGCCATCAAGGCCGAGCAGCTTCTGACGGATGCCTCGGTGACACTCTGGATCGCCGACTCCAACACCTACCGTTTAGTGGACTGCTCATCGGCGCTTCAGGGCAAACTCGTGCGCCTAGAGTCTGGGGAGGTGGTGCGGGTGCGCTTCACTCTCGGCGAGCTGCTGCTCAAGCCTGGCCTCTACACACTCGGCGTCTCACTGGGCCGTCCAGAGATCGAGGACATGGATACGATTGAGTACGCTGGAACTCTGGAAGTCGCGGTAGACCCGGATGCTGCTCAGGCTGCCCTCACGCTCCCTGGGGCATATACCTGTCGCTACCAGACCGAAATACTGCCGGGTGCCGATCTTTCTACCAGCCTCATCGGCGTGTCAAGCAACCGTCAAGCAGCCTGACGTAGTCCCCAGACACTCCTGCGAATGAGTTCCTGACGAAACTCAGTGCAGGCTTCTGTGCTTGGGAAGGCGCGACGCGGGATAATCAAAATTCCCTGTGGACTAAACGGCAAGTAGAGATTATGCGCATCCTCCTCAAAGGACTGGCAAGCGTCCCAGAAGATCAGACGACGGTAGCGAGGCGAGTGAATCCGGACACCAGCTTCTTCGAGGGTCACACTCCGCACACCAAGCACTTCGTCGGGAATCGCTTCTTTGGGATGGAGCGCGAGAACGAGTGCTCCTACGGCGAGCCAGAAGAAAAACGCGGGTGTCTGCCACGCGCCTAGGCCAGCCGAGAGCACCGCTGCTGCCACCAAAATCCACCAGTTCGTACTTGATCGAGACGAAGTTCGGTTTGCCCGTTCCCGCCATGCCAGCACATCCGCTTCTCGTAAACTGTAGGTAATTCTCATCCTGACTCGGGGCTTTTGCAAGAGTCGCGCCAGAGCCGAGGAGAGACGCCAACATTTTCTTTAAAAATCCGTGCAAAGTACGCCGGGTCCGAAAAGCCAGAGAGAAGCCCGATCCGTGCAATCGGTGTGGTGGTGGTGGATAGTAGGTTTTTAGCGCACTCAAGGCGCAGATGCTTGAGATAATCACGCGGTGACTGCCCCATTGCCGCCGCAAAAACTTCCGTAAAACGATCCGGTGAGAGAAAGACAAGGCGGGCAAGCTGCTCTATCCGAACGGGCTCGGCGAAGCGCTCCTCTAAATACCGCACGGCACTCGCGACTGTCTCCTCATGGTGCCCGGACTCCCCAACGCGACGGCCCAATCGCTCCAGCCGAACGAGCAAGCGGCCAAAGAGCGGAGCCACCAACCAGCGCGAGATAGGGCTTCCTTGCTCCCACTCATCCCGAAGCTCACTCCAGCACTCCGCAATCTGCGCGTGGGAACTGGGAGTGAGATGTAGCCAGCGCCCGGGTCTTGGCACACCAAGAGTTTCCCAGGTCGCCTCATCGAAGAGCTCGGGCCGGATATGAATCGTGTCGAGTACCAGCCGGTCACAGTGAGTGAACCAGTGCGCCTGCCCCGGAGCCATCGCGTAGACATCGCCGCGTGCCACTTCAAAGGGCTGCCCCTCGATCACATGGGTCGCCCGCCCGCGCCGCACCAGATAGAGGGAGAGAAAATCCATGTGCCGCCACCCGATCTGCTCCCAGAACGGCCCCGGCACGTCGGTGAGAATCACCAGTCGGTGCTCGGAGCCAAACGAGGAAAAGACAGCATTTTGAATTTCTCTGGACATTACCGGAAACCTACAAGTTTATACCGTAGAGGTTCTGGAATTCTGGGGGGAAATCCTGCATACTGCATCCATGCTCACTGAAGATCAGGTCGCGTCTTTCCGCGAAAACGGCTACTTAAACTACGGCCTCGTGCTGACTCCCGAGGAAACAGCCGGTCTGCGCGAGGCGCTTGCCCGCTGTAAGTCGGGAACCTCCACCCATGCCGCCGAGTCCAATCGCAATATCTCCTGGGGCCAGGACAAGGGCTTTGTGGTCACACAGATCGTCAATATGTTCCAGGCTGAAGAGGCCTTTCGTCAGCACCTCTACAACGAGAAGATTGTCAAAATCATCGCACAGCTCATGGACACCGATACCGTGCGCGTCTGGCACGATCAGATGCAGGAGAAGCCCGCGCGTGTCGGTGGGCCCACGGGCTGGCATCAGGACCACCCGTACTGGCCGATTATTCAGCCCGCCGATCTCATCAGCGCCTGGGTCGCTATTGAGGACGCCGACGAAGCAAATGGCTGTATGAGCATGGTGCGTGGCAGCTACAAGTGGGGGCCGAAAAACGGCGGCACCATCGGCTCGATCACCGAGGAGAGCGATCCCAATGTCTGGAGGCCGGCCTACAAACCGGAGTGGATTCCGGATGGCGAGACCGTTGAGGTGGTTCCCCAGCCGGTGAAGGCGGGCGGCGTTGTCTTCCACCACTGCCTCACCTGGCACGGCGCCCCGATCAACCGCACCGAGCGCAACCGCCCTGCAATAGCCGTGCACTACATGCCCGGCTGGACGCGCTACGAGAAAGAGCCTGGCAAGGAGCACTTGGTGGAGCACCATATCACCGTCAAGCCCGGTGAGGTTCTGAAAGGCGACTTCTTCCCCACCGTAATGGAGAACGGGGTCGTGCTGACGCCGTAGGGCATCGCATCCCTCCTTCAGCCCCTCCCTTCGCTTGAAACCCTCGTTCCGAGGGACGAAGGGAGGGGAGTCAGTCAGCGGGCCGCTTATTCCGGAGTCACATACGCCGCCGTGATGCCACCGTCTACCAAGAACGTTGCGCCCGTCGTGAAGGAGGCCTCATCGGAGGCGAGAAAGAGCGCGGCGTTGGCGATCTCCAGCGCTTCCCCAAAGCGGCCCATGGGAATATGCACCAGGCGGCGCTGGCGCTTCTCTTCCGTGTTGAGGTACTTCATCAAAAGCTCGGTGCGGAGCGGGCCTGGGCACAGCGCGTTGACGCGGATGCCTTCTCGGGCGTGGATCGTGGCCAGCTCACGGGTCATGGAGAGCACCGCGCCCTTGCTGGCAGTGTAGGCAAGCTGCGGCGTCGCGGCCCCCAGAACGGCCACAAACGACGCGGTGTTGATGATCGAGCCGCCGCCTGCACGACGAATCGCCGGGATGCCGTACTTGCAGCCAAAGAAGACGCCCTTCACGTTCACGGCAAACGTCAAGTCCCAGACACTCTCCTCGGTGGTTTCAGCGTTGTCGTCGTCGGCGTGCGAGATCCCCGCATTATTAAAGAGAATGTGCAGCGCCCCGTAAGTCTGCTCGGCGAGCGCCACCATCGCGGCGGAATCGGCGGCTTTCGAGACATCGGCGCGAGTGGCGATTGCCTCTCCACCCTGCTCTTTTACGAATGCCACGGTCTCTTCAGCAGCGGTGAGATTCAAGTCCACCACCACGATCTTTGCGCCCTCCTGGGCAAAACGCAGGGCGGCCTGCCGCCCAATTCCTGAACCCGCGCCGGTAATCAGCGCCACTTTTCCCTCTAAACGCATTTGCTAAATCCTCTCAAAGAACCGCTTCTTCTCCCAGTCAGTGACCACTTCATCGAACTTGCGCTGCTCGGTGCGCCAGAAGTGCGCGTAGTGCGTGACAATCTCCTGACCAAACGCACGGGCGGGAAAGTCGCTGGTTTCAAAAGCCTCGATTGCCTCACGTAAGTAGGCAGGAACCCGAGGCAGATTCTTGGCTTCGTAGACATCGCCCTCGAAGAGCGGCGGCGGCGAAATTTGGTTGTCCACACCGTCCAGCCCGGCGGCGATGAGCGCGGCGTAGACGAGATAGGGGTTGGCATCGGCTCCGGGAATGCGGCACTCGATACGCAGTGACTTGCCCGAGCCGACCACTCGAAAGCCCGCAGTGCGGTTGTCTCGGCACCAAGCGATACTGGTCGGGGCAAAGGAGCCCGCCTGGTAGCGCTTGTAGCTGGCGACATTGGGCGCGAAGAACGCCGTGATCGCTCGGGCGTGGTGCATCATGCCCCCAAGGAAGTGTAGGAAGAAGGTCTCGTCGGAGAAGGCATTCGTGCCATCTTCCCGCCAGAGCGAGAGATGGACGTGCATACTGGAGCCCGCGAGCGTCTCATCCCACTTGGCCATAAAGGTCACAGCCTTACCCTGCTGCCAGGCGATTTCTTTGGCGGCGTGCTTATAGAGTGCATTGCGGTCAGCTTGCTCCAGCGCCTCACAGAAGAGGAGATTAATTTCTTGCTGGCCTGGGCCCCACTCGCCCTTGCTAGACTCAATCGGCACCTCGCTGGCATCGAGTGCACGTCGGATCGCTCCAATCAGCGCTTCTTCCTTTGTGCCCTGGAAAATATGGTAGTCCTCGATGTAGCGCCCCGCCGTCTTGGGCGACGCGTAGTGTTTCTCCCGCAGCGCATCGTAGCTCTCCTCGAAGACGTAGAGCTCGATCTCGGTGCCGCCCATTGCGGTCAGTCCACGGGATTTGAGCTTGGCAATCTGCGCCTGAAGCATGGTGCGCGGGGCGATACTCGCGTGCGCGTCGCACAAAACAATCGCCGTTTTGTCCAGCCAGGCGGCGCGACGTAGCGTCTTCAGATCCGGCTGGACATGCAGATCGCCGTAGCCACGCTCCCAGTTGGTGAAAGCGTAGCCCGGAACAGGGTCCATCTCGATATCGCAGGCCAGCAGATAATCGCAGACATGCATACCATCGTCAACAACGTGTTCTAAAAAATAGTGCCCCGTGAGCCGCTTGCCCAAAAGGCGGCCATACAGATCCGGCATCACGGCGAGCACCGTATCAATCTCGCCGCTTCCGACTGCTTTTTCTAGCTCTTCTCGTGTCATCGTTTTCCTCACCCATCACCCGCCGCTCCAACCAGCGGGGCTACTGCGCCCAGTAGACGCTTTTTACCTCACTGTACGCATCAAGTGCCTGCGGCCCCAGCTCGCGGCCCAGGCCACTCTGCCCGTAGCCGCCGAAGGGCAGCTCCAGATGCACACTACGGGAGGAGTTGACGGACAACGCTCCCGTGCGCACGGCGCGGGCGACGCGCATGGCGCGAGCGGCGTCTTGTGTCCACAGCGAGCCCGAGAGCCCGTAGAGCGTGTTATTGGCAAGGGCGATTGCCTCGGCTTCGGTCTCAAAGGGCAGGATTGTCACGACTGGCCCAAAGATCTCTTGCTGGGCAATTTCGGAATCCGAGGTGACTCCGGTAAAGACGGTCGGCGGGTAGAAGCAGCCAGGGCCGTCTAGTTTCTCGCCGCCGATCAGCGGCTTGATGCCCGCCCGCGCGACAAAGCCATGGACGCGCTCCCGGTGCGCCTCGGCGACCAGTGGCCCCAGATCCGTGTTCTCAGCCAGCGGATCGCCAACAATAAGCTTCTTCGTATTTTCCACGAAACGCTCGACGAAATCATGGAAGATAGACTTCTCAACTAAGTAGCGGCTCCGGGCGCAGCAGTCCTGGCCCGTATTATCAAAGACACTCATCACTGAGCCTGCGGCTTTCTCCAAGTCCGCATCGGCAAAGACAAGGCTTGCCGACTTGCCGCCCAGCTCCAGAGAGACCCGCTTGATTGTCTGCGCCGCGGATGCCATGATGGCGCGACCTGTTACGGTGGAGCCCGTGAAGGAGATTTTCCGAACGCCGGGGTGCGCCACGAGCGCCGCGCCCGCTTCGGTTCCTGTGCCCGTCACGACGTTCAAAACGCCCTCCGGCAAGATGCCTTTGGCGAGTTCCGCGAGTCGTAGCACCGTGAGCGGTGTCCACTCCGCGGGCTTGATCACCGCCGTATTACCCATCGCCAGCGCGGGCGCGAGCTTCCAGAGCGTGATGACCAGCGGAAAGTTCCAAGGGACGATGAGGCCACAGACCCCCAGCGGCTCACGCAGGGTCAATCCCAGCCCCCCAGACAAGCCGACGGTCTCCCCGCGTGCTACCGAGGCAAGGCCCGCATAGTAGTCTAGGACGCGCGCTGCGTAGCCGATCTCCCCTCGCGCCGAACCGATAGGCTTGCCGACATTCGCACACTCTAGCTGTGCCAGCTCCTCCGCGTTGTCCCGCAGGACAGCCGCGAGCGTTTGTAGCGCCGCCGTTCTCTCACGCGGCGCAGAGTGCCCCCACTCGCCCTCGAAGGCACGCTGGGCTTTCTGTACAGCGCTGTCAATGTCTGCGGCGCTTCCTGCCGCAACCGTTGTTAAAAGATCTCCCGTCGCGGGGTTGATGATTTCCATAATTTTACTCGGCTTTACTCGGCAGTCTTTTTACTCGGCAGCCTTGGGCATCGCGTTCCACTTCGGGGCCAGCGCGAGGGCGGCAATAACCACTCCTACCGAAAGCCCCCAGAACAGCGGGTTCCAGTCCGCGGGCTTGTCACCGATCAAGCCAGGGAGAAATCCGCCAATGATCTGCCCAAACGAGCCCGACCCATTGATCACCCCCGCCGCCGTCGCCGCGCCCTTGCGCGTTCCGAAGTCCACAGCAGCCGTGCCCGTGACCAGAGAGTCGGCGGCATAGAGAAAGGCCCCCATCACCGCCAGCACGCCCCCAATCGCGAATTTATTGGCGGGTAAAAATCCGAAGAGTGCCAGGCAGAGGGCGACCATGATCAGGCTCACCACGCAGACGGGCATCCGGCGGGCTCCGAGGAGCTTATCCGAGATCCAGCCGCCCAGCAGCGCCCCAATCGGTCCGCCAACCTCGAAGGTCACGCTGATCAGCGCCGACTCCGCGACCCCCGTTCCGAGGCGCTCGTGGATATAGAGCGGCCCCCAGAGCAAAAATAAATAACGGATCGGCTTGATGGCAAAGTAAACCCCACAGAGGAGCTGCACCATCGGGTTCTTGACCACCGCCAGCACATCGTCCCACGACGATGGTGCGGGAGCACCATCCAGTTGAGCCGTATGCTCAACATCCTCAATGGCAGGCAACCCAACATCCTCGGGCTTGTCGCGCTGAAAAAGAAGAAAGAGTACCCAGATCACGAGCAGGAGCAGTGCTGGAATCCAGAAAGCAGCTTGCCAACCGAACTTTTGGGCAGCAGTCCCTGCGATGGCAGTTGCAATCACCCCGCCCAATGAGTAATTCGTGCACCAGAGCCCCATTACCAGACCGCGCTCTTTGGTGCCGAAAAACTGGCTCAAATTCCGTGCCAGCGGTCCCCAGCCCGTGGACTGCACCAGCCCTTGCACCGTCATGAGTACGCCAAAGAGCAGCATCGTGTGCGAGAAGCCCATGGCAATTCCCGCGAGAATCGAGATACCCATTCCCGCGAGTATCACTTTGCGCGTGCCCAGCCGATCCCCCAGAACCCCGAAGCCCATCATCCCAAAGGCATAGGCAACATTGTAGGCGGTGTCCACCACCGCAAGCTGACCTTTGGAGACACCGAGCTGCTCTTTCAAGAGGGGCTTGACGGCAGAGAAGCCCTTACGAGTGAGATAGAACCCGGCGTAGGCGAGCCAGGTGATACTGAAAATCCGCCAGCGCCAGTGTTTAAGCTTTGGGGACATGGAGCTAGCCCACTTTCTGCAGTTTTGCTCCGAGTGCCGCACTCTTATCAGCCGCCTCGACAAATGCCATCAGCTCACGCATCTCGGCGTAGGGAATGGCGGGCTTCTTCGTCTGGAACATCCCCACAATAGCTCTGAGCATCTCGCGGTAGTAGGCCGAGCCCGTGATGGTGTAGGGCTGGTTGCCTTTCTCATAGTGCGCCACAAAGCCAAATCCGTACTGACCCGTCCGAATGCCCCGCAGGCTGGAAAGATGCCCGGTGGGCCAGCGGGCCATGAGCACTTCACTGGGCTCGGTGCGCCAGGACTGGACTTCGACGCAGCCCGTCCCAAGGAGTGTGTAGAGCATCTCGACACCGTGAATGCCGTAGTGCAGCAAGCCAGGGTTGCCCTCATGCAAGGCGCACGGCCCCCAGACCTCGACGGAGAGCAGCTTCCCAAGCTCGGTTTGTTTCGCGAGAGCGGCAGTAATTTGCGGGTCGTAGCGCAGCGACGAGCAGCTCATGAGCGGGGCGTTGTGCTTCTGCGCGAGCGCGATCATCGCATCGGCCTCTTTAAGGCTCCCGGCGAAGGGCTTGTCCACAAACGTGGGGATTCCTGCTTCGAGAAACGGGCGGGCGCGCTCTAAGTGCCGCGAGCCTTGCTGGGACTCGATCATCACAGCATCTATCTTGCCGATGAGATCCGTGGGCTTCTCGACCAGCTCCACGCCAAAACTTTTTAGCTTCTCAACATAGCCCGCAATGCGCTCGGGCATGATCCTGGAGTCGCCGGGGCAGCCCACCACTACTTTGGCACCGTCCACCCACTCGCTCTCGGCAATCGCGATATGGTTGAGGCGCTGGGTAAAGGCCTCGACGTGCGACGTGTCAAAATCCACCAGCCCGATTCGTATCATGCCGTTAGATTCTCCCCCACCATTGAGAATCCTTCCCGCAGGTACGCGAGATTGGCCAGCTTCTCTAGCAGATCCATCTCCACATAGTAGTACTGGTTGGAGGCTTCAAACCCAATCCGTGCATCTTGGGCTTGAAGTGCCAGCAGGCGACGGGTTAGGGCTACTTCATCGTCTAGGATTTCCGTGCGCTCTGCGGAGCGTGCGCCACGGATTTGGACAAAGCGGGCCTGGTTGGCGACACTGGCGAAGTGAATTGCGACAACTTCCATCAGGTGCGCCTCGGTGCGGACCGTGGGGTTTGAACTTGACAGAAGCGAGCCTGCGCCGCGCTGGAAACCATCCGCGACTTTGCGGAGCTGGGCGATGAAGACCTCAGGCGGGTAGACGGCGCGCCAAGTGCTAAGATCGTCGTAGCCGAAGCCGACCATGGTTGCCCGATAGCCAGTCGGTTTCTCCCAGAGCAAGTTCGCCGGGCCGTGCTGAAACGGCGCGTTGTAGATGGTCTGGATATGAAACGGGAACTCCTCGTACGCAGTGGAGACGGCGGTCCAGGCAGCCACGACTTGTGCCGCATCACGCGCACCAAACCAGCGGCGAGCGACCCGCTGCAAGGCTTCGTCGGCGCGGGCACCTTGCCCGATCTCGGCGACGACTTCTAAATTCGGCGACGGATAGCCGCCCAGTGTCCAGCCGAGCATCAGGGCATCCACTTGCGCGGCTCTTAGCCGGACTGCGTGTTTTGCCGTGTTGGCGACGGCGGGCACGTACGGCACGGCGGAGAGCTCCCAGGAGTTGGCGGCCTGAATTTTTGCGACCGTCTTGATGCCTCTCGCCTTTGCCAGCGCCCAGTGCCGGGTCGCGCGTGGCCCCGGCCCGACGGCAGAAAGGCTGTACTCGCCAACGGTGGCAGCAACGCCGCCGCGCCGAATCGGCAGATCCCACTCACTCACACTCATAAACAGCACATCGCGAGGGAGTTTTAGAATTGCATCAGCCACAACGGAATCGGGCCAAGCCCAGTCCCAAACGATAAGTTTTTGCTTACCTCCGGCTTTGGCAAGGCCGGAGTGAATGGCCGTGTTGACGTCCGTGAGTGAGGCGACCGTTCCTCGGCTTGCACAACGAGGGCATTTCGCGCCCTCGCCGTGGCTCCAGCAATGGGTCTGGTTCTCGGAGTAGGTGATAGAGAAGAAGCCTGCCAGCTCGGGCACGGCAGCGCAAACACTCGCGATGGCATCGGTGAGGTACTGACGCACGGCGGGGACTGCCGTACACAGGGTCGCATGCTCCCCCACCGTGATGCCCTTCACGTCGGGCGCTTTGGCAAATGCGGCCACCGGCAAAGTGCGCGGCTCGTTGCAGTACAGCCACACCCCAATCCCGTGCTTCTTCGCTCGCTCCGTCAGCTTGCGTAGGCCGGCAAGGCGCTCCTCGTAGTGAGCGCTGGCCGCTGGGTTCCACGGGTTAGGGGCGAGGTTGCTTAGCACTGCCTGCATCCAAACCCCGTCCACGCCGGACGCCGCCAGGCGCGCCAGGTAGCCATCAGGGTAGGGATCGGCCTCTTTCTCTAAGAGTGGGTCGCCATAGAGCGCGTGGTAGGAGTAACAAAAGCGCGGCGAGAAGGGATTGGGTTTGGAGTTGGGCCGAGGTTTTATGGGTTTCTCCAGCGCCTTCACAAAGGCAAAGAGCGGCTCTTGCTTTTTGGGGAAGCTGTCTTTGACAATCATGGCAAGCTCAGATGCGCGTTTTTGTGCCGTAGCATCAGGCTCCTGCCAGCGCACGGTCTGGCACTTGGGTTTGTGACTCCCGAGCTTGATGTAGAGAAAATCGTCCTCCTGGAGTGTGAAGGCCAGCTTCTCAGGTGTCCAGTCCAGCAAGATCAGCAGCTGCTCGTAGGGTAGTAAGTGCCAGTTGCGCCGGATGATCGTTAGCGCTGAGCGCCGCCACTGGTCGGCGGAGATGCGTTTTGGGGCGGGGAGCCCCAGCGCCGCGCCGAGTTTTTTGATATTCCCCGGTGTCGTGCCGATCGTTTTCGCGAGCCGCGCCGTTGGTACAAGAGTCCAGTTGCGCCAGACAACAGCATGGAAGCTACTAGGAAAATGCGAAAGTGCCACCGGCTCCGGGGCATTGCCAATAGGAAGTTGCTCGGTTTTCATACTATCCCTCCCGCTCGCGCTGATACGACAGATTGGAGCCCGCAAGTGTCCACTGGTCTTCTGAGAAGTTGGATAGGGAGACGTTCACAGCTTCAATCTGCCCGAGCTTATCCCTGCGCCGCTGTACCTTCCTGATCAGCGGCTTGTCCTGATAAACCTCTAGTACGGAGACAAATATAGTATCCAAAGGAGCGGCTCCCTGCCGACGAACGACCACCGTGGGAATCCACTCGCCATCGGTATCGGTGTTGTAGTTTCCGGGTGCAACCCAGCTCTCACAAAGGCTCGCGCTGGCGTTTTCCGTCAGGCAGGTAAGCTTGAGATGAACCAGCGGGGCGTTTTTCGGGCGCGTCTTGAAACGGTCTTCCAGCGTCCAGTCCACGGTCCAGCCAGATTTAGGGTTAGGGTCGGTGCGGAAAGCGCGGGTCTGGGTCTTGTTGCCGTAATCCGGGCCGGGCGCGAGGGCGAGGCCGCTTGTTGCCACCGTGCCGTAGCCACTGTGCAGAAAATACGCGTGGTCCTGCCCCCCCGTCACACGGAAGAAGTCCACCACATAGAACCCGCCACCGGGGAGATCCGCCATCCCCACCGTGCGCTCGTAGCGCTCGATGCCATACAGCGCAGCCCCTTCAGCGCGTACAGCTTGCCAGGTTTTCTCGTTGCGCCACAGAGTTGTCTTCCCCGCAGGTAGCCCCTCATAGCCCGCCCGCTCGGTGATTGCCGCGCCGACCCGCTTCTGGTCTTTTCCATCCACCACAACCGTGTTGTGCGCCGCCGTCATCGTGTACCAGAGGGCGCGGGGTGCGGCCCAGCCGCCGAACTGCACGGGCGGGTAGCCAAAGTCCGGCAGCAAGTCGAGCCCCTGGGCAAACAGCCCGAGATTGAGCCCGTCGCTGTGGTGGTGATAGCCGCCCGAGTCGTAGTCTAGCCAGAGGGCACGGGCGTTTTTGCCCTCTCCCCCTCGCAGTAGAGCCAAGTGCCACTCTTTCTTATCAATCGAGCCCAGCTTGGGCTCGGTGCCATGCTTAGCAATCACGGCGCTCACCTGCTCCTGGAAGCGCGCCGGGCTCTCGGCGAAGAGATCATGGGGCAAGTCTGTGGTCGTTTTCCCGTTGGCATGGTGCAGTGCCTGCACAAACCCGACCTCGCCCGTCGCCGCGTGGAGCCGCCCGAGAAAATCAAACATAGACGCCCCGATGCCGGGATTGGTCGAAAAGCTCACGCCGCAGTAAGTCGGGCTGGGCGCAGCGAACGTCCCGCAGTCTCCGATGCGCGGATAGAACTGCCCCAGGCACCACGTTTCGAGCGGAAAGCGATACATCTCCCCGATACGCGGGTTGCGCCGCAATAAATCTGGCAGAAAGTTTGGATCAATGCGTGCGTAGAGTGCCAGCACCGTGGCGATCCCGCTGGTCGCATAGACCGAGTAGCCCGTTAGCCCCTTCTCGCCCGTCATCCCATCAACCGCCGTCGCTTTTTCCAGCGTCTTGTCCAGCAGCGCTAGAATCTCCGCTCGGTTGCCCGGCCAGCCCTCGACCGTCTTTAAAATCGCCACGGTCAGCTCGGTCTGTGGGTAGTTGGAGTAGATCTTGTCTAAGTTGCGCTGAGGGTCACGCAAGATCCCGTCCTCGATCTGCCGCAGGACATCTGTAGGCGAGGGCTTCTTCAGAAACGCCGCCAGTGCGGTATCTTTGGCGAGCGCCTCGCGCACTCTATCGTAGGCGAGTGCCATTTCGCGTGTCTCGACACAGGCATCATGCCAGGTGGAGACGTAGCCAGAGCGCGGGGGGCCTTCGTACATCACGCCCTCCTTGCCAAAGTCATGTGTCGGGTAGAGCTCCGCCACCCGCGCCAGAAGCACTCCCGCCTGGTGCGCGTAGTGCGCCTCGCCCGTGACGGCATACGCCGCCGACAGCGCGACAATCCCCCCGTGGACGGCTTGCTTCCACTGCCCATAAACCAAGTACGCCCCAATAAAGCGCCAGCGCTTATCGCCCTCGACGTAGCCCTCACCATCATCCACGCCAAACCCTTGCGGCCCACTCGGGTTCACCAGCAGCTTCCGGTTGGCTGTCTTCGGATCGAAGATCCCGCGCTCATCTAGCCCGGACACATAAAACGCCCCGAAGTCGTTTTTTGGAAAGAAATCATCACAGTGCGGGCAGCGCACTTTCCAAGGCTCTTTGAGCGCGTTCATCTTCCAGGTGTACATCGGGACGGATTTCTTGCAGCTCGGGCAGTAGCCATTCGACCAGACCATCCAGCTCCGCTTGATCGTGTTGCCAAAGAACAGGCCAAAGAGATGCGTATCGGAAAGCTCACGCCACGGCTGCGCCGCCGCGACAATCTGATCCCGAATCACCTTCGCAAACGGATACTTGGCTGCATTCGTCTGCGCCCGACGTACCAGCGTGGCAGGTAGAAAAACACTCACCGCCTTGGGTTGTTTCATGGAGCTATTTTACCTGTAAAATGAGGCATGGTTCCCTCAGACCAGGAGCTGATTGTGCGAACCCAGCGCGGTGACAATGCGGCGTTTGGGATGCTCTGGGCGCGTCATACGCCGCGTGTCCTGTCGCTTTGCCAGCGAATGCTCGCCACCTGCAACGCTGATCCTGCTACTGATGCGCAGGACATAACCTCAGAGACCTTTATTCAGGCGCTTCATGCTCTAGATCAGTTTTCCCAGAAACCAGGCCATGAGAGTGGTTTTGGCCCTTGGCTCCAGGAGATAGCGCGGCGGCGCTGTCTCAAGTGGCTAGAGCGTCAGCGGCGGCGTACCGATTTGCTTTCATCACAGCCCGAGAGGATGCCTGGTCCAAGTGTAGCACAGCAAGTGGAAGATCATGAGCTTCTGGAGCGGGTCGCGCAGGAGATCAATGCCCTCCCCGATACCTACCGTGTGCCGTTTCGCCTCATGCTGGAGCAGCTTTCACACCAGGAGATTGCCGAACACCTCGGGCTTTCCGTC
The DNA here is from genome assembly GCF_043757465.1 of Armatimonas sp. Taxonomy (GTDB): domain Bacteria; phylum Armatimonadota; class Armatimonadia; order Armatimonadales; family Armatimonadaceae; genus Armatimonas. Next base: position 28,036 of record NZ_JAYVPL010000127.1, read on the forward strand.
GAGGCCGTTGTCCAGCGTCTCCACCGTGCGCGCGTTCGCCTGCGCCCACGCGTGACGATCTTCCTGGGCCATCCGCCCCGCCTGCGCCGGATGGAGCAGGCTCTCTCTGAGATCGTCACTCCCTCCCGAATCGTCACAGTCAAGCTTCCCAGTGGTGGTGAGTTCCAGTTGTGCGTGCGCGTGGATCAGCGTCTGGCACACCAGGCCGAGACACTTGGCACGCTCCGCCAGGCACTCGAACGGCACCCACGCGCCTGGAAGCCGCTGCTTGCCTTTGCCGATCAGTGCTACCACTGTGGTTCTTGGGACGAAGCACGAGAGTTCTATATCGAAACGTTGCGCCGTAGTCCCGCCTGTCTGCCTGCCGCTCTGGGGCTCTGGGAGGTTCTCCGCAACCAGGCACGCGACACCGAGGCCGCAGACGCTTTCATCACCGCAAAAGCCCACGCATTTTCCGCAACACTGGAGGCACTACTCTACGAAGCGCAAGGTCATAACGAAAATGCCGTAAGTGCCTATCAGCAGGCGCTGGCTCTTACTCCAGATGAGCGGCGGCTCTACCACGGACTCAGCCGCGTCCTGGGTCGTCTGAGCCGCTACCAGGAGCAACTCGATACACTAGAGCAGTTACGGAAGATCGCTCCCGATGACATTGACGGCTACGATGCGGCCTACACTCCCTATGCACGTCTCGGACTCTGGGAGCCACTTTATGCCCTGCTCGAAACAGCGGTTCGTCTGGATCCAAATAATCCCTCGGTCCTACGGCATCTGTTCCAGGTGCGGATGAACCAGAGGCGCTTCGATGACGAGACTCTCGCCTATGCGGAGCGATTGGTGCAGCTAGCCCCAGATTTTGTGGCGAGCTGGTCGGAGCTTGCCTGGATCTACGCCGAGCAGGGACGACACGACGAGAGTTTGGCGATTCTGCATCACTTTCTTCTCCAGCATCCCCACAACGCGGAGGCACACGCTGCGCTTTCCTGGCGCTACCACTACTACCAAAACCGCAGCACCGAGTGTGTTGCCTTTGCACGAAGCGCTTACGCCCTGGCCCCCGCCGAGTGGTATATCTGCTGGACAATCCTCATGGCCTACTCATCGCCAGAAGTCGCGGATTCTGAGATCATCGCCGTGACCGAGGAGATTCGTAACCGTTTCCCAAGCGACCTATTCATTCACGATCAGCTAAATCGCCTCTTTCAAATTCGGTATCTCACAGAAAAATAAAAATTCTTGTCACATTTTTCGAGAATATGGCCTTTCTTTAGTAAGGCACGATGACATTGGGTGCCCCGCAGAGAAAGGAACCAACTATGAAATCACTGTCTTCAGCACGATCGTTCTCCCGAGCCACAGCAACCCTTGCTGTGTGCATATTTTCCACCACAGCCTACAGTCAGGTCATCTACCAGTCGGCAGATCTTATAGCACGAGAAACTGTCAATCAAATTCAATACACCATGAAAGATCTTGGGATTCCTACAAGTCAGGTAGATATTAAACGCATGGAGTTTGCTGTCCAGCAACAGCAACGTCTTGTTGAATTAAGAAAACGACTGACACTTGCTTCACGCGAGTTTTCTTCTAACAACAATGCATCTGGTGCAAAAGAATGTCAGACAGATCTTGCTCGTGTGAATCAAATGTTAAAGGAAATCCCACAGCCTCCCACAGCGGAGCTACTAAAAAAGAATAAATTCAACTGTCCGTCGTATTGGGATAACCTGAACTCCTTTACCAAACTACGGGCTCCAGGAATTGAGAAAGCAGTCAATACTTTAGGACCAAAGGTAGAAAAGCTTGAAAAAGGTTCAAAAGGTGCTGGCGGCGAATCTGGCGGCGGATCCAATGCGACAGGAGGAAGCGCGTATGAAGCTGTTGTGACCGTCAGCGCCACCGTTGATGCAAAAACCAAAGCGGGGGGAGTGGATGTATTTATCAATGGCGTGAAGGTAGATCGTACCAAGCAGTCAGTATCGATTCGTCTGGGACAACCCTTTGTTGTAAAATTAGTGGCAGTTGATGCGAGACGTGCCTTCATTCGCAACTTTGAAGAACCCACGAACACCACAAAGAATAAGAGTGACGATTACATGATCTCCTATACAACCGATAACGGAAGTTTCAAAGGAACCACAACCTGGAATATGTCGTCAGAAGAATATTTGGTAGGTGTTAGTGGCCTTAATTCTGACTCAGCCCAATACACACAATCTTCCAGCGGCCTACAACCGGGAATCAAGAATGATTTGATCACATTTAAATTCACCCGGCCATTCCAGGCCACAATTCAAGCCGCGATGAGCTCCGAATGGAAGAGCCACGCACAACGCCCTGGGGGCATACGCGACGGAAGCGAGAAGGGGAGCGCGAAGGCAACGATCCAACTCAACATCTATCCACGATAATTTCCGGTGTTTACCGGCGTCGAGCAAGCCTCGACCTCACCTCAAGTTTGCTAAGTTCACACTCCCGGGCGATAATGTTCGGGAGTTTTTTAATTCATGAGCATTCTTACGGTGTCCAACCTCGCCAAGAGTTTTGGGGCAGATCTACTATTTTCGGACATCACGTTCAGTGTTGCGGCTGGCCAGAAGCTGGGCCTTATTGGGCGCAACGGCGGTGGGAAAACCACGCTCCTCAAGATCTTGCTGGGTCAGGACACACCGGACCCGAGCGGCAGTACCCCTCCCAAGATCAATCTGGCAAATGGGCGGCGCATGGGCTATCTGCGGCAGGAAGCGCCCGTGCATCCTGAGAACACCATTGCTGAGGAGATCGAGGTCGCGCTGGAGCCGTACCGAGCGGTGCAGGCGAAGATCACTGAGGCGGAGCACGCCATGAGCGATGCCACCAACGAGGATGCCCTGAACCAGGCGCTGATGGAGTACACCGAGGCACTTGATGAATTCGAGTCGCGTGGCGGGTATGCCATCGAGGAGCAAAAAGACGCCACTTTGCAGCGTCTGGGTTTTGGCCCCGAGACACTCACCAAGCAAGTGGGCGACTGCTCCGGTGGCGAGCAGACACGCCTTGCGCTGGCGAAGCTCGTGCTCACCCGACCGGACTTGCTGATTCTCGACGAGCCGACCAACCACCTTGATATTCATGCAACTGAGTGGCTGGAGGGTTTTCTGAAAGAGTACACGGGAGCGGTGATCTTAGTGAGCCACGACAGGTACTTTCTGGATGCGGTGGTGGATAGTATCGCCGAGCTGGAGTTCCAGAAGATGACACTCTACAAGGGCAACTACTCCCACTACCGTCGGCAAAAAGAAGAGAAGCTGGAGCGTCAGTCCGAGCTTTACGGCCAGCAACAAAAAGAGATTGCGCGCCTCAACGATCTGATTAAGCGCAACATGGGCGCGAATAACACCGCGAGTATCATCCGCCACAAGACTCAGGGCCGCATCGAGCGAATGGAAAAAGTGGAGGCGGTGCGCCTTGACACCGCACGCGTGAAGGCGAAAATTGACGATAAAAATGCGGGGCGGATCGGGCGCGAGGTGCTCAATCTCTCGGGAGTGGCAAAAGCCTACGGGGCACGGACACTTTTCTCAGACCTCAATGCCGTGATCGAGCGCGGCGATAGAGTGGGTTTTGTGGGGCCAAACGGCGCGGGCAAGACCACACTGGTGAAGATGCTGCTCGGGGAAGAGGAGCCAACAGCGGGCGAGATCGCGTGGGGCCACAATGTCAAGCGAGCCTACTTCTCGCAGCACGCCACGGATGCGCTGGATGTCGAGAAAACGGTCTACGAAACGCTTAAAGACGAGTCCCCCGCCTTCAACGAGACCCAGACACGGAGCTACTTAGCGCGCTTTCTCTTCACGGGCGATGATGTGTTTAAGAAAGTGGTGATGCTCTCGGGCGGCGAGAAGAACAAGCTGGCGCTGGCGTGCATGCTGCTGCGCCCGTGCAATCTTCTGATTCTCGACGAGCCCACCAACCACCTCGATATTGAGTCGTGCGAGACACTTGGGCAGATGCTCCAGGACTACTCCGGCACGCTCTTTCTCGTCAGCCACGATCGTTACTTGCTCAATGCCGTCACCACAAAGACACTGGGCCTGACAGGCACAGGCAGTGCGGAACTGATCGAGGGCAACTACGCCGTCTGGCGCGAGCTACAAAACCCCACGCCCGTTGCTTCTACTACCACTGCCAAATCCCAGCCGAAGCCACAGCCCAAGCTGGAGAGCGTCCCCCTCTCGCGTGAGCAGAGCAAGGCACGCGCAAAGACGCAGGCCGCCCTTGAGAAAGCCGAGCAGCGCATTGCTGTGCTCGAGACGCGCCTCGCCGAGCTCGAAGCCAACCTCGGCACCGGCACCGGCGATCTTATCGCCCTCGCCGCCGAGCACACGCAGACCCAGAATCAGCTTGCCCAAGCCCTCACCGAGTGGGAGCGATTAGGTGAGGAACTGGTAGATCGGTAGGTCGAAGATTCGGCCAAAGAGTGTCCAGAAGGTCTGGATGCCGATGTCGCCCAGAGTCAGTCCGAGGAAAAACCCAAGGGCTTTCTTGTGTGCGGGGCTTCCGCCGTAACGTAAGACCAGCGTCTTGATCAGCCAGGCAAAGAGTGTCGGGAGGAAGAATGCGTTCATCGTGAGGGTCGTCCCGAGAACATAGCCGACCGGGTGTAGCGGAAAACCCACAAAGCGCATCCGCAAGAACGTGAGGAGTGCGACAAAGAGCGCCCCGAATGCCATGCCACCGATTCCCGCGCGATCAAAGCCCGGAGTTCGGCTGGCGAGCTGGTGCATCTCCTTCATTCCGATCTGAGTCTTCGTGACAATATAGGCGTTGCTCTTTGCCGTGGCCGCGCCCAGCTCGTAGAAGTGCGGCAGGCAAAACAGCCAGCCAAAGGCCAGCGCCGTGACCGAGAACACTCCCACGGCACGCAGCAGCAGCCTCGGCGAGATTCCTTGCGCATCGGAGAGCTTCAGCGCCTCCATTAAGTACGGCAGCGACTGACCACGAATATCAATGTGCACCAGATCGCTCAGACCGAACGCCGCGAGGCTGCGCGGCTCCAGGCGCGGCGCGCCCGAGAACTCAAACGCGACCCGGCCGGGAGTCCAGGTCAACGGCGCAAAGATCCAGACACCACCCGCCTCGGCTCGCGCCCGTGCACCCGCCAGCACATAGCCCGCGTAGCCGATCACCGTCAGTAAGGCCATTCCCGGTGGCAAACCGATACCCCAGAGCAGTCCGGCGGCCAGCACCACACACACGAGCGCACTGTTCGGCAAGAGCTTGCGCCCCGCCCAGAGCGCGACTCCCGCCGACATCAGCCATGCGCCCGCACTCTGCTCTAGTTGGTAGGGAAACCGCGCCGCTCCCTGCCCCGTCGCTTCCAGACCAAAAAACGTGCACAGCGGGTAGGCGAGCCGGATCAGTACCCAGAAAATCAAGCACGAGAGGCTCACGCTAGACGGCATGAGATAGGCCAGCCCCGCCGCCATGGGATAAAAGCTCACGCCCAGGCTCGGGATCGTGTTCCAGGGAGGTGACGGAAAGAGCTGGTCTTTGTAGTCCGCCACTTTAAGCTGGACGGCGGGAATGGTCGGGTACCACTCATGAAGCACCAGCAGGCTCTGAAAAATCACCGGAACGGCGACACCTGCCCAGAACAGTGGCTGACGCAGCAGTGCGAACTGGCTCGCGCTTAGCTCCAGCGGAAGCGCGGCAATTGGGAAGGTGAGCCTTTCCTCGCGAATCCAGTGCCGGTGGAGCGCCGCCGCCAGCCCCAGCCAGAGGCCGTGTAGAAGCAGCAAGTAGGTGCTCCAGAAGGCGATGGGGACGGCCCATGCCGCCCATGGGACGGCGCTTCGGCCTTTAAAAAAACCGTCAATTGCCACGGGGCTTTGGAGCACAGGCAGAGAGGCAAGCGCGGGCAGATAGTTTGTCCACTGCGGCATGCTCGGGGCGGAGTACGCAAGATAGCCCATGCCGGGCAGTAAAAACCGCAGCCCCCCGAAGCCGACAATCGGCAGAGTTGCGGTGAGCACGGCGTAGCCAAAGAGCCACTCGCGCGTGTCGAGCTGGAGGAGCCGCCGGAGTGCCCCACCCACCAGCAGATAGAGCACGGTCGGCATCATCAATGAGTAGCAGAGCAAGTAGACACTGCGCGCAATCTCGCTATCTGCCGTCCACCAGAGAAGCATCGCCTGCACACCCAAAATCATCGCCCAGACCCGGGCACGCATCAGGCCAGCCCTTCCAGAAAGTCCGCGAGATCAAAGACAAACCCAAACGCCAGCGCCACGCGCCAGAGGGCAAGCGCTTTTGCCTGCTCAGTTCGCGCCGACTCCGCATTCTCCACGGCGGTGGTTGCCTCACGGATCGTGGAGCAGAGATAGCCCGCACGGCTCAGCTCGGCCATCCCGCCCGGCGAGAGCAAGAGGCACCAGTTAAGGGCAAACCCGACGTAGACCAAGTGGGAGACACCCACCGCGCTCGCCAGCGTGGCAAGCTGCTCTCCGTTCTCCGCAATGCCTTCGGTGGCCAGCGGACGCGCCTGCTCAGGAAAGTCCAGCCGCGCAAATCCCGCTTTAACATCGGCCTCGTTGTACCGCCCGACAAAGACATTCTCCGCCCGGAAACGCAGAAGATTCGTGTCAGGTTGCGCGCGAGGCAAGTGCTGCTCGTCGCTGCCACCGCTGACCACATGAAAGACTGGCCAACCCGCGGCGCGAACGGCGGCAAGCAAGGGAGGGAAGACATCGCGCAGAATCTGATCGGCGCGGGGGATGTACTCGACGGCCCGGTGCCAGCCGGGGAACTGCTCGCGCGTGCCCGTGTCCCAGGCGTGCATGACCACGAGCGCCGTGGCCTCCTTACGAATGGGAAGCTCGGCCTGTTTCCACCCGCCGTAGCCCTCCGCCGGAATGTCACGCGTAAAATCCGCATCGAACTGCTGGTAATACCACGCTCGCATAATCCCCATTGTAGCGGCTGTAGCGGTAAAATGGAGAGCATGAAGCGTCTTCACGCAACACTGCTGTCTGCGTCCGCTGCCCTGCTGGCGGCGCTCGCCTTTGCGTCGCCACAAAAGCCAGCTCCCAAGCCGAAGCTGAGCTTCACGAATGATGTCTTGCCGGTGCTCACCAAGCTGGGCTGTAACCAGGGGAACTGCCACGGACAACAGGGTGGCAAGGGCGGGTTCGCCCTCTCGCTGCGGGCCTGGGATCCGGCGTTCGACTTTGAAAATATCGTCAGAGCGGCAAGTGGACGGCGTATCGCAGCGAGCGATCCGACCCGCAGCTTGTTTCTGCTCAAGCCGCTCGGGCTTGTTCCCCACGCGGGGGGCAAGCTGCTCACCCCCTACTCGGAGGCTCATCTCATTATCCAGCGCTGGCTGGCAGAGGGTCACCCCGCCCCGGACGAGAAGACTGATTTAAGCATCACGGAGCTGACCGTCACCCCCGAGGATGCCCTCGTGCGCAAGCCGGGCGACAGCGTGGCGATCTCAGTGCGAGCCACCTATAGCGATGGTACCCAGCGCGATGTCACGCGCTGGAGCCGTTTTAGTAGCCAGAACGATGCCGTGGCCAGTGTGGACGATACCGGGAAAGTGCGTGTTCGTGGCCCGGGGGAGAGCGCGATTCTGGTGGCCTACAGCGGCGAGGTAAAAGTCACGCGGGTTGCGCTGCCTTATGCGCCGCTCTCACTCCACCCCGAGGCGACTAACCCACTGGACCTCACCGTACTAGGCAAGCTCGACAAGCTGGGCCTCACTCCGTCGCCGCGCTGCACGGATAGCGAGTTCCTGCGCCGCGTCTCCCTCGATCTCACGGCAACCCTGCCCACCCCAAGCCAGACCCGACAGTTTCTGGACTCACCCGATCCACAGAAGCGCTCGAAGCTCATTGACAAGCTCTTAGAGACGGACGCCTACGTGGATCTGCGAACCCTCAAGCTCTGCGACTTGCTGCGGGTCAACGGGCAGTTTCTCAGCGATGAGGGCGCGGATACCTACTACCGCTGGATTCGGCAACAGGTGGCGCAGAACACTCCGTTCGACAAGTTCACCTTCGCACTCTTAACCGGCAAGGGTAGTACGTTTCACACCGGCCCGGCCAACTACTGCCGGGTAGCACAGACCCCGGAGGACCTGACGGAAGCCACGGCGAGTACGTTTCTGGGCACCCGAATTGGCTGCGCGCGCTGCCACAACCATCCCTTTGAGCGCTGGAAACAGTCTGATTACTACAACTTTGCGGCTTTCTTCGCCCGCTACGGGCGCAAGGGCGGCCCGGAGTTCGGGGAGGAACAGGTTTATGTGAAGCGCGACGGTGAGATTGCCAACCCGCGCAATAAAGCCACGGCGAAGATGCGGTTTCTGGGCGAGAAAGTCCCCGTTGCGGGCGAGCCCTTCGCGGATCGGCGGGAGACACTCGCTACCTGGCTGACGGGAAAAGACAACCGGCAGTTTGCACGGGTCGCGGCCAACCGGCTCTGGTCAGACTTCTTCGGGCGCGGCATTGTCGAGCCCGTGGACGATTTCCGGCTCTCTAATCCTCCCAGCAATCCAAAAGCGCTGGAGTACCTCACCGACCAGCTCCTCGCCAGCCGCTTCGACCTGAAAGCGGTCACGCGGCTAATCTTGAACTCGGAGACCTACCAGCGCAGCAGCCAAATTCTGACGCCCACGCCGCTGCTACCCGGCAATGTGCGCGATGACCGCTACTTCGCCCGCGCCTACCCACGCCGTCTTGGGGCGGAGACACTGCTGGATGTGGTGGGCCAGGTGACCGGCAAGCGGGATCGGTTCTATCCCTACCCCGACGGCATCCGTGCCACGCAGCTTCGCGAGAGCCGCAACTCGGGTTATTTTTTAGAGATCTTCGGGCGGCCCAAACGCGAGATTCTTTGCTCCTGCGAGCGCTCGCCCCAGCCGAATCTCTCGCAGTCACTGCACCTGGTGAACTCCGGGAGCATCAACGACAAGCTCGCCAACGGCACGACCCTAAAAAAGCTCCTCACCGACTTCGAGCCCTGGGCCAAACCCGTGCGCGATGCCAGAATTGTCGAGGAGCTGTACTATCTCACACTCTGTCGCCCACCCAGCAAGGCGGAGTCGGAAAAGCTCGTGGCACATATTCAAAAACAAAAAGAGCGTAAGCAAGGCTTCGAGGATGCCCTCTGGGCCTTACTTAACGCCGAGGAGTTTCTCTTTCAAAAATAAAAAGCGCTACAGCGGGAAGTTGACGCGCGTGCCCGTCTTGGCGGACTGGTAGATTCCGACAATTAGCTCCAAAGCATTGCGGGCTTCCTGGCCGTTCATGAAGGTCTCGCGGTCCTCACGGATGCACGTGATGAGGTCTTTGAGATGCGCGACGTGGCCACCCAGCGAGATGGCACGCGGGTCGCCCGCTCCCTGAGACAGGGTAAGCTCCGCCTTCTCGCCCGTCGCAGTGAAGATCCCGTCTTTGACAACGGGCTCGGCAGCCTTCACTCCAAACATACTCTGCTCTTCGTCGCCGGAGGCAAACTGGGCATGGCGGACACGGGAGTTATCTATCTGAACGGCACCGTGTGTGCCATAGATCTCCAGAGACTGCTTGTAGCCCGGGAACATTGCCGTGGAGGCGAGTAGGGTGCCAACCGCACCGTTCTGGAACTCAATCGTGGCGGAGACGATGTCCTCGACTTCTATGCGTTCGTGGGCGATCGTGCCCATCGTGGCGGCGACGGACTTGACCGGCCCCATGATCCAGCGGAGCTGATCCACGTAGTGAACCCCTTGGTTCATCAGTGCGCCCCCGCCGTCCAAATCCCACGTCCCTCGCCAGCCCCCCGAGTCGTAGTAGGCCTGGGTGCGGTACCACTTGGTGACGGACTCCCCGTAGACCAGCTTCCCTAGCTTGCCCTCGTCCAGCCAGCCTTTGAGAAGCTGCATCCCTGATGAGAACCTATGCTGAGAGATCACTTCCAGCTTGACATTGTTTTCTTGACACGCCGCAATGAGCGCATCGGCTGCTGCCAGGGTGACATCCAGAGGTTTCTCACAGACAATATGCTTGCCCGCTTTCGCCCCTAACACGCCACAGGAACCATGGAGCCCCGAGGGAGTGCAGACCGTGAGCACGTCAAACTGCCCCCAGTCCAGCATCGCGGTCAAATCCCTGAAGTGGCGAATTTCAAGCTTCTCGCCGACGTCCTTGGCACGATCCCCCACTTCATCACAGACAGCCACCAACTCGGCATCCTCCGGGAGGGCCCGGATAGCGTCGACGTGGGTCCCATGGATCACGCCGCAGCCCACTATTGCAAATCTTAGCTTCGACATCCTGGTAAATTCGACAATTCCCCCCTGAAAACCTTTGCAACTCTTACCGATAACAAAGGCAGACGTTTGTGAGGGCGAGCACCGCCTCAACGAAAGGATGAATTTTATGGGCAATCAGACCCTACCCCGGAAGCAGACTCGTGCGGCATTTCTTATGAGCCTTGGCAGCCTCTCTCTCGCGGCCCTCGCGGGTTGCGCAGGTGGTGCTCCGCCCGACAGTGAGTTTGTGGGAAACTACCTCTCGACCTATACCCTTCCCGCTATTGGAGAGAACGGGACGTTTTCCTTTACGGTAGAGCAAAAGGGACGGATGGTGGGCTCTTTCACGGATGCAACCACCAACCTGGTCTATGCGTTTGATGGTGTGGTGGAGAACAAGGGCAAGTTTACGGGCACCCTGAAAAACGGCACGACCTCCTCGCCCATCAGCGGCCTCATGTCCGGTGGGAGCAGTGGTGGCGGTGACTTCAATATTACCCGTGGCGTTACGCAGTACCAGGGCCACTTCACCATCGGCGGCTCATTGACGACCGTCAATAGCGACTACCAGGGTATCTACAGCGGCGTCTACGGAGCAGACACTCGGCTCTTGGTTGAGGGGAAGACTCTAAACGGCCTAGCGAGCTACAGCGTGGATAGCAAGGGAAATATCATTGGCTCCCTCACCCGTGGTGCGGAAACGGGCCTGCTGACAGGAAGCATTGGCAATACCGGCGCGTTCCAGGCGACAGTAAAGTTCGCCAGTGCCACTCTCCCCCTCGCGGGAACTCTGATCAAGACCGCCGATGGCTCCGCGCAGGGCAACTTCACCTTCAGCTCCAGTGGGGCACTCTATCCTGCATCGTTTAGCAAGAGTTCCTCTGCCGTGGCGGGCGGTGACAGCCCGTACAAAGCCTCGTACCGTGGCACCTACGGACTCCCCGAGAAGGGCGAGAACGGGACTCTCAGCTTTACCGTGGATCCCTCGGGCTCGATGATTGGGTTCTTTAGCCAGTCTCTCAATAAACCCGTCGGAACTCTTGTTGGCTCGGTCGAGAATGACGGGGGCTTCTCTGGTGAGGTAACCTACAACGCCACTGAGATCTCGGGGCTTCCAGCTGCGGAGCAACCGCTCTACACGAAGCGTATGATCCAGGGCAAGCTGGGTGCCCGCGCGGGTGCTGCGGGCGTCTCCGGCGACTTCACGATGGCCATCAATGGGGTCACTTCGGCGGGCAACTTCGAGGCGAGCATCGGTGGCTCCGAGGTGAACAGTAGCTACCGTGCTTCCTACACCGATGGCGGATTCTTCTTCGCTCCTCCGGGCTTCGACGCGAGCCGAGTTCCTGGTGGGAAGTTTACGAGCGCCTCCTCGGTTGAGATTGCGGTTGATAAACAGGGCTCGATCATTGGAAGCCTGGGATCACATCGCTTCGATGGCCGTATCACCAACGATGGTCGTATTGTCGGACAGCTCCGTGGTACGGACAGTGCCTGGTATCCCATCCGCGGTATCCTCAGCAAGGTGATATGGAAGATCACGCCTCCTGGTGGCACGACCCCCGCGGACTACCCCGGGATTGCGGGAAATCTCTATGTCACGATTAGCGGAGAAGAGTACCCCATCGCTGTTAAGGCGACCGGAGGCGATGGCAGGAACAGCTAGCCACTCTCGCGACAACAAAAAAACACCGAGTGCTTTGGCACTCGGTGTTTTTTTGGCTTTCTAGATCAACCTCAGCTTCTTGCCAACGCTCTCAAAGGCTGCCAGAGCCTCGTCGAAGTCGGCGTTTGTGTGCGCCGCCGTGGGCATGGTGCGCAGGCGTGCTTTACCCCGGCCCACGGTCGGAAAGACAATAGCGAGCGCGAGAATGCCTTCGTCGCGCAAAAGCCGCTGTGCTTCTTGCGTCTTGGCTTCATCACCAATCATCACGGGAGTGATCGGCGTCTGCGTTACTCCAATCCCAAAGCCGAGTTTTTGCAATCCCTCTTGCCAGTACTTTGTGTTGGCCCAGAGTCTTTCGGAGAGCTCTGGCTCGTCACGCATCAGCTCGATGCCCTTGATACACGCCGCGGCGACGGCGGGTGGACAGCCGGTAGAGAACAGAAACGGGCGCGCACGCTGCTTCAGAAAGTCAATCAGCGCCGACGAGCCCGCAATATAGCCCCCGACCACGCCCACGGCCTTGGAGAGCGTCCCCAGCTGAATATCAATTTTCTGATGCACCCCAAAGTGATAGGCTGTCCCGCGCCCGTTCTTACCCATCACTCCTGAGCCGTGCGCATCGTCCACCATCACGGCGGCATCGTAGCGCTCGGCGAGTGCACAAATTTGATCGAGCGGCGCGACATCGCCGTCCATGGAGAACACCCCATCTGTGATAATTAAGCGCTTCTTGGCACCCATTACGTTTTTTAGTGCGTCCTCTAGCGAGTCCATATCGCAGTGCTGGTAGATCGCGCGCTTGGCCTTGGAGAGACGGCAGCCGTCAATAATAGACGCATGATTCAGGCTATCGGTGATAATCGCATCGTCAGCGTCGGTGATGGTCGGGATCGTGCCAGCATTGGCCGTGAAGCCGCTCTGAAACACCAGTACATCTTCCACGTGCTTAAACTCGGCGATGAGCTTCTCTAGATCATTGTGGAGCTGTAAGTTGCCGATAATAGGCCGCACCGCGCCGCCGCCCGCCCCAATCGCAAGCGCCGCGTCTGAGGCCGCCTGCCGCAGCCGCATATCGCCTGCCAGCCCGAGATAGTTGTTGGACGACAGATTAATCAGCTCACGCTCACTTCCCGCGATCCGCACCCGTGCACCAACAGCGCTTGTCACAGTGGTGAGCGGCTTGTAGAGATGCTCGGCATGGAGCGTGTCGAGCTGGCCTTTGAGAAAGTCTTGAAGAGTGTTGTTCATACTGTCCCAATTATACCGGCCAGCCAGTGCACTCGCTCCTCTGTCAATGCGGGTTTGAGAGCAAGCTGATAATCCAGCTCCCGCCAGAAAGCACCTTTGACCCAGACACGCTCGTACACCTCCTGGAGTGCAACCCCAACACAGGGCTCGCCCTGAGCGAGCGGCAGGCAAATATCAGACAGTGCACTCTCAAGGGAGTTTAGCCAGAAGTCGCAGCTGTCGGCACCAGCTTTATGCAGTACCACAAGATGATCCCAGCTCCCCCACTCTTGCAGCTCTGACTTTGGCGCGGCAACCGTGTGCTCTCCCTGGCGCAGAAAGTCAAGCTCCACCAAATGCGTCTCGCTTTCCAGAAGTGTCTGCTGATTGCGCAGATACGACGCATGCCCCGGGTTCCAGCGGTCTTTGTTCGCGGGACTGAGCAGTTCGATTACCAGAACCACCGCACGGTTTCGCCGCAAATCCCGAATCGCCACAAAGCGCTCACGCACCAGAGGAGCAAGGCGAACCGTCCCTGTCGGCTGACTCGTGGCCGCAATAACGGGCCGCTCGGCAACGGCAACGCCACCACTTTCTTTGCCTTCTCGTGGTACGTTGGGCGCTGTTCTTAGCACGACCACATCGGGGTAGCTTGCCTGACGCGGCACACTCACGTAGCAGCGCTCTTCCAGGTAGGCAAGGTAGTCCTCGGGCAGCTCCTGATTGAGAAGCCCCACCAGTTCTCCCAAAAACAGTCCATGGAAACCAATCCAGGAGAGCTGGCTCTCAATAAACGGATTGATGCCCAGGAAAGGGCTTGATTGTCGTGACATAATGTCTATTTTACCGTAGCGCGGCCATCCTACCGTTCGATGGGTAGCTTGTTCGCAGCGGCAACGGGCCGTCGTGGTGCCCTAGGGGAAACGGGTACACGTGCACCTGATCGGAAGGCTTCGCCGAGCAGATGACAGCCTGGCCCTCCGATGTGCGGGAGCATGCGCTGAAGCTGGCGGGCCTCGATATTCATTGAGGTGATCTCAAATAATATCGGCGAGAGTTTCTCTTTGCTTACGAAAGAGCGTCTCCAGCCCGACATTAGCGGTGTCTAAAAGCCGATCCATTTGCTTACGGTCGTACGGGCGGCCCTCAGCGGTGCCACGCACCTCGACGTACTTCCCAGTGCCCGTCGCGACAATGTCCATGTCCACCATCGCGCGGGAGTCTTCCTCGTAGCAGAGATCTAAAAGCTCGATCCCGCCCACAATCCCGACAGAGACAGCCGCGATTGAGTCAGAAAGTGCGGGTTTCTTGAGATTGAGGTTGTGCAGTGCTTCGGCGAGAGCGACATAGCAGCCCGTGATGCTCGCACAGCGCGTCCCGCCATCGGCCTGGATCACGTCGCAGTCCAGCGTGATCATTCGCTCCCCCAGCGCCTTCATATCCACCACGGAGCGCAGGCTCCGCCCGATCAGTCGCTGAATCTCTACCGAGCGGCCATCGGGTTTGTTAGACTCGCGCGGCTTTCGGTCCTTGCCAGAGCGCGGCAACATCGAGTACTCCGCAGTCACCCAGCCCTCCCCACGCCCCTTCATCCACATCGGCACGCGCTCCTCGACGGTCGCGGTGCAGATCACCTTTGTGCTCCCCATCGAGATCAGACACGATCCCTCCGCATTGGGCATGAACCCCCGCTCAATCTTCACCACACGCAGATCCAGGTTTCCCCGACCATCCACTCTAGGCATTCTCTAACCTTCCATCCTTCCAGACAAGCGGCCACACCATTGGCAGCCACTCCACTCCCAGTATAGCGCGTGCACTGCGGGAAAACACCGTCGGTGTGCCCGATGTAAAGAGTGTGAGGCTTCCCGCTTCCTGCCCCTGCGCCGCTACCTGCTCCGCTACCCGACGCGCGACAGCCGCACCCGTGTCTATCAGCACCACTTCCGGGCCGACGAGAGCCTGGAGCGCGGGGCGGAGTGCGGGAAAATGGGTGCAACCTAGCACCAGGGTATCGGCCCCTGCGGCAAGCAGCGGCTCGACCTCACGCTGAAGCAAGCGGAGTGTCTCAGGCGTCTCAAACGCGCCCGCCTCGACAGCTTCCACCCAGCCCGGGCAAGAGCGCGTCAAGACCGTGATCTCGGCAGCAAAACGGTCCAGCAGGGCGGCAAACCGGGCGCTCTGTAGCGTCCCGACAGTTGCCAACACCCCCACGATCCCCGACTTGGTGGCAGCGGCGGCGGGCTTGACGGCGGGCTCCATCCCGATTATTGGCACGCAGGGAAAGTGTTCGCGGAGAGTCCCGGCCGCAGCGGCAGTGGCGGTGTTGCAAGCAATCACCAGCGCCGTGCACCCCTGAGCCAGAAGAAACTCCGCTTGGGCAAGAGAGAGCTGGCAAATCTCACCCTCGGAGCGGCTCCCGTAGGGTGCATGGCGCGAGTCGCCTATGTAAGTAAGCGGCAGTGTGGGCAGTAGCCGCTGAATCTCCCGAACCACGGTCAGCCCCCCCAAACCGGAATCAAAAACCCCGAGGCAGGCCATAACGTTAGTTTTTCTGAGGGACTTTGAGCGGTCTTAGCAAGGACTGACTCCCACCAAGCGTCTCGACCACAGCGCCGTCAATGAAGATCTGGACGGTCTCAATGCGCGGAAGCTGCCCCGCTGTCGCGGTCAGTGCATTGATGGCAAGCTGCTCGGCCTTGTCGCCACCCGAGAAGTTCTCCTTGAGCTCCTTGCTGAAGTCTAGCAGTGCGGTGGTCCCCTCGATCTTCAGGCGCAGCAGCGTCGTCCCCTTGGGCAGAGCGGGCGTTGCTCCCTCGGTCATGGCCACAACTGCCGCCGCCAGCCGCGCTTCGTTCGTTGGCTTCTCCCCCGCCAGCTCGCGCGTCGCCGGGCGCAGTATGGGGCCGTCGGGGCTGTCCACAATCTGATAATAAGTCACCGTGTTCGCCTGCACAGGCGGGGCATCCGGTGCGGGCGTTGGAGTCACCTGAATCGGTTCCTGGCCAAGCTCCGTCACGGGTGGCGGCGTGGCACCAGGCACATAGGGTGAGACATACCTGGGCTCAGGGCGGTTTGCAAAGAACACGCCCATCCCAATCAGCAGAGAAACAAGCGCAAGAAAAACACGTTTCTGGTTAGACACAGCTTATTTTACCGGAGAATCAGACGTATCGTTCTCAGGAAAAGTGAGACGGGGTGGGAAACCATAGTCTCGCTGGGGCTGAGGCTTGGCATAACGCGTCGCCAGAGAGTCTGGGTTTGCCGCAAAAAAGTCCGCGATTCCCTGGGCTATCGCAACTCCCATCTGTGTCTGGACATCTTTGTTCTTCAGCGCGGCATAGTCTGCACTATTGCTCATGTAGCCCGTCTCCACCAGGACGCCCGCCATCTGGGAGTGACGCAGCACCGCAAAGCCGTCGCCAGGATAGATTCGGTAGTCGGAGAGCACACCACGCACGGGAATAGCACTGACACCCTGCCGAACTTTATCGGCAATGAACTTTGCGACATCCTGACTGATCGGCTCGCTGGCGTGGTAGTAGACCTCGGCACCACGAATCGTGTGGTTAGAGCTGCCATCGTTGCAGTGAACCGAGACAAAGAGATCTGCACCGGCCCGGTTGGCAATCAGGGCGCGCTCCTCAAGGCCAGGATCAAAGTTGGACTCCCGTGTCAGAATCACATTGGCTCCCAGCTCCTCCAGAGTCTGCGCCAGCGAGAGCGCCATGGGCAGCGTCAAGGTGCGCTCCAGAATCCCATCATGCCCCGGGTTACCCGTACTGGAGCCTCCGTGCCCGGGATCCACCACAATCGTCTTGCCCACAAGCGGCCCCTCGGTCTTGCGCGGCGTGAGCAGCTCAAGCAGCAAGCCGCCCCCCTTGCTATGCTTTATTGTGTAGCCGACACGGCTCGCCAGCTCAATCACCAGCCGTGCAGCATTGGCCCCAACGGGCACAAGCTGCGCGGATTTAATCAGCGGGTGCTGCACACCAGCCAGAGTCGCCGCGCCCGCTTTGGCGGAGTCTGCTAGGTAGATATTGCCAAAATCAAGCGTGAGAGTGTCTTTTTGCACCGACGGGCGTACCGCAGCCAAGCGGCTCGTCTCCAGCGTAAAGCGCAGTCGCTCGTCGCTCAGAGGCGTGGCGGAAACACTGCGAAACACCATCGGGGGAGGCGCTTTCGACGCCGACGTGGCAGGCTTTGGTGCCACTACAGGCGATGCAATTGTCACCGGAGCACCGGGTGGTGTCAGTGTAGCAACAGTCGCGGCCTTCCCTTCCCTCCAGTTCAGCGCCAGCGGCTCCGGAAGTTCAAGAGTGAGGCGAGCCGTATTCTCGTCTAGTTGGGTGGCGCGAACGGAGGCAACCTTAGCGGAGCTTAGCTCTAGAGCGGGCGGCAGCTCGGCAATTGTCGTTCCCGGAAAATCAATAAAGACACGCAATCCCTGGTTCTCCGTGGTAATTTTCGGTGCGATCGGCAAGCCCGCACTGACACGAAGCGAGTCGCCCTGTAGCGCAACCTCGCGCAGAACCGCACGCAGGGTCAGAGTTGTTGTGGAAGGCTCGTAGGTCAGGGTAGCAACTCCCATGGTCTTGAGAACCTCCACCACATCCACAAAGACGCCCCCAGAGCGCTCAAACGGCCCCTGGCGCGCGGCGACCATAATCAGGTTGCGGTCGGAGCCCACTAGCTTGACAGAGCCCCCTTCGACCGTTGCTACAATCCCAAGCGCGGTGAGCGACTCCGGAGCCACACAAATAGCACTATCACGTGCATCCCGGTACGGCAGGCGGCTTGAGCTTGAAACCGGCAGTGGGACGGTCCCAAAGAGCACCCGTATGGTGCCCCCGAACTGGCTCGCCCAAACCGCCCCTAGCTCAGGTTTATGTTTGGTCTTCTGCGCCTGTGCAGGAAGCACCATTGACATCCCCACAAGTCCGGCAACAGTAACGACACTTATTTTCCTCTGCGGCATCCGATGGAGATCTCCCTTAAGCCAGTCAGTTAAAAACACGTATTGATAGTTACACCAACTAAAACGGAGGCGTGGGGACTCGAACCCCAGTCCAAAGTGGTCAAAGAACAAGCCTCTACGAGCATAGTCCGCAATTTAATTTCAGACGGCCCCGCCTACGGACGGGCTGGGCTGGGTCCTAGTACGATTCGTTTCCCCCGGCGGTGCGC
Source organism: Armatimonas sp. (assembly GCF_043757465.1). Classification (GTDB taxonomy): domain Bacteria; phylum Armatimonadota; class Armatimonadia; order Armatimonadales; family Armatimonadaceae; genus Armatimonas. The sequence continues at coordinate 46,392 of NZ_JAYVPL010000127.1, forward strand.
ACGTTACGCCGATAGGTAGTGAGGTTTAATTTCACCGGACTGCTCACTCCTCACTGGTCAGCAGCGCGATGGCTTAATCTAGTTAAGCAAGCGCTAAGGAACGCACTGCGTTCTTAGCAACCGCGAAGTTATTCTTCTTGGCGTTTGTTTTTTTTACGGGTTTTTACGAGGCCACCCGCGCCTCGGCTCGCCACCTGTCTCATCCTCACCCTGTCTACTCCAATCGCCCCCAGGATGGTTTTTGAGAACCACAAGAAGTGTATCACAGATTCTGACACTACTATGATCGGTAGAAATGCCCAAGAGTTTACCGTCACCTAAAATTTCCTGATAAAATTCTCGCATGCCACAACGTGCTTCCCGACTGGATTTAATCCCCCCCTATCTATTTGGCGAGATCGCTCGCCTCAAGGCCAAGGCTCGCGCCGAGGGCAAGGATCTCATTGATTTTGGTATCGGTGACCCAGATCAGCCAACGCCACGCCCTATTATTGACAAGCTCTACGAGTTTGCCCAAGACCCAGAGACCCACCGCTACGATGAGTCCGACCAAGGCGACCCGGGCCTGACCGTGGCCGCGTGCCAGTGGTTTGAGAATCGCTACGGCGTCTCACTGGACCCGAAATCCGAGATCATTCTGCTGATCGGCTCAAAAGAAGGACTGGCGCATCTCTGCTGGGCCTACATCAACCCCGGTGACATTGCGCTGATTCCGGACCCGAACTACACGGTGCCCAAGGTGCAGACGCTGCTCGCTGGGGGAGTTCCCTACGCAATGCCCCTCACGGCGGAGAATCACTTTATCCCCGATCTCACGGCTATCCCTAGCGAGACAGCAAAAGCCGCCAAGCTACTCTTTCTGAACTACCCACACAACCCCACGGGGGCAACCGCGCCTCTCTCGTTCTTTGAGGAGGCTGTGCGCTTCGCCAAAGAGTATGACTTGCTGATCTGCAACGACTGCGCCTACGCGGAAGTGGGCTACGATGGCTACAAACCGCCGTCTATTTTGCAGGCAAAAGGCGCAAAAGACGTGGCAATCGAGACGCACTCACTGTCTAAAACCTTCAATATGACGGGCTGGCGCATCGGGTTTGCCGTCGGTAACCCCGATGCCATCGCGAGTCTGAACAAAATGAAGAGCAATATTGACTCAAAGCAGTTCTCCGCCATCTCCCGTGCCGCGGGCTGGGCACTGCTCAATGCCGATAACTCCGAGACGCTCGCCCTCTACGACACGCGCCGCAAGCTCCTCATTGATGGCTTGAACTCGCTGGGCTGGAGCTTGCCCTACCCCAAGGCAGGCTTTTTCGTCTGGATTCCCGTCCCCGACGGCCACAACTCGATGAGCTTCTCAAAGCTGCTCCTCGAAGAAGCGGGGGTGCTCGTCATCCCCGGCGTCGGCTACGGGGAATACGGCGATAAGTACGTCCGCATGAGCCTCACCATTGCGGGCGACAAAGCGGGCGAGCGCGTCACCGAGGCCATTAGCCGGATTCGCGCGGCGCTAGGCAAAGCAGCCCCCTAACCCCCGTCCGACAGGGGGACAAATGGAATTCCGAATATCTCCCTGTCGGGTGAGAAGCCACAGACGGAAGACGGAAAAAAGAATTTATTGACAGCAACCTATAGAGATTGACAACAAACTATAGAGCATGATACTGTACCTTCACCCTATGAACCATTTGTGCGCATCTCGCTGATGATCGTAAATGCTACTCATTGACTATCATACAGATACAGAAACAACTCTCTGTCGGGCTCGCTCCGCTCGTTC
>NZ_JAYVPL010000128.1:0-47907 GCF_043757465.1 Armatimonas sp.
GCGATCATAATGCCTCTCTAAACATTCTCAGACTGGGATTAGAGTCTGTTGGTATCCAATCCATAGAAGCCGCCGGGTTTACCCGTGCGGAGTAGTCACCATGATACAAGGCGCACGCTATGTCCACACGAACCTCATCGCCCGCGATTGGCGCAGGCTCGCCGAGTTTTACCAGTCACTCTTCGCTTGTGTCCCCGTCCCCCCCGAGCGCAACTACTCAGGTGTCACTCTTGAAGCGGGAACGGGTGTGCCAAGGGCAACCTTGCGCGGTGTTCACCTGCGTCTGCCCGGCTACGACGGCAGCTCTGGGCCAACTTTAGAGATCTACAGCTACACGCCGGACGAAGACGGTCCCGCTCCAAAAGTGAACCGTCCCGGCTTTGGGCACATCGCTTTTGAAGTTGACTCTGTAACCAATGCCCAGCGCGACGTGCTCACGGCAGGCGGCTCTGCAGTCGGGGAGATCGTGACACTGACAACGGCTACGGGAGCGCGTGTCACCTGGTGCTATGTCACCGACCCGGAGGGAAATATCATCGAGCTCCAGTCCTGGGGGTAAACTGAGGGCATGTCTTTTGATGTCACGGTAATTGGGGCGGGGATGGCGGGGAGCGAGGCGGCGGGGCAGGCAGCGCAGCGGGAAGTGCTCGCCGGAGGAGACACTCCCGTCGGGGATACCGTCACACTGACCAACCCCGCTCTCGATCCCATCTCAAAAATGCCCGAATTTAAAGTCTGCGCCGCACGCATCAAGCCCGTTTTTCAGTTAAATGTAACCCATCCGACACAATCACGAAATATTCACGAAATATTTCTCCTGTAACCTATTTATTATCGGGCAAACAAAGCTGTAGTCCTGATAATCGTTCGTTTATTTTCGGCGAAGATGCCCCTGACATTCGTGTTTGGAGGGGTTTCGTATGAGGTTTTCACCTTACTTGGGTGCACTAGTCTTATTATTACTCCCTGGAGTTGTCCAGGCGCAGACAAAAACGACCTACTCAGGCTCGCTTCGCCTTCGGCAAGAGGCGTGGGACTGGTTCAAGCCCGGCACAGGCAGCTACCAGAATGCCTACACGTTCACGGGGTTTCAATTCCGCTACGGTGTCACACAGACCACCAAGACAGGCGAGAGCAAGCTAGAGCTGCAATCCACGCAGCTTCTCGGACTCCCAACCCGCGCTGCCTCCCCGGCTCCCCTAGGTGCACTGGGCCTAGGCGCGACCTATAAAGCGGCCAATGGTAACCAAACGGGCAGCTTATTTATCAAGCAAGCCTACTTTCTGGACAAGAAGCAAGGCATTCGCGCCGGGCGCTTTGAGTTTGCGGAGGGCAATGAGAGCATTCCAGAAACCCCCAGCTTGGCCTGGGTAAAAAAGCAGCGCGTCTCCGAGCGGCTGATCGCGGGCTTTGGCTGGACTCATGTCGGGCGCGCCTTCGACGGTATCCAGTACAGCAAGACCAGCAAGACCAGAACGAATTTAACGGGCCTGCTCGCCTACCCTACCGCAGGTGTCTTTGATTTAGACGGAGCAAAGACGCTCACCGATGTTCGGGTGGCCTATCTGAGCACAACCAAAGCAACCAAGACCGAGGACAAGCGCCTCTTTGCGATTGCCTACGAAGACGTCCGCAAGGGAATCACTAAGTCTGAGAACTCAACGACAGCGGAGATGGGCGCACTCAAGCTCTACACGCTCGGCGGCCACTATCTTGCCACCAAGCCAACTAAGAGCGGAGCCTGGGACTTTATGGGCTGGGCCGCGCTCCAGGGCGGCGACTGGGGCACGAAGACACAAAACGCGAGCGCCTACTCGCTCGAAGTGGGCTACAAGCCCAAGAAAGCCATGTGGGGCGCGTGGTACCGGCTCGGCTACGATGTTACCAGCGGCGACGGCAACCCCGCCGACAAGACGCACGGGACGTTCTACGCGATGCTCAACACGCCGCGCATCTACGCACGAACCCCGTTCTACACCGAGGCCAACGCCAAGGATATCTTCTTTCAGGTGATGGCAAAGCCGAGTCCCAAGCTCGCGCTCCGTGCCGACTACCACTCGGTCTCACTCGCCAGCGGAAAAGACCTCTGGTATGTCGCCGGGGGGCCGTTCCAGAGCAAGCCCGCCTTCGGGCTGGTCGGACGAAAGACCAACGGGAGTAGTGCGCTCGGGGATTTACTGGATATCTCGGCGGACTACACGCTGAGCAAGTCCGCCACGGCCACACTCTATCTGGGGCAGATGCTGGGCAAGTCCGTGATTCAGGGAATCTACGGCGACAAAAACGGCCTGCTGGGCTACGGCGAGCTGACGTATAAGTTCTGACGAAATACTCTCGAAACAATCTGGTCATGTGAACGAAACAAAGCGCACGTAGACTAAATTTAGTAGCGAAAGAGTACTCCACGCAGAGCGTTCTCTCGAATCTCGACACTCTCGGCACCGCCGCCACCGACTGGGCAGAACGCCCACGCACACTGGAAAGGCGAACGACTGTGACACTCAGCGATCTAAAAAAAGGGGGACATACCCCCTCGCTCCTGGCAGCATTTCTCTACTTTGATATCTCATTCATGGTGTGGGTGATTTTAGGGGCACTCATGCCCTTCATCTCCAAAGACCTCCACCTGTCGGACGCGACCAAGCTCACGCTGGTGGGCATCCCCCTTCTCTCCGCTGGGGCCTGGCGCATCCTACTAGGCGTCCTGGCGGATCGCTTCGGCTCGCGAATCGTCGGAATAGCAGCGCTCTTTGCGACCCTGGTGCCACTGGTGCTCGGCTGGCAGCTCGGGCACTCGTACGGCGGGCTGGTCTGTGTGGGGATCCTGCTGGGAGTCGCTGGGGCCTCGTTTGCCGTCGCGCTCCCCCTAGCGTCGCGCTGGTACCCGCCACACCTCCAGGGAATCGTGATGGGAATCGCGGGTGCGGGTAACTCAGGAACGGTACTGGCGACTCTGCTGGCTCCGCTCTTTGCACGCTCCTTTGGATGGCAAGCGGTCTTCGGGGTAATGATGGTGCCCGTTATCTTAGTGCTGGCGCTCTTTGCCCTTCTTGCCAAAGACCCCCCTCGTGCCGCCAAACCCGCCCCCCTCGCACACTATCTCGCGGCGGCGAAGGAGCCCGATGCATGGTGGTTCTGCCTGCTGTATTTCGTCACGTTCGGTGGATTTGTCGGACTCTCGAGCTTTATCAATACGTTCTTTGTGGATCAGTTTCACTTCCAGAAAGCAACGGTAGGGCTGGCTACCTGGCCCTTTATTGTCGCGGGTTCGTTCCTACGGCCCGTCGGCGGGGCTCTCGCAGACAAGCTGGGGGGCGTAAAAATGCTGACGGTGGTCTACGCAACCGTTGTCGGAGCCGCACTCCTGGTCGCCTTTTCGTCACAGAGCTTTCTTCCGACGGCCTTCGCGCTCTTTCTGCTCATGGGAACTCTGGGAATGGGTAATGGCTCGGTGTTCCAACTGGTGCCGCAGCGCTTTGCGGATCGGATCGGAGCAATGACGGGGCTGGTCGGTGCAGCGGGAGGTGTCGGTGGCTACTACCTTAATTTTGCTCTGGGACACCTCAAGGAGGCGACCGGAACCTACGCGAGCGGCTTTATCGCCTTTGCCCTGATCGCGGGCGCCGCCCTCGCTGTCCTGCGCGGCATCTCCCCTCGCTGGGTTCGGGAGTGGCTGGGCACAAATGGTGTGGTTCGCAGCACGAAAGGCACCGTGAAAGCATGAAAGAAAAACTGGTGGTGATTGGCAACGGGATGGCGGGTGCCCGCACTGTCGAGGAGATTCTGGCACGCGGCGGTGGTGAGCGCTTCGAGATCACGATGATCGGCGACGAGCCCTACGGCAACTACAACCGTATCTTGCTCTCCAATGTGCTCAATGGTGCCCAAGAGGCCAACGAGATATTTCTGAACCCGCTGGCCTGGTACACAGATAATGGAGTTGAGCTGATCGCCGGGGTTCGCGCGGCAGCAATTGACCGAGAGAGCCGCTCGGTGGCGCTGGCGGATGGCCAGAGCATTGCGTATGACCAGCTGATTATCGCCACCGGGAGCCGCCCGTTTGTGCCCCGCATGGAAGGGCTCTACACCGAAGAGGCGGATAGCGTGATGCGCTCTGGGGTCTTTGTCTTTCGCACGATTGACGACTGCTCCAAGATCGCGGGAACGGCGGCGAAGGCACGAAAAGCGGCGGTGATCGGGGGCGGACTGCTCGGGCTGGAGGCGGCGCGAGGGCTGCTGCGCTTTGGCTGTGAAGTCCACGTGATCCATCTCTCGACCAGCCTCATGGAAAACCAGCTCGACGCAACAGCGGGGCGGATCTTAAAAGCCACGATGCAGAAGATGGGTGTCCATGTGCACCTAGAAAAAGCCACGACAAGCATTCTGGGCGACTCCGAGGTGACGGGTCTTGCCTTCAAAGATGGCACGACGCTCGACTGCGATATGGTGGTGATCTCGTGCGGCATCACGCCCAACACGGAGATCGCTAAAGCGTGCGGTTTGAGTGTCGAGCGTGGCATTGTAGTCACCGACGCGATGCAGTCCGTTGACGATGAAAAAATATGGGTGGTGGGCGAGTGCGCCCAGCACCGCGGGCGTGTCTATGGCCTCGTCGCGCCGCTCTGGGATCAGGGCGTGGTCCTCGCGGACCGCTTAACGGCAAGGAAGCCCGAGGCAGTTTATGGAGGCTCGAAGCTGGCGACCAAGCTCAAGGTCATGGGTGTGGAGCTTGCGTCTATGGGCGTGACGGGCGCACAAGAGGACGACGATGAGGAAATTGTCTACTCCGAGCCAAAGACGGGCATCTACAAGAAGCTCATTATCCGCAACGGTCAGCTTATTGGTGCAATCCTGCTGGGCGATGCCGATCGAGCGGGCTATCTCATCCAAAACTTTGATCGTGGCAACGCCCTCCCCGACGAGCGTGCCCTCATGCTCTTCGATATTGGTGAGGCTCCCGCGCTGGGCGCGACCATGATCGAGATGCCCGAGGCGGCGCAGGTGTGCAACTGCAACGGCGTGACCAAGGGCGCCATTGTTAAGTGTGTGGGGAACGGCGCACGAAGCCTGAAGATGGTGATGGAACAGACCCGGGCGGGCACGGGCTGCGGAAGCTGCAAGAAACTGGTCGGGGAGATTGTGGACTGGGCCTGCGATGGTCAGACCGAGGAAGATCCCAGTGTGCACTACTACGTCCCTGGCGTGCCGCTCAAGAAAACCGAGCTGGTCGAGGCGATTAAAGCCCAAAGTCTCAAGTCCGTTAGCGCCGTCTTCAACGCGCTAGCTGAGGGGCGAGAAGATGCCGGGAGCAAGATGGGCCTGGCCTCACTGCTGCGCAGCCTCTGGGGAGCGCAGTACGAGGACGAGCGCGATGCGCGCTACATCAATGACCGCGTCCATGCCAATATCCAGAAAGACCGGACCTTTAGTGTCATTCCCCGAATCTACGGTGGGATTACGACCGCCGACGACTTGATTAAGATCGGACAAGTTGCCAAGAAATACGATGTCCCGATGGTAAAGTTCACCGGCGGCCAGCGCATTGACTTGCTCGGCATTAAGAAAGAAGACCTGCCGGGGGTTTGGCAGGATCTCGGGATGCCGTCGGGCCATGCCTACGCAAAAGCCTTTCGCACCGTCAAAACCTGCGTCGGCACCGACTTCTGCCGTTACGGCTTAGGAGACTCCACCACGCTCGGGATCACTTTAGAAAAACGCTACCAGGGCTTAGAGACGCCCGGAAAAGTCAAGATGGCAACGGCGGGTTGCCCGAGAAACTGCTCTGAAGCCTATGTCAAAGATGTCGGTTACGTGGCAATAGGCGATGGCAAGTGGGAGATCTATATCGGCGGGGCCGCCGGTGCCCATATCCGCAAAGGCGACTTGCTGGCCGTGGTAGGGTCTCATGAAGCGGCCATCACGCTCACGGATCGTTTTTTACAGTACTACATCGAGAACGCCCGCTACCTGGAGCGCACCTACGGCTTTGTCGAGCGCCTCGGAATCGCCCCCCTTCGCGCCCTTCTCGTAGATGACAGCGAGGGGCTGGCTTTACAGCTGGAGGCGGCACTGAAAATCCAGCTTGATGCCTACGTGGATCCGTGGGAAGAGGCGCTGGTCAATAAAAACCCCAACCAGTTCCGCTCCGAGCTGAGGGTAGTAAACGCATGAGCGATTATAAACTGGGCAGTATTGACCAAATCCCCCCTGGTGAGGGCCGCGAGTTTCTGGTCAGGAACATCAAGCTCGCCGTCTTTCACCTGCGAGACGGCAGTGTCTACGCCACACAGGCCGAGTGTCCACACCGGCAAGGCCCGCTTGCCGATGGGCTGACGGGCAATGGGATTGTGGTGTGTCCGTTCCACGCCTGGAAATTCGCACTCGCCACTGGGCTACCTGTCTTTGGCGAGTGCTCGATCCAGACCTATCCGGCACGCCTCGAGGGTACAGAGCTTCTGGTCAGCATTTCCGAGTAATTTAATTATCCCTATCGAAATAGTAATATTTATGATACAGTAATTTTCTATGGCGAGTTCGTCTCACTACCAGCCTGTCTACCTCGACCTGCACGGCAAGCAAGTGGTTGTGATTGGCGGCGGCTATGTCGCGGGCGAGAAGCTCTCGGTGCTGTTTGAGAGCGGTGCAAGAATCCGTGTTGTCTCTCCCGAGCTCTCCGAAGAATTGCAGCACTGGCACCAGGAGAAACGCTTTGAGTGGCGGCAGAAGCGCTGGGAGCCGAGCGATCAGACCGATGCTTTTGTAGCCATTGGAGCCACCAACAATAAAACCGTCAATCGTGCGGTTTTTGCGGAGGCCGACCAAAACGGCAAGCTGGGCAACTCCGTGGACGACCCGACGTTCTGTAATTTTATCCTCTCCGCGGTTGCACGCTCTGGCCCGATGCAGGTCGCGATCTCTTCGGCGGGTTGCAGCCCGGCGCTAGCACAAAGAGTCCGAAAGCGCATCCTGGAGGAGATTCTCACGCCGGAGCTGGGCGAGCTGGCAGCGTTTCTGGGGAGCTGGCGGCCCCGCGTAAAAACGGCACTCCCGACCTTTGAGACCAAGCGGAAGTTCTGGGAGGCCGTGCTAGACTCCGAGATTCCTGAGCTTCTGGCGGCGGGAGATATGGCAGAAGCCAGAGCACGGATGGAGCTGCGCGTCTGCTGCCCCCTGCAACAAGAGAGAGGAGCGTGTGATGAGCGGTTTTGTCTATCTAGTGGGTGCCGGGCCGGGCGATCCTGAGCTCATCACGCTCAAGGGGCTCAAGGCGCTCCAGAGCGCCGATGTCGTGCTCTACGACCGACTGGCGGCTCCTGAGCTACTCGAACACGCCCCGAGTCAAGCCGAGCGCATCTACGCGGGGAAAGATCTGGGGACGCCGTCGCAGCCACGCCAGGATGCGATCCACGAGGCGCTCGTGCACCATGCGAAGCTCGGAAAAACCGTCGTGCGGCTTAAAGGCGGCGATCCGTTTGTCTTTGGACGTGGCAGTGAAGAAGCGGCCTACCTCACCGAGCATGGCATCTCCTACGCGGTGATTCCGGGGATTTCGTCGGCGATTGCGGGGCCTGGCGCGGCGGGGATTCCGGTCACGCACCGGGGAGTCTCAGCGGGTTTTTGCGTGTTTGCGGGGCAAGAGGGCGAGGCGAATCACCTCCCCGAAACCCACTGGCAGGCTGCGGCACTCATCGGGACAGCCGTCTTTCTAATGGGGGTCTCGCGGCTTTCCAAAATTCTGGAGAAGCAACGCCAGTACGGCAGACCGGAAAATACTCCCGTCGCTCTTATTGCCTCCGCCACCTACCCGGGGCAGAAAGTTGTCACCGGCACGCTCGCCACTATTGAGAGCCTTGTCACAGAAATCCTCCCCCCGGCGATTATTGTCATTGGAGAGGTTGTGGATGTCCGTGGGCAACTTGGGTGGTAAAAACTCACACCCTAAACCTTCACGTCTTCTTCACGTCAAAAAGCTACGATAAAAATCAGGCGTCGGGAACGGATGCCAAACCGGGCGGTATACTAGCCAGGAGAACTTAGAACGTGTCTGTTGTTTTGCTAGGAGTTAATCACCACACTGCCTCGGTCGCACTGCGCGAGCGCCTCTCTCTCTCAGGTTGCGCACTACGCACGGCACTCGAAGAGCTACGAGCTACAGAGGTAGTCTCTGAGGTAGCGTTGCTCTCGACGTGTAACCGTCTGGAGCTCTATGCCACGCTAAATCCAAAGGCCAACACGGACTGCCTGATTGCGGCGCTCAGCGCTCTCTACTTACTCCCTGAGGATGAGCTGCGCCCCCATCTCGACGTCAAGACTGGCGATGAAGTCACGCAGCACTTACTGCGAGTCGCCTGTGGGCTGGAGTCCATGATTCTGGGGGAAGATCAGATTCTCGGCCAGGTCGGGCTAGCGTTTCAAGAGGCGCAGAACGCCGGTAGCAGCGGGCCGATTCTCTCCCGGCTCTTCGCGCAGGCCACGCAAGCCGGTAAGCGTGCCCGCACCGAGACCGAGATCAGCCGCTACACCACCTCGGTGAGCCATGCGGGAGCGCAGCTTGTGCTCCAGACTCGCCAACCAGGTCAGAGCCGTGTGCTGATTGTCGGTGTTGGCGAGATGGCGACACTGGCGGCGCAAGCACTGCGTAGCAGCTCCGAGCTGGAGCTTGCGATCATCAATCGGACACTGATCCATGCCGAAGACCTCGCGCAAAAACTCAATGCCCGTGCGCTCAGTTGGTGCCAGCTCGATGAGGCGCTTGCTTGGGCGGATGCGGTGATCTGCGCGACGGGCGCTCCCCATACCGTGATCTACTACAGCGAGGTCGCGGCTGTGCAAAAAGCACGCGAAGGCCGCCCTCTCACGCTTGTTGACCTTGCCGTACCCCGCGATATCGAAGAGACGGTCGCCACACTGGAGTCCGTCGCCTACCACGACATTGACGCGCTCCAGCAAGTGATAGATGCCAACTTCGAGCTGCGCCGCGCCGCCATTCCCGCCGTAGAAAATATCATCACGCAAGAGACCGCACGCTTCACCGAGTGGCTCCAGACCCGTGCAGTGACCCCGGTAATAAAAGACCTGCGCGACTGGGCCCAGGGGCTGGCGCAGAGCGAAGTGGAGAAAGCTCTCAGCCGCTTGCCAGGCGCCGATGAAGCCACGCAACGTGCGATTGAGATCCTGGCACACAGCCTGGTCAATCGCCTGATGCACGAGCCCACTCTACGTCTGCGTAGCAATGCCATCGAGGGCAATGGGATTAACTACGCCGACACGGTACGCGATATCTTTGGGCTGGAAGCGGCCCGCTGCCCCTTCGCCGAGAAGCAATAAGTCATGCTGCACTTTGGCACACGTGGCTCCAAGCTCGCCCGCTGGCAGACCGAACATGTCCTACTGATGCTTTCTCTAGGCGGCGGGATGGTCGTGATCCAGACCAAGGGCGACCAAGTACTAGACACGCCCCTGCCGCTTATTGGTGGCAAGGGCCTCTTCACTGCCGAGCTAGAAACTGCACTCCATGCCAATACGATCCAGTGCGCCGTCCATAGCCTCAAGGATCTCCCCACCGAGCAGCCCGACGGCCTGGTTCTGGGCGCGATTTTAGCCCGCGCCCCCGTCGGTGATGCCCTGATCAGCCGCAGCGGAAAGACACTTGCAGAGCTTCCTCAAAACGCCACTGTCGGCACCAGTAGCCGCCGCCGCGCCGCCCAGCTCTTGCGCGCGCGCCCGGACTTGCAGCTTCTGGATATCCGTGGCAACGTGGACACGCGCATTCAAAAAGCGCTCGCGCCCGACGGCCCCTACGACGCCATTCTGCTCGCGCACGCCGGGCTAGAGCGCTTGGGCTACGATAACGTCATCACGGAAGTGCTCCCCTTCGAGATCATGCTCCCCGCCCCCGGCCAGGGAGCGATTGCCGTGCAGTGCCGCGACGAAGCCTGGATTAGAGAAAAACTCTCTCTGATTCACCATGAGCCCACCGCGCAAGCCGTCACCGCCGAGCGTGCCTTCCTCGCCGCTCTGGGCAGTGGCTGCTCGCTCCCGCTGGCCGCCTACGCCAGCATCGAGAACAGTACGCTGACTCTCACGGCACGCATCCTCTCAACAGATGGCACGCGCTGCATCGAAGTGACTGGCACCGCCTCTCCCACCGATGCTGACTCCCTCGGTTCCCAGCTCGCCGACGAGGCAAAAGCCCAGGGAGCCACGGAGCTCCTGGGGTGACGGGCAAGCGCATCGTCAATACCCGCGCCACGCACCAGAACTCCCGCTTCACTTCTCTACTTCGGAGCCAAGGCGCGGAGGTGATCGAGTACCCCTGCATCGCCATCGTCCCGCCCGAGGATGACCGTCCGCTACGCGAGGCACTGGCAAATCTAGCGTACTTTGACTGGCTCCTGCTCACCAGCGCGAACACCGTTCTCGCTCTGGCTGAGTCCCCCCCCCTCCCCCCCGCCCGGCGGGGGAACGCAGCGATTGGCCCAGCGACTGCCAGAGCCGCGCAAGCCTATCTAGGTCTAGAAGCGGTGCTCCTGCCCGAGACATTCACCGCCGAGGCACTGGGCGAAGCGCTACAGATCCAGCCTGGAGAGCGCGTCTTAATCCCGGCGTCGGCAATTGCGCGGACGACACTGGCAGATGTTCTGAGGGCACAGGGGGCGGAAGTGACGGTGGTTGAGGCATACCGAACCGTACCCGGCACGGGCGGCGCGAATGTCCCGGTGCTACTGGCTCAAAAGCAGGTGGATGCGGTAACCTTTACCAGTGCCTCGACTGTGGAGAATTTTATGGATCGCCTAAGCGCCGAGGGCGGCAATCGCACCGACTTAGCATCGGTCTGCGTTGCCTGCATCGGGCCACAAACGGCGGCGATGGCGGAGGCACACGGGCTGCAAGTAGATGTGATATCCACCACGCACACCCTCGACGGACTTATAGAAGCACTGGCAGAATACTTCCTATGAATGAATTGATCTTTCGTCCGCGCCGTTTGCGACGCACGCCGCTCTTGCGCCAGCTAGTGCAGGAGACTAAGCTCGATGCGGCGGACTTTATCTACCCGCTTTTTGTGCGCCACGGCAGCGGCCTGCAAATCCCCATCCGCTCGATGCCCGGGCAGTTTCAGTGGTCGCCGGACACGCTGGTGGAGGAGACGAGCCGCGCTTTTGATGAGGGAATTCCCGCAGTGATTCTCTTTGGCATCCCGGAGATCAAAGATGCCTGTGGGAGTGAGAACGGGAACCCAAATGGAATTGTTCCCAGCACGATCCGCGCCCTCAAAAAAGCCCGCCCGGAGCTGCTAGTGATCTCCGACATGTGCTTTTGCGAGTACACGGATCACGGGCACTGCGGGGTTTTAGACGAGAGCGGCTACCTGCTCAACGATGCCACTCTGGAGCTTTTAGGAAAAGCGTCGGTGGTGCATGCCGAGGCGGGTGCGGATATGATCGCACCGTCGGGGATGATGGACGGGATGATCGGCGCGATCCGCGAGGCGCTGGACGCGAGCGGCCTTGTGAACACTATCACCATGAGCTACGCCGCGAAATACGCCAGCGGCTTCTACGGACCGTTTCGCGATGCCGCCGAGAGCCCACCCCAGTTCGGGGATCGGGGACAGTACCAGATGGACCCGGCAAATCGAAGAGAGGCGCTCCGCGAAGTAGCGCTGGATGTGGAGCAGGGCGCGGATATTCTCATGGTCAAGCCCGCAGGGGCGTACTTAGACATTATCCGAGAAGTGCGCGACACCTACGACTTGCCACTGGCCGCCTACCAGGTGAGCGGCGAGTACGCCATGCTCCACGCCGCCGCGCAGAACGGCTGGATTGATTTGCGGCGCTGCGCCCTGGAGAGCCTGGTGAGCATCAAGCGCGCCGGTGCGGACATGATCCTCACCTACTTCGCCCGCGATGCCGTTCAGTGGCTCGCGGCAGGGTAAACTGGAACGAACATGCAAAATAGCCGATTTTTACGCGCTTGCCGCCGCGAGCCTGTTGATGCCACACCCGTCTGGCTGATGCGCCAGGCGGGACGCTACATGTCCGAGTACCGCGAGCTCCGCACAAGGTACAGTATCCTGGAGCTCATCAAGAGCCCAGAGCTGGCCTGCGAAGTGACAATGCAGCCGATCCATGCTTTTGACCTCGACGCCGCGATTATCTTCGCCGATATTCTTCCGCCGCTAGAGGGCATGGGCCTGGAGCTGGAGTTTCTGAAGGGCGAGGGGCCGATTATACACAACCCGGTGCGCACGGCAAAGCAGATCGGGCTCCTGAAAGTCCCCGAGCCGCGCAAGGCCCTGAGCTTCACCCTGGAGGCGATCCGGCTGGTACGAAAAGAGCTGGAGCCGCGCGGTATCCCGTTGATCGGGTTTAGCGGTGCCCCGTTCACCCTCGCCAGCTACGCCGTGGAGGGTGGGGCGAGCAAGAACCGTATCGAGGTGAAGAAGCTGATGTGGAACGAACCGGTAGCCTGGCATGTTCTCATGAACAAGCTGGCGACCCTTGCTGGGGAGTATCTGCTGGCGCAGGCCGAGGCGGGTGCACAGGCGCTCCAGCTCTTCGATAGCTGGGTAGGTGAGCTAAGCCCGGCGGACTACAAGCAGTTTGTGCTACCCTACAGCCGCAAGGCGCTCCAGATTGCGAGCAAGGCGGGGGTGCCGCTGATCCACTTTGGCACCGGCACCAGTGGGATGCTCCCGCTGATCCACGAGGCGGGCGGGGATGTGATCGGGGTGGACTGGCGCACGGATCTGGCGACGGCATGGGACCAGCTCGGCGAGGGCGTGGCTGTGCAGGGAAACCTCGACCCGGTCGCCCTCTTTGCGGACTGGGATGCATTGGAGCCACGAGTAAAGGCGATCCTGGAGAGCGTGAAGGGCCGCCCCGGCCATATCTTCAACTTAGGACATGGGATCTTGCCCGAGACCCCCGTGGAGACCGTCCGCAAGCTCGTGGATTTTGTCCACGAGTACACCCAGACCCGCGCATGATCGCAATTATCGGGGGAGGCATCTCCGGGCTGAGCGCGGCGTGGTTTGCCCAGAAGCGCGGGCTAGAGTACGCGCTTTTCGAGGCGTCGGGGCGCTGGGGTGGAAAACTACAGACCGAGACCCTCGTGCTCGAAAACGGTGAGAAATTTACTGTCGAGGGCGGCGCGGACTCGTTTCTGGCGACAAAACCGTGGGCGGCGCAGCTTGCGAGAGAGCTAGGCCTGGGGGAGCGGCTGATGGGCACCAATGATCAGCTCCGCACGATCTATGTGCTGCACAAAGGCAAGCCCGTCGCGCTCCCCGAGGGCTTTCAGCTCATTGTCCCCACCAAGCTCTGGCCGTTTCTCAAGACCCCCCTGCTCTCACTTCCAGGCAAGCTGCGCATGGGCCTAGACTGGCTGATTCCTCCGCGCACCGGTCCCACAAATGCAGATGAGACCGTGGGCAGCTTCGTCCGGCGGCGATTCGGGCAAGAAGCGCTCACACAGCTCGGGGAGCCTCTGCTCTCGGGCATCTACAGCGGAGAGTCGGAGCGCCAGAGCCTGCTCAGCACATTCCCGCGCTACCGCCAGCTAGAGACCGAGTTTGGGAGCATTATTCGTGGGACGCTGGCCCAAAAAGCCAAGCAGGCGCAGGAAAATAAAAATGGCAAGCGCCCCCCGATGTTCCAGTCATTTCCCGGCGGCACACAGGAGCTCGTGGACGCTCTGGTGGTAAAGCTAACGGGGGGGCTACGGCTGAATACATCCGTCACAAGGCTCATTTCCCTGCCTGACGGCAGCTACCAACTGGCGCTGAGCGATGGCACGCTCCTGACTGCCACGCAGGTGATTCTCACCACGCCCGCCTCGGTGGCGGCCAGGCTCATTCAGCCCTTCGCCCCGCGCGTCGCGGAACAGTTAGACCTCATCCGAACTGTGAGCACGGGGACACTCTCCCTGGGCTTTCGCACTGAAGACATCAAGCGCCCCTTAAATGGCTTCGGCATGGTGATCCCGCGCCAGGAGAAGCGCCCGATCAACGCCCTGACGATCTCCTCCATCAAGTTCCCTTCGCGCGCGCCCGACGGCCACGCGCTCGTCCGGGTCTTCTTTGGTGGCTCGCGCTCTCCGGAGACGCTGGAGAAATCCGACCCAGAGATTCTGGCGATGGCCAAGGCGCAGCTCTTGGATATTCTCGGAATCACCGCCGCGCCACTCTTTCACCGCATCTTCCGCTGGCAAAACGCCAACCCGCAGTACGATGTCGGGCATCTCGACCGGATAGATATCCTCGAAAAATCCCTCCCACCCGGCCTGCACCTCACCGGCTGTGCGTATCGCGGTGTCGGCATCCCCGATTGTATCCACCAAGCAGAGGAAGCAGTCAAGCGGGTATCTTAATACCGATGAACACACAAGAATCAGAGCGACTCTTTGCCCGTGCGCAGGAGCTTATTCCCGGCGGCGTCAATAGCCCCGTCCGTGCCTTTCGCGGGGTCGGCGGCACGCCCCGGTTTATCGAGCGCGGCCAAGGCGCATTTATCTGGGATGCCGATGGCAACCGCTACACCGATTATGTTCTGTCTTGGGGACCGCTGGTTCTGGGCCATGCGCCCGAAGTGGTTCTGCAAGCCATCACCGAGACTGCCGCCAAGGGTACGAGCTACGGTGCACCTACTGCCTTAGAGAACCAGCTTGCTGAAAAAGTAATCGAGATCGTGCCGAGTATCGAGCAGATTCGCTTTGTTAACAGCGGTACCGAGGCGTGCATGAGTGCCCTGCGCCTCGCTCGCGCGGTGACCGGGCGCGAGAAGATCGTCAAGTTCTCCGGCTGCTACCACGGCCACGCCGATATGCTCTTAGTGCAGGCGGGCAGTGGCGTGGCGACCCTAGGTCTGCCGGACTCGCCGGGCGTCCCCAAGGCCACGGCGGCGAGCACGCTGACACTTTCCTACAACGACTTAGACGGTGCAAAGGCACTTTTCTCTCAGCTTGGCTCGGAGATCGCGGCGGTGATTGTGGAGCCGATTGCGGCCAATATGGGCTTTGTCACGCCCACAGAGGGCTACTTACTGGGGCTCCAAGTGCTCTGCCGCGAGTACGGGGCGCTGTTTATTCTGGACGAAGTCATGACGGGCTTTCGCGTCTCTCCAGGCGGGGCGCAGGCGCTCTGGGGCCTCGATCCCGATATCACCTGCCTCGGAAAAGTGATCGGTGGGGGCCTGCCGGTGGGGGCGTATGCGGGTAAGAAAGCCATTATGCAGCACGTCGCGCCTGCCGGGACGATGTACCAGGCGGGGACACTCTCGGGCAACCCACTGGCAATGGCGGCGGGGCTGGCGACTCTGACCGAAATTCAGAAGTCCCGCGTCTTTGAGGGAGTTGTCGCAGCAACTAAGCAGCTCACCGAGGGGATTGTCTCCGCTGCCGCGCAGGCAAATCTCCCGATCCAGGTAGGTTGTGTGGGCACGATGTTCGGATTTTATTTGCTCAAAGAACCCGGCGTGCAGATCACGGACTACGCCACCGCGAAGCAATTCGTCCACACCGAGCGCTACGCCCTCCTCTTTCACAAGCTCCTGGAGCGCGGCGTGTATCTGGCTCCCAGTGCGTTTGAGGCAGGCTTTGTCAGCGCCGCGCACACGCCGGAGGTTATCCAGAGCACTCTGGACGCGATTCAAGAAAGCATGAGCGAGCTCTAAGCGTTCCCTGCTCCCTAGATTGTTGCCTCGCAGCCGCACGCGAAGGCGAGCGTCACGGGGGAAGCGTGGACTTGCTCAGGCTGGCCGGGACGAAAGTGCGTGACGGTGCCCGTCGCCATGTCCAGCGTCACGACATCAGCAATTCCCTGGCTCAGATAAAACGGCACGCCCACCTTGAGGTCTTTATCCTCGTAGTGCTTGCTGATGATCTCGATAATCGCCTCAGGAAGTAATGTCACCGCGCCGTCTTGCTCGTCTTCGTCGGGTTCGCGGCAGAAAATCGCAATATCGGGCCGCTTGATCGAGCCATCGGGGAACTTGACATAGGCATCGGAGACATGGGAACAGGCGCAGTCGTAGATCGCATCGGCGCGACGGCGGATAGCCTGCTGGATTTTGTAGATGCGATCCTGGTGTTTGTAGGAAGGAAACGCCTCCCAGGTGGTCATGCCACCTGCCCTTTCTAGCTTGACCCCGGAAAGCTCCTCCACCTGCTGGGCGAGTTCGAAGAAATCCATGCCGCTATTTTATCGTGAGCCTGAGTTGCCTATGATACAGTGGCATCCATGTCCTATCAAGATGATTTAAAGCTCCATCTGAGTTACTATAAAAAATTAGTTTTGCGAGTCTCAGCTCCAGGTTTCTTTCGGAGCAAACCATATAGTCATATTCTCGCCAAGGCAGATGCAGATTTAAACCTATTACCACTTGCTTTACCCCTGGAGAAAGCTGTAGGCTTATCTCGACATGTGTACTTCCATCATCTGAATTCATCGCAGGCATTTGCGTTCAATCTTTTTCTTCCTTTCTTCAGTGCGGGTGGAGCCGAGGCAGAGGTACTTTTAGCGGCTCTTGGACAGACAGCTAAACTTAAGACATCGAAGCTTGAGGCGGTGCCGTGCAAGGAGGAGGGAACCAATCTGGATGCGCTCTGGATTACAGACGATGAGGTTACGACGCTGTGTGAGATCAAGCTCTCTGAGGCCGATTTTGGAAAAGCCAAAGACGATGCCAAACATAGGGACAAACTAACGCATATTTATCTTCCCACCCTGACGGGGTATGTGGATAGCACCCTGCTGAAAGCTCCTGAGTTTTTTGGGGCGTATCAGATTCTTCGGAACGTATGGCATCTGTGTCGCCTTCACCAGGATGAGAAAAAAGGTCGTCTGGTGTTCCTACTGCCTCGGGCAAATAAGCCCCTGTGGAGCGAGCTGACAGGTTTGCTGGCGAAGGTTGATCCCGCAATCCGTGCCTGCATTTTCCCGATTGCAATGGAAGATGTTATTGATAGTCTGATCACAAACCCGAACTGCCCCCCGGACTTACTGGCTCATGCGAAAGAGCTGAAGGTCAAGTACGTTATTTAGACGAGGGGCAAGGTTTAGCGTCTGACGGCTCTGGGGAGCACTCTGAGCAGTTTGGAGAGTTCTCTCCGCCCCCTGGAGATTTCTCGACGAAGGCGGGAGAGTGCTCTATAATGAGGGGTGAAGGCTCGGCAGATACCGGCGAGCCTTCACCAGAATTTTGCGAAAACTCGACCAAGGGAGGAGAGCACTCGACAGATGCTGTCGGGAGTCCGCGCCTATGGGGAGAGGGGGTCGCACACCCTTGGAGAAAACAAAACGATGGTAACTTTAGAAGAGCGTGTACAGGCGCTGGAGTCCGAAGTGACACGCATTAAACAACAGCTTGTTCTCCCCGCACACCCCACTCCCCTCGATATTGCTGAGGCTCCTCTTCTCACCTCGGAGGCACTTCTCACCGAGATCGAGCGCATACGCCACGAAGCCCCCGTCCCCCCCCGCCCGAAGCCCACGGCAGGGGACTTCCTGGAGCGTACCACGGGCATCTTCGCCAACGATCCCACCTTTGAGAGCGTCGTGCACTACAGTGAGCAGAAACGAGAGCAGGAACGCCAGGAAGCAAGCCGTGGCCGATAATCCAGAGACACTATTGCTGCTTGACACCGACCACCTAAGCCTCCTACAGCGAGGCGGCTCAGAAAGTGAGACTCTACGCGAGCGTCTGAAATTAGTGGCCCCCGACGACTACGGAGTCACCATTATCACGTACATGGAGCAGGTTGAGGGCCGTCTTGCGGAGATTAACAAAGCCCAAACTCCTGCCGCTCAGACGGCTGCTTTTCTTGGACTACATGAGACACTGACTCTCTATCAGACCATTGCCGTTTGGGACTTCACACCACAAGCAGCGGCGCTCTTCTTCCTGCTTCGCTCTCAAAAAATTCGTGTCGGAACACAAGACCTTCGTATCGCCTGTATTGCGCTCGCCAACAATGCCACGCTCCTGACTCGCAATCAGCGTGACTTTGAGCGTATACCGGGTCTCACCTTCGAGGACTGGACTCGCTAGCGGTCGGGCAGGGTATCATCTAGGGCATGAGACCACGCACCACCGACTCCCCCGCACCGCCTCCCGCCGGACGGCAGCTCAGCCGCCGTCAGTATGTCCGCTTTGCCTTCTACAAGCTCGACCCGCTCTGGCGGCGTTTGAGTGACGATGAGCAAGCGGCGCAGAAGCGTGAGCTGTCGGAGACCATCCGCACTTTTAACCGACGCATGCTGCTTCGTCCCTACAGCACGGTCGGCACCCGCGCCGATGCGGAGCTGCTCCTCTGGCAGATCGCCGAGAGCCCGCTGGTCTTTCAGGAGCTGGCCACCGCGATTCTGCGCACTAAGATGGGCAGCTACTTAAACATCGCCTACAGCTATTTTTCTCAAACCAAGCGCTCAGTCTACGAGATTCGAGTGGGCGGCGACAGTGGCGATACCGAAGAAGAACGCCTCGTGATTGACCCGTCGGAGGCGAAGTATGTCTTTGTCTATCCGTTTATCAAGACCCGTGAGTGGTACCATCTCTCCCAGCACGCACGTCAGGGCGTGATGGATGAGCACATCGAGGTGGGCAAGAAGTACCCCTCGATTCGGCTCAACACCACCTACAGCTTCGGCATAGACGACTATGAGTTTATCTTAGCCTTCGAGACCGACGAGCCCGCCGACTTCTTGGATTTAGTGCAGGAGCTGCGCGAGACCGAGTCCAGTCGCTACACGATCCAGGACACCCCCATCTTCACCTGCGTCAACGTGCGCCTCGATGAGGCCCTCGACACGCTCGGCGGCCTGCCCATTGATGAGCCCCTCGCGCTCGGGGAAGCCCGCGAGAGCTGGGTGGAGGTCTGTGCGCTGAGCGAGCTAGAGCCCGGTCAGACTCGCACGGTGTTTCTGGAAGGCAAGATGGTCGGGGTCTTTAATATCAAGGGGGAGATCTACGCCATCAACAACCGGTGCAGCCACGCACGCGGCCCGCTCTGCGAGGGAACGATTAATAGCGACGAGTGTTCTGTGGTGTGTCCCTGGCACTACGGCAAGTTCGATCTCAAGACCGGCGCGGCGATTGACGGCGTGGTGAAAAAGCCCGTCGAGACATTCCAGACCAAGCTTGAAAACGGAATGGTGTGGGTAGGGACTAAGCTTCCCCCGCCGGGCGGGGGTTAGGGGGTTGGTGATGAACTACGACGCACTCTTAGTCCTTTCTTTTGGCGGCCCGGAAGGCCCCGCGGATGTCATTCCGTTTCTGCAAAATGTGACAGCGGGCCGTAATATTCCCGTAGAGCGCCTCGCGGAAGTGGCGGAGCACTACCAGCATTTTGGCGGCGTGAGTCCGATCAACGGCCAGAACCGGGCACTGATTACGGCGCTTGAGGCGAGTGATTTCCCCCTGCCGATCTACTTTGGAAACCGCAATTGGCATCCGTTTGTTACTGACACCGTGGCGCAGATGAAAGCCGACGGCATCAAAAACGCGCTGGTCTTTGTAACATCGGCGTTCAGTTCCTACTCGGGCTGCCGCCAGTACCGAGAAGACATCGCCAAAGCACGCGAGGCCGTCGGTGAGGACGCGCCAGAGTTTGGTAAGATCCGCGTCTTCTACAACCACCCGCTCTTTATCGAAGTGATGACCGAGCGCGTCAAAGACGCCCTCGCACAGCTCCCCGACGGCTCCCGCGTGGTCTTCACGGCCCACAGCATCCCAATCGGCATGGCCCGTGGCTGCGACTACGAAGCGCAGCTTAAAGAAGCCGCCACGCTCATCGCACAGGCGTGTGGCCTGCTGGAATCCCAGTTCGATATTGCCTACCAGAGCCGCAGCGGGCCGCCGCAGGTGCCCTGGCTGGAGCCGGATATTCTGGACTATCTGCACAACTTGCCCCCTAGCCCCCGCCGGGCGGGGGAATTTTCTCCCCCGCCCGGCGGGGGCTGGGGGGGAGGAGTCGCCGTCGTCCCGCTGGGCTTTGTCTCGGATCACATGGAAGTGCTCTACGATCTAGACTACGAGGCCAAGCAGCTTGCCGACGAGCGGGGGATCGCGTTTATTCGTGCGGGAACGGCGGGAACGCATCCGAAACTCATTCAGATGATCCACGACTTAGTTGCCGAGCGCAACACCGACTCTCTCACCCGCCTGACCATCGGCACACGCGGCCCCAACCCGGATGTCTGCCTCCAAAACTGCTGCCTGCGTGGCGAAGGCCGTCCCGCGATGGCAGGAAATACCGGGTAAAATAAAGCCACGATGAATGTACTCTCTCTTCTCGCACTGGCGGCTCTTCAGCAGTCGCCCTATCTCCCGCCTGATCCGAAGGCAAAGCAGCCCAAGCCCGTTCCTCCGCCCCCCGGAGCCATCGTGCTTTTCTCAGGGAAGACCGAGGAAATGTCAGCCAACTGGCGCAAGTTTGGCTCCACCACCGACGCGGACTGGGGCGTGGTCAAGGGCGCGATGGTCTCCCAGAAGGGTAATATCGTCAGCAAGCAGGAGTTCACGGACTTCCTACTGCACGTCGAGTTCAAAGTCCCCTATGTCCCCGAAGGCAAGGGCCAGGGCCGGGGCAACTCTGGCGTGGGCTTACAGAGCTGGTACGAAATTCAAGTGCTGGACTCGTCGGGACTGAAGATTCCGGGCACCGGCGACTGCGGCGCGGTCTACAACCAAGCGGCCCCTCTGGTCAATGCCTGCAAGCCCCCACTCTCCTGGCAGACGTACGATATTATCTTCCGTGCCCCTCGCTTTGTGGACGGTAAGCTCACGGAAAAAGCCCGCGTGACGGTGCTACAAAACGGAATTCTGGTGCAGAACAATACCGAGATTCAGGGGGCAACTGGAATTCGCGGCGACCGCCCCATTGACAAACCTGGCCCCATCTACCTCCAGGACCACCATAACCCCACGGAGTTCCGCCAGATCTGGATCGTGCCGCTTCCCACCGAGAGTTCCAAGAGCTACGATCCGAAGTAAGCGCTACCATTTATTCGCCCCGAATTACCGTCGCCGCTTCTTTCGCTCAGGCTTATCACCCGCTGCCCGCGCCCCTAGGGGGGCATCAGCCTGCGCCTTATTGGCAGGTACCAGGCCGACGGCGGCTTCGGCGCTCTGGAGTATCTTGAGTGTCGCGGGATCCGTGGGTGCCTGGAGGATGCCACTCACGAGAATTGCATGGGGTACGGAGCGTGAGGGCAGGTCTTTGGCGGTGTGGCCCGTGGCGATAATCTTGCCGTCGTAGACAATGCTCGTCGAGAACCCCGAGTCCATCAAGACCGCCTCATGCACCCCGGCGGCGGCGGCACCGCGTGCCATCATCTCCGTGGTCACGACCTCCAGAGTCGCTCCCAGAACCGGCTCGCCCTTGTCCGTCACCCCAAAAAAAGCACGCTTACGAGGGTCGTTGAAGTCGCGGGCAGCATAGACAATCTCTTTTTTCGTACGCGCGACCCCGTCATGAACAATCCACGCCCCCCCTAGAAAGACATCCGTCGCATCCCCCATCAGGGAGATCACGCTCACCTCATCGTTGTTGGCATAGGGATTGAAGGGGACAATGGCGATCTTCTTGGGCCCCCAGACCACCAGTGGGCGGTTCCAGATACGCGGCAGACGCTGCTTATCCTCATCTGCAAAGAACAGACTCTCGATCTGGGTGCGACAGGGCCCGATCAGAGCGTTGTCCACGGAGCGCAGGTCCGCATTCACAAAAAATGTCCCGTTCATCCCCGCCACGGTAGAGGGAGTGTCGCGGATAAACTCCCCCACGGACTTGCGCCCCGTGTCGGTGGCACGCACGGTGAGTGGCTTGCCACCCTTAACCAGGACAAGCCCCACCCCGTCGAATTTCCCCGTTTCCAGAGTGACCGGCGACTCAATCAAATTCCGCTCAAAGAGCGCGGCAGGTGCCTCGACCGTAGCCTTCTGGCACTCCTCCCAGACTTTCTCCAGGCGTGTGTGGATGGTGCGATTGACAGCTAAGATGCTTGGAGACTGCTCGGCAGGGCCATTTTCCACCGTGAAGCCCAGGGTATAGCCGATTTGCTGCGCCAGCGAGAATGTCTCCCCATCAGCGCGCCCTTCTGGGTAGGCGATAGAGGAAACGGGGTGCCCTAGCTCCGCCTCCAGTGTCTTTTTAGACTCGTAGAGCTCGGTCTGCTGGACATCGAGCGGCTGTTTCTCAAACTCCGCTGGGTGATTAACAGTGTGCGAGCCGATTGTCACGAGTTTTTCGGCATCCAGAAGTTTAAGTGTCTCCCAGTCCATTTTGGGATGCGGTCCGTCTTTTTTGCCCACAAACGCCGTGTGTACAAACATCACTGAGGGGATCTTTTTCTCTTTTAGGATCGGATAGGCATGATCGTAGAAGCCCTGGTAGTTGTCATCAAAAGTCAGGAGCACGGACTTTTCGGGCACATCATCGCCACGGACTAAGTGGCGCTGGAGCTGCTCCATACTGATAAAGTTCGCGCCCTGAGCCTCCAGATAGGCAATCTGCTCCTGAAACTCATCGGCAGTGCAATCAAAGAAGACCGTCTTTTGCTTCTTGGTGGCCACAATATCGTGGTACATGATCACCGGTATGCGGCGGTTCTGAGCACGCGGCGAGAGCGGCGCAAAGAGTGCGGTATCGAACGGCGCGGGAGTGGCCGAGCGGGGGGAGGCGGCGGGCACCTCAGGGGAGGGAGGGGGGGTGTTCTTCTTGAAGGGACAGGAAGCACCGCTGAGCGCGAGCGCCGCCACGGTCAAAAGACACAGAGACTTCTTCATGCGTCTTTCAGTATACCGTGTAACTTATTTGGGCAAGCGCTCGACGAGCTCACGGAACTCGCGGACATCTTCGAACTGGCGGTAGACGGAGGCGAAGCGGACATAGGCAACGGTATCCAGAGCGCGGAGTTTTTCCATTAAGAGCTCACCAATTACCTGGGAAGGCACTTCCCGCTCGGCGCGGGTGTAGAGCAGGCGCTCCAGCTCTTCAACGAGATGAGAGATGGCATCATCCGAAACGGGACGCTTCTTACAAGCCAGCTCAATGGCCCGTCGGAGCTTACTACGCTCAAATGGCTCCCGTGTCCCGTTGCTCTTAAGCACCGTCAGACGCAGCTCCTCGACTTCCTCAAAAGTAGTAAAACGCCCTAGACAGGACTCACACTCACGCCGTCGCCGAATAGCGGCCCCGTCCCGTATCGGGCGGGAGTCGAGGACATGATCTTTATCAAGTGCAGCACAGTAAGGACATCGCATAACCCCCACTATTCTACCTGAACTCTCCGCCCACCGGTACGTCTAGCAGGTATATTGGCAAGCAGTAACTACCGATAACAGAGAGAAACCTGTGAATCAGGCAATTGATTTATGGTATAACCCATTATCCTTACCAGGGTAACTCTGAGGGATCAACACAATTATGAGTCTGGAAAATGCACCACAAGATGCCCCGCTGACCGATGTCGTCGAGCGGACACCATCGCTCCGACGAGCCTATGTCTTATTTATGGATATCGTTGGCTTCAGCCGTTTCAAGACGGCGCAGCAAGTCGCAGCTCAGAAAGAGCTCTCTCGTATGGTGCAGGAGATGCCCGAAGTCATCGCAGCACGCGCCGATACAGATAGCTTTATTGCACGGCCAACCGGCGATGGTATGGCCCTGCTCTTCTTCAAAGACCTTCTCTCACCGCTACGCTGCGCACTGCAGGTTCATCAGCATCTTAAATACAACGCTGCGGAGATGAAGCAGACTATCGGGACAGAGATAAAGATGCGTATGGGTGTCCATGCCGGGGAAGTGACCCTCGTGGAGGACATGAACCATAATACGGATGCAGCAGGTGAGGGCATCATCATGGCGCAGCGAGTGATGGACTTGGGCGATGAAGACCATATCCTACTTTCCTCCGAAGTTGCCAAGGTGCTCAAGGGAATCGAACCCTGGGCCAACTACCTCACGGATTTTGGTGAAGTGCGGGTCAAGCATAAAGTGGTCGTGCATGTCTATAATCTCTACGGGCGACTTGATGGGCCATTTTGTGGAAACCCCTCCCGCCCCCGCAGTATCTCTGAGGACTCCCGCAACCGCGCCAGAGAAGCCCGTGCCCAGCGCCCCAGCCTCTCGGACATGCTGCTGCCCTATAAGAAGCCCATCACGACGGTATTAGTGCTGGGAAGCCTGGGCTACGGTGGCTACGCCTACAATAAGAGTACCAACAAACTGACGGAGCTGTTTGAGTCCGCCAAAGTGGCTCTAGCTTCCAAGTCGAGCGCAGACCCAAAGAAAAACGGTAAGTCGGGTGGCAAGTCTGGCTCAGGTAAATCTAGCAATGGGAGATCCTCAGGCGGTGGTGGCACAAACGCCTCCAGTGGTGGCGGTATAAGTAACAAGATCCTGATTCCCAAAGTAATTGGTGATGATATCTCTTCCGCAGAACAGACCCTCATTGACGCAGGCTTTCATGTGGTCAAGAGTGAGGTTTCGAGTAAAGCTCCGGCAGATCAGGTGGTCAAACAGTCCCCAGGTTCGGGGAGTAAGCTTCTTCCTGGCTCCACCGTGAAAATCTGGTTCTCCAAAGGTGCGGGGTCGGAAGACACCACGGAGCCCGGTGCGTCCACGGGTGACTCAGGTGGCGGGGAAACCAAACCGGATACGGGGGGCGAGAAAGAGGGCGGTGCCTCGTCAAACGGCGACGGTGGCGAAGAGTAGCTCTGGATGTCTGGTGTTATCGAGGGGATGTTGCGGCGCATTCCTCTTTTCTCTGGTCTAGCGGATACCGAGCTCGCCCCCCTGGCTCTGCGCTGCCGACGGCGGCTCTTTCCGTCACGGGAGGCTCTGTTCCACGAGGGAGATGCGGGGCAGACGCTCTATCTGATTCTCTCTGGCCACGTCAATATCCAGCGTGAGACACCCGACGGGAGCATCGTCCATGTCGCACGCCGTGGCCCCGGCGACCACTTTGGCGAGCTCTCGCTATTTGATGACTTGCCCCGCTCCGCAGATGCCCTCACGGACACAGCGTGCGATCTCTTGATGCTGGACCGTCGTGAGCTACTCTTCTTTTTAGAAACCCACCCGCAAGTCTCTTGGGCAATCATTCGCACACTCTCGTCACGCCTGCGAGAAGCGTCGGATCGCATGGTGTCCAGCGAGACACGCGATGTCCTAGCGCGTCTGGCGGCTTGCCTCCTAGAGAGTGCCGAAGCGGGGACACCCGACACACGAGGCCACATCCGCCTCGACGGCCTCTCCGATGGTCGCCTTGCCCAGCGCATCGGTGCCACACGGGAAACCGTCAACCGGCGGCTCTCCCGCCTCAAGCAAATGGGAGTTCTCCGCCGCGATGGCACCACACTGATCGTGCAGAACACCGAGCGCCTGCGCACACTCTGTTAACCATTTTTCCATCTAGGGGAACATCAGTCCGTTTCTTTACGTAAATACTTTGCTTAACAAAGTTCTTTATTAAGGATAAAAAAATGAATGACGAGAAAAACCTGCCGCGCACGGGCTCGCTTTTGGTGATGGGGTTGGGACTGGGTGCCCTGGCGGACTGGCTCCTCTACGGACAGCCTCTAGGGCTGGGCTGGACACTGTTTTTAGGGGCGCTCCCGCTGGCGCTTCTCATTCTCCTGCGGCACAACGGCATCCGCCCCGCCTGGGCGAGCCTCGGACCGCTTCTGGGAGGGTATACCTTCTTCGCAGTGATGCTCAGTGTGCGCAGCAGCGAGTTTGTCACAGGACTCAATGCAACTGCCTGCGTGTTTTTGCTGGCGCTGATGGCCCGCTTTGCACTTCCCGGCCAGCTTCGCGAGCTCCGGCTAGGGGAGTTATTGGGAGCTCCTTTTTCGTTACTGGGAGCGACTCTACACCGTGCTGCACCTAGCGTCGCCGAGGTAGCCAAAACACTCCAGAGCGCCGAGAAGCGCCGCAGTGCTGGGCCGCTGGTGCGAGGCTTGCTGCTCTCGCTCCCCGTTTTGCTCATCCTGGTTCCCCTCCTCGCCTCCGCCGATGCGCTCTTCGCGACGTACGTAACAGAGCTGACGCACTGGCTACAACCGGAGCGCTGGCAGGAGCAAGCAGGCCGCATGTTTTGTGTGTTACTGATCACGTGGCTCACCGTTGGGGGCCTGATCATGGCACTCACGTCCCGTCGGCTGAGCGCTTCTCCCAGGGCTACTGAGGAGCTGCCCCTGGGCTTTGTCGAAGCAATGACGGTACTCTCCAGCGTGGCGCTGGTCTTTGGGGCGTTTCTTTCAATCCAGTTAACCTACCTATTTGGCGGCGCGGCGCGGGTGCTCTCCGTGCCGGGGCTGACCTACGCGGAGTACGCCCGGCGCGGCTTTGCGGAGCTGGTGACGGTTGCAGTGCTCACTCTAGCGCTGATTCTTGGCCTGCAAGCACTCACTCGGCGCACGGGTAAACAAGGTACAGGTTTCTCGGGACTTTCCACCGTGATCGTCCTAGAAACGCTGGTTTTACTCAGCTCCGCCTGGAACCGGATGGCGGCCTATGAAGCAGCCTACGGCGCTACCCAGACCCGGCTGCATGTGGACGTGTTTATTCTTTGGCTGGGCGTGGCACTGCTCTGGCTGATCGTCACGCTCTGGTCACGTCCGTGGTCGCCCCGGTTCGCCATCGGGGGCCTCGTCTGCGCCCTAGGCTTCGCAGCGAGCCTGGATCTCCTCAACCCCGATGCCTACGTGGCGCGGCGCAACGCCCAGCGCTGGGAGAAAACCGGCAAGCTAGATACCGACGCGCTCTGTGATCTCTCAGAAGATGCCAATGCCGAGCTGCACCGACTCAGCCAGAAGCTCCCTGAAGGCGAGCAACGCCGAAAACTACAAGGCTGGATCGGACCGCACCAGCGCCCCATTGGCACCTGGCAGAGCTGGCACGCCGCTCGATCCGCCGATTTTAATCGGCGGATTTAGGCGGGTTGCGTCCGATCAGCGGGTACTGCTCGAAGTCCCAAACCTGACCATTGACGCGGGGGGCCTCGTCGGAGAGAAGCCAGGCGACCATGGCGGCGACGTCCTCGGGTGTTTGCAGGCCACCGGAGGGCGCGACGGACTTCGGGAGCCGCTCGGGCCAGTCGGGCGGCAGGCCCTCCGCGATTTTCAGTGCGTACTCGCTGTCGGAGAGAGTCCAGCCCAGATTCAGTT
Source organism: Armatimonas sp. (assembly GCF_043757465.1). Classification (GTDB taxonomy): domain Bacteria; phylum Armatimonadota; class Armatimonadia; order Armatimonadales; family Armatimonadaceae; genus Armatimonas. The sequence continues at coordinate 27,174 of NZ_JAYVPL010000128.1, forward strand.
GGTTCACTCGCACACCCTCGGCCCCGTGCGTGTCACCTAAGTTTCGGGTCAGCACCATCAGCCCAGCTTTTGTGAGGGAGTACGCCAGCAGGTTGCGCTCGCCACAGTAGGCGTTCGACGAGCCAATATTCACCACTTTGCCGCTGCCCTGCGCCCGGAAGTGGGGAAGTGCCGCCTGGATCAGCAGCAGCGGAGCGCGTAAATTGACCGCCATCAGCCGATCAAAGAGCGCGGCATCGGTCGTCTCCAAGTTCGAGCGCGTCGTCAGTGCGGCGTTATTGACCAGCGCATCCAGCCGCCCGTACTTTGAAATTACCGTGTGGATGATCTCTTTGGGAACGCTTGCCTCGGCGAGATCACCTGCGATCCCCACCAACCCCTCCAGCTCTGCCGCCGTCTGCGCGTGCCGGATTACCGTCCAGCCCTTCGCCTCCAGCCGCTCGGCGATCACGCGCCCGATCCCCCGGACACTGCCCGTGACAAAAACTATTTTTGATTTCATTGATAAATCCTTTCTGATGTACGGCAAGTGGGGAAGCTAGCGGGCTAACAAGGCTTCCAGGCGCGGGATTCCGGTTGTCGCGCCCAGTGCCTGCACACACGCCGCGCCGACCCTGTTGGCGAGTGCGGCGGCCTCAAGGGGAGCCAGCCCACGTGAGAGCCCAGCCAAAAAACCGGCGCACCAGGCATCGCCCGCCCCCAGCGTGTCTACGACCGTGATCCCTGGCTCGGCGAGAACCTGCACGAGGTCTTTCCCAGCCTCCGCAACCCAGCAGCCCTCACCGCCCACTTTGACAACCATGTTCAGCGCTGGATTCACCGCGCGGCACGCGGCAACTTGCTCTATAACTGTCGCTTTCCCGCAGAGCTGCCGGATCTCGTCAATTGAGGGAACGAACCAATCGAGGTGGGGTAGTGCCGGAGCTAGGCCGTTCCAGCCTGCGGAGCGTGGGTTCATCACGGTATCGAGTAGGGTCACCATGCCGCGCTTTTGCGCCTCGGCGAGCACCACCCCCACTCCCTCACCCTCTAGCCCGGTGAGAAGCTGCAAACCCGCAACATGGAAAAAACGGGCTCCCTCAAGCGACTCCCAGTCTACATCCCCGGATTTGAGAGTAGCATTTGCCCCCGCCACATGCAAAAATGAGCGCTCGGCATCGGAGTGAACCATCACCAACGAGACGGCGGTCGGGGCGTGTGGGGCCGTAGCGACAGCGCGTGTGTCCACGCCCAGTTTTGCCAGCCCCTCCACCAGAAACGCCCCAAAGCTATCGTCGCCCACTTTCCCGACGAGCTTCACGGGCAACCCCAGCTTTGCCAGCACGGCGGCGGAGTTGGCGGCGTTGCCTCCAATGTGCAGCTCCATCCGCTCGATCAGCTCCAGCGTCCCCCGTCTTGGCAGTGCGTCCACCGGCTTTGCCACCACGTCGGCCACCAGCACCCCCAAACAAACGATCATTCCGCGCTCAGCTCGCCACAGGAGCTGAACGCCTGCTGTGGACCGTCCCCGCTCGCGGGCTTGCCGAGCACGCGCACCCCGAAAAGTAAAGTGGGCGCAGAGAGCGTGAGCGAGAATGCCTGGCCCTCGCGCAGGCCTTGAGAGTTCGTTGAGGTCGTCGCCGGGTAGCTCGTCAGCTCCCCGATCTTCTCCCAGGGGCCGTCTTTGGTGCGCTGCATCTCCAGCCACGGCTTTTTCTCCGACGCGTCGAACCAGCCGCCGTCGTGGTAGCTGCGCCCGTGGCAGAACGTGAGCTTGGTTGCCGTTTTGGGCTTGGCAAAGCTCAGGCTGAACCAGTCCAGCTTCGGTTTAGAGCCGTCGAAAGTCACCACAATGCTCTTCGGGTCGCCGTCACAGATCGAGCCATCGGCGTTTCCGAGGCGGCTCCGGTCTTCCTCTGTCTCGCTTTTTGGGCCACCCGTCCACACCTGATATTTTTCGCCTTTCGCGCCCGCCTCCGCAAACAGCACCTCTTGGCCACTCTGCGCTGCAAGCACAAACGGCCCGAGAGTTTTAGCGGTGCGGCCCGCGTTGGTAAAAGTGCCCTCGATGGTGCGTGGCTGAAAATCCAGTGTCCAGTCTAATTTATCCCCGCTCTTCCAGGTTCGTGAGCGGACGGAAAGTGCAGCAAACTGTCGCCCTTGCAGGAGCCGCGCCCCTGTCGCCTTGGAGCTCCCCCACGACGGAACGCGAATGGCGATTGCAAAGGCCACCGGGCGCTCGGGTTCCAGGGTCAGGCTTATCTTACCCGGCTTGGGAAAGGGACTCCGCTGAACCACACGCACGCGCACCCCATTGAGCACGAGAGTCGCCTCGAAGCTATCCACGGTGGTGATGATCAGCTCCTTCGTATCCTGACAGGTAAAACAGACGGTTTGTGGGGCCAGGACCATGCCACGTGGGCCGGAGCTGACGCAGCAGTTGATGCCGGGGCCGTAGGGTTTGGTGCCCTCCAGAGCGGTGTAGTAGCACCACTGGGCACCGTCGGGGCGCTGGGCGGCGGCGAGATGGTTGTACTGCGAGCGCTCGATCTGCTCGGCGTACTTGCCATTTCCCGTGAGCCGCAAGAGCTGCCAGTTGAGCTGGAGCCAAGTCACCGTCACACACGTCTCCCCGATACTGCTCTTTGGAGTATTAGGCAGAGAATGGTCGTCGTGGAAGTGCTCCCCGTAGCTCATCGAGCCCGTGAGGTAGAGCTGGTTCGTCACAATATCCTCCCACGCACGCTCCGGCCCCACTAAGTAGCGCTTCTCACCCGTCTCGCGGTAGAGCTCGCACAGCCCCACGAGATTGGAGAGCATCTCATAGGCTTTCCCATTGGCGGTCTTATTGACTTTCCCAAGGCTCATGAGTGTCGAGAGCACTTTAGGGCCACGCGGCTCCTCCCACGCCACCTCCACAATGTAGCGGCAGAAATCCAGATACTTTGTACTCTTGCTGGCGCGGGCAAGAAGCACCATCGGCTCTAAAATGCTGGTCGCGGCCATGCCCATGTGGGTTCCGGCGCTGAGAATACTCTTCTGGCCCGGCTGTGTCCCAAATGTGGCGCAGAGCAAGTCCCCCATGCGCTGGCAGCAGGCGAGCGCGGCGGCGTCTTTGGTGTAGTGCCAATACGTCAAGAGGCCCAGCAGGCAGTACTTATGGCTCCAGACATCCCAGTCCGCGCCAGGAAAGAGCCCGAAACGCTTCTCTTTGACATAGGTTCCCAGATAGCCATCGGGCTCCTGACAGGCGATCAGCTCTTTGACGGCATCAGCAATCTTGATTTTTAGCTTTGTATTGCCGGTGTTCTGCCACGCCAGTGTGGAGGCATGCAGCCACTTGCCGATATGCTCCCCAATCCAGGGGTGGCTGCCGGGGCGCTGTTTATAACCCGCCAGGAGCGGCACCAGATCGACATTGAGAAGCCGAGTGGCTTCATTAACAGCAACCCGCTTGCCCAGCCAGCCGGTGAGCTTCACCTGCGAAGGCTCCAGTGGTTCAAAGACATCCTTGATCATACCGAAAAGTATACCGCCCAGCAGGTATACTCCCGGGCATGACCGATGCCGATGTTCTCGAGATTTTCACAGAGAGTGGTGCGCTGCTCAAAGGGCACTTTGTGCTCACCAGCGGTCGGCACTCCGACACGTACTTTGAGAAATTCCATGTCCTGCGCTACCCCCCGCATGTCGCAGCACTCTGCAAAGTGCTCGCCGAGCGCTGCGCCGCCACCAAGCCCGATGTGGTGCTCGGCCCGACCACGCTGGGAATTCTTCTGGCGTATGAAGTGGCAAAGCAGCTGGGGGTTCCGGCGGCCTACGGTGAGAAAGGCACCGATGGCAAGCGCATGCTGCGCCGCTCGGAACACTTAACCGCCGGGCAGCGAGTTTTAGTCGTGGACGATGTGCTGACCACGGGTGGCTCGATCCGTGAGTGTATAGAGCTGGTGGAAAGCAGCGGCGCAACTCTCTGCGGCGTCGGTGTGGTGGTGGATCGCAGCGGCGGGAAACTAGACTTTGGCGCTCCGCTGGCCGCAACGCTCTCCATGAACGTGGTGAGCTACGCCGAAAACGAAATCCCGGATTGGCTCGCCGCCACACCCATCACCCGCCCCGGCTCGACGGGTAAGAAGTAAGCTCCAGCTCCTCCTGCACCTTCACGGGCCGTTTTTGCGTAATCGAGCGGCGCAGAGCGGCCTCGAATTGCAGCTCCTCCAGCCCGGCCAGCCCTGGCACAGGGGGAGGAATGCTCTGGCGGATTGAATCTAAGTAGGCCACCAGCGACTTCTCAAACGAGGCGCGGTACTGATCCCAGCGCGAGTGGTTCCCGATCAGTCCGTGCGATTCCTTGTAGCGTGTGGCATGGTCGAAAATCTCTAGCGGCCCGTCGAGATCGCTAAAGTGCAGGCTTCCGCGCTCGAAGTGAAAGTGTAGCTCGTAGAGGGAGTGATCGAACTTGATGCCGCTGGTGCCCAGAATCGTGCCCGTTGCACCGTTTTCCAGCCGAAACGCCGCACTCACATCCACCGCGCCTTGATAAGATGTCTGTCCCGCTAGAGCCGAAATCTCCTCAGCTCGCCCCCCGAAGAGGTTCAGCAGATCAATGCAGTGGCTCCAGCAGGCATAGTTCACCAGAAGCGATGCTTGCGTCAGCTTGCCAAACTCCCGCTCAGCGATTACTTTCTGTGCCCGCTGCCTCTGCTCAAAGAAGCGGTAGTTAAAGACCATTGCCGTCTCCGTACCAAGTGCTTCGGCTCTTTGGAGCAGCGTTCGGGCTTTCCTAAAGTCTTCTTCGCTCACATGGGCCTGGCCGTTTTGCGCAACCAGCGGCTTCTCGAAAAACAGCCGCCGGGGCGTAAATTTACTCTCTAGCAGCGCCTCCGTAGCGTCGAAGCGCTGCGTCTCATGGGTGAGCACTAGCACTGCATCGGGCGCGTCGGCGAGAAGCGCCTCGACGGAGTCAACGGCGCGGCCCCCAAACTCTAGGGCGCAGGCTTCGGCTTTGGAGAGCGTCCGCGAGAAGTAGCTCAGCGAGACATCAGCTTGCTTAGACAGATAGGGCAAGTAGTTACTACGGGCGACCTTCCCCGTACCCACGATGGCAATCTTGAGAGGCATGGTGTGACTTTACCATAAAAAATATTAATCACAGTTGGAACTAAATTCTTTGCACACTGTCGAAGTGTGCGGAGGTAGATTTTTCCAATGCCATTTTTTCAGCTAGACCCCGCCGGCACGTGGGCCGTGGACAACGTCCACAGTGAGATTGGGTTTTCCGTGCGCCACTTAGGGGCGGGCAAGACGCGAGGTAAGTTCACGGACTTCACCGGAACCGTCATCGCCGACCCGAAGAACATTGCCAAGTCGTCGGTTAGTTTCACGGTTCAGGCCAAGAGTATTGACACCGCCAATACGGCCCGCGACAACCACCTGCGCAGTGCGGATTTCTTCGATGTTGCGACGTTCCCCACCCTGAGCTTTGTGAGCACGAAGGTCGAGAAGGCGGGCAAGGGTTACCGCGCGACGGGCAAGCTCACGATCCACGGGGTCACGAAGATCATTAGTTTCCCGTTTGCGATCAGCGGCCCCACCAAGGGCATGCAAAAAGAGACGCGTGCGGGAGTCGAGGCACGTTTTAGTGTCAACCGCAAAGACTTTGGCCTCGTCTGGAACGGTCTCGTCGAAGGAACACAAGTCGTCGGCGAGCAAGTGGAGATCAGCCTTGATCTGGAAGGCATCAAGAAGTAGAGCCTGTGGCAGGCGGGGGTAGAAAATCCCCCGCCCGACCTGTCTGTTAATCCACTCGTTTGAATCGGTAGTACTTATGCCCCTTGGATGTCACCAAGCGGCGCTCGTAACGGTGGCCATCGCGGTAGAAGTACGTTTTTGAAAACAGGCTCGCCCGGGTGCGGGCCGCTTTATCCTGGCTCTTGCGGTCTTTCTCGTAGCGATCCACTGAGTAGAGTGCCCCCGCCGCTCCCACAAATGAGAGCGTAGGATCGTGCTTGATGAGGCCAAACGCCGTCAGTCCCCCCGCCAAAGCGGCAAGATTGCGCCAGTCGTTCTTCGTCTGCTGTCGTTTGTCCTGGGCAAGTGTCGCGCCGGGAAACGCTCCGAGGAGCGTGATCGCGGCCAGTGCGCCGCCCAGTAGTCGTACTATCTTTGTTTGCATACAACCCGTATGCTGGGAATCCCTCCCGGTTCCAACTTTCGTCCGATTTCAATCAGCGGCGATTCAGTACAGGCGACACGATACAATAGCGATCATGGCGAGAGACCTCTATACATGCACTGATCCGGCAGGCTTTGGAAGCCGACGGCTGGCTCATTACGCACGATCCATTGACTCTCAAATACGGTGAGCACACCAACCTCTATGTGGATTTAGGAGCCGAAACACCGCTCGCCGCCGAGAAAGAGGAACGCAAAATTGCGGTTGAGATCAAGAGCTTTCTGAGTCCGTCGCCCCTTTCTGAAATGGAGAAAGCGCTCGGTCAGTTTGGACTTTATCGTTTTCTTCTCGCCCGTCAGTTTCCGGGCCGCATTCTGTATCTTGCCCTGCCCGAATCACGCTATGAGGCGCTTTTCGACACCGAAACTGAAAGGATCGTCCGATGGATCGAGTAGAAATACTACGGCAAATCGTCAAGTCGGTGGTTCGCAAGTGGGCCGCATTTACTCCCAACTACGGCGAGATTGAAGTGGAAACGGTTTTCGATGATGAGGGGGGGCACTATCAGCTCTGGAATATCGGCTGGCAAAACAAGCGCCGTATTCATGGCTGTGTTCTACACTTGATGCTCAAAGACAACAAAATCTGGATTCAGCATGATGGCATCGAAGATGGTGTTACGAATGATTTGCTGGAAGCGGGCGTCAAGCAGGAAGAAATTGTTTTAGCATTCTTCACTCCCGCCGAGCGCAAGCACCTGCCTTTTGCTCTCGCATGAAAACCATCCTCGTTGCCGACGACGAACCCAATATCCGCCGCTTGATTCAGGTCAATCTAGAACGAGCGGGATATTGCGTCGAGACGGCTGAAAATGGAAAACAAGCCTGGGAGCGGCTCCAGCAAGGCGGGATTGATCTACTCGTCGCAGACCAATGGATGCCAGAGAGGGGAGGTTTTAAGCTTGCGGACACGATCCAGGCAAGCGATTTACCCTTGGCTTCTCTGCCCATTATTCTCTTGTTGATCTTGGTAAACTTTGCTCCTGACCCGCGATTCCAGGTGAAGCCTGAATGGAAAAGTGAATATATTTGTAAGCCGTTTGATCCCCAAGAGCTGATTCGGATGATAAATCGGCGTTTGGGGAGCATGAGCGACGCGATACAATAGAGGTCTATGTCTGTTCCTCAGGATCGCATCCGCAATTTTTGTATCATTGCCCACGTGGACCATGGTAAGTCCACGCTCGCCGACCGCTTGTTAGAGTTCACGGGCACCGTGGACAAGCGCGACATGCAGGCGCAGGTTCTCGACCAGATGGATATCGAGCGCGAGCGGGGCATTACGATCAAGATGGCTGCTGTGCGCATGGCCTACACCGCCAAAGACGGGCTGGAGTACGAGCTGAATCTGATTGACACCCCCGGCCACGTGGACTTCACTTACGAAGTGTCACGGTCTCTCAATGCCTGTGAAGGAGCGATCTTAGTCGTAGATGCCGCGCAGGGCGTGGAGGCCCAGACCCTGGCCAATGCGAACCTGGCGATGAACGCAAAACTGGAAATCATCCCGGTCATCAACAAGATTGACCTACCCGCCGCCGACCCGGATCGCGTCGCTGAGGAGATCGAGAGCGTGCTGGCCATTGATGCCACGGAGGCGATTCCGTGCAGCGCCAAGGAGGGAATCGGGATCGAGGAGATCTTAGAGGCCGTGGTGCGGAAAGTCCCGCCGCCACAGGGTGATCCGACCAAGCCGCTACGTGCACTGGTCTTTGATAGCCACTACGACGGCTACCTCGGAGTCGTGGCGTATGTCCGGATCGTGGATGGGACGCTTAAAGCCGGGGATAAAGTGCACTTTATCGCCACGGGCAAAGAGTTCCCGGTGAGCGAGGTCGGAACCTTTGCGCCGCGTATGAAGCCCGCCGAGGAGCTGCGCGCGGGAGGCACGGGTTACTTCCACGCCGCCATCAAGTCCGTCACCGATGCCCGTGTCGGCGATACGATCACGGTGGCAGGGCGCGAGGGCAAGGGAATCGCAGCGCTGCCGGGCTACCGTCCCGCCAAGCCGATGGTCTTCTGTGGCCTCTATCCCCACGACTCCAACGACTTCCCCAACCTGCGGGAAGCCCTCTCCAAGATGCAGCTCAACGATGCGGCTCTCAGCTTCGAGGCGGAGAGTAGCGCCGCGATGGGCTTTGGGTTCCGCTGCGGGTTTCTTGGGCTGCTCCACATGGAGATTGTGCAGGAGCGGCTGGAGCGTGAGTTTAATTTGGCCCTCCTCGCCACGGCCCCAAGTGTCATCTACCATGTCTACAAGACCGACGGCACCATGGAGGTCGTGGACAACCCCGCCAACTGGCCCGATACCACGACCATCGAGCGCATGGAGGAGCCGTACGTCGACGCCACGATTATCGTCCCGACAGCCTACGTGGGTGCCGTGATGGAGATGGGCCGCGAGCGTCGGGGCATTCAGGACCGGATGGAGTACCCTGCGCCGGGCCGCGTCATGCTCCACTACAAGCTGCCGCTCGGAGAGATCATCATGGACTTCTTCGATCAGCTCAAGAGCCGCACCAAGGGCTACGCCAGCTTCGACTACTAGCTCTCCGAATACCGGCCCAGCCCACTGGTAAAAGTGGATGTGCAAGTAAACTCCGACCCCGTGGACGCGCTGAGCTTTGTGGTGCACCGCGACAAAGCCTTCCCACGCGGCAAGCTCCTGGTCGAGAAACTCAAAGAAATTCTTCCCCGCCAGATGTTTGAGATCAAGCTCCAGGCCGCGATTGGTGGAAAGATCATCGCCGCCGAGCGCGTCTCCGCCATGCGTAAAAACGTCATCGCCAAGTGCTACGGCGGCGATATCTCCCGAAAGCGCAAGCTGCTCGAAAAGCAAAAAGAGGGCAAGAAGCGCATGAAGCAGTTCGGCAATGTTGAAATCCCCCAAGAAGCGTTTATGAGCGTGCTAAAGCTGGGGAACTAGTCCCGCCGGTTACAGTTACAGCGGCGGGACTGGAGAGCCTGCGGCTGTGAAGGCCGCTTCGGGCCATGGAGAGGAGTTACCATGCTCAAAAAAGTGGTTTTATTTTTTGCAACCGCGAGCGTGATTCAGCCCTTGGTGGCTGCACTCGTGTTCCCGCCACAGCGCTGGGAAAAGGTCACAGTAAATGCAAACTATCGAAACACGGAAACCTATCAGCGCCGGTGGGAACTGTTGCATTTTTCGGAGTGGGGAGTTACCCCGATTTGGATTCGTGGTTGTGGCCCAAACGGTGGAATCACGATTCGCTCCTGGCGTTTTGGCTTCTTCGCGCTTTCTGATAAACATGGATCATGGAACACTACAACGCAAGATCGGGAGCGGATGAAGCAATACTTAGAGAAAGAACAAAAGCAGCGACTTACGGCGGGCCACTAAATGGCCCGCCTTTTTGTGCTGTGCGTGATTGTGGGTGGTTTTCTGGTGTGGCTGGGTGCGCGTCGCTTGAAGAAAGCACGCCAGCAGGGACTCACTCTGATCTTGCTCGGGGTGCTACTCAATGCCTGGTGGGTTGTGTTTCTGGTGCTGGATAGTTTGAAAACAGGCGCTCGGTGGCGCTAAATGCGAATCTCGTTTGATCTCGACGACACGCTGATCTGCTACCAGGAGGGTGTCCCGCAGGAGAAAAGTCTGCTTTCCTGGCTCACGCGAGAGCCGCTTCGGCTCGGGGAGCGGGCGCTGATTCGTGAGTTCCAGAAGAGTGGGCACTCGGTGGGAATCTACACGACATCGTACCGTGAGCCGGGGATGATCCGCCGCTGGCTCTTCTGCTACGGCCTACGCCCCAACTTTATTCTCACCCAGCGCGACAACGACGCACGCAAAGTCCTGAGCAAAGACCCGCGTGGCTTTGGGATTGATTGGCACATAGACAATGAGGATCATGTCGCCGATATTCTTGTTTTACCGGAGGATAGCGACTGGACAAAAAAAGTGCGTACCCGGCTTTCCGGTTGGTAGAATGCAATAGGAGTGAGCTTTGTATGGCCGTCGCGTTTCAACATTCTGATACCCCTGACCTTCGCCGCAGCTACACGGCGGAGGAGCTTTTTGCGTTTCCGGGCGACTGGCACTACGAGCTTGTCCAAGGCAAGCTCAGGAGCTTAGAGATGCCCACCGGAGGAATACATGGAGCGAAAACCAATCGCTTCACGACACCAATCAGTAGTTTTGTCTATGAGCATGACTTGGGAGAGTGTTTTGCGGCAGAGACGGGTTTTCTGATTGCGCAGAACCCGGACACGATGCTCGCGCCGGACTTTGCCTTTGTGCGAAAAGAAAACCTACCGGGTGAGCTTCCCGGCGGCTATGTCCGCGCCATTCCTGATCTCGTGCTTGAAACCCGCTCCCCGAGTGACCGACCTCGGGAAATCTCTGAGAAAGTACGTGAGTGGCTTGGTGTTGGGGTGCAGCTGGTGCTGGAGCTCGATCCCGCCAAGCACGTGCTCACGGTTTATCATCCAGGAGCCGATCCAGAAATTCTCACTAGGGAGGCGATTTTTGAGGGGGGCGCAGTGCTTCCTGGCTTTGCGCTCCCCCTCACACGGCTCTTTCCTACAGAGTAATTCGCCGCGCTACTTGGGCTGCGCAACAATCCGCAGGTAGGGCTTGGGAGATTTCCAGCCGTTGGGGTACTTGATTTTGGCTTCGTCGTTGGAGACCGAGCCCGCAATGATCACATCCTCACCGGGCTTCCAGTTCACAGGAGTCGCCACTTTATGCTTTGCCGTGAGCTGGATCGAGTCTAAAACGCGCAGCACTTCATCGAAGTTTCGGCCCGTGGTCATGGGGTAGGTGAGAATTAGCTTTATTTTTTTATCCGGCCCGATCAGAAACACCGAGCGAATGGTGGCGTTATCGGCGGCGGTGCGCTTGGCATCCCCACTCGCGTTGGGGTGGATCATGTCGTAGAGCTTGGCGATATTCAAGTCCGTATCCCCGATCATCGGGTAGGTTGGGGCCTGGCCTTGTGTCTCCTCAATGTCCTTAGCCCAGACAACATGATCCTCGACGGGATCGGTGCTCAAACCAATAATCTTGCAGTTGCGCTTATCGAACTCGGGCTTGAGCTTGGCCATGTAGCCCAGCTCAGTGGTGCAGACGGGCGTGAAGTCCTTGGGGTGGGAGAAGAGAATCGCCCAGCCGTCCCCAATCCAGTCATGAAAGTGGAGCTCCCCCTCCGTGGTGGCCGCGGTAAAATCCGGTGCCTCGTCGCCAATTCGTAATGACATGTCTATGCCTCCTGAACCTTCGTTCGTGAGTAGAAGACCAAAGTCCTTCCTATAAATCCAGGTACCCCTCTCGCAAGTGAAGTATATTTCTTTGACCCTACTCTCATGAGGCAAGAGAAAGAAATGCGAGACGAAAAAACCGAAAAATCCCCTCTGATCGAGGCGATCAAGAAGCGCGACATAGTGGCAGTGACCCGGCTCTTGGCGGCGGGCGCAGATCCCAATGGCGGTACAGACCGTACGCCCTTACAAGCCGCTGTGGAATGCGGCGACTTGGGGAATGCTCAAGCGCTGCTACGAAACGGTGCCAAGGTCAACTTCCAGCGCCCCGGATTTGGAACCCCGCTCTACTATGCCCGAGACAATATCGAGATGGCAGCGCTTCTTCGTAAAGCAGGCGGGAAGCTGCGGTCCCCCGTAGCAGTGAAGTCCAGAGACACAAAACCACTTCCCCCCACTTCTCCACCAGCCAAAGTACAGATCACGCCACGAGATCAGAAGCTAACCATTGAAGATACCCAGGTACTGGAGCGAGTGCTCCTGGACTTTCTGGCATATCGAGGCAAGGATCTATATTTTCTTAATGACAAGACTACCTCCTTAATGGTGATTAACACGACCAGAGTATTTTCTGTCGGCAGTGAAACACAACTCGATATGGATCTGGAGAATCAACAGGCGCTGACCGTTACTCTGGCGATGCGGGAGAGTCTTGTTGCGCGAAACGCTACCTCGATCTCGCTGGCAAGCTGGAAACCGATCTCCTCTACCCTTCAGTTGCGCGATCAGAAGGCAGTTACGGAAACCTTTGGCCGGTTTGGGGAGAAAGAGACAACAGCGCGAGCTGCCATCCTCCTGTCTTTGCCCGGTTACTCACCACAGCGAGAGACCGCCGTTTTGCGTTTTTCCTTTAGTCCCACGCCGCACGGGGCATCCGGGACGTACTTTTTGAAAAAGCTGGCCGATAAATGGGAGATTGCCTGGCGGCACTTTGCCTACTACGCTTGAGCGCCTTTTTTACCGGGTGTAGGCGAGTCCGGCGCTGATGGCCTGTGCCTGACCCAGGCGTACCCGATACGCGCGGGGGCTGCATCCGAAGTGGGCGCGGAAGCGGCGGGCGAAGTAGCTTAAATCGCTCCAACCGACGCGCTCGCCGATTTCTTGCACGGAGAGTGTGGTCTGCAAAAGCAGCGTCGCGGCGCGCTCGGCGCGGAGGCGAGCGAGCCAGACCATCGGCGGCAGACCGGTGTCGGCACGGAAGCGACGGACGAAATACGTGGGCTCCAGGCAGGCGATGGCGGCAAGCTCCGTCAGTGTCCACGGGTGTTCCAGCGCTTCTTCCATCTGAGATTTGGTGGCCACCGTGCCCGAGTGCGGCTGGATTACTGCGGGCGTACTAGGGACGCGCTGGGCAAGACGTGCGAGAAAGACAAGAAGATAGCCCAGCTTCTCCAGCGCACTGCGCGACACTTCTATTGCTTCTAATACGCCTCGGCAAATGTCAAGATCGTCTGGCTCCAAAGTCACCTCCCCCGTGCGTGCCAGAAGCGGCTCGTCGAGGATGCCCCGGAGCTCGCTGCGCAGAAGCTCCGTGCCGAAGCAGCAGTTGATGTAGTCGAGCGCCTCACAGTCGAGATAGGCGTGCCACGTCCCAGGCCGCAGAAAGAGTACCTGGCCAGGTTTGAGCGCCGTGTCCCCCTGCACTGTCCGATGGATTCCTGTGCCCCTCAAGATCAGAACGGCTTCCAAAAAGTCATGATCGTGCGGAGCCAGTGTCCCGGTGAAGTTGTGCCGATGGACATAGAGCGGAAGCGGCTCATCGCCAAAAATCTGCCGCCCATGGATTCGTCGTGGAGAATTAGTCAAGATAGTGCTATATTTTCGACAGCAAGAGCCTAACGTCCTGCCTGAAATTCCGGGTACAACTCTCTCAAATGTCTACGAAGACCCTACGACTCGGTGTGTTGAGTTTTGCCCACGGGCATATCCATGCCTATTGCAACAAGATCAAGACCTTCGACGATGCCACTCTGGTGGCGTGCTGGGACGACAACGAGGCCCGTGGCAGAGAAGCCGCCGAGCGCTACGGGATGGAGTTTGTCGAGAGCTATGAGGCGCTGATAAGCCGCGCGGACATTGACGCTGTGATTATTACTAGCGAGACCAACAAGCACGCGGACTTAGCGGTTGCGGCGTGCGGCGCGGGCAAGCACATTCTGTGTCAGAAACCCCTTGCCACCACACTGGCAGACTGCGACAAGATCATCGCCGCCGTGGAGAAATCCGGTGTGCACTTTCAGATGGCCTTTCAGATGCGCTGTGATCCGCTGAACCAGCAGATTAAGAAGTGGCTCGACGAGGGCGCAGTCGGGCGAATCGGCTCACTGCGGCGGCGGCACTGCATTAACTTTCTCTTCAACCCCACCATTGCGACAGGGCCAAGCGCCTGGCACATTGACCCCATCGCCAATGTCGGAATGTTCTTCGACGATGCCGTCCATGCCGCTGATTTTCTCTACTGGATTATGGGCAAGCCAGTGAGCGTCATGGCCGAGATTGATAATATTCTCACCACGGTCGCCCCCGACGACACTGGGATCGCGCTCTACCGCTGGGAAAGCGGCACCATGGGGGTACTCTTTAACTCATCCGTGACTCTGGCGGGCGAGAACACCTGCGAGATCTACGGCGACGAGGGCGTGATACTCCAGAACTACGATGATGGGGTTTCCGTGGGCCACGCGCCTGCGGGAGCCGTCGCGCTCAAGCTCTTCCGCAAGAGCACGGGCACGTGGGAGCACTTCGAGTATCCCCTCCCCGCCAACCACGGCGAGCGCCTCGCCGCGATCCCGCGCCCCTTTTTGGACAACCTCAAGGCAGGCAACCCACCTACCATTACCGCACACGACGGTAAGATCAGCGCCGAGATGTGCCTCGCCGCCTACGAAAGCGCCCGAGAGGGCAAGAGAATTAACTTACCCCCTAACCCCCGCCCGGCGGGGGGACAATGAGGAAAATACCTCTTATCTCCCCCGTCGGACGGGGGCCGGGGGGCTGGCTGGAGAAATTATGAAAAGACACCCTAATATTGTCTTGCTCGCGGTGGACTCGCTGCGGGCAGATCACATGAGTTGCTACGGCTACGGCAAAAACACGACGCCGCATCTGGATCGGTTCGCGGCGCAGGGGACGCTCTTTGAGAACAATATTAGCGCCCATATTCCGACGACTAGCGCCTACGGCTCGATGCTAACCGGGCAGGATGTCTTCACCACACAGGTCGTGGCGCTTCGGCACAAAGGCCCGCTGCGTGAGGAAGTCCCGACACTTGCCGAAATTCTCAAAGAGGCAGGCTACACGACGACCTGTGTCGGGTTCAGTGGCAATGCAAGCGCACGTGGCTTCGATAAATATCTGAACTTCGCAGGCTGGGGAAGCTGGAACGAGGGCCGCAGCCCCAAGGCGGAGAACCTCAACCAAGTGGCGATTCCCGAGCTGGACGAACTCGTGAAAGGCGACGCCCCGTTCTTTCTCTTCCTGCGCCACATGGACCCGCACGCGCCGTATCTGCCGCCTGCGCCTTACGAGCGGATGTTCTACCACGGCAACGAGACCGACCCCGCCAATAAATCTATGGAGCCCGTGATGTTCTTCAAGCCCTTCTGTGATTTCTTCGCCTCGTGGATGCCGCCGGGAATCTCGGACAAGGACTATGTCATCGCCCAGTACGACGGCGCGGTTGCCTACATGGACGCGTGCATCCAGACGATCTTCACAGCGCTCGAAGCACACGGCATCTACGACGAGACTTTAGTGATTCTCAACGGCGATCATGGCGAGACGCTCTACGACCACGAGTGCTGGTTCGATCACCACGGCATCTACGACACGACGCTCCATGTGCCGCTGATCATTCGCTACCCGGGCCGCGTCCCGGCGGGCCAGCGGGTCTCGGGCTACACGCAGCACAAAGACTTGGTGCCCACGATTCTGGAGCTGGCCGGGATCGAGACCGAGCGCAGCTTCGATGGCAACAGCGCTCTGCCACTGATCTCGGGCGAGCAAATCTCCCACGACAGCGAGATCTACATCACCGAGTGCACCTGGATGCGCAAGCATGGCTGGCGCACCCCCGAGTGGAAGCTGATTATCGCGCTGGAGCCTGACTTCCACTTCAAGCCCGAGATCGAGCTCTATAACTTAGTGCAAGACCCGGACGAGAATACGAATCTTGCGGAGAGCGAACCGGGAGTTGTGGCACTCTTAAAATCTCGCATGGACGCCTGGATCGCCAAGCGAGAATCAGAGACGGGCCTGACCAACCCCATTCACCACCAGGGTGACTGGCACGGACACACGGGAGTCGGGCCGTTCACGTCGAGCCAGCAGGCTTATGACACGATGCATATCGGCGATCCCAATCAAGCAGCAAAGCTGCAAGGAAAATAACCATGAGTTTAAAAGTGGCCGTTGTTGGCCTTGGTGGAATCGGCAACACCCACGCGGGTGTCTACATGAAGCGGGAAGACTGCGAGCTGGTCGCGGTCTGCGATATTGTGCAGGAGCGCACGGATAAAGCCGCTGAGAAGTACGGCTGTCCGGGCTTCTACACGATTGCGGAGATGCTGGCAAGTGGCATTCAGATAGACGCGGTGAGTGTCTGCTCCGCGGGCGTGGAGAACGGTGGGGATCACTATAAACCCACCATGGAGATTCTAGCGGCGGGGATTCCGGTGCTGGGCGAGAAGCCGATCTCCAATAATATTACGCACGCCGAAGAAATGGTCGCGCTGGCCAAAGAGAAGAACCTGCGCTACGGCATTAACTTGAACCATCGGTTTACGCCGGCGGCACTGCGCGGCAAAGAGTGGATCAATGAGGGGCGGCTGGGCGAGCTCAATATCATCAACATGACGATGTGGATCAACAACCCCAATGAGTCGTCGCCGTGGTTCCATGTGCGCGCCCTGCACCCGCACTCCCTCGATGTCATGCGCTACTTCGGCGGTGATGTGGACAAAGTGCAAGCATTCTTCAAGCGTGGCCCCAAAGCTGATGGTCCGGATGGCAAGCGTGACTGCTGGTCCAACATGCAGGTGAACTTGCTCTTCAAGAACGGGATTATCGGGCACCTCACGGGCAGCTACGATGCGGGCGGCAGCTACGGCCTGGAGACGCTGGAAGTGGTCGGCTCCGAGGGACGCTTTGTGCTGCTCGATGCTTGTGAGCACCTGACGTTCTACCCCCGCCGCTCCCGTCAGACCGAGACGTACGACTATCTGGGCGGCATGATGGGCTTTGGCGAGACTTTCCCAAGTCGCATCGGCAAGTGGGTGGAGCAGAATATCGCAGGCGACTCGCCCGACGAGATTGATGCCTCCGGCGCGGCGGCGCTCCATGTGCAGAAGATCATCGAGGCCATTATCACGTCCTGGGAAACCGGGACAGTGGTGACGGTGTAACCTCTCCTCCCCAACCCTCCTCTCCCGGACGCTCCTTCCGGGTGCCCTCTGGGCGTGGGAAAGGAGGGAGCCAGAGGGGACAGGTACTAGGAAGAAAGCCCCTTTCCCAGTGAGGCACGAACGCCCGGGAGAGGGGTTGGGGAGAGGTAAGTGCAAAGAGTCTGTGTGATTGGGATGGGGGTGATCGGAAACCGCCATGCCGATATGGTCAAGCTGAGTCCGCTCGCGGAGCTGGTCGGGGTCTGTGACCGCGATAAGGCGCGGGCGGAGGCGGGCGCGGCGCGTCTGGGCGTCCCGGCATTTTATGATGCCCCGCAGATGCTCGCCGCGCTTGCGCCCGATATCGTGAGTGTCGCAACCGGCGGCTACGAGTACGGCAGCGATCACTACGAGCCGACCATGCAGGCACTGACGGCGGGCTGTCATGTGCTGGGCGAGAAACCCATCTCCAACACGATCTCTGAGGCGGAGGAGATGGTGGCGCTCGCCAAAGAGAAGAAGCTCTGCTACGGCATCAACCTCAACCATCGGTTTACACCAGCGGCGCGGGTCGCAAAAAGATGGCAAGATGAGGGGAAGCTTGGGCACCTGCTCTTCGTGAACATGAGCATGTGGATCATGAACCCCACCGAGAGCTCGCCGTACTTTCAGATTAAGGCGCTGCATCCCCACACCGTGGATGTCATGCGGCACTTCTGCGGCGATATCGAGCGCGTCCAGTGCTTTGCGACAATCGCACCGGGTCGTAAGATCTGGACGACGGCGCACTTCGCGATGCAGTTCAAGAACGGTGTGGTCGGTGGGCTCACCGGCTCCTACGACATCGAGCGCGGCCACCCGATGGAGCGCTGCGAGGTGGCAGGAACCGGCGGACGCTTTGTGATTGATGACATGTATCGGGAAGCGACCCTCTATCAGGCGGGGAACTTAGAGAAAACGGTCTACACGAACCCACTCTTCGGCGGCTTTGAGCGCTTCGAGGACACGTTCAAGGATCGCATCCATACCTTTGTGCGGGAAGTAAGCGAGGGTATCTCCCCGGAAAATTTAGACGGCTCCGGGGCGGATGGCCTCGCGGCGCAGCGCGTCTTACAAGCGGCCATTGAGTCGCTCAACACAGGAACTGTGGTGACGGTTTAACCACCCACCCCCTAGCCCCCGTCGGACGGGGGGACAATAAGGAAAAATCCTCTTATCCCCCCCGCTGGGCGGGGGATGGGGGGTAGGATAAATTATGAAACTTGGCGCGAATTCGGTTTTGTTTGGCGGTTTCTCGATGCGCGAGGCGTTCGAGCAGATCGCACGGGCGGGCTACGATGGCATCGAGCTCTCCGCCATTGATGGCATGAGCCAGCACCTAGTGCTGGATCGCTGGGAGGAAGTGGCAGGCGAGATAAAGGCGCTCTCCACGGAGTTTGGGCTGGAGCTACTGGCCATGGAGCAGCCGTCGCAGGATGCCGCGAAGATGGAGAAGGCATTTCAAGCCGCCGTCGAAATTGGGATTCCGATCATCAACTGCGGCCCTGGCGGCAAGACGGGCGATGAGGAGAGCCTCCAGAAGTCCATTGACTCACTGGGCGCATTAGCCACGATGGCCGAGAAATACGGCGTGACACTCTGTGTGAAGGCCCATGTGGGGGCTGCGATCTGGAACACTCCCACGACACTCCAGCTGATGGAGGCGATCACGTCGCCTGCGTTTGGCATTGACATGGACCCGTCGCATATCCACCGTGGGCAAGAGAATCCCGTCGAGGCGATTGGGGCTGTGATCTCCCGCGTGAAGCATGTCCATATCCGCGACTGCAAAGGCCGCCAGCAGAACCCCGGCAAGCCAGAGATGCAGGCCAATGGGCGTGGCGACATTGATCTTCTCGGCTACATCCGGGTGCTCCATGAGAGCGGTTACACCGGGCCTGTGGATCTGGAAGTGATCGGAGCCAAGGAGTACTCGCTCGTGCAGTGTGCCATTGTCGCCGCCGAGGCCCGTGGGCATATGCAGGCGTGTCTACAAGCGTGTGGGGCGCGGTAGGGCACTCCCCCAGGGCACTCCCCCGGCTTCGTTCGTGCCTCACTTCGCCACCCCCTCTCCCTCTTTTTCCGACTTTGTCGGGAGCAGAGGGGGTAAGAATGGGAGGAGAGGGGTAAGAAATAGAAAGACCTCCTCAGGCTCCCCCTTCCTTCCCCGTATTTCCGACTTCGTCGGCGGGAAGGAAGGGGGCTGGGGGGATGGATGCAAACGTATGAACATTGTCTTTATTGCACTCGACACTCAGCGCGCCGATCATCTCGGCTGCTACGGCTACGAAAAAAACACGTCGCCGATTATTGATGCCCTTGCCGCCCAGGGCGTGGTCTTTGAGCGCTGCTACGCGCCCAATATCCCGACGCATCCGTCTTTTACCACGATGCTGACGGGCAAAGAGGCCATCACGCACAATATTGTGAATATTGGCGGGCGTGTGCCGATAGAGCCGGGTGTGAAGTTGTTGCCGGAAATACTCAAGGAGCATGGCTGGAACACGGCGGCGATTGACACGATGGGCCGACACTTCAACCGTGGTTTTGATACCTACATCTCGCCGCAGTGGGATCGCTCCGACCCGCTCACGCTGCGCCGGGCCGAGCACATCACCGATGCCGCGTTGCCCGTTTTAGAGCAGCTCAAGGCGGACAAAGAGACGCCGTTTTTCTTATTCCTCCACTACTGGGACCCACACACCCCCTATCTTCCCCCGGCGGACTTTAGGACGATGTTCTATCCCAAAGACGCCGATCCGTATGATGTGAACAATCACTCGATGGACAAGGCTTGGAACGACGAGATGTTCCAGTGGTACTTCCACGACTGGATGCCCGGCGTCACGGATAGTAGCTATGTCAATGCGCTCTTTGACGCGGAGACAGCCTACATGGACTGGCAGCTCCGGCGGCTCTTTGCGGCGCTGGAGCCGATCAAGGACGATACCCTGATCGTGATTACTGCCGATCATGGGGAGATTCTCGATGAGCAGCTCGGCTTCTACGATCACCATGGTTTGTATGAGGGCAATGTCCACATTCCCTTAATTTTGATCTGGCCCGGCAAGCTCCCGGCAGGCAAGCGTGTCTCGGGCTTTGTACAGAACTTAGATTACTTACCCACATTCTTTGAGCTGGCAGGCATCCCCGACACCGAGAAGCTTAATCTGGAGGGCAAGAGCCTGCTACCCTGCATCTTTGGGGAGCGCGACGGCAACTACGACGAGCTATTTCTGAGTGAGGCGACCTGGGAAGTGAAGCGGGCGTATCGCAATAACAAGTGGAAGTTCATCCACTCGTTCGAGCCTGACCCGCACAATCGCCCATTGCAGGAGCTCTTTGATCTGGTGGCCGACCCCACCGAACAGGTGAACCTCGCCGAGGAGCACCCCGAAATTGTTGCCGAGCTTAAGGGCCGACTGGATGCCTGGGTGACCAAGCGCCTGGCAGAGACAGGCCGCATCGAGGACCCGGTTCCGGCACAGGGACGCTGCGGGAGCAAGATTGGCACCCCCATCGAGGGAGAGACCCCCGGCGCGGGCGCGACTCCCTTGCATCTACGCAAGGCAAAAGAGGCCGCCAATATCCCCAAACCCGAGGAGCTGAACGCGGCGGTGGATCAGAAGTCAGGCAGGCCGCTCCATGGGTATGTGGAGAAGCCACCAACCCCCTAACCCCCGCTAGGCGGGGGGAATACGCGGAATTATTCCACTTTGTCCCCCCGCCTAGCGCTAATCTTGTCCCGTAACTTTTTTTGCCAATGGAACCAAAATTGCTATGGAGGGAGTTATGAAAACCCAAAACTCTCTCCCCGAAAAATCAGATGC
>NZ_JAYVPL010000129.1:0-15124 GCF_043757465.1 Armatimonas sp.
CACTATTTTATTGTTAAAGTGCGTCAACGACTGTCATTTCTTCTCGTCGTCTGCGTCGGGTTTGTCCGAAGCGCAAGGAGAATATTATCGCAGCATACACAAACTGTCAAGAACATTAAGGAATCTTTTTCGGTTTTCTTTAGCAGTGGCCTCTTCTTGGGCGTTGTCTATCACTTTTGGTTCACGCACACGAGAGCGGCGACTCGCTCCGGCTGGCGCTGGGTCGCTGGGCAGAGGAAATAATTTTGGCGTACAATACGCCGGATTACCATGAGCTACGATCAGTTTCAGATGCAACCGCCTTCTCCACAGGGAATGGGTACCCTCCTGACCCCCTTTGTCCGTGAGACCTATCGCCTCTTCCTGTTTGGGATGCTGGGGATGTCGGGCCTGGGGGTGCTCTCCTACAACCTGCTCCCACATTCTCCCCTCTTTGCGATCATTGGAGGAATTTTCTCACTGATCATGTGGATAGCGGTGTGCTTCGGCTGGCGAAAGCCTACCCGTGTCGTCCTACCCCTGTTTACCCTCGCAACGGGGATCATGATGGGCTGGCTGGGGCATCAGTACGGTCATGTCTTCCTGCCTGGTACTTTGTTGACGCTGGGGGCGTTTACGGGGCTGACACTCTATGCCCATACGACGCGCAAAGACTTCAGCTACCTGATCGGTTTTCTCTGGACGTCGTTCTGGATACTGCTCGTCGGGATCATTCTCAATATCTTCCTGCACATCCCTTTGCTCAGCCTTGGAATCGCAGCGCTGGGAGCCATTGTGATGGGGGTCTGGGTTCTTTTTGATACCAGCCGTCTGCTCCGCGACAATGGTCAGACCATGACGCCCGGTGAGGCCGCTACCGAGCTTCTGCTGGATATTGTGGGACTCTTCCGCTGGATCCTGCGCCTTCTCGATCAGTTCCGTTAAGCGAGAAACTGCGCGACGGCGGCGGCAACGGCGTTTTCTTCTAGGGCTTCGGGGCCGACTATGTCTGCGGCGGCGAGGGCCATAGGGCGAGAGTGGGGCATGGCGACTCCGAGTCCGGCCCAGCGTAGCAGCTCCGCATCGTTGTCACCGTCGCCAAAAAAGACGATCTCTTCACGCCCAATTCCCAGACGCTCGGCGACAACTTGGAGCGCGGTGGCTTTATTGACGGTTGGATCGGAGAACTCTAGGTACTCTGGGTCGGTGATGGTGATGTAGGCACGCTGTCCTAGTCGCTCGCGCCAGATTTGATCCAGCTTTGCAATCTGGGCGGCATCGGCGATCCAGAGAATCTTGAAGGGCGACTCACCCGGAAAGCGCAGGCGTGGGTCGCCGACGACTTCGTAGGTTGCTTTGGTGCGCTCCTCCAGAATCTCGAAGTGCCGTGTGCGCTCCCAGCCAACCACTCCCTGAGGGCCATCCCATATCTGCGTGATCCCCAGCGCTCGGCCCTCGTCCAGAAGCAGGCTCGCGAGCTCAAGGTCAAAGAGGACTGCCCGCCAGACTTCCCCGGTCACGTCCACTTTCACCAGCGCCCCGTTACCACTGACAATCGGCCCGTGTAGCCCGAGCTGAGTCTGAAAGCGCAGAATATTTGAGTGGGGCCGCCCCGAGGCCAGAATCACCGTGCAACCAAGAGACTGAAGCTGAGCGACAGCGGCGGCATTGGCAGGAGAGATCTCTTTATCGGGGCCGAGGAGGGTGCCATCGAGATCGAAGACAGCAAGGCTAAAGGGAAAGTCGGTCACTTTCCCATAGTACCCGCTCTGCGTTATGGACGATGTTGGACAAAAGAAAGCCATTGAGCATGTTTTATTGTTTTTACCGTTGCGTGGGATCTGCTTTTCCGCTCCAAAGACCGTTGTCGGGCACCCCATCGCGGTTGGAGTCGTCCATCTGCTTGCGCTTCATCGCCTTGGCATGGCCATCGGCGAAGGCGACAGTCACCATCTCACTATGTCGCTCCGCAGGAACCGCACGGCAGAGCCAGAGGCCGCTGCACTCACTGGTTCCTGGTGCCCCATATAAGCCGTCGCCGGGCGTTGTTGGGCGGCTTCCACGCAGGCTGGGGAGCGGTGGGTCAATCACGTAGTTGCCGGCATTGAGTACGCCCTTATCGAAGCTGCAGCCCTCGGTATCGGCCAGCGCAATGGTCTCGGCGGGGCGCTCGATATCAGCATCGGTGGCAGCAAAGGGATGGCGGTTGTTGCCAAGATACTGGTAGTTGTAGCCGTAGCTCCCGTAGAGGGCCGAGGGATTGTGGGCAAAGGGCTTGCGGTGGAGCGTATTGGGGGCTCCTGGGGCTCGAAAGAGCTGCTCGCTTTTAACATAGGGAAAGAGATAGTCGGCCCAGCGAGTGCGCGGCGACTGGCTCGATGGGGAAGAGTGGTAGGGATAGGCCTCCCAATCTTGAGCGTACATCGAGACCGCCATACCGAGCTGCTTAAGATTGGAGAGAGAGCTTGCCTGGCGTGCCTTGGCCCGCGCCTGAGCAAAGACGGGAAAGAGAATCGCGGCTAAGATAGCAATAATTGCAATAACGACGAGAAGCTCGATAAGCGTAAAGACAGAGCGCAAACGCATGACGGGAATATCCTTTTCTTGGCGATAAATACTATCGCCGACTTTTTTTGTCGCCAATAGCTTACCGTAGAGAAAAGGTACTGTCAAGAGGCTTAGAGACGTTTGCCGCGCACTTTTAAGCTCGTGAGTGTCGGGTCTGCCTTGATCTCTTTTTTGGTGAACAGGTAAACCCGGCTACGACTCTCGCAACAGAACGCGAAATCCCGCCTGCTGGAAATGGTCATCTGTAGTCAAGGCCGCCAGAATGCCCTGTTCCTGCATAACGGTGAACGATACGCAGTCGATCAGTCCCCATTCCTTATCGGGTCGGGAACAGTAAAGTTGAAAAGCACGGGCGAACAGATCTTCCGTGAGAGGCATGATTTCCACACCGGGGTCTGCTTCCAGTGCTTCCAATAGAGCGACAGCATCCGCCCGATAGCGTTGTTTTCCCAGCGCGTTGCCAATTTCGAGCAGGACGGCTCGCGTCGTGATGAGCTTTGTACCATCGTGTTCCATCTGCTCGGCAAGTTTTTCCGCCTTCGCGTGAAACTGATCACCAGGAGCAGCAAGGGCAATGGCATAGGCGGCATCCAGGAACGCCTCAGTCAGTCGGCTCATTCTCTTCTCCATACAGGTAGTGGTTCAGGTTTGCCGACCAGTCGGCGGGGCCTTCCAGCTTCAGGGAACGCGCGGTGCGCAGGAAGGAGCGCGGACGTTGTTCTTCGGCAGGTAGCGTTTCGACGGTCAAGCGTACTCGCGTATTCGCTTCTAACGGTAACGGCGTGTCGGGATGCAACACCGTGCCATCGAAAAGGGCTTCCATTGTCTGAACCATTGTTTTCCTCGCAGAAATCGGAGTGGGAGCGCGAACCGTTCGCGCTACCCTCTATTATACACTCGATTTCTATCCGCCTGCCGCGCCACTCCTTCGCGCTTCACCTCTGAACGCTTGCCGAATGATAGCAGATTCTAGGAGAGACCACCAAGTAACGGAGACTTTAACAACGTAAAAAGTAAGCGACCGCGAGCCAGCCATCACTGACTCCCACCTTCACCAAGCGAGCCGGTCGGCTGACTCGCGGTTCGTTCCAATGTATGGTTGGACTCATGTTTTGAGCTGAGACTTGCAGAACGGGCAAATCTTCGCTTGCGGCAGTATCCGCTCCGCGCACATCGGGCATGGAATGCGGTCACCGCTCTCTGTTGCTCGCCGGATGCCGTCGGACACCTGCTTCGGGCCTCGCCCGGCAATTTGATCGAATCCTTTGAGGAACAGCACCGCGATGATTACGATGGGAATGAGGACAATTAGTATTTCCATGTGGTTTTTTCCCTCTACGTACAACTAGTCTTGTAGCTCTTTCTCGCCGTCCACGATTTCTAGGGACGTTTACCGTGCACTTTCAAGACAATAAGCGCAGTATCTGCCTTAATCTCTTTTTCGGTGAAGAGAATAGGCCGCCACTGTTTCGCACCAAAGAGCGCGGTCTGGTCGGAGAAGTGGGGGGAGCGGGGGTCGCCGGACTGGGAGTAGGTGAGGACGGCGACGGCTTTGGGGCCTTGCTTGGTGAACTCCAGGGCCATCATGAAGCTGCTCCCCTGGTTGATCAGATAGCCGTCTTTGGTGAGCGAGCGACTGCCAATAACACTTGCGGGGCTGGCAAAGGGCTCCAGACTGGTGCGGTTGCTGCCAAACCCGACGACGTTGGTGAGGCCCTCCAAGGCACCGTCGCCGCCATGAATGGGGATGCGCCCCGGGCGCTTATCGCTGTACTGGAGCTTGCCCAGCGGGGTCTCCAGGGCGATTCCGGCGCTCTTGAGCACGAGCACGGCTCGCCCGAGATTTACCAGCGCCGTGTCCGTGCCATCTTTGGGAGCGGCAAGCACCGACGGGGTCGCGACGGGCTGTTTGGGGTCAAAGTCGTTTTTGAAGAGTGCCCCAGCTTTCTGGGTATCCGCCGGGCTGTAGAGCGTGATAAACTCCCGCCAGAGCACGGCTCCCACGCTCTCCGTGTTGAACTTCCCGTCCCAGGCCGCCAGAATCTGACTGGCAGGGCGCAGGTCAACCGTGTTCCCCTCGATCACGACGCTCCCCGCAGACTTGACCCGCGCGACCAGCTCAGCACGCAGTAGCTCCGCCGAGAGGCTGCGGTTATTGACTGCCGCCGCCGCCAGCGCATCCAGCGAGAACTTCTGCGTGCCCTCCAGCACTAATGCGTTCATGCGGGTTCGCAGCGAGCGCGCCGTGGCCTCATCGCCCTGGAGCGGCGAAAAGCCCGTGAGTGGCTGCTGTGGGTTGGTGAGCCAGTAGCTATCGTTGGCGTTGAAGACATAGTCGCGGCGCTCTAGCTGGGGCATCTTGGAGTACGGCAGAACGCCAGGCCGTGTCGTCGGGTCATTTTGCCACTCGTTGACCGACTTACTCCCATCGAGCAAAGCCACCCCACGCTGCCAGGCCACCTTCGCCAGAAAGTCCGAGTTTAATCGCTGGGAAAATGCCGCCGTCGCTGCCGGGCTGAGATACGGGGTCGCCGACGTGTCCGCGAACCAGGCGCGGCCATCGGCGCTGGCGGCAATGGTGTTGACCCACGGGACGGCGTTGTAGCGTGCGTGTGCCTGCTGAAACTCCGCAAGGCTCCTGGCCTGGTTCATGGCGAGGCGCTGGTCGTAGAACTGGGTGTTGTTGGCGTTGGCATCGCGCACGCAGACCCCGCGCTTGGTACTCCACTCAAAGCCCGCCACATTAACCATCGGGCCGTAGTGGCTGGCATAGAGCTCGCGCTCCACTTTCTTGAGCGAGCCGTCGGGCTGGCGAACCTCAAAAGTGAGGTGCTTGACCGTCATTTCGCGCTCTTGACCATCGTAGTAGTAGCGGGTCGGGTGGCCGGGCACGAGGTCCAGCGTGTAAAAAACAAAGCGCTTGCCCGCCGAGACCGTGTGCGTCCACGCGATTGCCTCGTTGAAGCCGATCAGGACACCCGGACTCCCCAGCAAACTCACGCCGTAGACATTGAGCTTGCCCGGAATGGTCAGGTGCTTCTCCCAGAACCGAAACGCGCCGGTCCAGGGAAAGTGCGGGTTTGCCATCAGCATCCCCCCACCCTGCGCCGAGCGCTCCGAGCCCAGCGCCCAGCCATTGCTCGCCTGCGGAAACTCCGGGATTGGAAGCCCCTCCGCCACCGGCTCTGATCCATCGGATTTAGGCGGCGTAGCCGTGGCGATCAAGTCCCCGAGATTGGGCGTGGTCGCGATCACGGACTGGTTGTAGGCGAGAATATCGAGCGGCGTGACGTCAAAGAGCCAGTCGCTACCCAGCCCCCAGTGCGCCACACTGGCCGCGCACTGAGCCGGGTTCTCCCGCCGGTACGCATTGATCCCAGCGGCGTAGCCCTCCAGCGTCTCCCGGTTCTCCTGGGAGAGCTTGGGAAAAAGCGCCTTTGCCTGCTCCACAAAGCCCAGCGCCCGGAACGTGATGTCGCTATTGAGGTGCCGATCCCCCGCGCCCGCCCCGAAGTAGCGCGTGCGCTCGCCGCGCACCTTGATAACCTGATCCAGCAGCGAGCCCAGATGGTCTTTGGCAAAAGCGTAGCCCTCGCCAAACGCGAGGCTCCCAAAGTCCTTGGCCGTGATATGCGGGATGCCGTAGCGCGTCCACCGAATCTGCGCCTCGTAGTCTTTGTCTTTGGCAGGCTGCGCTGCGTACAGTGCGGCGGGAGACACCATCGTGAATAAGATCATGCCAAATGATAGCAGATTCTACGAAAGACCAACAAGGACGGGAGGCTTCTTTCTATTTCCAGAGTATTTTCAGTCCGTCTGGAATGAATTTCTTAAACTCCGAATCTTTACTGACGATGGTGAGTTTACGACTTATCGCTTGCCAAATCAGCATTCTATCAAACGGATCAAAATGGCTATTTTCTTGGAGCTTTCCATAACTCACCGCTTCTTCTGGCAAAAGACCGATCAATTGGATTCCCATTTCCTCGGCAAGCCCAATCAAGTCAGCTACTTCTACCGTCCCAAGGTCAATTTTCTTGATCCTACTCTTAATCGAAATTTCCCATAGATTGACGGAGCTAATATAAATTTCATTCTCTGGATTCTTGATTTCAGCGATCACACGCTCTGGCAACAAGGAAGATTCACAAATTGACCAAATAAAAGTATGTGTATCAAGCAAGTATTTCATCGAAGCCCCAAGAATTCTTCTTCCGTCATCTTGAAATCATCTGCAAACGTAATTTTAACTTTTCCGTCGAGAATTCCAAGTTTGCGTTCTGCCTTTTCTTCAGAATCAATATAGGGGACAATCATGGCAATTGGTTTTTTCTTTTTCCCATAGAGTATCCCGAATGATTCTCCCTGCTTAACTTTTTCAAGAACTTCAGAGAATTGGGCTTTGATCTCACCAACGGGTAATGTTTTCATAGGGAAAATATATCGCCCAAATATTTACTTGTCAAGTTGTCACGAAAAATACACCACTGACGACAACCTGGTTTTTTCATCCCTGCTCACAGAATTAATCTAACGTTCGACCCGAGGTCAGTATCGCCACCGTGCTTGCGTCTGTGGGAGGAGCTTCCACCCCATCTCCAAGGGGGAGTGGAAGCTCCTCGGCTTCTACCAGGAAGCCTCGCCTACTTCTTTCGTCGCCTCGCCACGATGCCGCCCACGATACCGAGGGAGAGGAGCGCGAAGGTGCTGGGTTCAGGGGGCGGAGGAGGAGCTAATCGTCGCACGCCAGGCTTCTGTTTGACCGCTAGGGTTCGTGCCGCGGCCCACAATGGTCGTGCCATCCGCAGAGATTGCTAAGGCCCACGTCAGTGTCCAGCTCCCCAACCCGGTAACTCCACCTGCCACGAGAAAATCTTTCAGGTTCACCATGCCACCCGCTTGCGTCCAGCGAAATGCCTCAGTACCACTGGCGGAGTAGCTTTCCCCCACGACGACACTGCCATCAGACGAGACACCGTTGGCAGAGCTAAAGAATAGCCAGCTACCAAGGCTTCCCCCTGCCAGATCGCCCAGTCCAGTGAAGCTAAGTTGCGCGTGAGCAGTCAGAAATGTAGAGCGAGTAGTTTTCATAGATTGTAAAAACGGTTCCTTGAGCGTATTTCGATGACCCCCGATGGTCACGGTATTGGTTAATCTCAGCACCAGGTTAGTCAACACAGTACCAGAAAACTACCAGGTGTCAAGACCTTGCTGAAAGCCCAGCTGAAGCTTGCCAACCTCCTGCAATCCGCAAAGCCAGATGAACAGAGCTTCTTAATTTGACGAAGGAGTCTTAATTTGACGAAGGAGCTAGATTCCTCCCGCGTGGCCATCGCAGCGGGGGTCGGAGCCGACGGCGTAGGCGCCGCTGGGAAGCACTTTGAGAAGCTGTGCCGCCGAGCCGTGTGCCCACGGGCCAATGGGGCGTGTGTCGTGGCCGCGCTCGGTCAGTGCGGTAAAGAGGCTTGCGTCGGCGCGGTCTTCGATTTCCAGAACGCCGAGGCCCGTCTCACTCTGGCCGGTATTACCCCCATCCGAGGAGTGCTGCCAGCGCGGGCGCTCGATGGCTTCTTGCGGGTCAAGTCCTAAGTCCAACGTGTTCACCAGGAGCTGCAAGTTGGTCTGCACCTGGATATTGGCCCCCGGTGTCCCTCCCACAAGTGCCAGCGAGCCATCGGGGTGGGTGGCGATCCAGGCATTGAGCGTGTGCGCGGGGCGCTTGCCGGGCGCGAGAACGTTGGGCGAGGCGGGGTCGAGCGAGAAGCCGGTGAGGCGGTTGTTGAAGAGAATACCCGTGCCGCCTGGAATCCACGCGCTGCCAAAGTTATGGAAGACGCTCTGGATAAAGCTCACGGCGTTGCCGTGGCTATCCGCGACCAGAAAATAAGTCGTGTCCTGGCCTTCATCCCCCCCCGCCCCCGCCGGGCGGGGGAGCATTGCGGTTGCCGTCGCGCCGATCTCTGCACGACGCTTGGCTAAGTACGGCTCGCTGAGGAGTTTTGTGAGGGGAATGTCGCGCCACTCGGGGTCTGCCAAGTAGGCGAAGCGGTCCGCGAAGGCGCGTTTTTTACACTCGACGAGGATGTGCGTGCGCTGGGCCTCGGTCATGGCTACGAGATCGAAGCCCTCAGCCAGCGCCAGCTCCTGTGCTAAAATCATCCCCTGCGACGGCGGCGGCTGGCAGTGAACCGTCAGGCCACGGTAGCCCACGGAGAGGGGCGCGAGAATGCGCGTTTTATGCGCGGCCAGATCGGCCATGGTGAAGTGCCCGTCCGAGGCCGCGACGATCTTCTTTGCAATCGCACCGGAGTAAAACGCCTCGCGGCCGTGTGTGGCGAGCTCCTCCAGGCTCCAGGCAAGCTCCGGCTGGCGGATCATCTCACCAAGCGCAGGCGTTTTCGTGCCGAGCGCCTCTAAGCCAGGCACGTGCACAAACTCGGCGAACTTTTTGATGGCGCGTGGCCCGGCGGGGTAGCCGCTGAACGCGTAGTCCAGCGCGGGCACGAGAAGCTCAAGGAAAGGAAGCGCACCGTGGCGGGCGTGAAGTTCAAACCAGGCATCTACCAGACCCGGCACCGTGGCCGAGCGCGGGCCATGAATCGGGACACCATTGGGGTAGCTCGCCAGGGTCGCGGATTGGGGTGCGGCTCCCGAGGCGTTGTAGGCAAGTGTCTCGCGCCGCTTTGCGTCGTGAACAATTAAGAAAGCATCCCCACCCAGATGAGAGTTCCAGGGCTCGATCACGCACAGAACGGCTGAGGCTGCAATGGCGGCATCGGCAAATGTCCCCCCACGCCCCAGCACAGCAAGCGCCGCCGCCGTTGCCAAGGGCTGGCTCGTCGCCGCCGCCCCGTTTGCTGCTACCACTAAACCCCGTGTCGCCATCATCGCTTCCTCCAGAGCTATCTTTCGCCCTGGAGGAAGCTCTCTCCTCTACGTCGGTTGCCCGCGCCTAGTCTGTGATGACCTTTTGTAGCGCGACCGTCAGAAGGTCCCCCGAGATGGGATGGCGTTTTACCTGAGCCAACCGCGTGAGATAGCTCTCGCCTTCAAACCCGAGCTGGACGTGCTTGCCATCGCCCACTCGTGCCCGAATCGCCTTCTCAATCTCAGCGGTAGCCACATAGAGAGAAACGGGGGCCGTGTCTTTTCCTGAGAGGGAAACCGCTGTCTGACCTGATTTTCGCATGCGTGTCAGCTCGCCGTGTGATTGCTTGCCCCGAAGGGTCGCTTGAATCGTTGGGTTCTCCATGAGGAGTACCGCCTTTTCTTGCCCTCGCAGAAAACGAAGGGCAAGTGCTTGGAGCCTTAGCGAAGGCAAAGAGTTCCCGTTTTGTTTATTGGCGCAAAGGAAACTGGATTATTCCTGTCGAACCGCTACGCATGAACACTTTGCTTTTCACCCTCCCTCTGGTCGCGTCTCTCCTCCAGACCCCAGCACAGCCCCCCCTCACGCACGCGCAGCTTCGCGACGGTGCAGCGACACCCGATGCAGTGCGCCGCTGGTTTGGCGCGGCGAACTTGCTCAAGGGCGGCGTCAAGACCGACGACTGCACGGTGGCGTTTGCCATCGAGCTGGCTGATGGTGAGAAAGACCCCAAGGTGGTGAGCGAGACCAGCGCCTTCACCTTGTCGCTCAAGCGCATCGGCACGAGCAATGTCTGGGCCGCCGTGGCGACGCTTCCAGAGGGCACGGGCTTTTTGTGGCACATGGAGATGGGAGGCGAGAAGCGCGGCGGAGGGCAGCTTGAGGTCTACACCACGCCCGCCGATGCCAAGTACCACGACGGTGTCCCCAAGGGCACGGTCACGGATAAGGGCAGCTTTAAGAGCCAAGTCTTCGCGGGCACGAGCCGCCCGTGGTGGATCTATGTGCCTGCCCAATACGACCCCGCCAAGCCCGCCGCCGTGATGGTTTTCCAAGATGGCGCGGGGCCGAAGAACTACATCCCGCCCGTCTTTGACAATCTAATCGCGAGGTCAGAGATGCCGGTGACGATTGGGATTTTCATCAACCCGGGGACGTTTGAGGGAGGACGCTCCAACCGCAGCTTTGAATACGATACGCTCTCCCCAAAATACTCAGAGATGCTGCTCACCGAGATTCTCCCCGAGGTGGCGAAGACCTATAACCTCTCCACCAACCCCGCCGACCGGGCGATTGCGGGCAGCTCCAGCGGGGGCATCTGTGCGTTTACGGTGGCCTGGGAGCGCCCCGATCAGTTCTCGAAAGTGCTCTCTTGGGTCGGGAGCTTCGTGAACCTACAAGGTGGTGCCAATAAGATCAGCGGCGGTCACAACTACCCGCCTCTGGTGCGCCAGAGCAAGGGTAGCCCCAAGCCCATCCGCGTGTTTCTCCAAGATGGCGCCAATGACCTGGATAACCCGTTTGGCAACTGGCCCCTCGCCAACCAGGGCATGGCAAAATCCCTCGCCTACTCCGGCTACGACTTCAAGTTCGTCTTCGGCGAGGGCTTCCACTCCGGCAAGCACGGCCAAGCCCTACTTCCTGAGTCGCTGCGCTGGCTCTGGCGAAAGTAGCCGTCCACGTTCCTGGTTCCTGTGGGTGGCGTTTGTCCCTTTGGTGGCGTTGCGCGGGGAATCAGGAATATGATAGACTAGTCACGCAATCGTGGAGTGCGCTAGCACTCCATAACTGACATCAGGCGCAATCAGAAAGCGAGCCCAACGGCGCGCTTTTTTTATTCTGTGCCGCAAATCTACTCTGTGGAGGGAGACGACCGAAGATGAACGCGGAATTTATAGAGGCACTGCGCCAGATCGAGCGCGAGAAGGACATCCCGTTCGATACCCTCTGGCAGGCGCTAGAGGCAGCAATGTCCACGGCGTATAAAAAGACTTTGGGCGTGGACCATGATGTTAGCCTACGGCTTGAGAATGTCCCTAACAAGACCCCTATCTATTTCCGACGCCGCACGGTCGTTGAGAGTGTTGTCAGTCCTCATGCCGAGATCAGCTTAACGGAGGCGCGTGCTAGCCATAATGCCAAGGTCGAGCTAGGGATGATCGTCGAGGATCGCCTGAGCGACAAGGACATGGAGCGCATGAGCCGGATTGCCGCCCAGACCGCCAAGCAGGTGGTTGTCCAGCGTATCCGCGAGGCAGAGCGCGACAAGATCTTCAATGAGTTTGACCAGCGCCAGGGCGAGCTAATGACCGGCACGGTGTTTCGTCGTGAGGGCCGCAATGTCATCATCAATTTAGGCAAGATTGAAGCGATTCTCCCTGAGAAAGAGCAAGTCGAGAGCGAGAACTACCGCCACAACGAGCGTTTCCGCTTTTTGGTGCTGGATGTCCGTAAAGGGGCGAAAGGGCCACAGGTGATTGTCAGCCGCTCCCACCCGAGCCTGATCCGCCGCCTTTTTGAGATGGAAGTCCCCGAAATCGCGGATGGCACGGTCTCGATCAAGTCCGTGGCACGCGAGGCAGGCCAGCGCAGTAAGATCGCCGTAACCTCCAAAGAGGAGCGCGTGGATCCCGTGGGTTCCTGCGTCGGGCATCGTGGCCAGCGTGTGCAAGCCGTGGTGGACGAGCTACGCGGCGAGAAAATGGACATCGTGCGCTGGGGGCAAGATACCCGCCTGTTCATCACCGAAGCGCTCTCGCCAGCGAAAGTGGCGTCGGTGAAGGCGGATGAGGAACAAAAGTCAGCGTTTGTGGTAGTGCCGGATAACCAGCTATCTCTGGCCATTGGCAAGGCGGGCCAGAATGTTCGGCTCGCGGCACGCTTGACGGGCTGGCGCATTGATATCCGCTCGGAGTCGCAAATAGCCAAAGACCGACTCGCCCCCGCCGCCGTGGTAGCACTTCCGACAGAGGTTCCCACCGACGACGAAGGCGCGGATCTGCCGCCGATCACCCTGGCCGATTTCGACGACGAGGAGTAGGAATGTCCCCGGCAAAGCGTCAGCCGATCCGTACTTGTGTGGCCTGTCGGACGGCAGGCGGCAAGCGGGGGCTCCTGCGTCTGGTGCGGCTTCCTGAGGGGGCTGGTATCGTACTGGACCCGACGGGGAAAAAGAGCGGGCGTGGCGCGTATCTCTGCCCCACCCCGGAGTGTATCGAGCTGGCCGTAAAGCGCAAGGCACTGGAGCGCTCTCTTAAGATTTCTCTCACGGAAGAAGTTCTGGTAGCGCTTCGGGCTGCCATACCGCCTGAAAGTGCGATATGATATTCGTTTGGAACCAGTGAGGGGCCCTAGGGCCCCTTTTTGCTGTGTCACCCCGAAGAAAAAATCTATTTGTCGGAGGAACGTCCCATGAACGAATAAGGACGTGACCGCGCTCCATGCGAGCGCAAGCGGAAAGAGGTGTGCGATGCCGGTGAAAGTTTTCGAACTGGCCAAGGAATTAGGGATCTCCAACCAGGAGATCGTCAGTCGTCTGGATAAGGCCGGAGTGGGCAAGTTTGCTCCCTCGCAAGAGCTAGACGATACCACAACAATAAAAGCGCGTGAGGTTCTCGCCGTCCCTGCGGAGACAGCCACCGCAGCTTCTGGGAGCGATACCATTGTCATCCCTGTCAATGTGACCGTCAAGGAGCTGGGGGAGAAGCTCGGGGTTGGCCCCAGCGAAGTACAAAAAGTCCTGATGGGCATGGGTGTCCTCGCGGGACTGAACCAGCGGCTTGCGCCCGATGCGGTGCAAAGAATCGCAAAAAAACTCGGGAAGACCGTCGTGATTGGGGAGGCTCCCGAAGCCCCCGTGGCAACAGTAGCAGCGCCCAAAGTAGCTCCCACGGAGAAACCCAGCGCCACCTCCCGTCCGCAGTCTGCGCCCAAGTCGTTTAGCAACAAAGGCAAGCCCACCGACTCCATTTCCCGTCCCCCTGTGGTGACGATCATGGGGCACGTTGACCATGGCAAGACCAGCCTGCTGGACTTCCTGCGCAAAGCCCACGTCGTTGATGGTGAGGCAGGTGGGATCACCCAGCACATTGGTGCCTACCAGGTCGAAATTGATGGCAAGCGCATCACTTTCTTAGACACGCCTGGCCACGCCGCCTTCTCCGCCATGCGCAAGCGTGGTACATCGGTGACAGACATTGTGATTATTGTCGTTGCCGCCAACGACTCCGTCATGCCCCAGACTGAGGAGGCCATTCAGGTGGCGCTTCAGGCCAAGGTGCCCATTATTGTCGCAGTGAACAAGTGCGATCTTCCGGATGCAAATCCGGACAAGGTTCTCACGGATCTCACGCGCTACGAGCTGGTTCCGGAAGCCTTCGGAGGCACGGTTCCCACCGTCAATATCTCCGCCAAGACCGGTCAGGGAATTCCCGAGCTGCTCGAAGCGATTCTGCTTGTCACGGAGATCGAGGTAGACCCCAAGGCGGATCCCCACGCCAAGATGCAGGGCACGATTATCGAGGCCAAAGTGGATAAAGGCCGTGGGACGGTCGCCACGGTTCTCGTTCAGCAAGGAACCCTGCGCCAGGGCGATAATGTCGTGGCGGGGGGCATCTTCGGTAAAGTACGCGGAATGACCGACGAGCGTGGAACCAAGCTGGTCAAAGCGGGGCCCTCCTCGCCGGTGGAGATCATCGGCCTCGGGGGCGTGCCAGATGCAGGTGAGCGCATCGAAGTCGCCAAGGATGAGAAAGAGGCACGTGCCCTTGCTCAGCGCCGTGGAGATCGGATGCGCGAAGCGAGGTTTACGTCCAACGGCAATCTCACGCTGGAGCAGCTCTACGCACGGCTACTATCGGGCCCGATCAAGGAACTCAACCTCGTGATCAAGGCCGACGTACAGGGCAGTGTCCAGGCCATCCGCGACAGTGTCGAGCCTCTGGGTAACGACGAAGTCCGGGTACGGGTTCTCTCCGCAGGGGTCGGCCCCGTCTCCGATAGCGATGTTCTGATCGCTTCTGCCGACCACCAAGCCGACGCGAAGAACTGTATGATCGTCGGTTTCAATGTCGGGATGGCAGGTAATGCCACCAAAAAGGCGGAGGCTGAGCATGTCCAGATCAAGATCTTCTCAATCATCTACGAGCTGATTGATGCGGTCAAAGATGGCATGCTAGCGCTTCTTCCCCCGATCTACGAGGAAGCCATTATCGGCAAGGCGGAGCTACGACAGATGTTCCGTCTGCCCGGAAATCGCTCCATTGCAGGTTCCTATGTTCTTGATGGGGTGATAAAACGCAACTCCAGTGTCCGTGTCTTCCGAGGCAAGGACATGATTCACGAAGGGCCCATTGAGACGCTCAAGCGCTTCAAAGATGACCAGCGAGAAGTGGCCACGGGCTACGAGTGTGGTATCACTCTGCGTGGCTACAACGAGCTGCAAGTGGGCGATATCTTCGAGTGCTACGAGATGCGCCAGATCCAGCGCGAGCTCTAAAGCAAAAAACGCCCCCCGGAGCAAGTTGCTCCGGGGGGCGTTTTTGGTTTGTTAGCCCGCTAAGCCTACGGCAGGACGTGGGAGACTGCTGCGCCAGTACCGATGGAGCAGGTCGGGTCGGTGCCCAAAAGTCCCAGGGTGTAGGTTCCGCTCGACGGGCAGAGGGGAACGCTGCCCTTGATGTAGGTGGTCGTACCGCTACCACAGAGATT
>NZ_JAYVPL010000130.1:0-14843 GCF_043757465.1 Armatimonas sp.
CCTTCACAGGGTTATGGAGTACAATCCGTATGAAAATGCTTCACTACACATTTTGCAAGGCGGGAATTTTGCCCCCGCTCAACCCATGACTGGAGTTAATCTAAGATAAATTGAGGTGCCAGGCGGCCTTGACATAAAAAGTGCAACACTTTGTTTGTCGGCTGAGGGTTTGCTATAATTTCTCCGCACCGCGATCACGGCGGCGGGCGGCAACCCCGACACGCTAATCAGTGGGCTGGAAGCGCCCCTAACGGACTTTACGCAGGAAGAAGTGCGGCAAGAGAGCATGAAGGCGGATAAGAAAGGCTCGGACACCATCCGATACGAAGCGACTCCCGTCCCGCACGAACCCCGCCGATTGAAATCGGCGTCTGCAGTGGCGTTCCGCCGCGAAGCCCGTGCCGGGCTACCAAATTCCCAGCCCGGCACGGGCTTTACGGCACGCAGTGCCACTGCAAACGCCCAATTCTATTAGGCAGACCTGCGCCGCTTCACCAGTACAAGCGTGCCACCCAGCGCCAGAAGTGCCAGCGTGCCGGGTTCGGGAGCGTCGGCAACGGCGGGAACGATAAAGCCGCGTATCTCTCCCCCTCCATTGGTGGCTGTGTGAATATTGATGTAGTGCTTGCCGTTATTCAAATCCGTCACCTGCGCCCCACTGAGAGTAAATGCTTGGGCGACGGTTCCTCCCGTCGCTAAATTCGAGGAGCGGGTGAGAGTGAACAGAACACCCGCCGTTTGCGTGAAGCCACTGCCGAAATTGCTTGCCGTCGGGCCATGAATGTGGGAGGCTGAGGAGCTGCTGGAAAGGTCGGTAAAGCCCTGTGACGAGCCCCAGCCCACGTTCACGGTCAAAACATTCGTGGTGCTGTCCAGGAAAATCCCCGCACCGATCTCGCCGCCGGAGCCACCTGTGGCAACGGCGGGCTCATTTCCAAAGAGCAAGCCAGCCCCCGCCGTCCCGATGAGATCGTACTGAAAAATCGTCGCATGAGAAGAGCTCGCAACCGCTAGAGTGGCAGCCAGAGCTGTCATGACTTTGTTAACAAATTTGTATTGCATATCTCGCATTATAACTGCAAGGAGGGCAACAGATCAAGATTGTCAGGAAAAGTGCAACACTTTTTGTAAGCTATGTAGCTGACTAATGAAGATATACTTCTTTCGGTTGATTGGGTTGATGAAGGATCTGAATGGCGACATTTTCGAGTTTTCTGCGGACACTGCGGCAGGAGCGCCGCCTGACACTGGGGCAGCTTGCGCTTCGGGCGGGGGTGAACAAGGCAACCCTCTCGCGGTGGGAGTCGGGGACATACCAGCCACGTATCCCGGAGCTCTTGCTGGTCTTGGATGCACTCAAGGCCACTCCGACCATGCGGACACAGTGCTTGCAGCTCTTAGAGGTGCCCCGTGCGATTATTGCAGAGCGAGGCAAAGGCAACACCCAGGGCTCCACGCGGCTCTCTCTCGGGGACTTTCTCTACGGCCTGCGCCAGCGCAGTGGCAAGCCCCAGGAAGAAGCGGCGCGTGCGGTGGGAGTCTCGCGCTCGCTCTACGGCCAGTGGGAAAGCGACACAAGCCGCCCCCCCGCATGGCGCGCGGGCTCGTCAAGCTGGAGGCAAAAGCCGAGGCGCGAAGCTGTTTAGCGCAGAGCAAGCGCATTTTAGATCCCCTCAACCTCCAGCATGTCCAGAGCGCAATCTACGAGATCGAAGTCGCGCTGGCGTAGCATCTAATTCTCAGGCCGCCGCTCCAGCCGCCGCACGACTGCGGTGAGGGGTAGCGTCATCACAAGATAGAGCAGCGCGACCGCCAGATAGATCGTGGTCGGTGCGCCTGCCGTGGTGGCCAGCTCCTTGCCGACGCGCATCAGCTCCGTCAGCGCCACCACCGAGACCAGCGACGAATCTTTCAGCAGTGCGACGGCTTCATTGGTAAGGGGCGGCAGGACGCGCTGGAAGGTTTGCGGAAGCACGACGAAGCGCATCGCTTGCCCACCGGTCATCCCGAGTGCCCGCGCCGCCTCCCGCTGCCCGACATCAATACTCTCAATCCCCGCCCGGAAGATCTCACTGCTATACGCCGCCGCATTGAGCGAGAGCGCCATCACCCCGGCGATAAATGGCGGTAGCGAGAGGCCCAGCGCGGGAAAGACAAAGTAGATCACGTAGATCTGCATGAGAAGCGGTGTCCCACGCACCGTCTCCACGTAGGCAATGGCAAGTGTCCTAAGCGGCCCGAACTTACCAAGTCGCGTGAGTGCGATGAGTAGCCCCAGCGGCACACCGAGCACCAGCGTGAGCAGCGTGAGAATCAGTGTCAGCTTCGCCCCAGCCAGCAGGAGCGGCAAGGACTGCACGAGTAGCTCCGGGCGAATCCTAAAGGCCGTCCCACTGCTCGGTGCCGAGTCGCCCGACGGCGCGACGGCTTGGGTCGCCATATTGAGCAGCGCAACGGGGATTGGCGTGCCGTCGGCTTTTACCGCCTCCAGCTTCGCCACCGTGGCCAGCGGGAGAGGCTTGTGCATCCACTTCTCGTAGATACGTGCGTAGCGCCCGTCTACCAGCACTTTCTCCAGCGCGAGATTGAGCGCCCCCAGAAGCGTCAACGCCTCTTTGCGGGCGACAATCCCGAGGTTCTCGTCCACAAATGGCCCGCCGGGAGCGAGCTCCAGCTCCGGGTAGCCCTTGCGGATGATCTCCGCCAGCGCCGGTTCATCCCCGACAGCCACATCGGACTTGCTGTTGCGCACATCGAGCAGCGCGTCTTGGAGGGCATCGAACTTATGCAGTTGTTCCTTGGGAACCCCCGCCTTCTGCATCGCAAACTGCCCCGTCGTCTCCGCCTGCACCGCCGCCGTTCGTCCCTGAGCCAGCATGTCCGTTGGCTTGGCAAACGTGCTCCCTTTCCTACGGGCCAGGATCTGTCCGGAGAGGAAGTAGGGCCGCGTGAAGCCATTGCCTTTTTTGCGCTCCGCAGTAATAGTCACGCCCGACATCACCAGGTCGCACTTGCCCGTCTCCACGGCGGCAAAAACCCCCGACCACTCCATCGAGATCATTTCCACTTGGACACCCAGCTCACGCCCCAGCTCCTGCGCAATTTCGGCATCGAAGCCGGTTACTTTGTCGCTTTCCATGAACTCAAAAGGCGGATAGGTCGCGTCGGTGGCGATTTTAAGCACTCCACGCGCCTTCACCCGTGCCAGCGAGTCATCGGTCTGGGCAAGAGTTGGCAGAGCAAGGCAAAAAAGTAGGAGAGCGAGAAGAGAGCGGAGCATAGTGCATTTTACCTGCAAACCACCTTGCAAAAGTAAACCAACAAAAGTAAACTAGATCTATGTCTACCTACAACCTACACGAAGCCAAAACTCACCTCTCGCGGCTGATCGAGGCGGTTTTGCGCGGCGAGGAAGTGACCATCGCTCGCTACGGCACTCCCGTGGCACAACTTGTCGCACTGCCGATGGCTCCTAAAAAGCGCACACTGGGGTTTTATCCTATCGTCTTCACCAGTAACCTGACCGAGCCGACCGACGACTCCTTGATACGCATGTGCTAGCCTGGGCTATCGGAGCACCCGAACGACTCTCTGAAACGGTTCGTGAGCTTCTCGAATATCCACAGAACTCCCTCCTCGTCAGCCCTATCAGTATCTGGGAGATGAGCATCAAACACCAGGCTGGTCAGTTCAGCCAGGCGCACCGTGACCCCTTTGACCGCCTTCTCGTGGCCCAAGCCATCTGCGAAGGCGTGCTCCTCGTCAGTGTTGACGCCGTTCTGGACAGCTTCCCCGTCACACGTCTCTGGTAGGAACTACGGACGGAGAATCCGTGTAACTCCCTAGAGAGATTCTATGCAAGGCACACTACTGGACACCCCCACTCTGGACGCACAAGCCCAAACGGGCGAGAGCCTGGGCGCACTCTCGGAGCGCACACCAACAATGCTCGTCTTCACGCGCCACCTAGGCTGCCCCTTCTGTCGCGAAGTGCTGACGATTCTATCCACACGGCGCAAGGGCATTGAGGCGACGGGGGTACAGATCGCGCTGGTCCATATGGCGAGCGAGGCCCAGGCGGCACCGTTCTTCACCCACTACGGCCTCGGTGATCTACCGCGCTTCTCCGACCCGGCAAAAAAGCTCTACCGAGCATTTGGCCTGAAGCAGATGCGCCTCTCTGAGTTTCTCACGCCACGCTTCTGGCGCAAAGGTCGCGTGATGGCTCGGCGCAACGGGGGCGGCTTGCCCGTAGGAGATGTCTTTCAGCTCGCGGGCACGTTTGTGATCTTCCAAGGACGGATCGTCCAAGCCATCCGAACGACACGCTCTAGCGATATTCCAGAGCTACCTGGGAATTGAAAACCTGAAAAAGAGTCACACAGGGATTTAATCTATTCGACCTCGACTTGCGCTACAATCGGGACATCATGAAAAAACGCACGCTGGCTCTGTGTGGAGCCTTGATTCTTGGGGGAAGTACGGCGCTGGTGGCGCAGCAAAAGCTGGATGTGCTCAAGGGGGGCTCTTTGAAGCTCCCGGCGACGGGCTGGACGATCTCTCCGGCGGGAACGGCCCACGCAAAGCTCGGCGACACGCTGCTCTCGTCGGCGCTACGGCCTGATGGGCAGCTACTAGCCGTGACCAACGGTGGCGGCGCGGCGCACGGCGTGAGCCTGATTGACCCCGCGACAGGCGCACTGAAGCAGCAGGTGAAGTTTGGCCGCACGCACTCCGGACTCGCCTGGTCACCCGATGGCGCGACTCTGTTTATCTGCGGCGGTAACTCCGGGCTGATTCAAGTGCTCCGTAAACAAGCCGATGGGAGCTACGCGCCCGGGGCTCCGCTAACTGTACTCGAAGCAAAGCCCGTGGCGGCAGGCGTGAAGAAGAACCGTCGGACAAGCGGGGTCTATCTTGGCGGGATCGCACTGGCTCCCAGCGGCAAGCGTCTCTACGCCGCCGACCTAGCCAGCGACCTGCTCGTGGCACTCAGTACGGAGGGCACTGAGCGTGTGGAGCGCGAGCTGGAGGAAGGAGCCAAGCCCGGGGCGCTGAAGCTGACGGCGGATGGCAAGTATCTCCTCTGTGCGCTCTGGGGCACGGCGCGGGTTCTGGTGCTGGACGCGCAGACACTGGAGACCAAACGAACCCTGAAAGTGGGTGCCCACCCCAACGATCTGCTGCTGGCTTCGGACGGGCGGCTGTTTGTCTCCTGCGGCAACGACGATAGTGTCTCGGTGTTTGACTTTGCCAATCTCGATGTCTCGGCGTCTATTCGCGACGAGGACTCGCCGCTCCTTGAGAAAATCGTCACGCGGCTCTCGCTTCAGTCCGCGCCCGGAGCCACGCCGTCGGCGCTGGCGCTCTCGCCGGATGAGAAGACACTCTACGTGGCCTGCTC
Organism: Armatimonas sp.; assembly: GCF_043757465.1. Taxonomy (GTDB): domain Bacteria; phylum Armatimonadota; class Armatimonadia; order Armatimonadales; family Armatimonadaceae; genus Armatimonas. The sequence goes on from NZ_JAYVPL010000130.1 coordinate 5,405, forward strand.
GGACATCAACGCCGTGGCCGTGATCGCCACGGAGCGCCGGGGCGGGAGCAAGGTCAGCGGATTTATTCCCACCGCACACTACCCAACCACCGTGACCTGCTCGCTGGATGGCAAGAAGCTCTTTATTGGCAGCAGCAAGGGAGTCGGCACCGGCCCGAACCCCAGCGAGAACCCCGACCCCGAGTACGCACGCGGCTTTCCCTATATCGCCAGCCTGCTGAGTGGAATCGTCTCCACGGTAGAGACGCCCGATGCGGCGCAGCTCGCGGTGCATACCCGTAAGTGCCTCGCCAACATGCCCAAAGTGAGCCCACCCAAGCCCAGCAGTAGCGCCATTCCCAGCAAGCTCGGGGGGAAATCGCCTATTGAGTACGTGCTCTACATCATCAAGGAGAACCGAACCTACGACCAAGTGCTCGGGGACCTAGAAAAAGGCAACGGGGATAAGAAACTCTGTCTGTTCGGCGAGGATGTCACGCCCAACCACCATGCCCTCGCGCGGGAGTTTGTGACACTGGACAACCTCTACTGCTCCGGGGAAGTGAGTGTGGACGGCCACCACTGGAGCAATGCGGGCCTTGTGCCGGACTTCATGCAGCGCACCTGGCCCGCCCAGTACGGTGGCAAGGGTGCGCCTCCCCTCAAAGGCGGTGATTTTGGAGATCCGCTCGCCAAGACCCCCTCAGGCAAGATCTGGGATGCCTGCCAGCGTGCTGGGGTGAGCTTTCGCACCTACTACTACCACACCGACAAGAACCAGAGTGAGGAGTGGGCAAAAGCGCGTGGCAAGAGCGAGCGCGACTACAAAGCCGCCGATATCTTTATCAAGGAGCTGGCGGACTTCGAGAAGAGCAATAGCCTCCCCAAGTTCATGGTCATGGCCCTCTCCGAAGATCACACGCGCGGGGCAACAGCCGGGGCGTTCACGCCCAAAGCCTGTGTCGCGTCCAATGATCAAGGACTCGGTAAGATTGTCGAGGCGTGCAGCAAGAGCAAGTTCTGGCCCAAGATGGCGATCTTCGTGATTGAGGACGATGCCCAGAACGGCCCGGATCACGTGGATGCCCACCGCACTGTGGGCCTCGTGGTCTCGCCCTACACCCGCACTGGTCGCGTGGACTCGACGTTCTACACCACCTGCTCGTTCCTGCGCTCGATGGAGCTGATCTTAAATGTCCCGCCGCTCTCCGTCTTCGATGCCAACGCCACCCCGCTCTGGGCCAGCTTTGGCACAAAAGCGGATCTCACCGCCTACGCCTGCCGCTCGCCCAAGATAGACCTCAATGCCAAGAACCCTGGTGGGACGCAGGCAGCAAAAGACTCTGCGGAGATGGACCTAGACGAACCCGACCAACTCGATGAAGCGGAGGAGCAGACTCTGAACCGCGTGATCTGGGAGAGCGTGAAAGGCAAAGGGGTTCCGTACCCCGGCCCAACACGGCGGTTTCTGGGGGGGCATTAACCCGCGGAAGAGAGATACGCCTTCACCGTCTCGGTGGGCACTTGCCAGACGTGTTCGGCCAGATAGGGTTTGAAGCCTAGCTCCGTGTTGATCTTGAGCATCGCCTCATTGCTGTCGGCGTTCTCGGTGCGGACAATCGTGACATCGGGGCGCTCGGCCTGGAGCTTTTTGAGCAGCTCGGCTTTGAGCCAGCGGCCTAGGCGCTTGCCTCGGTACTGCGGCCAGACCGCGGTGATTCCCTGGTGGGCGAAAGTCGGCTTGTGCGGGTTCCACATCAGCTCCGTGAAGCCCGCGATCTTGCCGGTCGCACTGTCGCGCACAAACTGGCTCCAGCGCTGAACCCCGCGCTTGGCACGCGACTCTTCCTGCTGGCGGAGCTGCTCCCGTGTCAGCTTGAAGTCGTCTACTTATAGCTCGCCGCGTGGCACGGTGTTGAAGATTTCAAAGAGCTGGAGAATCTCCTCGATACTTTCCTCGGGATACGGCCCTTCCCAGAGCCCCGGCGTAAAGCCCTCAGCCAGCTCGCTCGTCCAAGTGTCCAAAAGCCCGTGGGAAATCTCAGAGAGCTTGAGCTGGTTCACATGCGACTCCAGCCCAACACTCGCTCCGATGCGCGTGAGAAACGCCTCACCAGAAGGAACGGTGCTGGACGTGCTGGTCATGAGGAGGGTTCGTTTCTCCTGATCCGCCACCGCAATGATCTCTTTGAGCAATCGTTTCCCGATTCCCTGCTGCCGCGCCTCAGGGAGGAGCTTGATATCGAACTGTGCCAGGTGCTGGTTCTCGTCGGTGCGCATCACCCCAAGATCGGCGGTTCCCAGAGTCTCCCCATCACGCTCTACGGCCCAGACCCAGACATCCACAAACGGGGGAATGCTCCGAAGCTGTCCCAGTGTGTCCTCCCACTTGGGCACGGGATCGTCGGGGACACGTTCCGCCGCAAGCGCCACGCGGAGCACATGCGACGCCCGGGCGTCGTCGTCGGAGATGTTTCGGATGTCAATAGGTCGGATGGTGATTTCGCTCATAAGGATTTTCCTTGGCAAAAATATACCCGATCCAGTGAACTATTAGTATTGCCCATGAGTTTCCCTAATGAACAGCAACAAAGATCAAAAGTCTGCGGTGCATCTCAACTCGTTCTAAATGAGGATTATGTAATGTTTTCAACAAAGATAGGCCGTAATATCATCGGCTTCGGTCTCTTAGCTCTCGTGGGTATCGCCTCTCCCGCCCGTGCAGGATTAATGGCGGTGACAGTCACCATTCAGAACCTTGCTCCCACCAACAGTATCAGTTTCGCTCCTCTGCGACTCGGATTTGGCAATGGAACTTTTGATTCCTTTAACATTGGTACAACAGCGGGTGCAGCTATCATTTCCATCGCCGAAGGGGGCAGTGGTTCGGACTGGTTCCCAGCCTTCGCTCTGGCCGACCCCGGTTCTGTACGTGGCTCTGTGGGTGGTGCGCTTCTTCCGGGTGCGACAGCTGCAAATACGTTCATCGTGGATACGATGTCCGTCAATAATCGCTTCTTCACGTTTGCCAACATGGTCATCCCAAGCAACGACTTGTTTCTGGGCAACGATAATCCCATGGCCTTCCCGCTCTTCAACCCTGATGGCAGCTTAGCAATTACCACAATTACCCAGACGGCAGGGCAAATCTGGGATGCCAACTCAGAGATTGCAGATGCTCTAGCCGCAGCCTTTCTCGTGGGAGGCAATAACAGCGCGAGGACTCCTGAAAATGGTCTGATCGCCTTTGATCGAAGCGAGCTCAGCACCTACAACGGGCTACAAACCAGTGCAGGGTATTTCTTCGATAGCACCCTCTTACCAAGCAACGCCCAGAACATCTACCGAATTTCCTTCGCGGTGAGCTCCGCGCCCGAGCCAGGCTCCTTGCTTCTGGTCGCGGCGGGGATCGGACTACTTGGACTCAAGCGCCGCCGGACACTGAAATAAAAATAAATTTGAGGGGATTGAACTTTTCGATCCCTTCAGAATGTTGAGATGACGTGAGAATTCTCTTTGCACGTCTGCCCTGGCAACGAAACAAACACAGCACGCCGCTCTCCCCGGAAGCGTTTGTCACCTGTTGTCAGCAGCAGACCACGGACTTGCTCCGGCTCGCCCGTCGCCTCACCCGTGGCAACGAGGACCCGGCGCAGGATCTCGTGCAAGAGACTCTGATCCGCGCTTTAGAGGCGTTTTTGCGCGACGACTACCGCGATGAGGGCAACCTGCGTGCCTACTTGATGCGCATTCTGACCAACCGTTTTCTCAGTCAGAAGCGTCGCGATAAATGGAGCGCAGGCGGCGATACGGATACGGCGCTCGAATCGCTAACGGTAGATGCGGCGGAGGACACCGCTCTCTTACGGACAATGGATGAACCGCTGGAGTGCGCCCTCGCGGCTCTCCCCGACAGCCTTCGAGCGGCGGTTCTCCTCGTGGATATTGAGGGTCTGGAGTACGGCGAGGCGGCACGGGCGCTGGGAATTCCCCTGGGAACCGTCCGCTCTCGTCTGTTTCGCGCCCGCCAGCTTCTTCATCAAACTCTCTTGCCCTGTGCCCATCAGCACGGCTGGCTTCCCGTTCAACCCATTCAAGAGGTTTCACCATGAGTCCCTGTTGGCACATGAAAGCGCTGCTCACCGCCCGCGCCGACCAGAGGCTCTCGAGCTTGCTGCGGCGCTATGTTGACTTGCATCTCTCGCAGTGCAACCAGTGCCGCGCTGCTCTGGAGTCACTATTGACTCTTCGCGAGCGCCTGATCTCTCTCCGCAACACCCCCGCCGCTCCCCTCTCCCAGGAGCGTCAGCAGCAGCTTCAAGATGCCTGCACCGAGCTTCTCAAGCGCCACAAAAAACCACCGTAACACGGACCTAACGGGTAAAATAGCCCCATGCTGAAGATAGGAATCGCGGGGCAGCGAGGGCTGGCGTTTCTGAAGGCGTTTCGTGCGCTTCCAGGAGTCGAAGTGACGGCGCTGTGCGATACGAATCCAGAGGTGCTGGAGCGCAATGCCAGTGCGCATGCGATTGTGGGACGATACACGCAGTTTGCGGCGATGCTGGATGCGGTAGATATAGACGCCGTCGTGGTCTCGACACCGATGCATGTCCATGCGGAGCAGAGCATTCTGGCGCTGGAGCAAGGCAAGCATGTTCTGTCGGAAGTGAGCGCCTGCGTGACACTCGATGAGTGCTGGCGATTGCTCAATGCGGCGGAGCGTAGCAGCGCCGTCTACGCGATGGCGGAGAACTACTGCTACCGCAAAGACGTGGTGCTGGTTCGTGAGCTGGTGCGACAAGGGCTTTTCGGAGTTCCCTACTTTGGCGAGGGCGAGTATCTCCATGAGATTCGGCACTACCACCATAACCCCGATGGCTCCCCGACCTGGCGCTCGGTCTATCAAGTGGGGCGGCGCGGCTGCACCTACGGAACACACTCGCTTGGCCCGGTGATGCAGTGGTTTCTCGCCGCCGACCCTAACGAGCGCATCGCCACGATAAGCTGTCACGGCACAGGAGTCCACACCGACCACGAGCACCCGCACGATGACACTTGTCTGATGCTGGTGCAGCTCGCCAGTGGCAAATTAATCAAAATCCGCCTCGACATGCTCTCCAACCGCCCGCACCTGCCGAGCTACTACAGCCTCCAGGGAACCCTCGGGGTCTACGAAGCCGCGCGATTTCCCGGTCAGCCCGGCCACATCTGGCTGGGTGCGAGCGAGGACGGTTCAGACCGCAAGTGGCAGCCCGTCACCGAACTCTACGAACATCTTCCTGAAGACTGGCGCAACCCGCCCCCCGAAGCGCTTGCCGCAGGCCACGGCGGCGGCGACTACTTTGTGGCGCGTGATTTTATTCGCGCCTGCCTTGGAGAAGCCGCGCCCAACTGCGGTCTCTACGACGCACTCACCTGGACCGCGTGCGATATTCTCTCCGAGGTCTCGATTACCAATGGCGGCACTCCGCTACGCGTCCCCGACTTCCGCAACCCTCGCGAGAAACCTCTGAGCTATGCCTGAACTCTCCCATCTGCGCATGCGCCGTGCGCAACTAACCGACCTCCCCACACTCAACTTGCCCGAGGGTTTTGTTCTGCGCTCCATCACCGCCGCCGAGCTGCCCGAGCTGGCGTGCCTGCTCTCGGCGGCATTTCCCGAGCTGATCTGGACCCCAAGCAAAACTCACAATGCGCTCTTTGTGGATCTGACCGTGAAAGAAACCCTGGTGCTGATCGAGGAATCCACGGGCGTTTTTGCTGCCACGGCATCGGCACGGCTCCAGTCCGAACGTTTTCCAGGTGCGGGCTACTTGCACTGGGTCGGGGCACACCAGAGCTTTCGCGGCAAAGGCCTTGGGCGACTTATCACCCTGGCCGTGCTCCACAAGTTCCACGCGATGGGCTGTACCAGCGCGGTTTTAGAGACGCAAGACTTTCGGATTCCCGCGCTCCAGACCTATCTTAAGCTGGGCTTCCTGCCCGAGCACTACGACGACACGCACGCCGCGCGCTGGGAGACGATACTATCGCCCCGATAGATCGCCCCGATGAACCGGGGCGATCTATCCGAGTTCATCGGAGCGCCAGCTCCAGAATCAGCGGCAGGTGATCCGAGCCCGTCGCGCGGCCCGCGTGGCGCCCCAGAACCCTAATTTCCTTCGACACGAGGCAGTGGTCAATCGGGATGCGGATCGGGAGCTGCTCCGGCCAGGTAAAGGCGATGCCACCGTCGCGCTCCGTGTCTCGCAAGCCCGAATCGTGCTCCAGCCGTCGGAAGAGATAGCTCCACGGCGTTGCATTGAGATCGCCCAGCAGTAGCTTCGGCCCCGGTTCGGCGGCTATCTGCTCAGCGACGGCGGCAAGCTGGCGTTTTTGCTCCGTCACCCACTTCGACCTCGCGGGCGGCCAGGGGTGCGTGTAGAGCAGCGTCAGGGTTTGGTGAGTCGGCAGGCTCACGTGCACCAACACCGAGCAGCGCGCCCCGGCTCCAAGGTAGAGTGCCTCGCCCGTCATTGGCAGCTTGCTCCAGACACCCAGCCCAAACCGATCCCCGCTATGATTGCGCACGAAATACGGGTAGGTCTTCTTCAGCGGTTCCAGCGCCTTAAACCAACCCGGCGTCAGCTCCGCCAGAGCCACAATATCCGGGTTCTCGTCGGCGATTTGCTTCAAAGCCCGCTCGTGCTTGGTGTTCGTCACCAACAAGTTGGCATGGAACACTTTCAGGCGCGTGGCGCTTGGAGAAATCGGCTCGGGCGTCGGACGAACCAGATATGGCCAGAGAGTCGCCAAGTTCACCAGAAAGAAAAACAGCGCCACGCCACCCCAGCGGCGTTGCTTACGCCAGAGAAACCAGCCAGCGAGTAGTGCGAACAGCCAAACATAGACCACACGGAAGTGAGAGAACAAATCAAGCCCCCAACTCCAGCGGCCACAAAAGCCAAAAAACGTCGCCAGGCACAGCCCGCTCAGGAGCAAGCGCAGGGACGCCTCGACCAACCTCTGCGTTTTACTCACGCCGCCAGTCACGGGGGAAGAAGTGCTTGATAAACTGCTCTCCGGCATAGCGATCCGTCATTCCGGCGATATAGTCCATGACAATTAAAGCGCGGGTAGAGGTCTCCATGGAGCTGTCGGCGCGGCCATCGGGGATCTGCTCGGGGAACTCCATGTAGAGACGAAAGAGCTGCTTTAAAAGTGCGGTGCCCTTGGAGAGCTCGGCCTTGGCGGCACTCTTGTGGACATAGACATTGGCGAACATGAAGTCTTTCAGCCGGTTGGTGACGGAGAGAAACGGCTCGCCCATCGTGACATAGGGCTTATCAATGGAGCACTCGACCACGTTTTGCACCATGGTCGAGATGCGCTCGCCATGCGTGCGCCCCAGCACTTCGTAGACCTCGCTCGGGATGTCCTGTGGACGCAGTACGCCCGCCCGAAACGCGTCGTCAATATCGGCGTTGATGTAGGCCACTCTATCGCAGATACGCACGCACATCGCCTCCAGCGGGGGATCGTCCTCGCCCGGCGGCTCCGGCGCGGTATTGTCAAAGAGATCGGCGCGGCCCTTGGAGTGCTTCACAATCCCCATCCGCACCTCGTGTGTCAGATTCAGCCCCTGGCCGTTTTTCTCTAGGACATCCACCACACGCAGGCTCTGTTCGTAGTGTAAAAAATGCATCTCGGGAGCGTACTCGCGCACCACTTCATCCAGGGCCTGCTCCCCCTCGTGTCCAAACGGCGGATGCCCCAGATCATGGGCCAGCGCAATCGCCTCCGCAAGATCGTCGTTGAGCCGCAGCGCCCGCGCCACGGTTCGGCTGATCTGCGCCACTTCGAGCGTGTGGGTTAGGCGCGTTCTGTAGTGATCCTCCTCGGGATCGAGAAAGACCTGTGTCTTGTGCTTGAGCCGCCGAAACGCCTTGGAGTGTAGCACGCGATCACGGTCACGCTGGAACACCGTACGGATCGGGTCGGGTTCCTCAGGTCGCAGTCGCCCCCGTGAGTCCGCTGACTTGGTGGCAAACTCCGAAAGAAACTCCCGCTCCCACTGCTCTGTCCGCTCGCGAATCGTCATCGTAACTTAACCTCTTCATCGCATAATACCTCAGCCTGATACAATACGATCATGCCCGTAGCCGAACGTGCCCCAGTGCTCACCGAGACGCTGACTCCAGCTCAATACCTGGTTCAGGAGCGCCTTGCAGAAGCCAAGAGCGAGTATATTGATGGAGAGTTGCTCCCCATGCCTGGTGTTTCAATTGAACATGATCGGATAGTTCGTAGCATTTTGCGATCCCTGGAAAATCAGCTTTCCGCAGAAAATTGCGAACCGATGACCTCCGATGTGCGCGTCCAGCTTTCAGGTAGCCGCTATGTCTATCCTGATTTAACGGTGGTTTGTGGCACGCCCGTCTTCACGGACTCCGAAGTGGACACCCTTGTCAATCCCAGCGCTATCTTCGAGGTTCTCTCCAACTCCACCCTGAACTACGATCTGGGTGAAAAAGCCCGCCTCTACCGCCAGCGTGAGTCGCTTCAGAGCCTTTGCTTGGTAGCGCAAGACCGTCCGTGGGTGGAAGTCTGGACACGCGAAGAGGGCAATAGCTGGCGTGTCCGCGAGTTCACGGGCCTAGACACCACCGCCGAGCTCCCCGCGCTCTCGCTCAGCCTCCCCCTTTCCGACATCTACCGCCGCGTGACATTCGCGCCATAATGGATGGGCATTAACCCGGTTGGCTTAAGTTGTGCTATACTCCCTTCGTCACAAGAACTACACTTCGTTTTGATTGTGATACAACTTTCGTAAAGGCAGGTTCTCATGTTATTCGATTCACTTTTTCAGCCGCATCACGACCCAGTTGGGCACGACGATCACGCCTCACCAGATCATTTCCATCTCACCCATGACAGTAACACCCCTGATTCGGACGGCGACGGATTTTCCGACGCTGTGGAGCATTTTTCGGGAACGGATCCGTTCAATGCGGGAGATCATCCTCACATAAATGGTCTCGACAGCGATGGTGACGGATTTTCCGATGTGCAAGAGCATCTCGCCGACACCGATCCCTTCAATGCAATATCGCATCCATCTCTGGTGATGGCACACCACGCGCATATCGCGCCGGACGTGAAGGTAAACTTTACAGGGCGTTTCGATGTGCCAATGGGCGACGTGTCAACCATGCCAGATGATAGTTCCCTGTCATTGTTCGATTTTTTGTATCAAAACCTTGGGTAGTAATTTAGTTAGTATAATGCACCTCACGTCGCGAGAATTAGGAGTAGTAACTGTATGTGGGACAATGACGAGGATGATTTATCGACGCAGAACCGACGCAATAAAAGAGGCAGTAGTGCGCTGCCCCCCAAAAACTGGTCCAGTGAATGAGTTGGTATCCTGACAAGAGGCGGCTTGCCCGCCTCGGGAGAACCAACCGTGAAACAAGGTCAA